>NZ_VSMC01000020.1 GCF_008728965.1 Heminiphilus faecis | reverse complement strand
ACAAAAAATCTCTAATAACTCTTGTGTTAAGCGGTTAATGTTATTTGGGCCAAAAGGGTCAATCATATTATGGCCAAAGGGGTGAATTCTGTTTGGCCAAAAGGGTCAAAGTAGAGTGGCTTTTCCACCTTTGCAAAAGAAATGAGTTATTTGACAGCATAGCACCGCAAATCGCTGAAAATCGCACGGTTTCCAACTCGTTACCGCTGTTTCTCAAATACTCCGTTAAATGTTTATTCCTCAAACGGTTGTGCCAAACCGTTGAAAATCTAAAATAAACTCATAAGCCTTAAAAATCGGTCCTGTTTAATGTTAATCGCGGGGAGAGCATGTGGCTCTCCCCTTTTTGTGAATCAATAAGATCAATTTGTCCAATGGATCAAATAATCGGTGAAGTTTTTTGGGAGCCGGGCAATAAAACGAGGGTAAACGGGTTATATTAACATAACGTTATTACGTAAGGAGATGTATCGTTTTACAAATAGTGCTATAGGAGCGTTGCTGGTTGCGGCGGCAGCCCACATGACGTGTTACGGGCAGAGCAAGGATGACTTCAATCCGATACAGACGGGTGTGACGTCGCTGTCCATAGCTCCCGACGCCCGCGGTGCATCGATGGGCGACATAGGCGCGGCTACGGAGCCTGATGCCAATTCGCAGTTCTGGAATCCGTCTAAGTACGCGTTTGCATACAGCAATGCCGCTGTGTCGCTGAGCTATACTCCATGGCTTCGCAAGATTGTCAATGACATATTTCTGGCCAATGTAGCCGGCTACTGGAAGGTAGGGCGCGACGACAATCAGGCTTTGAGCGCTTCGCTACGATACTTTTCGCTCGGAGAGATCGACACGTCGGGCGACGTGTACGGCGGCCGGAGCCTTACCCCTTATGAACTGTCGGTCGATGTAGGGTACTCCCGCAAGTTGTCGGAGAAGTATTCGATGGGAGTGGTATTGCGCTATATTTATTCCGACCTCGGCTTCTCTACCTCATACGCCGGCGACCAGCAGACGGGTGCCTCGGCTTTTTCGGTCGATGTGGCCGGCTACTATACGACGTATCCTGTGATAGGACGCAATGAGTGTCAGTGGTCGCTTGGCTGGAACCTGTCCAACATAGGGTCGAAGGTGAGCTATAATGACGGCGAAGACCCGGCCTTTCTGCCGGCTAATCTGCGCATAGGCACGACGTTCACGTTTCCGCTGGCCGACTACCATAATCTGGCTCTGTCGCTTGACCTGAACAAACTGCTTGTGCCGGCCAAGCCCCGGCTTAAAGACTATGGCAGCGAGGAGGAGTATCTTGATGCCGAGGCCGACTGGGAAAATATGTCGTCGATAACGGGCATATTCAAGTCGTTTTCCGACGCCCCGGGGGGCTTCAAGGAGGAATTGCGCGAGATAATGTGGTCGGTAGGAGCCGAATACAGTTACAACCGGCAGTTTTTTCTGCGTGCGGGTTACTACTACGAAAACGAGTTCAAGGGGGGGCGCAAGTACTTCGCCATGGGCGCGGGCTTTGCGCTCAATGTGCTCAGTCTTGACGCGGCCTACATGATAGCCTCGCAGCAGACTTCGCCTCTCGACCAGACACTTCGCTTCACCCTGACATTTGACATGGACGGACTGAAAACACTCTTCAGCCGGTAACTCCGTGCGTCGCAACATATTATATGGTAAAAGGCCAAATTTTATTTGGTTATGACCCGCCGATGCCTTATATTTGCTAAAATTGCTGAAAATAAAAAAAGAAGGATTATGGATATAAGGGTAGGAAACGGATTTGACGTGCACCGTCTTGTCGAGGAGCGCGAGCTGTGGCTCGGCGGGGTCAAGGTGCCTTATCATATGGGGTTGCTGGGGCACAGCGATGCCGACGTGGCGCTGCATGCGCTTAGCGACGCGCTGCTCGGAGCGGCGGCCATGCGCGACATAGGCTACCACTTTCCCGACACCGACGAGGCTTACCGCGGCGCTGACTCGCGTGTGTTGCTGCGCCGGGTAAGGGAGCTGCTCGCCGAGGCGGGTTATAAGGTGGGCAATGTGGACCTTACAATAATGGCGCAGGCACCAAAACTGCTTGACTACATACCGGTCATGACAGAGCGCATAGCGGCCGACTTGGAGGTCGACGTGTCGGCTGTGTCGGTTAAGGCTACGACTACCGAACGGCTCGGCTTCACCGGCCGCGGCGAAGGTATAGCGGCTATGGCTACTGCGCTGATATACAGATGAACTGTGAATTGGCGAGGCTCCACTGCGGCAAGGCTTGGCATTGACTTCATGCTCGTGTTATGAGAAGGATATTGATGATACTGTGTATTATGTCAGCGGCTTCTTTTGGCGTCGCACAGACGGTCGAGCTGATAAAGTACGGCGACTTCGAGAATTGGATCACGCGCAATATCCATGAGTCAAGAGTGCTCGGCGGCAAGGTGAAGCAGGTCTACGAAATAGGGCCCGAGGAGGTAATGGACAACTCCAAGCCCTACAGCAACAAAGGGGGCTCGCCGTGGGCCACGTCAAACGTCATGGCCAATGTGATGGGCGTGGTGAAGGGGAGCAATGCCGTGTTTCCGGACAAAAATCCTTCAGGGGGCCGGTGCTGCATGATGACGACAATAATAGAGAAAGTGCAGGTGCTGGGCCTTGTCAATCTGAAAGTGCTTGTGGCCGGGTCGATATATCTCGGTTACAATATAGAGCCGATACGCAACGCATCCAATCCCTATTCCAAGATGGAGATGGGAGTGCCCTTTAGCCGGCGGCCGAAAGCGTTGCGCTACGATTATAAAGTCGAGATACCCGAAGGTGCGCGGCGAATGCGTGCCACCGGCACTTCGTCCAAGCAGCTCGAGGGGTCCGACAATGCTGAGGTATACATACTTCTGCAGCGCCGCTGGGAGGACTCCGAAGGCAATATCTACGCCAAGCGTGTTGGCACCGGCCGCGAACGCTACGGCTCGTCGTGTGGCTGGCGTCACGGTCACGAACTGCCGGTATATTACGGCGACATATCGTCGCATCCCGAGTACAAGGATTACATGGGTCTTATACCGGCCGACCGCAGCTATTATGCCCGCAACAGCCGAGGCAAGATGGTGCCTGTACGAGAAGTGGGCTGGGACAGCGCCGACGCCACTCCCACCCATATGCTGGTCATGGCCTCGTCGGGCTGCGGCGTGGCCTATGAAGGTACTCCCGGAATGACCTTGTGGGTCGACAATATAGCCCTTTTGTATTGAAAAACACGCTTAAATACCCACGATAAGGCTAATTTATCGACAATCTGTTGTGGTAATGACGGAAAAAAGAATTATATTTGCACCCTGAAATTCTTATGAATAAATTAACATAATAACTTAATATCATCAACTAACAACACATGCAAAGCAAAGGTACGACCGGAAGCGTAATTTCCGGAGTGATAGCTATCTTCTTGGTGCTCGTGTGTCTGTTTTATCTCTCGTTTTCATGGGTGACCAGCCGTTACGAGAATAAAGCGGAGCAGCATGCGTTGGTCGTGGCCAACGGTGACGCCAACGGTGAGGCATACAAGAAAGCCTACAAAAACTACATCGACTCAATCGGTAAAGAGAAAGTTTACCCTGTATTAGGCTATACGTTCAATCAAGTTCAGAAGATGGGCGTGGGGCTCGGCCTTGACCTAAAGGGCGGTATGAACGTAATCCTGCAGGTGTCGGTACCCGACATCCTCCGCTCGATTGCCAATGCCGACGACAATTCTACGTTTAACCGCGTGCTCGCCGCTACCGACTCGGTAGTGAAGAAGAGCAAGACCAGCGACTATGTGGCCGCTTTCTTCAAGGAATACAAGCGCGTCGATCCGGCAGCCGACATGGCGGTAGTGTTCAAGAATGTTGCCAAACGCGGTGAATCGGCCGAGCAGGTAGAGGCTACCGTGAAGCAGGAGGTTAAGGACCGGGTGTCAAGCTCGACCAACGTACTGCGCAACCGTATCGACCAGTTCGGTGTTGTGGCTCCCAATATTCAGGAGCTTGAAAAGGACGGCCAGATACTTCTCGAGCTTCCGGGCGTAAAAGAGCATGACCGTGTGCGTGAACTCCTAAAAGCATCGGCTAACCTCGAATTTTACGAAGTATACACTCTTGACGAGATACAGAACCAGCTCATGGCCCTTGAGACCGCTCTCCGCAGCGACTCGACCGGCACCGCCTCGACTCTCTTCGGCTACTTCGACGGCAGCGGCTATCAGGGCACTCCCGTGGTAGGTATGGCCACTCAAGCTCACCGTGAGGTCATAGACTCCATACTCGGCAGCGTGACCGCAGCCCGTATACTTCCCTCGAACCTCAAACTCCGCTGGGAGGTAAAACCGCAGGAAGTGCAGTACACCGACACCGTGACCAACACTACCCGCAAGGCCGAGATATACTCGCTCATAGCGCTGAAGTCAAACAACGGCAAGCCCGCTCTCGGCGGCGACGTTGTAGTGTCGGCATCGAGCGACTTCGACAACCTTCAGGGCAACTATGTGTCGATGAACATGAACAGCGACGGCGCCAAGGCTTGGGCACGTGTGACACAGAACAACCTCGGCAAGCCCGTAGCCATCGTGCTTGACGAGCATGTGTACTCATATCCCCGCATCAACTCTGTAATCGAGGGCGGCCGCTCGCAGATAACCGGCAACTTCTCGGTAGAGGACGCCAAGGACTTGGCCAACGTGCTCAAATCGGGTAAGATGGCCGCCAAGGTCGACATAGTAAGCGATACAGTCATCGGTCCGTCGCTCGGCAAGCAGGCCATACACGACGGCTTCCTGTCGTTTATCATAGCTCTCGTGCTGCTTATGATCTTCATGATGGCTATTTACGGTTTCATACCGGGCCTCGTGGCTAACATAGGTCTTGTGTGCAACCTCTTTTTCACGATGGGTATCCTCGCTTCGTTCCAAGCCGTGCTTACCCTGTCGGGTATAGCGGGTATCGTACTCGCGCTCGGTATGGCGGTTGATGCCAACGTGCTTATCTTCGAGCGTACAAAAGAGGAACTTCGCGCCGGCAAGAATATCCGTCAGGCTATCGCCGACGGTTACAGCAACGCTTTCTCCGCGATTTTCGACTCTAACCTTACTTCGATCATCACCGCTGTTATCCTGTTGCTTTACGGAACAGGTCCTATCAAGGGTTTTGCCACTACGCTTATCATCGGTATCGTATGCTCGTTCTTCACGGCAGTGTTCCTGACCCGTCTGGTGTTTATCGCTTTCGGCAAGTCTTCGGCTTTCCAGCGTCTTACATTTACTACCAGCCTGTCCAAGAACCTGTTTACCAACACCCGTGTCAACTTCCTCGGTCAGCGTAAGCTGTCGGCTGTAGTGTGCGCCATATTTGTGGTAGTAGTGACTGTATCGCTCTTTGCCCGCGGTATGAACCAAGGTATCGACTTCTCCGGTGGCCGCAACTACATTGTGCAGTTTGACCATCCGGTGAAGACCGACGTGCTTGCGCAGAAGCTGGCTCCCATGTTCCCGGGCGCTTCGCTTTCGGTAATCACTATCGATAATGACACAAAGGTGCGTATCTCGACCAACTATAAGATTGACGGCGAAACCGACGGCGTGGACAAAGAGATCACACAGATACTTTATGAGGGCCTTCAGGATGAACTCGGCGGCATGTCGCTCGAGGACTTCTCGACCACTAACGAGAATGTAGGTATACAGAGCTCGCAGAAAGTGGGTCCGACTATCGCGGCCGATATGAAAAAGGACGCTTATATAGCCGTTATCCTGTCGCTTATAGCGATGTTCCTCTACATCCTGCTCCGCTTCCACAACGTGGCTTTCTCGGTAGGTGCTCTTGCAGCAGTGGCCTTTACGGCATTCACCATCATCGGTTTCTACTCGCTCTTCTGGGGAGTGCTTCCGTTCTCGATGGAGATCGACCAGACGTTTATAGCCGCTATCCTTACCGTGATCGGTTATCAGATCAATGATACTGTGGTAGTCTTTGACCGTGTGCGCGAGAATACACAGCTTTATCCCAAGCAGGACTTCTTCACGCTTATCAACCAGTCGATCAACAGCACGTTGGGTCGTACAATCATGACTTCCGGTTCTACATTGCTCGTGCTGCTCTGTATCTTCATCCTCGGCGGTGAGTCGATACGCAGCTTCACATTCGCTATGCTGTTCGGTGTTATCACCGGTACTCTCGCCACTATCTACGTGGCAGCTCCGGTGGCTTATCTTACCGACAGCCGTCGCAAAGCCAAGAAAGCATAATAACCCACATCCACAATGATAAAGTCGGGGCACTCCATAGCGGGGTGCCCCGACTGCGTATATAATAATGCGTATTAGTCCAATAGGACCAATTGGACTAATACGTCTAATCGGTAAATGCTAAATTATGTTGTAAAACATATAGAAAAATTTTTCAACTGTCAAAATAAGTGTTACTTTTACACCCATTAAGAATCTATATCAAGAACACAGTGAGTTATGTTTAAACTGAAGTTGAATTTGATTTGTGGAGGAGCCCTTATGCTTATGGCTTCTTGCGGTAGCAAGAACGCGGCTCCCGAGTTGACTGATTCGGGCCTTGATCCGAACAAGTTTGTGGCTGAAGTGGATGGCAAGTCCACCGGCCTTTATGTGCTTAAAAATGCAGCAGGCATGGAGGTGTGCATCACCAACTATGGAGGCCGCATAGTGTCGATAAGCGTTCCTGACCGCGACGGAAAGTTTATCGACGTGACTCTCGGACTTGACAGCGTTCAAGCCTATTTCCCCGAAAACAACCAGACCGATTTCGGCGCCGCCATAGGCCGCTATGCCAACCGCATCGACCATGGCCGTCTGCCTCTCGGGGGCGATACCATACAACTGCCTACCAATAACTTCGGACACACTCTTCATGGCGGTCCTACCGGCTGGCAGTACAAGGTATATGATGTGAACGAGGCCAATGACTCCACATTGGTGCTGTCGATCACATCGCCCGACGGTGACAACAACTTCCCCGGCGAAGTTACAGCGCAGGTTACCTACACGCTTACTGCCGACAATGCCCTCGACATCGACTACGAGGCCGTGACCGACAAGCCTACGGTAATCAACATGACCAATCACACTTATTTTAATCTTAACGGCGATCCGTCCAAGGCTATCACCGACAATGTGCTTGTGATAAACGCCGACGGATATACTCCTGTCGACAGCACCTACATGACTACCGGCGAGATACTTCCCGTAAAAGACACCCCGATGGACTTTACTGCTGCCAAGGAAGTTGGCGCCGACATCAGGAACTTTGACTTCGAGCAGATCAAGAACGGTAACGGATTTGACCACAACTGGGTGCTCAATGCCGCAGGCGATATCTCGCAAGAGGTTGTAAAACTGACTGCACCCGCAACCGGTGTCACGCTCAGTGTGTATACCAACGAACCGGGTATCCAGTTCTACTCGGGTAATTTCCTTGACGGAACGGTAACCGGCAAAAAAGGTGCGGTATACAATCAGCACGCCGGACTCTGTCTTGAAACACAGCACTATCCCGACAGCCCCAACAAACCCCAATGGCCTTCTGTAGTACTGCTTCCGGGCGAAAAGTATTCAAGCCGTTGTATTTTTAAATTCGGTATCGAAAAATAACTAACCATCAATAACCAATCACCATGCAATTTCTTGACTGGCTTGTCATAGGGCTTTTCTTTATAGCCCTGATCGGCATTATCGTATGGGTAATGCGTCAGAAGCAGAATAATGCCGCCGATTACTTCCTCGGCGGTAAAGACGCTACTTGGATCGCCATAGGTGCGTCGATCTTCGCGTCCAATATCGGTTCTGAGCACCTTATCGGTCTCGCAGGCTCCGGCGCTTCGTCCGGTATGGCTATGGCCCACTGGGAGATACAGGGCTGGATGATCCTTATCCTCGGCTGGGTGTTCGTGCCTTTCTATACACGCAGTATGGTCTATACCATGCCTGAATTCCTTGAAAAGCGTTTCAATCCGCAGTCGCGCACTATCCTTGCCACTATTTCGCTTATCAGCTACGTGCTTACAAAAGTTGCCGTTACGGTTTATGCCGGCGGTCTTGTGTTCCAGCAGGTATTCGGCATCGACGAGCTCTGGGGTATCGACTTTTTCTGGATTGCCGCTATCGGCCTTGTGCTCATCACCGCTCTCTATACCATATTCGGCGGTATGAAGTCGGTGCTTTATACTTCGGTGTTGCAGACTCCGATCCTGCTGTTAGGTTCGCTCATAATTCTTGTGCTCGGACTCAAGGAGCTCGGCGGCTGGGATGAAATGATGCGTATATGCTCGTCCGTCAAGGTCAACGAATACGGCGACACTATGGTTAACCTCATCCGTGACAACCGCGACGCGCAGTATCCGTGGCTGGGTGCCCTCATCGGCTCTGCCGTGATAGGCTTCTGGTACTGGTGTACCGACCAGTTCATCGTGCAGCGTGTACTTTCAGGTAAAGACGAGAAAGAGGCCCGTCGCGGTACTATCTTCGGCGCTTACCTGAAGCTGCTTCCTGTGTTCCTGTTCCTTATTCCGGGCATGATAGCCTTTGCCCTTCATCAGAATCTCGGCGATTTCTTGCCGATGCTTCCCAATGGCAATCCCAACTCTGACGCCGCTTTCCCGACGCTTGTAGCCAAGCTTCTCCCCGCCGGTGTCAAGGGTCTTATCGTGTGCGGTATTCTTGCCGCTCTCATGAGTTCGCTCGCATCGCTGTTTAACTCGTCGGCCGCTCTCTTCACCATCGACTTCTATCAGCGTCTCAAACCGAATACCGATCCCAAGAAACTCGTGCGTATCGGTCAGGCCGCTACCGTTGTCATTGTGATTCTCGGTATTCTCTGGATACCCGTCATGCGTTCGGTGGGCGATGTGCTCTATCTCTATCTGCAGGACGTACAGTCGGTACTCGCTCCGGGTATCGCCGCCGCTTTCCTTATCGGTATTTTATGGAAGCGCGCATCGACTCTCGGCGGTATGTGGGCTCTCCTTTCGGGTCTTATCATCGGTCTTACCCGTCTTGGCGCCAAGATCTATTATACAGGTCAAGGTATTGTAGCGGGAGCCAATCCTGATGCCGGTTTGTTCCAGCGTATATTCTTCGACGAGAACTGGCTTTTCTTCTGCGGATGGATGCTCGTATTCTGTCTTGCCGTAGGTGTCGTTGTATCGCTCTGCACCAAGGCACCGTCGCCTGAGAAGATCAAGGGTCTTGTATTTGGAACCTCTACAGCCGAACAGCGTGCGGCCACCCGTGCGAGCTGGGGTACATGGGATATTGTGCATACAGTGATTATCCTTGTCATCACAGCTGCGTTCTACTGGTATTTCTGGTAATCTTCCAATAATTTTTAAAGAAATATGTTTCGCGACCAAGGTTTTTATACGGCTCATGAAAAAATGCTCGTCGGCGTGGACTGTATGGTGTTCACACTGCGTGAAGGGCGCCTGTGTCTGTTGCTGACGCGCCGTAAGTTCGAGCCCGCACTGGGGTCTTGGTCACTGATGGGCGGCTTCGTAAAGTCAGACGAGAGTGTCGACAATGCCGCTTATCGAGTGCTTCATCAGCTTACCGGACTCGACAACGTGTATATGGAACAGGTAGGGGCGTTCGGTGACCTTGACCGCGATCCCGGCGAGCGAGTGGTGTCGGTAGCCTACTATGCGCTTATAAAATGGGATGACGTATACATCGACCGGGTGAAGGCCTACAATGCCCAGTGGGTTGATGTCGACAATCTTCCTGAGTTATGCTTTGACCACCCGCTGATGATACGGCGGGCGATCAAAGCCATGCGCCGCAAGGCTACGTGCGAGCCCATAGCGTTTGAACTGCTTCCCGAGTATTTTACTCTCACGCAGCTTCAGAACCTGTATGAGACGATATTGGGCGAGCCTGCCGACAAACGCAATTTCCGCCGACGCATACTTGAGAATCCGTGCATAAAGCGTACTGACCTGATTGACAAGGTCACATCGCGCCGCGGTGCCTCGCTTTATACTTTCGATGAGGAGCTGTACGCTCAATCGGTTAAATTTAAAATGTAAACTGACATGCTTGAAGATTTAAAAGAAAAAGTGTTTCGTGCCAATCTTGATTTGGTAAAACACGGACTTGTTATATTCACTTGGGGCAATGTGTCGGGTATCGACCGCGCCACAGGTCTTGTGGTCATCAAACCCAGCGGAGTCGACTATGACACGATGAAAGCCGAGGACATGGTGGTGGTAGACCTTGATGGACATGTGGTTGAGGGCGATCTGCGCGCCTCTTCCGACACCCCTACCCATCTTGCCCTTTACAAGGCATTTCCCGAAATAGGGGGTGTGGTGCACACTCACTCCACCTATGCCACCGCATGGGCGCAGGCCGGCATAGACCTGCCCAACATAGGCACGACCCATGCCGACTACTTCCATGACGCCATACCCTGTACGGCTGACATGACCGAAGAGGAGGTCAAGGGCGAATACGAGCTTGAGACCGGTAATGTCATAATCAAGCGTTTCGAGGGCATAAATCCCGTGCATACTCCGGGTGTTCTGGTGAAGAATCACGGTCCGTTTGCATGGGGCAAAGATGCTCATGACGCTGTACACAACGCAGTGGTTATGGAGCAGGTGGCTAAAATGGCGAGCATAGCCTATACGGTCAACCCCAATCTGACCATGAATCCTCTGCTTGTCGAGAAGCACTTTAACCGCAAGCATGGCCCGGGTGCTTATTACGGACAGAAAAAATAACAACATTAACCAATTAAAAACTATACATTATGAAAGCATTTGAAAATCTTGAACTTTGGTGGGTGACAGGCGCACAGCTCCTTTATGGCGGCGATGCCGTGGTTGCGGTAGACGCTCACTCCAAAGAGATGGTTGACGGACTTAATAATTCTGGAAATCTTCCTATAAAAGTAGTATATAAAGGTACAGCCAACTCGTCGAAAGAGGTTGAGGCTGTGATGAAGGCCGCTAACAACGACGCCAAGTGTGTGGGTATCATCACTTGGATGCACACATTCTCTCCGGCCAAGATGTGGATTCACGGTCTGCAGCAACTCCGCAAGCCGTTGCTCCACTTCCACACCCAGTACAACGCCGAGATACCTTGGGACACCATGGACATGGACTTCATGAACCTCAACCAGTCGGCTCACGGTGACCGGGAGTTTGGACATATCTGCGCCCGCATGAACGTAAAGCGCAAGGTTGTAGTAGGCTACTGGAAGGATAAAGCCGTTCAGGAGAAGATAGCCGTATGGTCGCGTGTAGCCGCCGCTTGGGCTGACTCACAGGATATGCTCATACTCCGCTTCGGCGACCAGATGAACAATGTGGCCGTTACCGACGGTGACAAGGTTGATGCCGAGATGCGTCTTGGCTACCATGTGGACTACTGTCCCGTAAGCGAACTTATGGAGTATGGCAAGGGTGTGACCGACGAAGCCGTCAAGGAACTTATGGACACTTACTTCTCGCTTTACAAGTGTGAGGATGCCGTCAAGGATGCTTCGACTGTAGAGTACAAATCGGTATGGAACGCCGCCAAAGCCGAGCTTACTCTGCGCGCATGTCTTCAGGACAAGGGAGCTAAAGGCTTTACCACCAACTTCGACGACCTCGGTACGGCCGACATCAACGACCCCAAGTTTGTCGGTTTTGACCAGATACCCGGCCTCGCCTCGCAGCGTCTTATGGCCGAAGGTTACGGTTTCGGTGCCGAAGGCGACTGGAAGTCGGCCGCTCTCTACCGCACGCTCTGGTACATGACTCAGGGTCTTGAGGGCGGATGCTCGTTCCTCGAGGACTACACACTCAATTTTGACGGTGCCCAAAGCTCTATACTTCAGGCCCATATGCTTGAAGTGTGCCCGCTTATCGCCGAAGAGCAGCCCCGTCTTGAGGTTCACTTCCTCGGCATAGGCATACGCAAGGCTCTTACCGCTCGCCTTGTGTTTACCTCGAAGCCCGGCAACGGCATCACCGCCACTGTCATCGACATGGGCAACCGTTTCCGTCTTATTGTGAATGATGTAGAGTGCATCAAGTCCAAACCGCTGCCCAAACTCCCCGTGGCTTCGGCTCTGTGGATACCGATGCCCAACTTCGAGATCGGCGCAGGCGCATGGATACTTGCCGGCGGTACTCACCATTCATGCTTCTCCTATGCATTGACTCCCGAATACTGGGAAGACTATGCAGAGATGGCCGGCATAGAGATGGTGCGTATCGACAAGAACACCACCATACAGGAGTTCAAGAAAGAGCTCCGCTACAATGACGTGTACTACATGCTTAACAAGTAATGGACGGTCATTATGGAGTTTGACATAAAAACCAAAATAGAGACAGGTAAAGCCATACTCGGTATCGAGTTTGGCTCTACCCGTATCAAAGCTGTGCTCATATCGCCCGACAATAGGCCGATAGCCCAAGGCAGCCATGAGTGGGAAAACCAGCTTGTGGACGGCTTGTGGACCTACAGCATAGAAGCTATATGGGAGGGTGTGCGCGACTGCTACCGCAATCTTCAGGACAATGTGAGAGAGCAGTACGGCGTGGAGATCGAAAAACTCGCCGCCATCGGCATCAGTGCCATGATGCACGGCTACATGGCTTTTGACAGCAATCAGCAGATACTCGTGCCTTTCCGTACATGGCGCAATACCAACACGGCACGTGCGGCCGCCGAACTATCGGAACTGTTTGTATACAATATACCCCTTCGCTGGAGCATATCGCATCTTTATCAGGCTATACTTGATGACGAGAAGCATGTTAAAGATGTCGATTTCCTTACAACTCTGGCCGGATACATCCACTGGCAGATCACTGGTGAGAAAGTGCTTGGCATAGGCGACGCCTCCGGTATGCTGCCCATTGATCCCGAGACCAAGAATTACTCCGCCGCTATGGTGGAGAAGTTTGACGCTCTCGTGGCGCCGAAGGGCTACGGGTGGAAACTTGAGGATATACTGCCCAAGGTGCTTCTTGCCGGCGAAAACGCAGGATGTCTTACCGCCGAGGGTGCCAGACTGCTTGACCCGTCGGGCCACCTGCAAGCCGGTATACCCGTATGTCCGCCCGAAGGCGATGCCGGTACAGGTATGACGGCCACCAACGCCGTTAAGCAGCGCACAGGCAATGTATCGGCCGGTACGTCGTCGTTCTCTATGATTGTGCTTGAGAAGGAGCTGAGCAAACCTTACGAGCCTATCGACATCGTGACTACTCCCGACGGCAGCCTTGTGGCTATGGTACACTGCAACAATTGCACCTCCGACCTGAACGCTTGGGTGGGGCTGTTCCGCGAATACACCGAACTACTTGGTCTCCCCGTGGATATGAACGAGATATACGGCAAGTTGTACAACAACGCTCTGAACGGCGATTCCGACTCGGGCGGTCTGCTGGCGTACAACTACTTCTCGGGTGAGCCCGTAACAGGACTTGCCGAGGGCCGTCCGCTTTTCGTCCGCTCTGTCAACGACCGTTTCAACCTCGCCAACTTCATGCGTGCCCATCTGTATGGCTCTGTGGCCGTTCTCAAGATAGGCAACGACATTCTGTTCAATGAGGAGAAGATATCGGTTGACCGCATCACAGGTCATGGCGGTCTTTTCAAGACCAAGGGTGTGGGGCAGCGCATACTTGCCGCGGCTCTGAACTCGCCTATATCGGTAATGGACACTGCCGGTGAGGGTGGTGCATGGGGTATGGCTCTGCTGGCTTCGTACCTTGTCAACAATCCTGACAGGCTTTCGCTTTCCGATTATCTTGACCGCGAAGTGTTTGCCGGTGATGTGGGTACCGAAATCAAGCCTACCGAAGCGGAAGTGGCCGGCTTCAACGCTTATATCGAGAACTACAAACGCGGCCTCGGCATCGAGAAAGCTGCGGTTGAGTTCAAGAAATAAGCCGTACCGGTCGATACGATATAAATTCCGGGAGCGGCGCTATTCCGGCCGCTCCCATTTTTTTGTATTGATTAAATTGCTTATCTTTGCAGTGTCTAATACCGGTTATGTAACGGCCCGGTAGTTCAACGGATAGAATAGAGGTTTCCTAAACCTTAGATAGCGGTTCGATTCCGCTCCGGGCTACATATTAAAACCGGGTCATAACCATCCCCCCCTTCGTTCAAGTATAAAAGTCAGGCGTCAGCAAGATGCTTCATTGTATTCTCGCGGTCTTTTTCCACGTTTCAAACAAAACCATGAATAAATTACAGTTAATCCATAACAAGATTTACGAGATACGCGGTCAGCGTGTAATGCTTGATTACGATCTCGCGGAAATGTACGGTGTCGATACGGCTCAGCTGAAGAGGGCCGTCCGACGCAATATCGAGCGCTTTGAAGGTGAGGACTTTATGTTCGAGCTTACTAAAGAAGAGCACTTGAGATGCCAATTTGGCATCTCAAGTCACGGGGGTATTCGATATATGCCGTTTGCGTTTACCGAACTTGGTGTGGCCATGCTGTCAAGCGTGCTGCGCAGTGCGACTGCCATCGAGATCAACCGTGGTATTATGCGTGCGTTTGTAGCTGTCCGTCAGATGATAGCCGAGAACTCCCCATTGAATAGGCTGTCGGTTCTCGAGCGGAATTTCGCGGAGCTAAAGCAGGACCTTGAGGAGATATTTGCCGACTATAATGACATTAACGAGGATACCCGGGCTCAGATCGAAGCTATCAATACCTCGCTTGCAGAGCTTCAGAGCAATCCTAAAGAGAAGCCTCGCCGTCCGGTCGGCTTTATAAAGCCCAAGGAATAAAAATGACGGTGAGTCATATGATTATTTTTAAAGTCAACAATAAAAAGTAATAAGTTATGGGAGCTAAAAAGACGGTTCTAAGTATAGTATTGGGCGCCAGTGCCCTGTGTATGTCGGCGCAGAGCCTTTCATGGACTGCCGATAACGGCAACGGCACCTTTACAAATCCATTGATGTATGATGAGTTTTCCGATCCCGACATTCTGAGAGTCGGCGACGATTATTATCTTGCCGGCACTACGATGCACTCGGTGCCGGGTCTTGTCATACTGCACTCCAAGGACCTTGTCAACTGGGAGAATGTATCATACTGCTTCGACCGGTTTGACTTCGATGACGACGCATTTTCGCTTAAAAACGGCAAAGAGGTGTACGGTCAGGGCATATGGGCACCATGCATACGCTACAATGACGGAAAATTCTATATATACTCCAATGTCAACGGCAAGGGGCTGCAGTGTTTTATAAGCGACAAGATAGAGGGTCCGTGGAAGCATATCAACATGCAGGGACGCATATATGACCTCGGCGTGCTATTTGACGACGACGGCAAGATATATGCCATACACGGTTACGGCGAGGTGAAGTGTACGGAACTGAAGCCCGACATGAGCGGTCCCGTCGAGGGTACGGAGCGTGTAATCATACCTGAGGGAAGCGCCATAGGCGAGGGCCACCATATGTATAAGATAAACGGCAGGTATTATCTTATATCTACCGATTATGCACCCAACGGCCGCACTCTATGCTCGCGTGCCGACAATATATGGGGCCCTTATGAGACATGTGTCATAACAGCCGATGAGACTTTCGGCTATCATGCGGCTCCGGGCACACGCATCAGCGGCCGTATAATGCCTGACGGCCACCCTGTAAGCATAGCACCGGCCGATCCTGACAAGACGGCCGCTTCCAACATACATCAGGGCGGCATAGTGTCGACTCCCGACGGAGAGTGGTGGGCGCTTCTTATGATGGACTTTCACTCTATCGGACGCACTACCACGCTGGCGCCCGTGACATGGGTGGACGGCTGGCCTATGATCGGTCTTGAGGGTAATCTCGGCCGTGCTCCACGCACATGGCTCAAGCCGTCGACAGCGGCCCGCGACACCGTGACGCCCCACGCAGCCTATGAACGCAGCGATGACTTCAACGGACGTGAGCTTAAGCGCATATGGCAGTGGAACCATAACCCCGATGACAAGATGTGGGAACTTCGCAACGGACGTCTGCGCCTGCGCACCATGCCTGCCGAGCAGCTGATGTGGGCCCGCAATACATTGACCCAGCGTGTTGTAGGGCCGGTGTCGATAACTACCGTGGAGCTTGACGTCAATCATCTTAAGGATGGCGACGTGTGCGGTCTCGGCAATATAAATGTTCCCTGCTCATGGACCGGTATAGTCAAGGAGGGCAAGGAGACGGTACTGCGCTGTTTCGAACAGGTCGACAATGACACCGTCGACGTACCTGTCAAGCTTAGCGACGGCCGTATATGGCTTCGTTTTACCGGTGACTTTGACAACGACAAGGGCCGGTATTCCTACTCGACCGACGGCCGGGAATTTCATCAGATAGGCCGTGAAATGACGCTCAGTTATCAGCTTATTACTTTCCAAGGCTCACGCATGTCACTGTTTGCATTCAACAAAAACGGTAAAAACGGCGGTTATGCGGAGTTTGACAACTTCACCGTCGAGGAGCCCAAGGCCGACCGCACCGGCTACATACCTTTCGGAAAGACTTTCCGCATTATAAATGTGGCTACCGGCTTGCCCATGCATGCCATGTCGCACGGACTTGTCTATGACACGGCCAAGGACAACGACTCGCCGCAGACGCGTTTCAGAGTGCTTGACCGCGGCAACGGCAAGGTGGTGCTTCAGTGTGCCGACGGACGCTATGTGTTTGTGTCGGGTTTCGGACTTCCGGGCGATGTACGTCTTACCGATAATATAGAACTTGCCGAGGAATTCATGTGGCAGGACTATCTTGACAAGGAGTTTATGCTCATGTCGATGCGCAATCACCGCTACATAGGCAAGAGCCCCACTACGGGCAGTCCTTACTCGATGGATTATACCGGTGCCGATCCGGCGCGCCGCAACGGTGCCGTGCTCCGCTGGGAAGAGTGAACGGATTAGGCTGTAAATATCCTTCTACAGCAATTAGGCTATATATTTCTGCGGGCACCGTGTTATCGGCGTTCGCAGAAATTTTGTCGGCCGCTGTGTATCGGCCGTAGCGATATGGCCGGGAGCTATTTTATTTTGAGGGTGAGAAGAGGTGTTGAATCTATGGAGCAGTTGAGGCGTGTGTCAAGGGGCAGATTGCGTGCGAAGTGGCGGCGGCATGGTATTATTATGTCACCTATTTTTATCGTGCCTATGGCGGCTGTGGCGGCGAGCAGCGAGCAAGCCTGCTCAAACGCGTTGCCGGCCTCTGTTGAGGTGTCGCCGATGGTTATGCGGGTGTCGGCGGAGAGTATGTCGAGTGATTGCCAGTCGCCTATAATGACGGCGCCTTCGTAGATGTTGAGTAGTCCGGCGGATCGGTCAGACCATAGGTCGAGGGCGTCGACCGGACGTGTGATAACAGCTGCTGTGACAGCGTCGATATAGCGCGGGGCAAAACGTACGCCTATGTTTTTGCCGAGGCGCGACACTCGGAATGCGGGGCAGATATAGTAGTCCCAGTTGTCGGACAGCGGCGGCAGGAAAAACGGTTTGCTGTCTTTTATGATGGCGGAGTCGGGCATGATGTCGGCTCCGAGGGGCATGTCGAGCGGAGAGTCGGGAGTACGGTCAAATGCTATTACTTTCATGATCCGGCAGTAGGGGAAGGTTTATTTTGTGTTGCCGGCTCCAAGGCGGTTGTACATCACGGCGAGGTGCGAATAAATGGAAGTATTCTGTATGACTATACCTTTGGGTGCGGTGATGCGGAAAGGAGTGAAATTCCACAGGGCCTTTATGCCGGCCTTTACAGCGAGGTCGCTTACCTCTTGGGCGCGCTCCACCGGTACGGTGACTATGCCTATGGAAGCATTGAGTGCCGGCAGCCTGCGGTGCAGCTCGTCAATGTTGTAGATGGGTACTCCGCATATGGAGGTGCCTTCGAGGTCGGGGCGTATGTCGAAGCCGGCCACAATGTTGAGGCCGTAGTTGGTGAGGCCCGAGTCTTGAATGAGCGAGTTGCCGAGACTGCCGACGCCTATTATGACGGCGTTGTGGCCCACTTTGAAGCCGAGAAAGTCCTGAAGCACATGCTCGAGCGAGGTCACTTCGTAGCCTATGCGCGTTTTGCCCTTTATGTTGAGAAAGGATAAATCCTTGGCTATCATTGAGGCATCGACATTAATCTGCCTTGCTATCTGTGTCGACGATACATACTCGATGCCGGCAGCCCTTAGCAGGCTGACGTAAGCGAGATACCACGGTAGCCGATGCAGGGTCGGTTCGGGCAAGATGTCGCGTGAATGATGTGTAGTACCTTCTGTAGCCATAGAGTCTTTGCTGCAAAGATAGCTAACTTCGCGGTGACCTGCAAGGGGATGCGGTACTAATGTATGTGAAAAAAGCGTATGAGTGAGCCGTCAGATCCAAGTGAGGCGCTTCCATGCATATTCGAATGGTCCGTGGGAGTGGCGTGTCATCCACCATCGGCAGAAGAGGTACTGGGCGCAGAACAGAGCTATGCCGAGCAGGAAACTGGCGGTGATGCCGAGATGAGCGTGCATGCCGAGCCCCCAGTTGTAGTAGATGAAGGAGCCGATGATGCTTTGGGTGACGTAGTTGGTCATGCTCATGCGGCCGTAGGGTATTATACGAGCCAAGGTGCGGCGTGCGCGGGTGCGGTACCACAGGTATAGTATTCCAGACACGAGTACGAGCATGAAGCAGAATTTGGAGAGCGATGTGAGTATGAGCAATAGAGGTCTGACAATGTTTTCGTTGTCGATGAAGCCGGGCAGCAGTGTGGTGAGTCCGGTGAGGGGGAAGTAGGCCGCGAGCGCCCAGCCGAGCACTTGTGCCCAGTTTTTGAGGCGTGATTCAAGCAGCCAGCCTTGGCGTCCCATGAGCATGCCGAGCATGAACAGGGCGGCTGTCTGGAATACGCGGGCGTTGTCCCAAGCCCAAGCGAGGCTTGCGAGCTGTCCTTCCCATATGTTGACCTTCAGTGTATCCCAGAATGTGCCTGCCGACTGTACGGCGAATGCTGCGTTCCAGAGGTCGCCGGTGGGAAGCGACGGAGTTATGTAGGCGCTGTCGGCGATGGCTCTTATGGTGTGGTATATGGCTACAGGCTGGAGCATGCACAGGGCCGACAGCACGAGTAGAGTGCGTGTCGACAGTCGGCATGTGAGCACAAGTACAAACCCGATGAGCGAGTACATGACAAGTATCTCGGCGGTGAAGAAGACGGCGTTGATGTTGCCGATTATGAAGAGCAGTATGAGGCGCCAGCAGAAACGGCGGCGGAAGTCGTTGCCGCGCATTCGCTGGTTGTCGTCCTGAATGAAGAAACTGAAGCCGAACAGGAGGGCAAATATGGCGTAGGCTTTTCCTCCGAGCAGGAAGAAGAGTCCGTCCCATATGGCTTTGTCGGTGAAGTTGAGCCATTCGGGCTGTAGCGATGTGTCGGGAAACGAGTAGAAGTTGAAGTGCTCGATGGAGTGCAGGAGTATGATGCCGAGCACTGACAGACCGCGGAGCACGTCGGCAACGTCTACACGGGCATGTCGGGCGGGTGATTGTGTTGTGGCTGTCACTGTGTCGATGATTTACGGTTAAGTGGTACAAAGATACGAATAAACCGAAAGCTTTGCCAAATTTATTTTAGCATGACCGAGCGCGAGTCAAGCGTCAGACTCATTATTGTTCTGCGGACAGGCTGCGGCCATATTCACCGGCGGATTTTCAGGTGGGTCGGTAAGTGAGGTTGACCCGGTCGCGGTCGACAATCAGACGTGCCGGAGCACTTTCTATGAGCGGCAGGTTGAAATCGACGTGTCCTACAGGGAAGTCAAACGCTACCGGGATATTCAGTGGCGAAGTCATCTCCCGTATCATGTCGTACATGTCCTTGTAGTTGCGGTCGGCGTTATATTCGGTGAAGCGGCCCACCAACAAGCCGTTGATGCGGTCAAATATTCCCGACAGTTTTAGCCGGTACAACATGCGCTCCACCTTATATATAGGTTCGGCGATATCCTCGATAAAAAGAATTGAGCCACTGCGGACAAATATGTCGTACGGAGTGGATATGAGTGCGTCGAGTACGGCAAGATTGCCGCCGACAACAATACCTTCGGTCTCGCCCGTTTTATTGTAGGGATGTGTTGCCGTCGTATATTCCGGACGCTCTCCGCGCAGTATTGAAAAAAGCGACTGCGAGCAGTAGTCGTTGCCGCCGTCGGCCGCAAGGTGCTTGCACATCGGACTATGTATGCTTGCCACATTCATTGACGATGCCATGGCATGAAGTGCCGATATATCGCTGAAGCCTATGATCCATTTCGGGTCGGACATAAACGCTTTTTTGGGGAATCGGTCGAGCAGGTGAACGGTGCCGTAACCTCCGCGGCTGCACAGTATGGCTCTTACCGCAGGATCGCATATAGCATCGTTGAGGTCGGCAAGGCGCTCATCGACACTGCCGCTATAGGACCCGTGGCGTCCGAGCGCGTGGCGTGATACCTCAGGCGTCCAGCCATGCCGGCGCAGTACCTCGACTGTTCCCGTGACATAATCGGGCTCAATGATGCTTGCGGGCGATATGACGGCTATGACGTCGCCGTCGCGAAGTGGTGCCGGATATATAACAGCCATGTCAGCTTACCTGTACTTTTATGCCCTCTTTTCTGATGAGATCCGCTATAGCCTCGAGTTCTTCTTTGTCGACTTTCTGCAGATCGCTTTCAGGTGTTGGGCGGTCAATAGAATATAGCATGACTTCCGCGGGACCGATGACCTTATATGCCTCTATGAGTGCATTTACCTCCTCGGGAGTAGTGTTGTCTATATGCTGTCCGTTATGATTGCCTCGCAGCATCATGGTCTGTATGATGCACCGGTCGCCAAACTTTTTCAGTTGCTGAATGAGATACTCGCAGGTGAAAGCGGGCGATACGGGCCGGTCTATAAACCTCATGGTGGGAGTAAGCGCGGAGTCGAGTTTCAAGATACAATTGTCGACCTTAAGCAGACCGCGGCACACTGCTTCGCTGTCGAGTCGTGTCGAGTTGCACAGCACGCTTATTCTTGCTTTCGGGTAGTACTTGTCGCGTAAAGCAATGGTGTCATCCACTATGCCGTCAAATTCGGGATGTAGCGTGGGTTCGCCGTTTCCGGAGAATGTTATGACATCAAGCGGAACCTCCTCTTGCGCCATGGCTTTAAGTTTTTCTTCAAGAAGAGTCTTTACCGACTCGCGCTTCGGAAGTCCCGACTTGCCGGGCCCCTGAGAGTTATAGCCGGCTTCGCAGTACAGACAATCAAAGGAGCATACTTTTCCGTCAACCGGCGAAAGATTGATGCCGAGTGAAGAGCCGAGACGCCGGCTATGTATCGGTCCGAAAACAGTGGAATGGAATAATATTGTCACCATAACAGCCGTATATGTCAGTTCAGGTCCTCCGGAAATTTCCGATAGTACTCCTGTAATATGTAAAGTACGTTAAAATAAAATCCTTTCGGGTCCTTCTTGTCGGTTTGCTTGACGGTTATATAGTCGTAGTGGGGAGGACGGTCCTCGTGCGACTCCACGATGTAGTCCTGAAAATTCATCAGGTTGTATTCGTGCTGGGGGTTTATTATGACCCACGCGTTTTCTTCGTCAAGCCCCGTGCCGGTCGACACTATCGCTTCAAGCAGATGGTTTAGCTTATATTGCCATATGTTGGCCAGATTGTTTTTCTTCTTCTCGCGGTAGGCATATATTAGAAACGACATCTGACGCAGGTCAAACGGGTCGTCTTTCAGTGAGTTTTCGGCATAATTTATAATTGTGTCGCACTCGGCCTGAGTATGTTTGTCGCGGTAGTACAGATCCTCGACCTTAGAACTGTATCGGCTTCTTCGGTAGGGATTGTAGTCTTCCTGAAAAACATAGCCGAGATACAGATGCCTGAACTGGTCGAGCGTCATCGATGTGTCATTTGACGTGTACATCCTGAACAGTTTCGGATAGTAATACTTGGAGGCTGGATCATTTACCTCCTTTTTTATCTTCTCCATGTCGGGTTTTTCAGGCTTTAGCTTCTTGGCATCGGTGCGTGCGGCCTCGGCCGAGAGTGTTCCGCATACCAGAATTAAAGCCAAAAGTATAAAAATCGTTTTCTTCATTTCGTTGAGTGATATTATGTCTTTTTAATACAACGGAGAGAGTGTTATGAAAGTTAGGATTTCGCTTCGATTTCACTGGCCTCGGTCGGTTCGGCCTTTCTCTCCTTGTTAAGAGTCGGATAGCTTACCCGAGCATGATACATGGTGCGCAGCCTTGAGATGAACGCATCCTTTATCGTCTTGACATCGCGGAACGATATGGGCGAGTCGTTATGAAGGCCGTCGGCTATCTGACTGTCGATTATGCGGTTGACGAGGGCGGTTATGGCTTCGGGCGTGTACTCCTTAAGCGAGCGCGAGGCCGCTTCCACGGCATCGGCCATCATCAGTATTGAGGTCTCCTTGGTCTGCGGATTGGGCCCGGGGTATGTAAACGGCGCCGGATCCACGTCTTCATCGGGATGGGTGTTGCTGTATGTGTTATAGAAGTATTTGGCCTTGCCTGCGCCGTGGTGCTGCGATATGAAGTCTTTTATCACTTCAGGCAGTTTGTACTTGTCGGCCTTTTTCAGTCCGTCGGTTATATGGTTGATGACTATGCGGGCGCTCTGTATGGGGTTGAGGGCGTCATGAGGATTGACTCCGTGCTGGTTCTCGGTGAAAAATGCCGGATTGTTTATCTTGCCTATGTCATGATACAGTGCTCCGGTACGTACAAGCTGTACGTTGGCGTCTATGCGGTGGGCCGCTTCCGACGCGAGATTGCTGACCTGCATGGAGTGCTGGAATGTGCCGGGGCACTCTTCCGAGAGTTCGCGCAGTACAGGATTGTTGACATCGCTGAGTTCGACAAGTGTGACTGACGACACAAAACCGAAAAGTTTCTCAAGTATGAATACAAGTACGTATGTAAACGATATAAGTACCGCGTTTATGCCGAAGTAGCCAAACATGCGCACGCTTATCTTGTCGAGTGTGCCGGTCTGCATTATCTCCACTGCAATAAATGATATGCAGTATGCAATGAATACGTATACCGCAGCTCTAATAAGCTGTGAACGCCGGTTAAGCTCTTTAAGCGACGTTATGGCGGTGACTCCGGCTATGAACTGGACGAAGATAAACTCCAGCGGGAAAGAGGATATGATAGTGCAGAGCATTATCTGCGTCATATATACGAAGAATGCCATGCGACCGTCGAAAAAAACCACCATAAGTATGGCTACAATGGTGTAGGGTACCATGTAGATGCCGCTGCGGAATGTCTCGGCCATACCGTAGGAGAAAATGACAAATGCCGTGACGAGCGACATGATGAACACTATCGACCGGTTGTCATGAAACGTGCGCTGGCGGAAAAATATCAGAAACAGATACAGCGACGTCATTATGACGGTGACATAAAGCAACTGTCCCAGTATAGGATAGTGGTGACGGTCTACCTGTGTGGCCGAGCGCCCGGCTGTCATGCGGTTGTAGGTCTGCAGCAGCGTATACAGCTCGGGCGTGACTATATCGCCCTTGTCTATTATGCGCTCGCCCTGCTGTATGACTCCAATTGGAGCCATGGCCTTCTGAAGCACTTCTTCATAAAGGCGCTTTGTGGCTATGGTGTCAAGGATTATATTGGGTATGAGAAATTGCGACATGGCCGTCATCTCGATGGCGGTCCTGAAATGGGGCTCGTTGAAGATGCTGTCGAGGCGTCCGTAGGCGGCTCGGGGCGACATGAAATTGGTAGTCGGTATAACAATCGCGGTATTGTCATGTATAAACCTTACTTCGCCGAGCTTTCCCGACTTCACATCCTGATATGTCGATTGGTTGACTATGCCGTTTTCAAGCAGGTCGCGCAGCGAGTTTATGAGCAGATTGCGCTCGTAAGGAGTCAGGTCTATGTCTTTGGATGAGTTGATGCGCGTGGCATAGGCGGCCAACGCCGACTTCTCGGTATTTATGTCGCGTTCGTAGACGGGTATGAATGTACGCTGGATGCTGTCGCGTACGGCACGTGATTTTATCGAGTCGAGGTATATGGGCATGTCGTTCGGTGCCGTAAGAAGCGAATATGTCCACGGTTTGCCCATTTCAAAATGGTAGGAGCGTCCGTCTTTTTTCGGAAGAAGCCATATAATGACGGTTATGGCCCCTGCAAACAGGAGCGCCCTTATTATATTGTATTTTGAAAAAATTTTGTTCATTATTAAACACCCTTTCTATATTGGTTCAGTTGACGCGGCTTGCCCGTTGCACTCCCTTGATCTGCTTGAGCTTGGAGCATAGGTCGGTCACAAATTTGGTGTCATCGACAAGGACCGACAGGTCGCAGTGAAACACCTCTTTCTCGGCTTCTATGTCGAGTTTTCTAATATTGATGGCAAGGTGCATCGATATCATCTGTATGATCTCCTGAAGTATGCCGAAGCGGTCGATGCCTTCGATGCGTACATTGGCGAGAAATTTTCCTGTCTGCGCTGCCCATGCTGTATTCAATATGCGCTTGCCGTAGCTTGCCTTCAGGGCCTGTGCGCGCGGACACGTGAGTGAGTGCAGCTCCACCTTTCCGTCATCGTTTACCCACCCCATGACATCATCGCCGGGTATGGGCTGGCAGCAGTCCGATATTATGAAGTTTGACCCGTCGGCATCGGCGTGAAGTATGTAGGTCTCCTTCATGTTTATAGTTTCTTGAGGATGCCCGTTTTCCTTTTTGACGGCCGGCGATTTCTTGCCTTTAAGCGGTTTCAGTATCTTGGAGAATAGTGAAGACGAACCCTCGGGACGCAACATCTTGACAAGATAGGACGGAAACGAGGTCTCGCCGCTGCCGAGCGCCGTAAAGAGCTCGTCGCGGTTACGGAACTTCATCGTTCCTATTATTTTGGTGAAAACCTCGTTGTTTTCGTCGATGTTGTTTTCTTTCAGGAAGTTGTCAAATATTTCGCGCCCTTTTTCTATTATGGGTTGCTGCTCTTTCCGCAATGCTGCGCGGAGCCGGGTCTTGCCTTTGGCAGTGGCAAGAAAGTTGATCCACTCCGCTTTGGGGGTCTGCGACTGTGATGTCAGTACCTCCACTTGATCGCCGGAGTGCAATTTATGGCTTAGCGGCACGAGTTTGTGGTTGACTTTGCCGGCTATACAATGCAGTCCTATCTGGGAGTGCAACTCAAAGGCCACGTCGAGAACGGTGGAGTTATTGGGCAATGTAAGAAGTTCGCCTTTGGGTGTAAACACCACTATCTCCGATGCAAACAGGTTGAGCTTCAATGTGTCGAGGAAGTCTATGGCATTTGGCTCCGGATTGTCGAGAATATCCTTTATGGTCGACAGCCAAGCGTTGAGCTCGCTCTCTTCGTCGCCTTCGCCGATTTTGTACTTCCAATGGGCGGCGAATCCGAGTTCGGCTATCTCGTCCATGCGCCGTGACCTTATCTGGACCTCTATCCAGTTGCCGTCGGGTCCCATCACGGTCAGGTGAAGAGCCTGATATCCGTTGGCTTTAGGATTGCTTATCCAGTCGCGGGTGCGCTCCGGATGCAGCCTGTAGAGGTCGGTTATGGCCGAATATATCTGCCAGCATATGGCTTTCTCCTTTGACTGGTCGTCACAGTCAAAGATTATGCGCATCGCATAAAGATCGTATACCTCTTCAAATGGTATGTGTTTTACCTCCATCTTGCGCCATATGGAGTATACCGACTTGAGACGCGCCTTTGCGTCGAACTTCATGCCCATCTGCATGAGTTTTTCCTTTATCGGCTGCGAAAAGTCATTGTATACCGAGGCGCGTTTGGCTTCTGAGGCCTTGATTTGCTCGGTGATTCTTGCGTATGCGGCCGGATGCTCGTACTTGAAGCTGAGATCCTCCAGCTCGGTTTTTATGGCGAAGAGCCCGAGCCGGTGGGCAAGAGGGGCGTAGATGTACAGAGTCTCGCCGGCTATCTTGTACTGCTTGTTGGGCGACATGGAGCCGAGTGTGCGCATATTGTGCAGCCTGTCGGCCATCTTAAGCAGCACTACCCTTATGTCCTCGCTCATGGTGAGCAGAAGCTTGCGGAAGTTTTCGGCCTGCGCCGACGCTTTATCGCCGAATATGCCGCCTGATATCTTGGTGAGACCCGCCACAAGCTGCGCTATCTTCTTGCCGAAGTGCTGCTCTATGTCCTCGACGGTGTACTCTGTGTCTTCCACCACGTCATGGAGCAGGGCGGCGCATATGGAAGTCGATCCGAGTCCTATCTCACGGTTGGCGATTTTGGCCACGGCTATAGGGTGAAGTATGTAAGGTTCGCCGGAGCGACGCCGTATGCCTTTATGAGCCTCCTTGGCAAAACGGAACGCACGTTCGATAATCTCCACCTTCTTGCGGTGATTGCTTGACAGATATCCGTTAAGTACGTCGCGAAACTCGGCTTCTATTATCCGGTCCTCTTCTTCCGGGGTGTATTGCTTGCGTTCTTCCATTCTATTCCGTTATGATTTCAGGGTTACGACAAGTCGTGATTACAAACTTAGCAAAAAAGATTGAGACGATGACATTAAATGTAGTATATTTGCAGAAAATATCACTTTGCAATGGGAAATTTTGATTTTGACAGTATTATTGACCGACATGGCACCGGTGCCATAAAAGTCGACGGATTGACTGAATTTTTCGGGCGTGACGACCTGCAGGGTATGTGGATTGCCGATATGGATTTCTGTGTGGCTCCAAAAATTCAGGAGATACTTGTAAACCGAATGCGGCATCCTATCTACGGGTACAATGTGGTGCCCGAGGAGTATTGGAAGTCAATAACCGACTGGCTGATGCGCCGTCACGGATGGTCGGTGGACCGTAAGGACATGACATATATACCCGGAGTGGTGAAGGGTATAGGTTATGCAGTCAACTATTTTACCGAAAAAAATGACAAGATCGTGATACAGCCGCCGGTGTATCATCCGTTCAAGATGGTTATCGAAGGCAACGGACGCACTCTTGTCAACAACCCCCTGATACCGGTCGACAACGGCTATCGGATGGACCTCGAAGGGCTTGAACGGATATTCCGTGACGAGCATCCGCGTATGATGATACTCTGCAATCCCCACAATCCCGTAGGCATACAATGGGATAAGGACACACTCAGGCGGGTGGCGTCGCTGGCTTTCCGTTATAACGTGATTGTCGTGAGCGACGAGATACACGGCGACCTTATGCTGGAAGGGCGTCCTCATTATCCGTTTGCTTCGGTCAGTGACGAGGCGGCCAAGGTCGCTGTCACTCTCGGCGCTCCGTCCAAGACATTCAATATAGCCGGTCTTGTCAGCTCATGGTGCGTGATAAAGGACGAGGCTCTGCGCGAAGGTTTCTTCCGCTGGCTTCAGGTAAATGAATTCGATGCGCCCACATTTGTAGCCATTTACGGTACTATAGCCGCCTACAATTACGGTGAAGAGTGGCTTGACGAGATGCTCGGCTATATCGAAGGCAATCTTGATGAAGTCGAAAAGGTGCTTGCCGAGGAGCTTCCGGAGATAAAGATGATACGTCCCGAGGCCTCTTTTCTTGTGTGGCTTGACTGCCGCAATCTCGGCCTGAGCCACAGTCAGCTCATTGACCTTTTTGTCAACAAAGCTCATCTCGCACTAAATGACGGAGTGATGTTTGGCGAGCAGGGAGCCGGTTTCATGCGTCTTAATGTAGGATGTCCGCGGCATGTTCTGCGTGAGTCGGTAATGTCGCTTGCTGAAGCACTTCGGCCCGCTATGGCTTAACCGATGTCATCGGCGGTAATAAAAGTTATGGAATATGAAGCGCCGTGCGGCAGTCTGCTGCTCGGCGCTTTGTCCGGAAAGCTGTGTCTGTGCGACTGGCGGGCGAGGTCCGGCCGCGAAATCATAGACCGCAGGCTGAGGACACGTCTTGGCGCAGTTATGGAGTATGGGCCGTCAGATGCGACGATACATGCAGCACACATGCTTGACGGATACTTCGACGGTACACTCCGGGTGCTTGACGTGCCGTTGCTGTTGGCCGGTACCGATTTTCAGAAAGAGGTATGGACGCGGCTGTCGTACATACCGTATGGCGCTGTGGTGTCGTACGGTGAGCTGGCCCGTATCATAGGGCGTCCTGAGGCAACGCGTGCCGTGGCCAATGCGGTGGGTGCCAATGCACTTTCGCTATTCATACCTTGTCACAGGATTATAGGAAGTGACGGCTCTCTGACGGGGTATGCCGGCGGCATTGACGCCAAAAGCCGTCTGCTGGCCCTCGAAGCGTCATCTTCTAAATAGAACTGCCGCACCGGCTGACTATCGAGCTGATGCGGCAGAAAACTTTTAGTCCGGTACAGATGGTCAAGCTCCGTGCTTCATGACCTCGTTGGAGGCTTCTGACTCCAGCGATTCGCCTACGGGCTTGTCAAATGATATTTTAAATGTGTAGGCGTACTGGCACGGCCTGTTTTTCGGGAACGATATTTTAAGTCCTTCTGATGTCTTGTCCCAATCGAGGGTCTCTTCTGAGCCGAGCATCTTTATGTCGAGGATGTCGGCGTCGGCGATGACGTCAGGAGTAAGCGATTCGATCAAAAGGTGGTCATCGCCCCATTCAAGGGCTATGGCGTAAAAATCATTGCCTTTGGTGGTGAAGCGTATATCCTGTGCGGTGTAGGGCACCTCGACGTTGTCGGAGAATGACCCTGTGGGGGTCTCGGTCACGCTCTCTCCAAATTTTTTCCAACAGCGTGTTCCGTATATCGCTTCTCCGTTTACGTCAAGCCATTTGCCTATGGATAGCAGTATGTCTTTCTGCGGTTGAGGTATCGTACCGTCGGGTTTGGGTCCTATGTTCAGCAGCAGGTTGCCGTTTTTGCTTACTATATCCACAAGGTCGTCGACTATCTGTCCCGGGGTCTTGTATACCTCGTCTGCTATATAGCCCCATGATTTGGTGCCGACAAAGGTGTCTGTCTGCCACGGATATTTCATCATTTTGCCTGATTTGCCTCGCTCGACATCCCATACCATTACATCGGTAGGATAGCCTTGTTTGGTATTTACCACCACTCCCTGTTTCCAGTCTACGGAGTTATTATAGTAGTATGCCATAAACTTATTGAAGTAGGGCATGAGTACGGAATCGTTGACTGTCCAGTCAAAGTACACGATTTTTGGCTGATATTTGTCGACGAGCTCTTTGGTGTGGTCAAGCCATTCTTTTGCGAAATCATCGGTATAAGCCTGATCGTCATATCTGCGGCCATAGATCGTTAAATCGGTATCGCGCACATCGGAGGGATATTTCATGCCGCCGTTGAAAAACCATGCGTTTTCGGCCCGGTGTGTCGACACACCAAGTACAATGCCGCGTTTTTCCAGACTTTTCTTGAGAAGTCCTATGACATCGCGCCGAGGTCCCATCTTGACCGCATTCCACGGGTTCAAGTCGCTGTCATACATGGCGAATCCGTCATGGTGTTCAGCTACCGGAACCACATATCCCGCGCCGGCCTTTTTAAACAGTTCGGCCCACTCTTCAGCATCAAATTCGGCTCCGGTAAACATCGGTATAAAATCTTTGTAGCCGAATTTATCTTGGTCGCCCCATACCTCCTTATGATGGTTATATTCGTTGCTCCCTTGCTGGTACATGTATCTTGAATACCACTCGTTGCCATAGGCAGGAACAGAATAAATGCCCCAATGGATAAAGATGCCGAATTTCGCATCTCTGTACCATTCGGGCACTGTATAGTTGGCCGCTATACTCTCCCAGTTGTCCTCGTATACGGCAGTGCCCTTCGGTGAGCGGCATGCGTCGGTGGACGCATGGCATAAGGCCGGGCAAAGCAGCAAGGCGGACCGCAAAGCAAATGTAATGAATCTCTTCATGATTTTTATTGTTAAAATTAGGTAAGTCAGTAAAGACCAGCTTGTGTGCTGTATTTTTACAAAATTACAAAAAATGCGATAAGAACCGCATATGTTATTTGGATACATATACAAAAAAACGGGAGACGCAATCGCCTCCCGTTTTTTATCATAGTTGACAGGATTGTTATCAGTCGATGTGGGGACCTGCTGCAACAAGTGCCTTGCCGGCTTCGTTGGTGGTGTACTTGTTGAAGTTCTTGATGAAGCGTGTAGCAAGGTCGTTGGCCTTGACTTCCCATTCCTTGGCGTCGGCATAAGTGTCGCGGGGATCAAGGATGTCGGTAGCGACTCCGGTGAGTTCGGTGGGAATCTCGAAGTCGAAGATGGGAAGCTTCTTGGTCGGAGCCTCAAGGATGGCGCCGTTGAGGATAGCGTCGATGATGCCGCGGGTGTCGCGGATAGAGATACGCTTGCCTGTGCCGTTCCAGCCGGTGTTCACGAGATAAGCCTTTGCGCCGCTCTGCTCCATACGCTTAACGAGTTCTTCAGCGTATTTTGTAGGATGGAGTTCGAGGAATGCCTGACCGAAGCAAGCCGAGAATGTAGGAGTGGGCTCGGTGATGCCGCGTTCTGTACCTGCGAGCTTGGCGGTGAAGCCGGAGAGGAAGTAGTACTTGGTCTGCTCGGGAGTAAGGATCGATACGGGAGGAAGTACTCCGAATGCATCGGCAGAGAGGAAGATGACGTTCTTGGCAGCGGGACCGGCTGAAACAGGACGTACAATCATATCGATGTGGTCGATAGGATAAGATACGCGGGTGTTTTCAGTCACGCTCTTGTCAGCGAAGTCGATTTTGCCTTCACCGTCTACGGTCACGTTCTCAAGAAGAGCGTCGCGACGGATAGCCTTATAGATATCGGGCTCTGACTCCTTGTCAAGGTTGATGACCTTGGCATAGCATCCGCCTTCGAAGTTAAACACGCCCTTGTCGTCCCAGCCGTGTTCGTCGTCTCCGATAAGAAGACGTTTGGGGTCGGTGGAAAGGGTGGTCTTGCCTGTTCCTGAAAGACCGAAGAAGATAGCGGTGTTCTGACCGTTGAGGTCGGTGTTGGCCGAGCAGTGCATTGAAGCGATGCCCTTGAGGGGAAGGAAGTAGTTCATCATTGAGAACATACCTTTCTTCATCTCGCCGCCGTACCAAGTGTTGAGGATAACCTGCTCACGGCTGGTGATGTTGAACACAACAGCGGTCTCGGAGTTCAGGCCGAGTTCCTTATAGTTTTCTACCTTAGCCTTTGAAGCGTTGTAAACAACGAAGTCGGGTTCGAAGTTGGCGAGCTCCTCGGCAGTAGGACGGATAAACATGTTTGTCACGAAGTGAGCCTGCCAAGCAACTTCCATGATAAAGCGAACGGCCATACGAGAGTCCTTGTTGGCTCCGCAGAAACCGTCGACAACGAAAAGGCGCTTGTTTGAGAGCTCGTTTACGGCAAGTTCCTTAACGCTCTTCCAAGTAGCTTCAGAAGCGGGTTTGTTATCGTTGGGATACTCGGGAGTAGTCCACCAGATGGTGTCTTTCGAGTTGTTGTCCATGACGATGAACTTGTCTTTGGGCGAACGACCGGTATATACGCCGGTCATAACGTTTACGGCGTCAAGTTCGGTAGCTACACCTTTTTCATATCCTTCGAGTGAAGGAAGAGTTTCTTCTTTGAAGAGCTCCTCGTAGGAGGGGTTGTGGATGATTTCGGTGGTACCGTTGATACCGTACCGGGTAAGATCGATTTTGCTCATTTTGTTAGACATTAAATTTGAGTATATTGATTGTTTATGTTTTCTTGAATCTTGTAACTATCCTATTTAACACATGCAAAGTTAGCTACTTTTTTTTAATCTCAACATCAAAATACGGAATTTTTTCCGTATTAGGTATTTTTAATAAAAATAGACTGTCGATACATAGGTTGGTAGTGCATAATCAAAATCAAATACGGAGCTTTATTGTTCGGCAAAATAACCTTTTATATAATTATTTAATGTCAGTTTTTATTTGCTTTTGCACTCGACTTATGCGTATCTTTGACTGCGTCTTAGATACTTCCGCTCGGCAAATCCAAATTTATTTGCTTTTGCACTCGACTTATACGTATCTTTGTATAGTTAATTTGACTGATTTTTCAACGGCAATGAGAATTGATATACTTACAGTGCTGCCCGAGATGCTGGAGTCGCCGCTCGGATGCTCGATACTGAAACGCGCGCAGGATAAAGGTCTTGCCGAGATTGTAGTGCATAATCTGCGCGACTATACTACCAACAAGCACCGCAAGGTTGATGACTATCCCTTTGGCGGCGAGGCTGGAATGGTGATGCAGATCGAGCCGGTGGATCGGGCCATAAGCCGGCTCAAGAGCGAGCGCAACTATGACGAGGTGATATTTACATCGCCTGACGGAGAGCAGCTCACACAGCCTATGGCCAACCGCATGTCTATGCTTGAGAATATCATTATACTCTGCGGCCATTACAAGGGTGTCGATTACCGTATACGCGAGCATCTTGTGACCCGCGAAATCACCATAGGCGATTATGTGCTTACCGGAGGCGAGCTGCCGGCTCTTGTCATTACCGATGCTATAGTAAGGCTGATACCGGGTGCCATAGGCGACGAGCAGAGCGCGTTGAGCGATTCGTTTCAGGACAATCTGCTGGCTCCGCCCATATACACACGTCCGGCTGAATACAATGGCTGGACCGTACCTGATGTTTTGCTCTCGGGCCATCAGGCTCGCATCGACGAGTGGCGCCACGAGCAGGCGGTTATGCGTACACGGCGTCTGCGTCCCGGTCTGCTTGACGGGTAGTTTCGTCGTATCAGTTTGCGCCGCCCTGTTGAGTTATCTTTACGTCAATGGAGCTTTCGGCGGCCGATATGGTAAGAATGGCTGTCCGTGAGCCTTCGGGATTGGCTGAGGCTGTCAGCGGCACACCCCACATTATATTGCCGTTGCCCGAAGGGGCCACATTGCCGGCTTTGAGCCACGAGGCATCGGTACGGGCCGCCGGTTGCGTTATTGAGCGCACGATAAGAGTCTGTGAGGCCCCGGTAGAAGGAAAATTCATTTCCGTACGTCCTACTTCGAGTTCGGTCGGGCCGTCGTCATTGTGACTGCACGACGTCAGCCACATGCCCGCGGCGACAAGCGCCGCTATATAAAGTCTGGTATATTTCATAACGGTTGTTTAACAAAGCAAAGATAGTGCAAGTTTTTGGGTTGTGACAAAATTAACGTCGCTTTATCGGTAAGTTCAATAACATAAATTTAAATTATTTGAAATTTCATATTCAACCTTGAATGCAGATAATCCGTTTTTCTGTCATTCAATATCGATGTTGTGCGAAAAATAACTTGAATTTTAAATTACCGAATTATGAAATCTACTAATCTTCAACCCGAAAGCGACTGGCGTTCTTTGACAATCTATCAGGTGATGGTTGGCTCTTTTCTACACGGCGAGGAAGGTGCTGACGGATATAATGAACTCTGGGGACCTGAAGGCGAATGCAAAAACGGAAATCTAAGGGGAGTCATCGATGCACTTGACCATATAGCGGGTCTTGGCGTCAATGCCATATGGCTTACTCCTGTATTTGACAGTTCCGAAGCCGATGGCGGTGAAAAGTTACAAGCTTCAGGATATTTCGCTAATGACTATTTTAAAATCGATCCGCACTTCGGTACTGAGGATGATTTTCGTGAACTTGTGGATAAGGCTCATGAAAGAGGATTGTATGTGTTTCTTGACGGGGTGTTCGGCCATCATGGCGGTGTTAAGTCGCCTTCGCCTTCCGGATTCGTCATTGATTCGACGCCTTCTTACAGCGACCGTGGCGAAGACGGTGGTACCGGCAATGTGAAATATCCCGAATCGCTTGATTATTTCCGGGAAGTGGCTACTTATTGGATTGACCGGTTTGATATAGACGGATGGCGATTCGACCAAGCTTATCAGCTTTGTCAGGACGGGCACAACTATTGGTGCGAAATTTCAGAAGCCGTTCGCAATCTTTGCGACAGCCGCCGAAGTCAGGGTAAACAGTGGGGAGTGCTCGGATATATGGTAGGTGAGGACTGGAGTGATGCGGGCGGCATAAGTTCGCGTGTGTATCGCGACGGAGGGCTGAAGAGCGCGTTTGATTTTGACGGTAAGCAACTCATAAGCGGCTCTATGGGGGAAGCCGACTCGGGAGGTCTTGATAACGGATGGGACGACGTGATTAAGATATATTCGCCACCTTCGGAAAGAGGATACGCTCCCGATGATGTGCTGCCTAATCTTTTTCTTACCAATCATGACGGAGTCAGGGTGGCCGATAATTTTTACGACGGCGACAATGAGATAAATCTTATGACCCGTTTTGCCATACTGTCCGGATATCCCGGGCCGGTGACGTTATATTATGGTGATGAGTTTGCCGATCTGTCAAGAGACTGTGAGGGGGCACAACCCGACAATGCCTCGCGTACCGGCGGGCACCTTTCGCCTGATGATGACCGCGAACGACGTCTTCACGATTATGTCAGAAAGGTTATGATGTTTCGGCGCGACAATCCGGCGATGTGGCGCGGACGGCAGGAGTTTGACCGTTATAGGCTCGATGATGCCGAAATTCTTGTTGTGCTTAAGCATGATGACGATACGGGCAATAGAGTGGCCATGGTGTTTGCCGATCGTGACGCGTCAGTCACAATACCCGGCACCGATAGTCCTATAGATGTCAAGGGCTATATCCCGGAGCTTGTAAGGTTGTCATAGCACGTCGCCTATTTTCACTCCGATCGTGTAACCGACAGGAAACCAACATGAAAAGAAGCCAAGCCTCTCATTCCTCGGCACTATTCTCGCTCCTGTCTCTTATGGCTTGGATTAAGCGATAATATTCACCGTCGTCATGGGCAATATAACGGCTGATAAGATTTGTAGGTCAAGGCATCTCGTGAGGACAAGATATAAGACACAGATAATGTGCCCTGTCTTTCCATTACCATCATAAAGGGATGGATACTTTCACTTTGAATCATTTATCCTGTTGCTGTTCTTCAGTTGCCTGTATCATTCGCTTTATCTCTTCTTTGCTTTTGAAAGTAGCTGGAGCAGTGACTGGAACGTTAAACTCTTTGATAAAAGCATCAAATGGAACGATAGTATCTTCGGGGTGAACCACTCTCCAGAATATCTCTGTGCGACGCCTGATTTCCGGTTCGAATTTTTCTGTGATTATACCCTTTATCCCTATGGCCGCCACATGGTCATAGAGAGGAGCGTCATAAATAAGACCGTCGGCAACATCTTGCCATTTCTGGCCTTTGATAAATGACGGACCACCTCCGGCCGGTCCGTTGTAATTTGTTTCTCCGTAAGGATTGTCCTGAAAGTCAATTCCGAAAGGACGGCATCTCATTCGTTCAAAAGCGGCGTCCCACGCACCGTTGCCTGTCATCGGGCAGTTCTGCCCGTTCCATAATACCCAATCAAACCAGTTTAGAACAACTATCTTGACACGCTCTTCGCCAAAAGTCTTTTTAATCCACCATCCTTGTGTTCCATAATCCCGGTCCCATGGTTTAAAATAGCCTGAATAGCTGATGGAGTGGGGCTGACTGGTTATAACGAGGGCTTTGCGCGCACCCTTGACGAGGGGCTGGCGTTCGTACATCGAGGCGAAGTTGGCACTCAAGAGGCTGTCGCGGTTAGTCTTGTTAAGGGATGTCCAGAAAGCCATGTAATCATTCACGGTGTGAATACTGTCCCACGAGAAATTTATGTCGGTCAGACCCAGATGTATCTTACGGGAGGCTTTCTTGTTGATGTTATACAGGCCTTTGAGAAACTTGATGCGGTTGTATTTCTCCCATAACGGATAGAAGCACTCGCCTTTCCGATAGTAGGTATAAAGGCTATCCATGAATTCGTTTTCGGAGGAGTAAGAACCTTGTAATAGCCGGTTTACATCTTCTGTCAGATTTATACCCCCGACTTCAGTATAGACATGTCCTACTCGCTCGGCAAATCTGGGATCGGACAACAAGTCGAGAATAAAATTATACTGTATGGAGTCACGATGGTCGCGCTCGCCCAACACGACAATATCCGATTTTTCAAACAACTTGAATATGTAGTCTTTGGGCGATACTCCGTTTTTTTCGGCATATTCATGCAGAGCTTTTATGGATGGCACAGACGGCGATTGTGCCGATAATTCAGCAGTAAATGAAATCGTTAGAATGACAAACAGGAAGAAACTTCTTTTGATTGGTTGAAGTATTGTATAAGTCATAATACTAAAATATTATAGTGGATATTACATGATTGGTTTTGCATATAAGATACAAAGATAGCTAATTTTAAGACTTCGGTAGTTAGAGTTGGATAGATTTTAGCCTCTTCCGTACATGCTACAATGGCAGAGAAATGTTAACCCACCTTATACATATGATATTATATCGTGCGGGTTGGTCACGACTGTAATTACAACAGTTGCAGATACTCATAAATCATGGAGACAGAGTGGACAAATATTCAGATTTTAGCCAAACAAATTTTGCCATTTGAGGCTATAAAACACCAATGGCCAAACAAATTGTTTTTGTTTGGTCATTGATTATCAGGTGCTTGTGCTAAAATTCTTACTTAGTACTCTTCCTCGTTGAAGAAGTGCAAGTGAGTTGTATATCAAGAAGTTAGCTTGGTTTCACAGAAATTGGACAAGCAAACTATGCTATGAAAGGAGATAAAATGCTATTGAGGGTCTTTATTTATTTCATCTTTATTGATTGGTTGTAGCTGTATCAATTGATAACGGTCTTTAATTCTCCAATGTTCAAGTACGAATTTTTCTATTCGTTGCTTGTCTTGTTCAGAGAACCAGCTGAATTCCCATTTACAATCTTGAGGTGTATTTTCCTCTATCCAATCTAAGTAGTTTTCATCAACAGGAGAAAGCGATAGTCCATACACATGAATAAATTCTACATTTGAAAGTATATCAGGCAATTCGTTATGCTTAAATATGTACTCATACGGATTCTTCTGATATTTTGATAGTTCCAAACATGTTTGTTCCACATCAACACCATCAAGCATGCCTCCATGAATATATTTGTTATGACCAAATATCAATTTATCATGTTTAGATGCTCTGCCATGAATATGTAATACCCTATCATCCGGAATCTTATAAAGCCATTCAATAGTATCAGTATAATTGAAGTTGATAAAATAGGAATCATCCTCCTCAATATAAGTGTATTGGGGGTCGGTAATCATGCTTTGACAATCAGCAACCCAACGTTCAAAACAGTATTGTAAAATATCAAGCAGACCTCGAAGCCGACTTGCACAAGTAGACTCTATATGTAGGTCAGTCAGTAAACCTATGGAATTTAGATGATTATTTCGTTCTTCAATTTGTTTAATGATTTCTTCCGCAGATTTCTCTGTAGGTGTAAAATTGCGAACATATTGATGGATATCAAGTTCTCCGAGATTTACTTCAAAATCATTCCACCATTTACCATCCATATTATAAGCCGCTTTCATATTTTCATAAACAAAAATATATTTATGTTGAAGCCAATGCTTAAAATCCGAATAACTTGTATGGAGACCTGTAAAAAGGTCAAATCCATTTCCAATAATATAAAGATGTTTCATTTTAATAATTCACAATCTTAATCGAAAACGTAATAGTATAATTTACCAATGCAAGTGTTAGTGCGGTTACTAATGTTTGCATTTTGTATAGATTCGTAATGTACTGAGGTTTAAATCAATCCGTATTCCATCTGTTACTTTCGTCTCCATCATAAGCATCCAATGCATCTGGTAAAAAATCCAGATGTTCAATTTGATAATAAACTCATCAAATTCTTCTTTGGAACAAATAGGTTTATATTTCATATTTAAAGAATATCTTTACAAATGTGATAATAGAACTTATGGCTTTGCATACAGTTAATCTGTTCTGATGATAGGGATTGTGCAATCGGAATCATGTTTTGTGAAACCCCAAAGTCTTCTCTGTAATGGGAACAAGATAGAGCACAATATGGAGAAGGTTTGCGTGGCAAATTATGTTTCTTATATAGGACACATAGCCTTTCTCCCCATGAGTCCTGCTTGCTGAATTTGCATAAGAAACAATTGCGAATTTTTACACCACGTTTAGAAAATTCTTGAAAAATCTCTTTGAATGGAGTCGCTATCTCGGTTATGTAATAATGGACATTGGACGGTAACTTCTTACCTACTTCATAGCAATGGCAATCAAATAAACGGAACTGTCCTTGGCTATTTAACCAAAAAACTATTGTGTTTTTTCGACTAAAGCAGTCTTCATACTCATCGAAGCTGCCGATTGGGTCAAATGATTCTACTTTATTAAAGTTATATAAAATGATATTTCTATCGTTCGAATAGCTATAATTGTAATGCTCATCCCTTACAGCTGTTAACTTACAGTTGCTGACTATATTGTCAATTTGTTCTTCTGATTGAATTGGTATTTCAATAATACGAACGCCATCCTTGATTTTGTCCTCTGTACATTTATGAGTAACCATAATTTCAATTAGCACAGGAGGTGTCTTGGGATTTGTAGATGATGTTAAAAGCAAGTCTGCTCTGTATTGGTGGTAAGTCGCTTCTATCTCGCAGGTATCATAATATCTACGCAAATCGAATACAACAGGTTTTTCACCTTCACATTTTGGAAAACCAATGAACGGACATTCTAAAGAGCAAAATGCCTTAGCATTGTAGGAAAGCAGGAAATGCTCGGAAGAAAGAAATGCTTCTCTTATCTTGATTTTCGCTAATTTATGAAGGTATGATTCATAAGAACAATTCCCAGCATTTTTATGAACGAAATGCCATCTACGCACTTTGCCCATATGCGGATTCATTAATTCTCCACATATAGGACAAAAATATTTTTCGTTACGTTGAGCAGTTGAAACATTTATAAGATCACCGCTTGAATTATTAGCGTAACTATAATTTTGAGAGAGGATTTTTGCCATACTATTCTTTTTTGCTGAAAATAGTTTGTAGTTTTTTCCGAATAGCCCCCAAAGCTAATTTTTGGTCTTGTGATATTGACAATCCAATACCACTACTTTTAACAACGGCAACGCTTTGGTCTGTATAAAGGTCATAAAAAGTTATGGTAATGTAGGTATGTCCACCATCCCACTTTTCTGACTTAACATTTATATGAGGAGTAAGTGTATAACCTAAATAATCATCAGGAGCATACGCTAAGGATATTGGTTGCAATTTAGTATTTGCAATTTCATTTTGGACTAATAGCATAACATCATCCAATTCCCTATCTCCGGTTTGTTCTTTGCCGAAACTCACATACTTGTATTTAGATATGTTAGCTCCATTTGAAACGACCAATTTAGCCGATGACGAACAAGAAGAAATTATCATCGGAAATACTGACAACAACAGTACGAGCGAAAATATGGAGAATCGAGTGCGCATAAAATAATGAGTCGAAGATTATTGTTTTGATTGCAAAATTAGCTGAATTTTGCGTGATTTAAGCTGTATGCGATGAAATATTTTTAACATTAGCGACGGATACCGTGCTTTTGCTGAGACGGTTTCAGCATCTTGTGGGCCTGCATCATGCAGCGGTAGGCGAAGCGGCGATTGTCTTCATCCGGATTGCGTCCCCACGGGAGGTCTGATGAGGAGCCACCGCCTCCGCATGTCTGGGCGAATTGGGTTGCCCCATTGAGATAGCCGAGGAACAGATACATCGCACACTTCAAAATCTCGTTGGGCTGCTAGGCGATTGCAGTCAGGAATTCTCCGTCTAAATCTGCTTTCTGTTCCGATGGCATGGATTCAATCACTGAGCGCATATCGACAACCATCCTTGCGAAGACGGCATCAGTCAGTCTCATACGCACCTGCTCCTGATGTTTGCTCGTCAATTCATAATAATCATTTTGAGCATTATCGCGTTTTTCGGTGAGAGCGTTAAGTTCATCCTGAAGCTCGGCGAGTTGCCGGTCGGCGAGCTTGAGTTTATCCCGTTTGTCGGCGAGCTTCTGTCCGGTAGATTCAAGCTGGGATTCAAGGGAAGCGATGCGGCAACGCAATTCGGAAACATCTCCGGCACCATTCTCTATGTCCGTCTCCAACTGAGCTATCTCGTCATTCAGCTCTGCCTCCTGTCTTTCGAGATTCGCAATCATGGTCGTTAACCCTTTGACACGCGTTTCAGCCTTCTTGATTTGATCTTCGAGTTGGCTCAACAGCCCGGACTTATCGCTTATAAGAATTTCGAGCTTGGCGTTCTCACGGTGAAGGTCGCGGTTGTATTCAGCAGTTGAGCGATGCCGTGCGCCGGTTTCATGGATGTCATCGCCACGGTCAAGACCGTATTTGCGGTTCACTTCGGCAAGTCGGGTGTGCAGGTCCCTCATGTGTTGCCGCGCCTCAATCTTGTTCTTACCTCCGAGTATCTCCTTTGAGCAGAGGCGTCCGTCGGCTGTCATCGGCACGAACACACAATGCGCATGTGGTCCCGTCTCGTCAAGATGGACTATGAACGAGGCTACGTTTTCCTCTCCGAATTCACGGCATACGAAACCATAGATGTCCTTTGCCCATCGCTCGATTTCGGGTTGCCGGATAATATGCCCGTTTGTTTCCTCATACTCGTTCAGCTCCTGAGAACCGAAAGCCATCTCACGCATCCGCTCACGGTTGCCGCCGAATACTGCCATGACAGCCCGGTTGGAGATAGCGGTTACTCTGGCATCCGGTCGAAGATGTTTTTGATTATCTCCTCGAGCTTGTCGCCTATGCGCCGCGATTTGTCAACGGCGGTTATCTCTCCACCGGGCCCGACCTGAAAGTTGAGTGCAGTTCGGGTGCGGTCATAGTTGTGGTTGGGGTCTTTGGCCTTTCGCTCGAAGAGTTCATTGCTCCAGTTGCGCTGATGCTCGTTGCTGACATTGGCATCGACTGATTTGACGGGTTTGAAGTCCATCATCTGTTTTGGTGATGACATGTAAATATTGGTGCTTTTGGTTATGGTTTGGTTGGAATTGATTATATAACAGGAGTGCTTGCACGGTCAGTATCCGCATCGGAGCCGCCAACCTTCGCGTGAAGGTATATTAGGCGATTACCCTAGTAATATCATATAACTATCATAGATACAATTATATATCTTGGGACTTTGGCTTTATAAGAAACAAATAGGAAACAGATACGAATTTTATTTGTATGCTTAATGAATTTTGGGGAAATTCACTCTTTAACCAATAAAGAACCTTTCTTCTTGGTACAATTAAAGCTTGTGAGTGTCAGGATTTTATGCTAACCTTACGATACGGATGATATTACCGTCAACAACGACCGCGTGTTGCTCGAAAGCAATACCTTCCGCCTCAACTACACCGCTCGTTTCTCCGAAGCCCATAAATTCTTGGTCGTGACCGAGGCACAGGCAGACACCTTGCTCCGCAAAGACCTCCGCAAGTTCTGGTCATGTATTCCAGATATGGCAAAGACTTCGTTATCTTCGGCGCGCTTGCCTGCAACTGTGGTCCCGGCATCGTAAACAAAAGCACCGTCCTGAAAAAACTGAAATCCGGCAACTGCAACATCTTCCACCGCCCATTGCCGTTACAAAGGCAAAAGACATAAAGGCTTATACAATCGTCGCTTGATCGAAATATGGTTCTTGTATATTCCCTAAACCAAACTCCAGAATGAAACAATTGGCTACTTCGGGAGTTTTTGTTTATTCCTCAAATAACTTGTCTTCAAGTTCTAATTTTTCAATTTTATATTGTTTTACCACTTTGTGGTATGATTTATTCTCTTTGCGCAGATTTTCATAAATCGATATTATTTTATCAAGATAGTTTAAGGCAATTTTATATCGACACGATTGTAAATATATGCGATACAAATTTATATATGCATCAAGTTCATCTTCAGTATCAGAGTTTTTTTCAACGTTTTCTCTTGTACTGTTATATTTATTAATAATCTCTAGAATTTTCAAATAAGCCCATTTCTCTTTACGCCGCAAGCCTAAATCATTATAAATTAAAGCTAAATCTGCTAAATCGTAAATGATATCTGAACTATCTTCCTTCCATTTTATTGATTCTAACTTTTTCGTTATTATATTTTGAGGAAGATATGGTAAATATTCTGTGAGTTGAACTTCTTTTATCAAAAAGTTTCTCAAAAATTGCCGTAGTTTTATCTGCTCGGCTTCGTTGGGAATCGCTTCAACACAATGCTTTAGCAACTCAAAAAAATTATAGTCACTAATATCTTTAGTTAATTCATCATTAAAAATATAATAAAATACTTGTGTTAGAAGATCCGCAGCTTGATTGTCATCTATTTGGGTCTTCAAATAGGCATTTTTATAGTACCAAATTAAAAGTTCATATATTTGCGTAAATTGGTAGAGACATGAATTTTGAAAATAGCATAAGTTATTATCAGGGATAGCAAGAGAATAAAAATAATCGATATCATTTTCAGAAAGATGACACGTTGTATTAGAGGAAAACAAATAATTAATGATTTTATACTTATCCCATTCCTTAAAATCAATACGGATATAGGGTAGAAGATTAATATAAGCACCCCTCGCTTCACTAATCAAAGATTTTATATTTGAGTTGCAAGACTGCGATATTAAATATCTAATATAACTATTAAGAACTTTAAGATATTGAAGCTTAAAAAAAGGAGTATCATATCCGACCTCATCAAGAAATGATAATAACGATTCGTATTCATTAATAACTTTATCAGGATCTCGATTGCTACTGAACGAATTTAACTCAGCAATTTGAAATTTTGTGTCTACAGCACTTATCAGGCATCGCATTTCTGTACTGGAATATTTCTCATATATTAGCAACGCTTTTTTGAAATTTGCTTCTATAATATGAGTAAAATCTCCATGATAAGAGAAAATATAACTCTGTTTTTCCGCTAGTTTAAAAAGTGTGTCGGCGTATACTATTTGTGATTCATAATATTGACTAGAATTATAAGAGTAATTCCAAATTAGTTGGAGTAATTCTAATTCTTCAATAAAGTCATCAGCAAAATAAAGTACCCCAAGTTCGGCAATCCGACTTAGCATTTTATTGTATTCGCAAAAATATTTTTCCAGACAATCATTTAAGTGTAAGAACCAAGACCATTCAAAAAAACAGGAACTCATGTAATAATGACGCCTGTCATTATAGTTTATTTCAGTGTATGATTTGATTAGAAAATTTAGATGTTGGATATAGGTAGAATTTGCCTGCTCAATCATATTCAATTCTAATAGTCTTGATTCATATCTACTATACGTCGAGTTCAAATCTAAGGACTGTGCTTTTAAATCTGCATATGATAGATTTTTAGAATATCTAATAGCAGTTTCGTATTTGCATAGAACAATAAGATTTGAGTACCCGACTGCCTCAGCCACTCTTGCCATCATATCATGATTTATTACAAGTCTAGCAAGGACATTATTATCATGATTTGACATTTCTAAAAGAACCTCATTGGCCTGTGAAAGCGCATCCCATGCAATCAGGTGTTCATTTCTCGTGGCAAAATAATCAGCACAAGTCATCAAGCAATCGGCTTTGAATAAACTGTTGGAAATCTGCAATAAATTACTTAATAATTTATTATACAGGTTCAACAATCGATTATCGCTATATAAATTTTTACAGTTGATATAGTTTGCATATGCCAATATATAACGGGTATTATTTATGATTTGTGTAGGGTCATGTTCTGTTATTTGTACAGCACGCTCTAGCGAATAACAAATTTCATGAGTCCAATCGATGACTGAATCTGGATTAATCGTATTATATATGGATGCTTGATTCTTTTTAATAAATTCGGCATATCTGTATAGACAATATGCATAATTAGAATCTAATATATTGTCTCGTGTATTTAACAAATTCCGATAGCGAGTTAAAATAGCCATTTGAGAGCTTTCGGATGCTTCCTCTAAATTCATAATTTGTTCGAGTTCAAATACGAATTTTTTATTCAAAAGAGCAATCGCCTTTTTCTCTATTTCAGGATAATCAGACCCAAAAATCAGCTTAGAAAATTCAGAGGTAACATCTTTAATATCAAAATCTATCAAATTAATAGTTTGCAATCTTTTATCTAAATCTATTTCCAATTCAGATCTCCTCTTGGTTTTATTATCCTCAATATGAGATAAAATCGAGTATCCTTTTACAACATAGGAGAAACTTTGAGAATATCCACGATAGTGTTTATCCTCTATTATCAATATACTGGCAATATCTCCTTTCTTCTTTGCTTCTTCCTTAAGTCTATCCCTAAGTTTTGTCCACGCTTTATTAATGTAATTTATACGATAGCCTTCTAAAAGGTATTCGATTATTTCGCCATCCTTATTTTTGCATTTTTCTTTAGTTTCCTCTGTAATACCCAGTAAATCGCCTTCTCTTTCGATTAAATTCCTAAATACCGCTTTTGTGAGTTTATTACCAGACTTAAGATAGCCGTCAGCAATACGCAAATGTCGAAGAACACGTGATTCTTTATGGGGATCTCTCATAATTGGTTAAATTGTGTACTTTTTTTAGCGGGTACAAATACGTGGGGCAAAAAACTTTTTTTGGCCTTGAAAAGGGCTTAATTTTGCAGTACAAAAATAATCAAAATCAAGTAGACTAACAAATTACAGCTATGAGTTACTATGACAAATATAAAATCGAGATTTTCGAGATTATTAATGAGGATGAAACAGCGGAAATAGTGGAAGAGCGAGATACAATCTTCACTACGGTATTTGACCGCTACGATATGGAGTCATTCCAACAGATTAGTAAGGATTTAGCTCTTTTCGGAGCTTTCACTGATACTATATATCAATAGGGAGTCATCTAGGAAAACTGATAGATGGCGTAATACCACTTCTTTTCTTTGAGGATTGAATATGGGAATATTTTTTCCCCTTCGGCTATAGAGGATATATCCCTAAATTTGCATTGTAAATAACAAACAAAAACATTAACCCTTAAAAATTAAACATATGTCTTGGTTTTCACGTACAGAAGATTACTCAATCGAGGACAATAGCCGTGACTTTTATGGTGAGCCCGAGATCACCTACGGATCCTCTGATGACACATCATCGAGCAGTTCTACATCCCCATCATCCGGCGCATGGGATGACTATCAGCATGAGCGCGAATACGTATCATCCTGCTATGATCAGCACACTCGATAAGATGCATAATTCTCCTCTCTTCTAAAAACAAGGCCAAGCCTGAAGCCTATAATAGATGGCAGAAACAAATTAAACGTAAAACTATGGGTTACTACAACGACAAATTTGAGATCAAGGGTATGACAGAAGAAAATGCCAAGACTCTTAAAGAGAGCCACGAAACCTACGACAATCCTGCATACAGTGGTCGCGTCGAAATCGAGAAAGAATCTGATGACACTTATACTGCGAGATATGACCGCAGTGATGTGAAGTCTTTCCAGCATATTCACGAAGATGGTGAACTATTCGGAGGTCACACTGATAAACTCTACCAGTAAAGCAATTGTCCCTAATAACTTTATCTTAGGAGGGATAATCTGCTTCCTCCTAAGATTTAAAACCTGAACTGTCTTGAAAATTTAATGCCAGAACCTCTGAGGCAAAATGATGAGGTAAACTAATAAATTCAGACATGATTACAATTGAATTCAAAAACGATCAAGACATGCACCGTTTCGTTAGTACATATCGTGGGACTACCTTCTCATATCACCCGAACTATGACGGGCAGGTTTACACCGATCGCATTCTTGGCAGTTGGACACCTTTGGTTCACCTGGAACGCAAGAAGGTTAAAGATTTCCGCCGGTTAGGCGAAGATATCCGAATGTTTAATGGGAAAATCAGACCTTATTAAAACAACTGGTTCGCAAGAGGGGAGTAATTCCGCTCCCTTCTTGTGAAGTCAAAATCTGTTCAGAAAAGATGAAATTTCTCGGCATAAATATCAAATCATCTATGCCTCAGAATGAGGTAATTGATGCATTGGCTAGATTATTTCTGGCAGATATACCTATATCGCATGTACAACGTATTGTCAATGCCCTTGTAACAGGCAATACCACCTATGCCAAAATAAAGGATTTTACAGCCCCTCATTTGCAATCGCTGAAAACAAAGTCATCTGACAAAAATTGGCATAAACGGATGAAAAATAGAGTCCAAGAATGGGCAAAAGCTTTTGGAAGGATTGAGGAAGATGATTTCGATTATATTGCCGAGCAATATCAGGTAAACTATCTTGATGTTTTTGGCACTCCTCAGTTTGCTTCTCCTGAAGAAATGGCTTCATCTGTAAAAAAAATTATCAAGGGACAAAACTCGGCGATAGAGCAGCTTTCCGTTCCTTTCTTTCAGCATTATGCGAAGGGGAAGTATGGATTTGGTTGTCCAATGACAAAACCAATCCTTCTATGTGGACCCACAGGTAGTGGAAAGACAGAAACGCTTAATTCGTTTTCTGAAATTTGTGACAGTCCATTTATCATGATAAACTCATCTGAATGTACGCCTACTGGATGGAAGGGCGCATCATTTGAAGATGTCCTGGCTGAAAAGGTACGCAAATATGGTCGGTCGGAAGTTGAGAACGCCATCATTTTCATAGACGAGATAGACAAGATTACTCATACGGGCTGTGGCAAAGAAACAGACGATATGGGTTATGACATCATGCGGTTTATGATGAATCTTACCGATCCGAGAAATAATATTCGTTTGAATAACGGATTGGGGAAAAATGGCGAACAATCATTTATTGAACTTTCGATTTCCAATATGCTCATTGTATTTTCAGGAGCATTTTCAGGAATTGAGAAAATGATTAAGAAAAGACTAAACTTGATCTATGGAGTTGGTTTTACTTGTAATACTTCTCTTAGTCCCGATAAACAGCAAAACGTTTATTCGCAAATAACCTCCGACGATTTGCAACAATGGGGTTTTATGGCAGAGTTTACTGGTCGACTTGGGCAAATTATTACTCTCAATCCCCTCGGTGAGAATGAGATGTACCAGATTCTTACAGAGTCAAAAAATTCAATATTGACGAGACAGATATCATACACCCGCAATCTATATAATGCCAAACTTCGGTTTACAGAAACAGCGTTGAGACTCATATGTAGAAAAGCAGCGGGGCGAGGATTGGGATTCCGTGGAGTGCAGACTCTTTTTGCCTCATGTCTGAACAGCCTGTATTACAAATTGCCTGTGGCGGGTAGTGCTTGTCATACTATCGATGTCGATGAAATATACGTTGAACAACAATTAAAAACGCTCTAAAAATGGATTCTCAGCCCAAATATGCAATTCTACAAGAGTATGTTAAGCAATTGGACTTTAATAGTCCGGCGGCTCCAGAGTTCTTCTTTATGAATTACGAAGGGAAATCAACCCTGTCTACTCATATAGACGTAGAATCACAGACTGATGTAAACACGGATATTTTTTGTATAAATTTAAAGTTAAAGTGCTCGGTTGTCCTTGAAGACGGAAACTCTATTTTTATAATTTCTGTAGTTTATGGTGCAATAGTTGAGACACACGAATCATTAGAAGATTCTGAATTAAAGAGCTTGTTAACAATTGAAATACCTCAGATAATATATCCCCATGTCGCAGTGTTAGTTCATAGTACAACATCATTTAGCGGCTTTAATCCTGTGATGCTTCCCAACTATTCATTTTCGGAAAGAAAGATGATTGGAGGAAGTGTTATTACCGTAAATGAATTATACAATAGCAATCAAAAGCAATATGAGGATTCAATAAATACTTGCTTCGAGAATGAGCCTGACTCCATACTTACATTAAAAAAACTTCTTGTTGAAGTAGAGTCCGAAGAAACCGGTAAAGAGTTCCTTGAAACACTTAAAAGGAGCGGCGGAGAAATTTCCGGGTACACAAATTTTACATTAACTAGAACATTGTTCAAGTATCTATCTTTTATAGATTACAATACAAGGTATGAAATAGAGCAAGACCTGTATGCAAAACGCTTGATGTTCTTTTTGATTGTGGCTTCAAATGATTGTGAATGGTGGTTGGTCAATGATAATAGAGAAAAACCAGAACTTTTTTATCGATATAAAGGAACAGAAGTTGACAAAAAAATTTCTGATTTATCATCAGTGGAATTCTTTTCCTTAGCAGGAGATTTAATTGTAAATGTTCTGACGGAGTCCCATGTAAATATTTTCCTTATCGAACAGGAGTTCGGTGCTTTTGAAGAATTAAGTAATCCCAATCCGTCAAGAGAGGAGTATCGTAATGCTTTCCATTACGATGCATTAAGCGATGAACAACAAGAATTTGTTGATATTCTTTACGATGAAATTTCAAATGCTAAATTAGAGGCTTTCACCATAGAATTATGAATAATATAGAATATTTTCCCATTTCAGAACAAGGATTGCGAGACAATAATGAGGATTTTTGTCTCGTAGAGTCGATTTCCGGAGGATTAGATGTTCTCGCTATAATAGCCGATGGTGTAGGCGGAGAAAATGCCGGTGAAGTCGCATCGATGGTAACGTGTAAGGGCATCTCCGAATATCTTGCCCATCTGGACAACATCGGTCTTGAAGATCTTCGCATGGCCGTAATAGCAGCAAACAATGATGTCATGGAATTACAGAAGAATCCACGATATGAAAACATGGCAACAGTAGTTTCAGCATGTCTAATATCTCCTGAAGATAATGTTATACATATTTGTCATGTAGGCGACACAAGAATATATGCACTTTGTAATGATGGCATCGAATTATCAAAACTAACTAAAGACCACTCGTTCGTAGGTAGGCTTTTCGATGAGGGACATATATCCGAGAAAGAGGCTATGCTCCATCCCAAGCGGAATCGAATTGATAAATGTATCGGTTCTCGACAATTGAATTACTTCAGCGATTATTTATTTACATCCTCATTTGAGTTAACGAAATTCAACAGGATTCTTTTATGTTCTGACGGCTTATACGATGTCGTGTCATCCTCCGAGATTCATTCAATTCTTGTCCATAATTCCTGTGCCAAGACAGCTGCTAATAATTTGGTGAAGCGTGCTCTTGAATGTGGCAGTCATGATAATATCTCGGCTATTGTAATAAATTTATAATAATCATACTATACAACATGAGTGCTGAACTATTTTTCTGGGTGACAATTAGTTCACTCCTTTTGACGATGATACTCTTCTTTAGGAAGAGTTTAGTGCAGGACTTCGTTTCGATGTCTACTGTCATTGTATTTTATGCAGCTGGCACTTTCGGTAATATCTATAACCATCTTTTCTTTTTAGCTGAAGATGCCCTTTTGTATGACGCGCTTTATTTACTCATAGTAATGTCAATAATAATGGGTGCACAGGTTATGTCAGAATTGCTTGTGAATATGGTAGTTGGAGAACTCAATATTAAAGTGATGGCATTAAATATCGGCGAAATAATTCTTTCATGGATAGGCATATACATCATTATTTATTTGTATTTACTACTCTGGGAGTATAGCACACCAATTATCTGTAGCCTTATTATTCCGTGTGGTATATTTTTTTCAGCATTGTCTCGTGTTATCTCGGACAAAGATTTCAAAGATGCCGACGATTATTTGACAATTTATTTCGTGTCGTGTATTTTCCTTTTTGGTGGACTATGGTGGTTTAATACCTTGATTGGTCGTCCAGAGATAATCAGAGCTTTTGGCATATATTCACAATACTATAGCACAGCAGCATCATTAATACCTGCCATTATGTTATGCCTTCCTTTCATAATAGGACTGAGCAAAATTCGAGTCTCTAATCTTTTAAACAAGATTGAGGACGATGACAATAATAAGGCCTCAAATCAACCTATTTTAGTGGAATCTACCAAAAATGAGTTAAACGATGAAGAGTGTAGATAATAGCTATCGTAGTAGGGTTTTGGCATATATCCTACGTCATGATAAGAAGACTCCTATTAAGCAAGGGGGATGGCTCTCTGTTGATTATTTAATTTCTGAAAAAGAGTTTTCGTATGAGGAAATAGTCAATAATCGTATTAAATGATGAAAAGATGAGACTAGAGTTTAACGATGATCACACGCTCATTCGCGCACTTTATGGACACTCTGTCCCTGTAGATTTAGGGTTAAAGTGTAAAGTCCCTCCTGTGCAATTATATCATGGAACATCTACAAAAGCCTCTATTGATATCTTAGAGTATGGTATTTTACCTATGTCTCGTAACTTTGTGCACCTCACTGATGATAAAGATATAGCCATTGAAGTTGGTCGTCATCATGGAGACCCGTTAATAGCATGTGTAAATACGATTGAAATGATATATGCCGGGTATCATTTCTATACCCCAGTAGTTCACATATGGCTTGTATCAAAAGTTCCAAGTCAATACTTTAAAATCGAATGGCCACCGTTAGATCCATTTGACAAAGAGAACTTTGACAAATGGAAAAACGAATTTACTCAAGTTGTATGTCCAAAAGAGTTATCTAATAGATTTCAAGATATTCAATTAGACTTCAAATTGACAACATTCAATAACGGCATTATGTCATTTAATTTAGGCGATTGGATGAATAGTGGCTTTTGGCGGAGGACGACTGCCGTTTGATTTCAGGGACATAGAAATTATGCTTTTGCAGCACAATAGTGAGATTTCATTAAGACATGTAGAGCTTTATGCTGATTCAGACATTCGTATCGTGAAGGAATTATTCAGCAAGTTGGATTTTATCTCCGTTGTAATAAGCAATATCGTCATCCAGATTCAAACGTCGCCATCTATAGATCATAACAATAAATTAAATGATATTATGCAATTGGTATCCAATGTAAATTCGAACATGAATACTGATAGCTGTGTGTTATGGGGGCTGGTTAATAACCCACAGCTCCAAAACAATTATAGAATATCAATATATTAATATTAAATTATGCATATATGTCGAACGTATATTTTACTTCTGATTTACATCTTGGACACCGCAGGATATTGGAATTATATCAATGGCGGCCATTTGCTCAGATGGGAGATATTGAAGCCCATGATAACAAACTTATTGAACTTTGGAACTCTACTGTTTCAAAGCATGACATGGTGTATATACTTGGTGATTTTTCCCTCAAATCCGCCAATGAAAACAGAAAAATTTTAGAGCGTCTTAACGGATATAAATATTTATGTCCCGGTAATCACGACTCATCGCTTAAAAGCCTATCCAATTACTTTGAGAAGGTGGAACAAATCATGATCGCTAAATTCAAAAAAGAGATATATACATTTCTTCAATCGGATATGGAATTTGTATTATGCCATTACCCATTAGTCGAATGGGCGGGAATGCATCACGGAGTATTTCATCTTCATGGGCATTGTCATGGCCAATGCGAAACACCCGACCCTAGACGCATTGATGTTGGTATAGATTCTGCAAAATCGATATTGATATCGTTGGAAGAGGTCTTGATGCATTTTAATCTTACATTGGGAACTCCTGTAGAATCCGAGTGAGATAAAAATTTTTGGAGAAAATATCTTCACCCACTCTAGCTAATTTAAACATAATACCTTTGTAGCATCAAATCAAATAAAACGATAATACGATGAAACAGGTACAATTCCTATTGATACTATCAGTTTTGGTGGTTTCAATTGTCAGTTGCTCGACAACCGGAGTTCCCGAATCAAATAATACGGCTTCAGTAAAACGGTATAATATTGTTATTGTACTTGACGGTATCGACCGTCTTGCAGAAGAAAAAATGTGTAGCGAAATTGAAGCGATAGGTGGCAATGGTCTGACCGACTCCGATGTAGAACGGGCAGAGACTTTATTATACTAAATTCATGGAGAAAATTTTTCCTCCATGAAGAGACATGCTCATCTCACTAACTTTGTGGCGTAGAATTAATAGCACTTATATTAAAAACAAAGCAATGAACCTATATGATAAAATAGCAGAATGCCTCTCAAACATACCAAATAATATTTCGGCAATGAAAGTATGGTACGATGGTACCATTACATTCCGACTTGGCAATTACTTTGGAAGTGTAAAATTGGATGTTACACATGCAGAAATATCCGTAAATCTTGAATTAGATGCCGAAGACTTTGCGGAATATGGCGTAAAAATCAGCGATGCGTGGCTTATGTACTTAGCTAATGAACTTAATGCACACATTGAAGCAGTGGCATTCTTTGTCCCTTTTGAAGTCGGGGCTCAATGTTTATGCCTGAAGAAATGCTTTATTTACTCTTCTGAGAGGGGTGCGCTCAAGGCTTTAATTCAAGCAGTGCAGGAAATATCTATTGTCGCAGATGCAGTACTGCGAATTGCATTAGAGTTTTCTTATCCTAATATTCCGTCGGACTTTTATGAGCAAATTGAGAATGAGATAAATAAGGCGACATACGAGCATCTAGTCCAGAGACTTCCATCAGTAAAAATACTGCTTGTAGATGATTTATTCAATCCAAACCTCATGTCGTTGAAGTTCTTTTTTAGAACTCGGTTGCCTCAATGCAAAATTTTTGTGGCTGATAAAGATCTGAATCCTATCGGGATGATGGGGTCTCTCAAAAATCAGCTTCAAGAAAATAAGATAGACATTGTAATTGGTTATGGAAATGGGTGCTTCTTTGCCCATCAATTGACGAACATTCCTAAAATTCTCATCCAACCGAAATTCGGATTTTCTGATGAGTTAGCTTCGCATATCGAAGAACTTAATTCTGAATCGTCCGAATCGATGCCTTATGATGTTGACTCTTATCGTTTTTTTGCTATTGAATCATGCAAGGATATGGTGGATGAGCAGTTTATGACCATACGAAATGAGGATATAGAGAATACTATTGGTTTCTTCTGGACTGACAATACTGAAGAAAACGGCGAGTTATTCACCGAATATTATGGACCGATTCAACAACTATTTACAGAATTTGGGGTCATTAATGATGATGCCATTCGTTATAAAATTATCCCTGCTATAGATGCGCTTTATGCCAAGACCCATCGCCCGTCGTATATGAGTGACGTATCGCGTGGCGAATTTGCAGAGCATCTTCATTCAATTATTCAAGACCACATTACATATCCGCGACCGGAGTTATATGGCGAAAAATCATACATAAAGGTTTGTCTTAATACCAATGATATTACAATGGAGCATGGATATCAAGCCTTCCTACTTGAGAAAGCCGAAAGGGATAAGAGTATTGTTCCTGACGAAGATGCAATACGTTTCCTTGCACTACAAAGATATCCGGATAGTCGAGTTTCTGAATTCATTGATAGAGTTGTATCCATCACAGAAGCGTACCGCCGAAACTTCGCAATGAATGACACGGATATGATTAATCGCGATTTCATACGAAATCCGAGTGAAATGTTACTCGTCATCCATAAAGATGACTTGTCTATGGAAGTTCGATTCAAGAATGAATATGTTGGTGCACCTAAAAGCAAAACGGAGGAGATATACCCGTTCAGTCGATTCATGCAAAAGGATGCTCAATTCAAAAATCTAGATATTAATTTTATAAAACTCACCAAATTAGCTCTAAAATATATCCAAGTTGAAGGATTCAGATGTTAAACGGGCTAATGGTATAGAAAGATCAAATTCTGGAGAAAAAAATTATCCATAGACTACTGACTCATATTATATTTGTTGCAGAAAACAATGGAGGTGCCGAAAATCCTTTAAAGAGTAGGCAAAATTAAACAGATAAACCAATATGGAATATGCGAAGAAAAAATGCCGTCCAGCGGACTGTTACAACCACATGAATTGCGACTATTGCCGCAAGAAAGGCTCTTACATATGTCCTCAGAGCCGTAACCACTCCGGCGGTTGGGGCTGGTTCCCTCCGAGCGGTTGCAGCTACAACTTTGAATGTCGTTATAAGGACAGTGAAGGGAACTGCAACTATCATATAAATTGAAAACGTTATTCCAATTTGAATAATCAGTAAATGCCGGTAGCGATGGTCGATATCCCAGATATTTTTCGTAACTTCGCATTACAAGACGAATGAAGTCTGAAAATATGACCATCTAAATAACAACGACATACGGCGAGAGCCGAAACACCTTTGAAAACTCCAGCGTAGTCGTTACGTGCTTTGGCTCGCCTTCAGATGCTACGTTGGAGTTTTCGCTTTTTTGAATCTAACAATAAACCAAGAAATACTATAACTGCGATGGATAGCTCTCACGTTCAAATGGTCAGTCTGATATGGAGCATTGCCGACGATATTCTGGTGTTTCGCCGTATGCGTCGCAGTGACGACACCCTCTGTCGCGAGTACAATCAGAACGAAGGCTTCCAAGGTAACTTCCGCAACCTTATCCGTCAAATCATCGACGATCAGGACTACCACGAAGTCGTAGATCAATCAGAAGATTTATAACACCTTTTATTTTATCGCATCATGAACGTTAACGAACAAAGCAATCTTTTATCACGCGAAGAAGCTTGGTGGTTTATTCCTGAAGAATACTGCCCGATTTTCCTTGAACTTGAAAAAGAGTTCAATAAGAAAATTGGAGATCCGATATCTGAACAGCGGCTATCGGAATTGGCTGATATCCTAAAGTCAAAGCAAATGAAACACTTCTATGGTCTTGCAGATAAGAATGAATCTGACATAGCAGAGTTGACTAAAGCCATCATAACAACAGGAGATCCAGACCAAAAATTGGGTGTTGCAAAAAGCAAAGCCGAGGTAAGAAGTAAAAGATATGGAGGCTATGGTGAAATATTAGAGGAGTTGGAAACGAAAGTAATAGTTAATCACTTTGTGAGGTATTTTGAGAATGTCGGAATTCTTATTTGTGATGACAATAAAAATTACTCGTTTTCAAAAGTCAGTAATCACATTGCCAACTATAAAGTTCCATATACTACAGCCCAAATCCTTTTAGAGCATATAACCCGCGATTTAGAACACGATTCTGCATCAAGAGTCGTGCTGCTTGACGCTATACATAACTTAATACAGGATCCTCTTTTTGCTATCGTTGAAAAAAAGGAGGGTAAGGAAGAGGCTCTTGAAACAGTGTATTTGGAGCGATTTAAGGACGGGCTCCAGATTCTCAAAAACAATGGAATAGTAAAAAAGAAGAAAGGAGTAATAGGACATTACGAATTTACTTATGAAGTAGACTATCATCCTTCAGATAATAAGTTACCAAATGATGCGAGTAGAGAACTTAATGAAATGCGTAGAAAGGCTGCTTTTGATGAGCTCCATCAAATACACGCTCGTTTTCATCAAACAACTTCTACCTCTAAAGAGAAGAAGAAGGCTAAATTAAGACAGGCTTACAAGGAGATCGAAAAAAAACTTTCAGAGTTCGGCATTGAGTCTTTGGACGACCGAATCGTATACCATTGGTTTCAAACGATACTTCTTCATTGGTATTCTGGCACTAAGTCAACTGAGTTTATTCAAGATATCATAACTTATATCAGATTCAATAATATAAGATCTGCTACCATTCCAATTGAGAAAGACAAATTGTATAAATGGGATTATTCATATCCTGTTTGGAACCGCCTTTTATCACTGATAAAGTCCACTATATTAGTTGAAGAAAAAAAACGAAGAGTTAATCCAAAGATTTCTGACGCTCTATTTGAATTGCCAGTAGAAATATCTCGGACCGATTATAAGAATGCGATTCATCGGATTATGAAGGAACTGAGCTGGCTGATCGGTTCTGACGATTTCTTTACGGCTCTCGACATGAAAGCATTGGAAGACGCCAATGTACTTGAACGAACACAGCAAAACAAGCAGCTCCTTTCTTTGTTGTACGTTAAGGCGACTGTTGAGGCTAATGATAACCACGCTGACGCCATTAGCCACTTGGAATATTTGTACAAATATATTTGTGGAAGTAGCTATGAACATTGTGGGAAAGATTTAAATCTAATAGTTTCAAAATTATCGGGTTTTGCGGATAAAGACATTACATACCCAATAAAAGCTAAAAAATGGATATATAAACTCAATCACGTTTCACAAGATGGAGATAATAATGCCAATGACACCACATGGACATTGTTGGACATTTATGAGGTTCTGATACTTTTGAGTTCAGATAGATCTCATGATATGGATAAAAGCCGTGAAACTTACGCGACCTTATTGTCAAAAATCAATCCACGCAATTATTCTGATAGGTTCCGTTTAGTTCAAAGTAATTTATTTTTCTTAGAGACCTTAACAGATTTTGGTCCGTATAATGAGTATTTCAAGAAAATAACTTATATCTGGGACGAAATAAATGATTTGTATGATCAATCCAAAGATCCGCGTCTCTTATGCTTTATAATAAGACTTTTCCTCCGGGGAGCTAATTATCTGGTAGAATATGTTGAATTTGGATACTCGCTGTCCATTATTGCTTTAAAGGCGTATTTACAATTAAGAAGTCTCCATATAAAAGATGACATTATATATTATCAGCTCCTCAACGCCATTGGAGAGTATTTATCTACATTTGATAACTTTGTGCCTACTGAATACCAGTATGCTCTGAAGTTAAAAATGGCAGCTGGCGAATATCTTACTGACAAATGCTTCTTCTATAAATCTTTGTCGGGTGAGCTATTGGATAGAGGCTACCTTCGTTTGGGTTGTGAATACGCAAGAAAATCAATAGAACTGACTGATATTGACAACTTAGATGCGTCTAACGGAATAGCCGATTATATTGCATCGCGTATTCAAATGGTAGAGCCTTTGTTATGTCTTGGTAATTTTGATGAAGCCAAAGAGATTCTTGATGATGTGCGGATGCGTGCTACTGAACTACAGGGATTGCTCAACGACTCAGAAAAAGGTGGATTGATAAGTAATGCTATGGACATTTTCAATGAAATTGAAATTACCATCAGCCGGCGTCCGTATCATCATTATGAGCTTAGACTTGACTATCTGTTGAACGAAATAAGTCATTTGCCGGGATTCCCTGATGAATTACCTTCTGATGTTTTTGGCTTTTACGATAAATGGAAACAGTTTGTTGGAATGTACAACTTCTATTCTGACAGAATGGACGAGTCTTTGAGAAATGAGTTCGAATCTAATTCATTTAAAGAAGAAATGGATAATATCGCTAAAGATATTCATGAAATAGTTGCTGAAGTGGATCTCGAACCAGTTACAGACGATGATATTTCCAAGCTATATGATATTTTTATAGATGCTTACGAAAATTATCAAGGCGAGTTTATTTGTAATGATACAGATGATGATATTTCCTTCCTTGTACCTGAGGGGAGAAATATTGAATATCCATCAATGCAGTTGTTCTTTAATTTTATTCGCTTTATAAGTGGTAACATTACTGTCCACTAAAAATGGGCAGGGTTAAAAATTAAATAAATTCGGATCACTTGAATCTCAAAGAACTTTGACATTTTTGAAATTCGATTCGTCGAAGAGGTCTCGGAGACTGGTCTTGTCAGTCAACGAGATTCCGAGAATCTGAAGGACTTCGTAGATGCTCCGCTCCAGTTTCATGTCGTGCTGCACTATTGCCACAAGACAATAAGTAATTATGGCACAATAGATTTGAATACGGGCAGCATTCTCCGATGTTCCCCAAAACTTCTTGACACGCAGATGATGTTTGATCCATTTGAAGAACAGTTCTACGCTCCAACGGTTGCGGTAAAGCTCGGCGATTGTTTCGGCTGATGCCGTCAGATTGTTGGTCAGGAATATGTATCTTGTACCGTCTTCCGGGTCGATGCATACCACCTTCCGCAGTTTCTCCGGGTAATCCTTTGCGCTTTTATAAACCGTGAAGTAACCGATTGCATCCGAAACCACATTTGTAGGAAGCCTCCGTTTCCAAGTCTCAGGCTTGAAGCGGACATTGGTTTTCGCCCTGACGACGAAGAATGCACCGATGCGGTTGATGGTGTAGAGATTGCCGAAATCGTTGTAGCCACGGTCGAAGATATAATGGGCGCCGTTCTCATACGGAATCTCAGACATAGCCTTTGAATCGTGGACTTTCGCCTCGGTAATATGCACGAATGCAAGAACTTGAGCCTCCACGTCGTAAAGCGTGTGCATCTTGATGCCACCCTTGTGCTTGCGGAACTTCGCCCACTCGAACACCGACAGACACAGGTCGATGGTGGTTGAGTCGAAGGCGTATACATGACCGGCAAACTCAAAGATTTTCTGTATTCGTCGCCTCCGAGCCTCAGCAATCATGAAGAAGGCGAACTCCTCGAAGATGCGGTAATCGCGTTGCTCGTTAGCCTTGCTAAGATTGCTTCGGGACACGGATTTTCCGATTCCAAGGTGATAGACCTTGCCTGCATGTGCTTCCAGAGCAACGATGAGATTACGAAGGCTCTCCCGGTTTGAAAGCTGTCCAAACATCATCGTAAGTAGCTGATCCCAACAAGTATAACTCTTTACATACTTGTCGCCATCATACTTGTCGACTATACGATTGAACTTGCTCCTGTTCAAGAACTGGACTAATTGAGATAAAACGAATGGGTCTTTATGCATAACGGTCTGATTATGACCGCAAATGTTTGAAATCCGTTCGCTCCAAAATCTCTTACAACAAGTTGAATTTCAATAATTTCAAAGTACTCGTATGATTTTTAGTGGACACTAATGAAGTGGTAATTGAGTGCAAGGGTATTGTCTATGGCATTTGAAGCGAACTACGTAGGAATTCAACATCAAAAGGTCTAAAAGCTAAGTTCCTCGGCATCGCCTGCAAAAAACAACAATGAAGAATCCAAATAGAAACGCACAGTATTAGCTTTCAATCCACATAACCAAAGCCTCCCACTCTCCTCGGCAGGGGATGCCCGGAGTGGCGGGGGCGGCCGAGTCCGCCCCCAAGAGCGATCCGTTTCAAGAGATTCATCAACGAGTAAAACAGCAATACAAAAAAGGAGACCGAAGTCTCCTTAAG
>NZ_VSMC01000001.1:59510-339306 GCF_008728965.1 Heminiphilus faecis | reverse complement strand
TTCGTACCTTTGTTCCGAGGTTAAGTGTTTCATTTTAGCAATACAAAATTACTTAATCTTAAGGAGACTTCGGTCTCCTTTTTTGTATTGCTGTTTTACTCGTTGATGAATCTCTTGAAACGGATCGCTCTTGGGGGCGGACTCGGCCGCCCCCGCCACTACGGCATCCCCCGCCGAGGAGAGTGGGAGGCTTTGGTTATGTGGATTGAAAGCTAATACTGTGCGTTTCTATTTGGATTCTTCAGGGTGCGTTGGTGTTTCGCTTGCGGAGGGCCATGCGGTAAAGCGGCGTATTTTCAGGGCATTTGCTTGGAAATGGCGAAATTTGTTGTATATTTGCATTATAGGTATAATCTTATAAAATCATACAGGATTGCTATGGAAGGATGGATAATTTGGCTGAGCGCGGCCGCGGTGTTGCTCATTGTTGAGGTGCTTACGCAGACTATGTGGAGTCTGTGTCTGTCGGCAGGGTGCGTTGCCGCAATGATAGCGGCGCTGTCAGGCCTTGATGCCGGATGGCAGTCAGCCATACTCATAGCCGGCTCACTTATAGCTTATCTGGTGCTGATACCGCTGTTCAGACGCCGCCACGGTCATGCGAAGACCGGCGACCCGCGCACTGGCATGGACGCTCTGCTCGGACGCCGCGCTATTGTCACCCACGAGATAAAGCCCGGAGAGTGCGGACGCGCCCGCATAGACGGCGACAACTGGCAGGTGCGCGCACCGGGAGCCGACAGAGCCATAGCCCGGGGCTCGGAAGTGACCGTGACAGGCTACGACAGCATAATACTCGATGTGGCAGCAGGCAATGACAGCACCGCCCCCACCATAACCACACATTAAAACAAACGTGAGGCAACCGGCGCCCAAACAGTGCCGGAAACCTCTATAAATACTCCAATATCATCATGTCATCAATCATTATTCTGATTATCGTGGTCGTCATACTGACCATAGTCATCATCTCGGCAGGCGTCAAGGTCGTGCCGCAGTCCGAAACCCGTGTCATCGAGCGTCTGGGCCGCTTCCACAGCGTGCTGTCGCCGGGTCTGAACTTCATAATACCCTTTATAGACCGCCCGAAGACCATTTACACACGCCGCGCCGAGACAGCGATAGGAGGCCGCGTCATAGTACGCACTACCGCCACCACAATAATAGACCTGCGCGAACAGGTGTATGACTTTCCGTCGCAGCAGGTGATCACCCGCGACAATGTCACCACCGAGATCAACGCGCTGCTATACTTCCAGATCACCGACCCCAAGAAAGCCGTATACGAGATAGACAATCTGCCCAACGCCATAGAAAAGCTCACGCAGACCTCGCTGCGCAACGTCATAGGCGAACTTGAACTTGACGAGACCCTGACCTCACGCGACACCATCAACTCCAAGCTTCAGCTGATACTCGACGACGCCACCAACAAGTGGGGTGTCAAGGTAAACCGCGTCGAACTACAGGACATAACCCCACCCGAGAGTGTGCGGGTGGCCATGGAGAAGCAGATGCAGGCCGAACGAAACCGCCGTGCCGAGATACTCAACGCCGAGGGTGAGAAGCAGTCGCTCATATTGCGCTCCGAAGGCGAGAAGACCTCCAAAATCAATCAGGCCGAGGCAGTGAAGCAGACCGAAATCCTGCGGGCCGAAGGCGAAGCCCGCGCCATAATCCTCAACGCACAGGCCGAAGCCGACGCCATAATGCGCGTGGCCGAGGCAGTCAGCGCATCCAAGACCGACCCCGCCACCTACATGCTCGCCATGAAGTACATCGACACCCTGCGCGAAATGACCTCCGGCAAGGACAACAAAACCGTCTACGTGCCTTACGAAGCCTCGTCGGTACTCTCGTCAATCGGCTCTATACAGTCACTCTTCGACAAAAAATAACCCGTCATCCACTTGCCGTAGCCATTTCCCGGCGGGAAATACACCGTGTCTTCGGGGGTACCAGTATTACGGCGCCCCCGAAGACACGGCTATTTGTAAAACACATTATTCAGATTGAAAAAACGGTGGAACGATTAAAATAAGGCAAGAATGTAGGGGCGCCAGTACCACGGCGCCCGCACAGACGGACGGCTATACCGGCTGGGCAATTATAAAATACCATACGGGGCGTAGCCGGACGCCGTGATACTGGCGTCCCTACCAACATTGTCGCTGTTTAGCAACCACATTTTTACAGTAATCGTTATTCAGATTGAAAAAACGGGGAACGTTTAAAATAAGGCAAGAATGTAGGGGCACCAGTACCACGGCGCCCGCACAGACAAACGGTCATACTGGCTGGGCAATTATAAAATAACATACGGGGCGTAGCCGGACTCCGTGGTACTGGCGTCCCTACCAACATTGTCGCTGTTTAACAACCACATTTTTATAGTAATCGTTATTCAGATCGAAGAAACGGGGGAACGATTAAAATAAGGCAAGAATGTAGGGGCGCCAGTATCACGGAGCCCGCACAGACGGACGGCTATACTGGCTGGGCAATTATAGAATACCATACGGGGCGTAGCCGGACGCCGTGGTACTGGCGTCCCTACCAACATTGTCGCTGTTTAGCAACCACATTTTTACAGTAATCGTTATTCAGATCGAAAAAACGGTGGAACGATTAAAATAAGGCAAGAATGTAGGGGCGCCAGTACCACGGCGCCCGCACAGACAAACGGTCATACTGGCTGGGCAATTATAGAATAACATACGGGGCGTAGCCGGACGCCGTGGTACTGGCGTCCCTACCAACATTGTCGCTGTTTAGCAACCACATTTTTACAGTAATCGTTATTCAGATTGAAAAAACGGGGAACGTTTAAAATAAGGCAAGAATGTAGGGGCACCAGTACCACGGCGCCCGCACAGACAAACGGTCATACTGGCTGGGCAATTATAAAATAACATACGGGGCGTAGCCGGACTCCGTGGTACTGGCGTCCCTACCAACATTGTCGCTGTTTAACAACCACATTTTTACAGTAATCGTTATTCAGATCGAAAAAACGGTGGAACGTTTAAAATAAGGCAAGAATGTAGGGGCGCCAGTACCACGGCGCCCGCACAGACAGACGGTCATACTGGCTGGGCAATTATAGAATACCATACGTGGCGTAGCCGGACGCCGTGGTACTGGCGTCCCTACCAACATTGTCGCTGTTTAGCAACCACATTTTTATAGATTGGAGGAAGGAGGAGTGAAACCATGATGTAGGTGGCGGAAAGCCGACATACAGGAGCGGTGCTGCAGGGAGGTGATGGGTCAATTAGGCGGATGAGACCAATGGGGAACATGTTGGCCGACGAGGTACATGGGCGGGAAAAGAGAGCGAGGGGATGCGCCATTGCGGTGCATCCCCTCGCAGATATAAAGGAAGTATGAAGTCTAAATATTTCTTATCTTGTCATGTCTATAAGATTGAAAGAGCCCCAGCCTCCCATAAACTCGTCATCCGCTTCATTAAATACAGCAAGATATAAATAAGGCGTATTTTCAAATTTAAGAGTCTTAAAGTCATTACTCCAATCCAAACGGAAAGTTCCTTCCTCTACCAGCATACCATCCTCGACTGTAGCCGCAATAACTTTGCCCATGAAGCTACCGAAGTTGACTCCGTCGGCAATCAAAGTTCCAAGTTCCACATTGCAGAAACCAGCCTTAGTCTCAATATCAAAGTGATAAGAGAGCTCAAGCATAGCCCATGAATAGCCATTGATGCCGCTAATATACAATACGTCATTATAGCCGGGCTCACCCTCTTCATATCCAATTACTTTTACTTTCCATGTTAATGGATTGCCTTTTGCATCTGTAACATGCATATCCCAATTGCCCCATAACTTCTCATAGAACTCCGCGTCATTGTCCTTTATCGTAATATCAGTAGCAATGTCGGTACCTAAAGAAGCCCCATCAGCAGAAACAATACGAACAACAAAATTTCGAGGATCATTTATTTCCTCATTATCCTGAGTTCTAATTTCGATATTTCCCAGCTTCGAATCGGCAGGAATAATAATTGACTTGGTTGTCACATAATAGTGAACATCATCCATTGCAGGATTTTCTGATGTTTCAGCAACCTCTACAGTAACCTTTATACGGCCATTGGCATCACCGGTTACTACAACAGGGACATTAAACAGCCCCTTGCTCTCCTTAACAGTCATTTCGGGAACACCCATACTAACTGTCACCCCACCGGCTGTATTCCAATCGTTCTTGTCATCTGAACAACCGGTAAAAGCAAGAGCGGCTAAGGCAATTGCAAATATTTTAGTTAATTTCATAATTATCACGTTTTAACTGATTAACTACAATTTAGTATCCGGGATTCTGTTGTCCGGCCAATTGAGGATTTATCTCCATCTCATCTGCCGGAATAGGCCATGTGTAACGGGTGTCACCGGCTTCATAACGCACTTGAAGACCTGCATAAACCAAAATATTCTGAGGAATATAGTCTCCATAATCTCCGTTTCTTGAAAAGCCCACTTTCCAACGTCGTAAGTCACTCATACGGAATCCTTCACCAATAAGTTCCTTAGCACGTTCATCACGTATTTCCTGCACAATCTGGCCGGCGCTGTAGTTACCGTCGGCATATCCGGTTATTCTGGCACGACGCAAGTCATTAAGCGCTCCGTTTGCAGTAGTAATATCGGTAGCAGCTGTAGCCTCGGCAAGTATAAGATATTGCTCGCTCAGACGGAAAGGCTTGGGCTTATTCTTATACATGTCCGTACCATTAATTATAGATTCATTTCCCGGAAATTTATTAAATACGGTTACACCGTAAGACTGACCTTCAACCGTAGCCGGGTAAGAGTCTATAAAGAACGCATCATACCTTATATCTTCCAATGCATAAGACATCAGCACATTGGCGGCAGGTATATAGTCAACCGTCGCCGTATTTGCCCACCAATAATTATAAGTCTGGCATGAAGAACCGATAGAACTATATTCATTTTTAGGTACCGCAGGTACAAACAGCAATTCCGAACCCTCATCTATAGACCACATATCAATGTAGGCCTGACCAGTTGTCAGACTGTAAGGACCATGTTCTATTATGTCTTTTGAAAGATTGGCAGCGGTTGTATTATCTCCCGTAGCCAAAGCAATACGAGCTTTTAAAGCCTTTACAGTCCATGTGGACAGATATGAAGCATTAGGCTGGCAGTTTTCTTTATTGCCTGCATTTTCATACTCTGTAAGCGCATCAAGAGCAGCGGTAAGATCGCTGTCAATCAACGAAAGGACGTCATTCATCGAACTACGTCCGGGATATGAACTTGTATCGCCGGTAGGATTAAAACGTTCAACGATAGAAAGGCCAAGTCCTTCCTGATCTCCCTTGTCAGATGAGTAAGCCTGACAATAGTGATCCATCAGCCAATAATAGTAATATGCACGAGCAAACTTGGCTTCACCTATGTAACGTTTGAGTCTTAACTGATTCTCGGGCGTCAGGCTACCGCTTTCAAGCATAGGCTCGGCATTTTCAAGAAAGAAAAGCACACCGTTAATAGCAGAATACAATGAAGCGTAGGGTGTTGTTATATCACTATAACCTGATGTTATCTGACTGTTGGAAAAATATGCCCCGCGCGCACCATTGCTGGTAAGGCCCAAGAACTGGTCCATCTGAAGCTCTGTATTTCCAATCCAGCTTCCACAACCAAGTGAACGAAGATTACTGTAAAATCCATTGCGGAAATACTCGCAATCCTCAATCGTATTTATAGCAGAAGTTGTATCTATTACACCTTCCGGCTTCAAATCCATATCGCAAGAGGTCAGTAACCCGCCCAGAGCGATTATTGAGAATAATATTTTTTTCATGTGTTTTTAATCAAATTTTAGAATGTAACTTCAAGACCAAACTCATACTGGCGAGTATTGGGATAAGAGAAACGCACACCATTGTTCTCGTACTCGGGGTCTGTTCCGGTATATCCTGAAGGTGTGAATGTCAAGAGATTACGCCCAGTAAAATGAAGGGCTAAACCCTGCACACCCAGTTTGTTGATGAGTTTTTTCTCAAAATCATACTGAAGAGTAAGATTTTTCATACGAACAAATGACGAATTCTCAAGATAACGAGAGTCAGCCTGAGGTTGCTGGTCAGCATTAGGTATGTCGGTGATATCACCGGGCTTGGTCCACACGTTAAGCATGTCAACACATTGGTTGGTCGATGTGGCACGATAAGCAGCACTTACCATCTGGTGCGCCCAGTTGAATATATACTTTTCAGCGGCCCAGTTAAAGTCTGCGCTAAGAGATATGTTTCTCCAACGGAGATTGGTGCCAAAACCACCTGTCCACGGAGCAATAAAGCTCTTGCCTGTCGAAACAGCATCACGCTCTCTGTTAAACTCTTTGGTAAGGTTACCGTCTTTGTCATACCACATCTGCTGTCCGTCGCGGGGATCCACACCGGCATACATAACGGTACGCAACTGATTGGCATCCTTTCCGATTTCGTAATACAATCCGTAATCAGGCATCGAGTAGAACTGCTTGCCGTTAAAGAGTCCGGTAATCTCGTTCTTGTTATAGTTGAAGTTCACACGTACTCCCCAATACCAGTCGCGGGTTTTAATGATGTGAGCACCAAGTTCAACATCAACACCGGTATTGCGCATGGACCCAATGTTACCCGAACCGGAATCATATCCGGTAGTAAAACTATAGGGTATCTCCATCAACATATCTTCGGTATTCTTCACATAGAAGTCAGCACTACCGTAGAGCTTGTCCAAGAACCCGAAAGAAAAACCTACGTCAAACGAGCGTACAGTCTCCCATTTCAAGTCATAATTGGGAGCCTGACCCAATATAAGAGTATTGCCTCCATTATAGAGATTACCTGAACCTATAGTACCGAAATACTTGTAGTTTCCAATGCCGGAGTTACCTGTAGTACCATAGTTGACACGGAATTTCAAATCATCAATCCAAGTATAGGGCTGAAGGAAAGACTCTGATTTGGCATTCCACATCACACCGGCCGACCAGAAAGTAGACCAACGATGATCGGGAGCAAATTTGGAGCTACCGTCGCGACGTATTGAGAAATCCAAGAAATAACGATTGTCGAAATCGTAAGACGCATTGAAGAAATAAGAGTTTATCGTTGTTTCCTCAATTTCCTGGCCTACATTATTTTTAAGGTCAATATCGGTACCATTGGTCAACAACATCTGCGAATTATTGGGTTGACCCGTAGTAGCCACATTGAACTGATTAGATTTATTGATTATAGATTCCTGACCGGCAAGTACCGATATGTTGTGAAGATTATTGATCGAGAAACGGTATTCAGCCGTATTTGTATATACGAACGAGTAGTATCTTTCAAAAGATTCTCCTCTTTGACGAGTAGTATACTGTCCGAAATCAGTGACATCACCCATTGGAGTTACAAAATTATCGACAGCAGTCCAGATAGAGGAATTGCGATAGTCATAAGCATCCAAAGCCTGCTGCGAACGGATAGTAAGCCCTTTTATCGGGGTTATGACCTCAGACAGCAACAAGTTGGCGGTAACGCTGCTTCGTTTACCTTTATTGAGCTTAGTAAGCCAATTGGCATCACCGTCACCGGTATACTTATACCATACAGCCTTATCACCATACACGATATCGCCATTCTCAATTGTATAATAATAGGGCGAATCATAAGGCATCATCATATACGACTGAACTATAGGGTTGTTGGTATAGAAAGTTCCGTCAGCTGCAGCAGCACTATTCGTCTCATATTCACGATAGCCTAAATTTCCCTGAAAGCCTATACGCAACCAATTATTGACTTTAGATTCAAGACTTGCTCTAAGTGACTCCCTACGCATACCCGAAGAGGCGATAAGACCGTCCTGATCGTAATGATTGAGAGATATAGTATAGCTCAGATTGTCACTACCGCCGGAAACTTGTCCTTCAAGAGAATATGTCATGGCATTGTCCTTGATCATCTCTTTCTGCCAGTCAGTACTGATACCATACTTTTCAACAAGTTCACGAACTTCAGCAGTTACAGGCTGATTGATCTTATCGCGGAATTCGATATACTGCTGAGAGTTCATCATTTTAATCTTATTCTCAACAGGAGAAGACCAACCTACGTTAGCACGGACAGTGACCTTAGCCTTTTGTCCGAATTTACCTTTTTTCGAAGTAATCACGATAACACCATTAGCAGCACGAGAACCGTAGATAGCTGTTGATACAGCATCTTTCAGAACCGTGACGCTTTCGATGTCATTCATGCTAAGAGTAGTAAATACAGATGAGGTTACGGGAGCTCCATCAAGGATGAACAGCGGGGTATTGCTTGCATCCAACGAGTTGACACCTCTTATACGGATGTTAGCGGGTGTTGCCGAAGGTTCACCTGTATTAGAGAAGATGCTAAGACCCGGAACCTGTCCTTGAAGAGCATCCACAAAGTTGGGCGCAGGAGAATTGGCAAATACATCTTCATTAACAACGTTAAGAGATCCTACAGCCGAGCCGAGTTTTTTGCCGGTACCGTAGCCGGTAACGATGACTTCGTCAAGGCGGTTATCGGACATCTCGAGTTTAACGACCATACCGTCGGTCAAGGGTAATGTGACGGTCTTCATGCCCACGTAAGACACTTTTACTTCTTTGACACTGCCGGGGACGGTGATATGGAATTTACCGTCGATGTCAGTGGCTGTACCGCTACCGCCTCCGACCGGCACGACAGTGGCACCGATAAGTGGCTCATTGTCGGCCGCAGCAACTACTGTACCGCTTACCGTACGTGTCTGCGCTGACACAACGGCAACCATAAGTAGCCCACAAAGCATAAGAAATAACTTCTTCATACTACAAAAATTGATAAAACTAAATAAAAATTAACCTAATAAAAATATTCGCACACTGGCGATGTCGCAAAATTACTAATAAAGTTTAATAAAATGGCAAAAAATCTAATTTATTTTCAAAAACAGATGTTTTTTAGGGCTAAAATGGCATAAAATTATCATTTTGACGAATAGGCGCGTAACATTTTAACATTTTGACAACGGGGAGTAAGATCAGGCTGATTGGCAGCGGGGCGCCATAGAACAGGATAAGGGGGTGAGGTGTTATGTTATTATTAATTTTTACCGTTATGAATGACCGATTGAGTTATGAAGAGAAGAAGGAGTTGCCCGACAGCGTATTCGGATTGCCAGAACGTCGTGAATATCCGATGCCTGACGCCGCCCATGTGAGGGCTGCGGAGGCTTACTTCAGGTATTGTCCAGAGGGTCTTAAGCCGAAATTGGCACAAGCTATCCTCGCGCGGGCCAAAGAATATGGAGTGGACGTGGAGAGTCCTACGGTATTGTCATATGCAGAAAGTTAAAACCTATTGAGTCATGTGGATCATAGATACATTCAGGGAATATCCTTCTCTGGCGATATTTCTCACCATAGGAGTGGGATTTCTGATAGGACAGCTGAAGTACAAGGGTTTTTCACTGGGCATAGTGACGTCGGTACTTCTTGTGGGTATTGTCGTGGGTCAGATGGACATATCGATTCCGGGGCCGGTGAAGTCGGTGTTCTTCCTCATGTTTTTGTTTGCCATCGGCTACAGCGTGGGGCCGCAGTTTTTTCGTTCGCTCAAGGGCGACGGCGTGAAGCAGGTGTACTTCGCGGTGCTTATGTGTGTCACGGTGCTTGTCGTCACATGGGGCACGGCCAAACTCTTCGGCTACAACACCGGCGAGGCGCTTGGACTGTTCTCTGGGGCACAGACAATATCGGCTGTCATAGGCGTCGGTGAGGATACGATAGGCACACTGGGAGTATCGGAGGAGACAAAGAAGCAGTGGCTCGACATGATACCTGTGTGTTATGCGGTGACCTATATATTCGGCACGATAGGGTCGGCCTATCTGTTAGGCAACATAGGCCCCCGGCTTCTTGGCGGACTTGACAAGGTAAAGGCACAGACAGCCGAGCTTGAGAAGAACATGAGCCAAAGCAGCATAACAAACGACCCGGCATTTATCGACGCGTCGCGTCCGGTAGCCTTTCGCGCTTATAAGGTGACGTCTGATTTTTTTGATACGCCAAAGTCGGTTGATGACATCGAGGCTCATTTCAAAGAACTTGGCCGACGTATATTTGTAGAGCGTGTAAGGACGCCCAAAGGCATAGCGGAGGTGAGTACTAAGCCCATGGTGGCCAAGGGCGACGAAATCGTGCTGAGCGGCCGCCGCGAATTTATCATCGAGGATGAAAGCTGGATAGGTCCGGAGGTATCGGATCTTGAGCTTCTGTCGTTTGCGGCGGAGGACATCCCGGTCATGATAACGAAAAAGACGGTCGACGGTCTTACGGTGGACCAACTGCGTTCAAAACCGTTCATGTACGGGGTGACGATAAAGAAGATAACCCGCGGAACAGTGTCAATACCCGTGCTTGCGCAAACACAACTTCTCGGCGGCGACATAATAGAGATTGTAGGTCTGCCGCAGGAGGTGACCGCAGCTGCAGAGAAACTCGGGTATATCGACCGTCCGACCAACAAGACCGATTTTGTCTTTGTGGGCTTCGGAATACTTATAGGCGGCCTCATAGGTGCGCTGACCATACATCTTGGCGGTGTGCCGATAAGCCTAAGTACAAGCGGCGGCGCTCTGATAGCGGGTCTTGTATTCGGATGGCTCCGGTCGAAGCATCCTACTTTCGGCCGCATACCGGATGCATCGCTATGGGTGCTCAACAATCTCGGTCTCAACATGTTTATAGCCGTCATAGGCATTACCGCCGGCCCGTCGTTCATAAGCGGTCTGAAAGATGTAGGGTTCATGCTTTTGTTTGCGGGAATTATAGCCACTACCCTGCCTCTGCTCATAGGTATATTCATGGGGGCGAAAATATTTCATTTTCATCCGGCCATAACGCTGGGGTGCTGCGCCGGCGCCCGTACTACGACCGCTGCGTTAGGAGCCATTCAGGACTCACTCAACAGCACGATACCAGCCATGGGATACACGATCACCTACGCCATAGGCAATACTCTGCTCATCATATGGGGCGTGGTGCTTGTACTTATTATGTAGAATAACCGAAAAACAAGAAAATGTCATGAGTTTTAAAGAAAGAGAGTGTCCGGTATGCCGGAGTTATGAAAAGGAACTTGAAAAGATGAGTCCTTTCGAGATAAAGAACAAACTGATAGAGATGGCACAGGAAGACGCCCGTAAGTCGACGGCCACGTTTCTTAACGCTGGCCGCGGTAACCCGAACTGGATAGCCACTTATCCGCGTGAAGCATTTTTTCTGCTCGGAAAGTTCGGCCTTGAGGAGTGCCGCCGTACTGCCGACGACAGTGACGGCATAGCCGGCATACCGTCAAAAAACGGCTGCGGCGAGCGATTTGCCGATTTTCTGAAGCGCCACAAAGACGATACTGGGGCCGCGCTGCTATCAGGTGCGTTTGAATACATAGCCGGCAAGGGCGTGATGGACCGCGACAGCCTCGCTCACGAGTGGGCCGAAGCCATAATGGGCGACCAGTATCCGACTCCCGACCGCATGCTTGCATCGGCCGAACTGATGGTGCGTGATTATCTGCAGCACGAGATGGGCGGCGATGACGACGACACGGTCTACGACCTTTTCGCCACGGAGGGAGGCACGGCGGGCATGTGCTATGCCTTTGACTCGCTACAGGAGAACTTCCTCATATCAAAGGGCGACAAGATAGCGCTGATGACCCCGATATTCACTCCCTACATAGAGATACCGCAGCTTGACCGCTTTGACTTTGACGTGATAAATATAAGCGCCAATGCCGTGGAGGGCGACGGTTACCATACATGGCAGTATCCCGACGAGGAGATAGACAAGCTGCGTGACCCGTCAGTGAAAGTGCTCTGTCTTGTGAATCCGAGCAACCCGCCGAGCTATACTCTCGCACCCGAGACGATAAAACGCATAACGGAAATAGTCAGAAATGACAATCCCGGGCTTATGATAGTGACCGATGACGTATACGGTACATTCGTTAAGGATTTTCACTCACTTATGTATGAACTGCCTGACAACTGCATGTGTGTGTACTCGTTCTCGAAGTATTTCGGAGCCACGGGATGGCGTCTTGCGGTGATAGCCATAAAACGTGACGGCAATGTCTTCGACCGTAAGACGGAAGCTCTTTCTGATGAACGCAAGGCTATCTTGGCAAAGCGTTACGGCTCTCTGTCGCTTGACCCGGCATCGATCAAGTTCATAGACCGCATGGTCGCCGACAGCCGTCTTGTAGCGCTCAATCATACGGCAGGTCTGTCGACTCCCCAACAGATGCAGATGATGCTCTTTGCCGCCTTCTCGCTCATGGACAAGGATAATGTGTATAAGTCAAAGATGCAGTCCATAATCACCGGCAGACTGGAGTCAATGTGGCAGACAACAGGCTTCACACTTCTTCCCGACCCTCTTAGAGCCGGATACTACTCGGAGATAGACATGATGGTATGGGCCAAGAAGTTTTACGGCGAGGAGTTTGCCAAGTTCATGGAAGAGCATTACGAGCCTCTTGACTTCGTGATGCGGCTTGCGGCCGACACTGCAGTGGTGCTGCTCAACGGCGACGGTTTTGACGGCCCCGCATGGTCGGTAAGGGCATCGCTTGCCAATCTGAACAAAGAGGACTATCTGAAAATAGGCAGCGCCATACGCCGCATACTCGAAGATTACTACAACGAATACAAGGCGTCGCAGGAATAAACGTATATCCCCCTATGCTTTCTTGCGGAATCCGTCGACGAGGTCGCGTCCAAACAGAATCCATGCCGACGCAGCCACGACTGCAAGGAATATAAAACCTACAAGAATGAGCATCTTGGAGGGCTTTGAGGGACGCAAGGGCACAGTGGCCGGCTGAACGACGGTATATACGGGTGTTGTCTGCTGTACTTTGGCACGTGCTATCTGAAGCTGCTGTGCCGTCTGATTATACAGGCTGAAAGCGAGTGACGCCTCATTCTGGAGGCGTTCGCTCTCGGTCTGTGCGGCACGTGTGACAAGTCCCTGATTGCGGTCCATGTATTCGGCATACTTCTGCTGCGCGTCGTAGTAGTCCTGCTTGGCTTCATCGTTGATGCGCTGTGCATACTCCATGTCGCGACGCGCTTTTTCGGTGCGATAATCGGTGACGTAGGTCTTCAGCCGCGCAGCCACCGTGTCGGCCAGCATGGCCGATACCATAGGGTCCTGCATGGTCACCGACAGTGATATGACCGAGGTCTTTGTGTCGACATCGGCGCCTATGCGGGTGGCAAGAGCGGACACTACGGCGTTTTCTTCGGGAGTGAGCTTGAATGGATTGACAGCCCCGTCGCCCTGCGCATTGTCATCGGAGCGCAAAAGCGACATGACACCGCCTATAGCCTTGCCGGGAAGAGCCATGACAGCGCTCCACCAAGGGGCCGAGGTGTCTTCCTCTATAAAGGCACGGACGGTAGTGTGACGGGCGCCGTCGGCATCGGTGACGGGCACATCAAAAAGACTAATGACAAACGGCACAGAACCGACAACATCGGGATAAAGCTGCGGATACACGGCATCGGCACCCGAACTGCCGCCGAGATTCACGCCGGCCATGGCCGCCAATGCGCCGAGGCCACCTGAACCGGCCTTATTGTCGCTCATCTCCGGAGCGAGCTTTATGGTAGTCGTGTATTCTTTAGGAATACTGAAGGCCACCACAAGTCCTACAACGGCACCTACGGCTCCCCACTTCAGTATGGTTTTGCGGCTGTCCCAAAGTTTGCGGGCAAGTTCAAGCAGGTCTATCTCCTGCTCGTCATCATTGCGCATAACGTCGTTTTCTTCCTGCATATCTAATTTTCAAGTGAAATTCAATGAATTACTTAACCATATTGGCTACTGCCGCGGCCATAGTACCGAGTCCGGTAAGAACGCTCGTCATCGACAGGATGGCCGACCAGTTGACGCCGTTGCTCTTATGCTTGGATGGCACAATAATCTGACACCCCGGCTCAATGACCGCATTGCCTTTGGCTCGGGCTATGGAGCCGTTCATATATACAATGAACGCCTTGCTCTTCTTGGCACGCTCACCGTAACCGCCGGCCTGATCTATATAGTACTTCAGCTTCTTGCCGGGCTTATACATGACTGTATTGGGAAACATCACATCGCCCGAAATCCTTACAGTGCTCACAAACTCGGGTATGACAAGTTCGTCATTTTCCTGCATCACAAGGTCGGCCTCGCTTCCGGGATGGGCAAGAGCCTCCTCAAGGTCGATGGCCACACTGTAGGAAGTGGGCAACTCGAGCTTTGATACCGCAATCGAGTCGCCGCCGCCCTGCATGGAAGTGGCAAGACGCAAAGTCTCGTCGCGGACGGCAATCTCCTCGGGGGTCATCTGACGCAATACGTGGGCTCCACGCATGTAAGCCGACTTTGTAACTCCACCTGCACGGCGTATGACATCGCTCAGACGCTCATTCTTGTTGGTAAGCGTATAGCCTCCGTCAAAGGCCACCTCGCCTCTTATGCTGATGCGTCGTTGCGGCTGGTAACCGGGACTGCGGCGCACCTCGACCATGTCATAAGGCTCAAGGGTGAAACCCGGTGTGCCGTCGATGACAAAACCGTCTTTGAGTCCAAAACTGTATACTTTGGCTATCTCGTCGGTAGGCATAAGGCTTGTGGGGTCGATAATACGCCGCGACACATCGACACGCGCGGTAGAAGCTCCACGCAGGAGGCCGCCGGCCTGAATGACGAGGTCCTCGATGGTAGTATTGCTGGCAAACGGATATGCTCCGGGCTTGTTGACCTGACCGTATATCTCAATCACGCCTTGGTCTTCAAGATCTCTTGTGTTCGGTATATCCACAATGTCGTTGCGCTTCAGCGTCACGTCGGGGCGACGGCCCGAAAGGATGCCCTCTATGTCAAGCGGTATTATCTGAAGCGACAGGTCGGGACCCTCGCGATATAGAAGGGCACGGTTGGTATAGGCGTCTTCAAGAAGCCCGTCGGCATTCTTAATAAGGTCACCTACAGTACGCAGATCGGTAGCGAGCGCATACATGCCGGGGCGGAATACAGACCCCTTCAGCTCCACACGATTGGCATACCGGTCAAGTATCGAACCTACGGTGACTATATCGCCGTCATTGAGGCGATAGTCAGAGAAGTCGCCGCTCACGATATTGAACAATTCGTTTTCGCGGCCGGTCTGACGGGCCAGTCTTACCTGCTCGGTATATGCATCGCCGGAGAATCCGCCGGCATAATCTATAAGGTCGGCAAGAGTCTCGTCGCTCTTTATTTCATATGACATGGGGCGTTTCACATTGCCTTCGACCGATACGAGCCTGTCATAGGGCGGTATTATGATGACGTCGCCCTCCTGAAGCCTTATGTTTCCGGTCTGCTTACCGCCGAAAAGGTATTCATATACATCGACGCCCACGATGCGACGTCCGCCGCGGAGCACCTCAATGTTTCTCATCGAGCCTATATCGTTGATACCGCCGGCCTTGTACAGCGCATGAAACACCGTCGAGAACGGCGACAGGCGGTATGTGCCGGGCACCACGGCCTCACCCATGACATCGACCTGAATAGTGCGCACCTGACCGAGAGTGAGGTTTATGTCGCTCTCCGGCTCGTTGCCTCCGATGCCGGCATATTTGCTCGAAAACTTGTTTTTGATATGGTTATTGGCCTCCGATATGGTCATGCCGTTAAGATAGACCGGACCTATCTGCGATACTATTATACTGCCCTCGGGCGATATCGTCTGGCGGATCTGATCCTCGCTCGCGCCCCATATATCGATCACTACCTCATCGCCGGGGCCGAGGCGGTAATTTTGCGGGGTAGCCACATTTTCATTCGGTTCAAACGAAAGCGAGCGGTTGGTAAATACATTCTGACCGAATATACGTCGGCTCGGCTCCTCAGTGACCGTATCGGTGATGACATAATCAAACCCGAGCATGGTGGAGTCGGGCTGCTGCGCGATGGCCGACGAACGCATGCGTGATTTATTGCCGGTCGCGGACTGGGTACTCTGCCCCGTAGTAGCGGTTTCTTCTTCATACCGCGATTTCAGTCGCTCGACCTGCTCCTGAGTCACACCGCGGGCTATAAGTTCTTTTCCTATCTGCTGCTTTGACTTTCCTTGTGCCGTGGCTGTCTTCACGTATTGTACTACCTGCTCGTCGGTCATGCGGGCATAGGACGACAACGACCCCAAGGACAGGGTCAGTAACAATAATGCTATTCTGAATTTACCTGACATATAAATGTATCGATTTTTGTACCTTTTATTATATACTCTATTTTGCCGCCGATATTGTATTGTCATGCGACGAAATTTTACGCGACAGCCATATATTGACCAATGTCCACACCAAAACATCGACGACAAGCAGCAAAGTCACGTTAACTGCATATGACAGCAGGATGTTGACCGCACTTATGACCAACGCTATAGCCACGATGAGAACCATGCACAGCCTCGGTTTTATGCCGAGAGCGAGCAGCTTGTGATGTATGTGGGTCTTGTCGGGCAAAAACGGATTGCCATGATGACGTATGCGACGCATAAATACCCTGACCACATCCATGCACGGTATAAGCAGAGGCGTAAAGGCGAGGATAAACGGATTGACGTCAAGCAATTTCGAAGTATCGGCCGAAGCCTGATACAGTTCAAGGCTCAGGAATGACAGCAGCAATCCCATGGTAAGGCTGCCGGTATCGCCCATGAATATCTTCTTGCGCTTCTTGACATCGCCGAATACGTTGTAATAAAAGAAAGGCACCAGCACCCCTAATGTTGAAAATGACAATATGGCGTATACATAGCGGCCTATCATGAAGAACGCACAGCCGTATATGATAAGTGCCGCGGCCGCCAGACCCGATGCAAGCCCGTCGATGCCGTCGATAAGATTGATGGCATTGACAATATAGACAATGACAATGACTGTCAGCGGCATACCCAGCCACCACGGCAAAGTATGAATCCACAACACTCCGTGCAAAGAATTAAGCCAAAGCCCTCCGGCCAGCAGCAACACCGCACAAAGTATCTGCATGATAAATTTGGCTCGGTAGCGCACGCCTATCAGGTCATCGGACATGCCGACAAGATAAAGTGTAAACAGCGAGCAGAAACCAAACGCCAATGTAGCTGCATTGCGGGCCATGTATGCGCACAGCTCTAGACGGCCGAGCAACGTGCTCACGCCCAACAGCAGCGCCAGCACCGAACATATGACCGGTGTAAAGGCAATTCCTCCCAGACGCGGCACCGCACCACGGTGAATTTTGCGTTCATCGGGCTGGTCGAAAAGATTACGTCTGAAGGCAACCAGCAGAATCTGCGGTATTAACACACCGGCAAAAAATACACTGATTAAAAAAGCCGCGATACAGTTAATAAGCCAATAGTTCATAGTCTAATAAATTAGTTCGGGTTTTAATACGACCAGCGCCCTCCCGTCATAAAGACAAGAGTCCTCTATACAAAATTTCATACCTCTAACAATTAACATATATGCTATTTGCGCTAATCTTAATCGCAAAATTAAGATATTTTAGCCGTTAAGCCAAATTTAACAATAGCAAATTTACAATGCCACATGAATCCATGCTCCGCCTCCCTCCCATATAAGCTCCGTATGAGGCAATTTATGAAGTATCGACCACAACACGCGATTGCCGGCAACGCTTCCTGTCGTTATGTCGGCCGCACGCCCCGCAAGATGATAGGAACGCTCCACTCCACCGACGGCCCTGTTGAGGGCCTTGCAGCGATATCCGCTGTTGACCTTTATGGGAGCGCCGAGCTGCCGGCGTGCCGGCTCAAGAACTTTGTCTATAAGCCTCCGCATGCACACAACCGCATCGGGCGGCGGTGTATTGTCGATGTCAAGCCTGTGGGCGGTGACACTGTATGTGAGCTCACGTATGGTGAAATGACTGACCGCCTCCTTGGTGCCTATGGGCGTGGCGATCTCCATGGCCGTTACGGCCGTAGCGATGATAGCTGTGCTTTTCATTGCGATAAGTATTGATTTTGATACCGCAAAGATAAGCCCCGCCACTGCCCCATTTATGCACAATCGGGCGTAACGGCAAAATTTAACATCTCAGGTCGCGGTATACTTCCAGCGGCCACTTCCAGTTCTGATACGCCAGTTGTACGATGCCCGGGGCAAGTATGAGCCCCCAAAGGCCCAAGTCGGTGAAATTCATGAACAGCAGAAGAAGCGCCACCGTACATAAGCCCGACACTATGGAAGGAATGAAAAACGGCACGTAGTTTTTTGTAAGAAGCACATTGCCGGCCATGGCATGGGTCATCTCCAGAAACGATATGACGGCGGCCACAGCTATCATGGCACCGGGAAGGAGCATGGTCTTGCTGCCGAGCAGCTCAAGAAGATAAGGACCGAGCGCACACAGTCCGCCCGCACTCACAATATATATCACAGCCGACACGGCCCAGCCGCGGCACACTATGGTCATTATGGGGCCCTTGTCGGCCCTGACCCTCGATGCGGTTATCTTAGGTATATAGGTCGACACATATATACCGGCCACCGAATAGATGCTCGACAGAATCTGCATCGTTATGCCGTAAGAGGCTATCATGGCAAGCGGCATAAACATCGAGCCTATGAAAATAGCCGACTTCGATATGAGAAAACTGCCGAGCGAGGTGATGCCTATCTTGACGGCGTTGGGAAACACGGTGCTCAGCACTGCCTTCGGGTCGGAACATTCCGATGCCCTTAGACGTGCTAATGTGTCGCGGTCATAGAAGAGTCTGTGGGCAAGCACACGCAGTATTATCGTGGCCGAAACCTGCGACGTGACAAGAGCCACAAGACCGCATCCGGCGAAAACAAGAACTATAGCCAAGGCAAGATAAGCGAGATGCGACACCACGATTATCTGCTTGATCTCTTTCACATAACCGCGCCCCTGAAGAAGGCCCTCGAAATAAAGTGTGTACAGTATCAGAGTATTGTTGACGATAAAGATGGCCCATGCCAGAAGCACCTCGTTGCGTATGGCGGGATAGTTTTCAAGTACCGACAGCAGATAAGGCGTGCCGGCACATACAAGCAAGAGAAAGAGCGCCGCCGCGGCTCGCTTGTAGAACCACTGCATGGCCTTTATGACTCCTTTTAGCAGCGAGTAGTCAACAGGGCTGTCGCAGTCAAGGGTCTCATAACCGCTCCTCTTTAAGGTGGTGCAACCGCTGAATATGTAGGTGACCGTACGCACAAAAGAGTTGTTGAAACCAAAATCGAGCAGATAGGTCAGCACCGATATGGACGAGAATATACTCCATACAGCCACTATGTCGGTCGGAAATTTTTTCAGAATTACCGGCAGCAACAACAGCGATGAAGCAATCTTCAGCAACGACGCGCAGAAATTCCACACGACATCGGCCCGGCCTATTTTATTTATTCTCTTTTGCTCCATAGCGGGTTATTGGTCTAATTGTTCACCCTCAGGATGCAGGGCATTGTAAATAAGCGATGCCCTTGAAGGTCCGGTTATACCGGCGATGGCGTCGATAGAGGCTTCACGTATACGCTTGACACTCTTAAAGTGCTGAAGCAGAGCCTGTTTTGTTTTTTCACCAACGCCCTTTATATCATCTAACTCGCTGACTATCTGGCCTTTGCTACGCCTGTTGCGGTGATGGGTTATGCCGAAGCGGTGAGCCTCGTCGCGCAATTGCTGCACCACTCGCAGCGACTCGGAATTCTTGTCAATATAAAGCGGCACACTGTCGCCCGGAAAGTATATCTCTTCAAGACGCTTGGCTATGCCCACTACCGCTATAGTGCCGCGCAGCCCCATGTCGTCAAGCGCCTCTACAGCGGCGCTTAGCTGACCTTTGCCTCCGTCGACCACAATAAGCTGCGGCAGCTCCTCGCCCTCCTCCATCATGCGGGTGTAGCGGCGGGTAAGCACCTCCTTCATAGAAGCGAAGTCGTCAGGGCCCTCGACTGTCTTGATATTAAAATGGCGGTAGTCGCGTTTGGATGGTTTGGCATTGCGAAACACCACGCATGAGGCTACAGGATTCGTGCCCTGTATATTGGAATTATCAAAACACTCCACATGTCGAGGCAGCACCGACAGACGGAAGTCGGCCTTCATTCGCTCAAGCGTACGTTCAACGCGTTTCTCCGGATCATGCTTCTCCATCATCTTGAGCGAGTCGATCTTGTTCTGTCGCGCATTGTGGGTCGACACTTCAAGAAGTTTCATCTTGTCGCCCCGCTGCGGCACAGTGTATATGACACCCTCAAGTTCTATATAAGGCTTAACAGGAATGACAATCTCGTCATACTCGATATCAAACTTCTCGGCGGCCTCCGTTATGGCATAGCCCAGTATGTCCTCGATCGGCTCGTCAAGACGGCGCTTGTACTCAAACGTTATGCTGCGCACGATAGCTCCGCGGCGTACATGCATGTAGTTGACATATACCATATCGCGGTCATCGTCCACGCCAAACACGTCGATATCATCGAGCGTCTGGCTCACGATGACGCTCTTTGACTGATAGCGGGCCACGAGGTCATACTTCTCTTTAAGCAACTGCGCCTCCTCAAAGCGGAGTTCGGCAGCCAGTTTTTCCATCTCGGCACGCAGGTAGTCGAGCAACTCCTGAGTGTCGCCTCGAAGTATCTGCCTTACATGATCCATCATCTCTCCGTACCGGTCCTGACCGATAAGTCCGGTACAGCACCCCATACAGTTCTTTAGATGATATTCAAGACACAGGCGCCCTTTACCCTTCGCCACATAATCGGGAGTGATGGCATGGCGGCACGTACGCACCGGATACAGCTCGCGGATAAGATTGAGCACCGCCTTGGCCACACCCGCATTGGTATAAGGGCCGAAGTATTTCGATCCGTCCTTGATGCGCGTGCGTGTCAGAAACACCCGCGGATAGTGCTCCTTGGTGACCACAATCCATGGATAGGACTTGTCGTCCTTGAGCAGCACATTGTAGTGCGGCTTGTACTCCTTTATAAGCGAATTTTCAAGATTGAGCGCATCCTGCTCGGTAGGCACTACGATATAACGCATATCGGCTATGTTGCGCACAAGCAGCATGGTCCTCACGGAGTCGTGGGTGCGGTTGAAGTATGACGACACCCGGCGCTTAAGGTTTTTGGCCTTGCCGACATATATGACATTACCGGCCGCATCATAATAAAGATAGCAGCCGGGAGTGTCGGGAAGGATTGATATTTTCTCCTTCAGCGCCTGTGATTTTTCTACTTTTGCCAATTAACGGTCAATTGTATGTATGGCGTCAATAAACTATAAGCGAGGTAACCTCGGCATCTGCGGGAAGATTTTCACGGCCATTGAGTGCGCTCAATTCCACAATGAAGTTGATGTACACCTTACGGGGGTTCATTTTTTTAACAAGCTCGTAGCAGGCGGCCATGGTGCCACCGGTGGCAAGCAAGTCATCGTGTATGACCACAACGTCGTCGGGCGTTATGGCATCGCGGTGAATCTCGATTTCGTCAAAACCATACTCCTTCTCAAACTTCGCGCTCACAGTATCGGCCGGAAGCTTTCCGGGCTTGCGCGCGGGAACGAAACCCGCCCCTATCTCATAAGCAAGGATGGAGCCTCCTATGAAGCCGCGCGATTCTATACCCACCACCTTGGTCACACCTTTGGCGCGGTAAAGCTGCGCGAGGTCCCAGCCCACTATATGCATGGCACGGGGGTCCTTAAACATCGTTGTGAGGTCACGGAATATGACTCCGGCTTTCGGGAAGTCATATACGTCCCTGATTTTTGATTTAACGTATTCCATAATGTTTATCGTGTTAATTATTTGTTTATTATTTACTTACCTATGTTTCACGTGAAACAATCATCTACCCATCAACAATAGAAGTATGTTTATGTCAGAGGGCGATATACCGGGTATGCGGCTCGCTTGAGCTACCGTCTCGGGCTGTATACGTTCGAGTTTCTGTCGGGCCTCGGTCGAAAGAGCCTTGATTGAAGAGTAATCAAACCGTCCTTTCAATTTTAGTTCCTCGAGACGGTGAAGTTTGTCGGCCACTTGCCGCTCGCGGTCAATATAGCCCTGATACTTGATAAGTATCTCCGCAGCTTCGACTATCTCTTCACGACGCAGAGGGTCGATATTCTCAACCGCACTGCGCAGAGGAGCTATAAAATCGCACAACGTCATTATCGACAATTGCGGACGCAATATAAGGTCATAGAGTTTGACACCCTGCTTCAAAGGCGACGTACCGAGAGCCTCAAGAGCAGGATTGATCAACGCCGGCTTAAGCGAGAACTCCTTGGCAAATGCTATAAGGGCGTCGCGCTGCACAAGTTTTTCCCGCATAAGGTCGTAGCGCTCTTTTGAGGCAAGTCCTATGGCATATCCTTTAGGCGTAAGTCTCATGTCGGCATCATCCTGACGGAGCAGAATCCGGTACTCGGCCCGCGATGTAAACATACGGTAAGGCTCGTCGACGCCCTTGGTGACAAGATCATCGATAAGGACCCCGATATAAGCCTCGTCACGCCCGAGCACAAACGGCTCACGTCCGAGGGCCGACGCCGCAGCGTTTATGCCGGCGACAAGCCCCTGCCCCGCCGCCTCCTCATAGCCGGTAGTGCCATTGACCTGACCGGCAAAAAAGAGTCCGGAGAGCAACTTGGTCTCAAGGGTATGATGGAGCTGTGTAGGGTCAAAGAAGTCATATTCTATGGCATATCCGGGGCGATATATCTGCACATCCTTAAGAGCGGGCACCGTCATAAGCGCGTTTATCTGGACATCAAACGGAAGCGATGACGAAAATCCGTTTAGATAGTATTCCTGCGTATCCTCTCCCTCCGGTTCGAGAAACAGCTGATGTTCATCCTTGTCTGGAAAGGTGACTATCTTGGTCTCGATACTCGGACAATAACGAGGGCCTATGCTCTGTATCTGTCCGTTGTAAAGCGGAGAGTCGGGCAAGCCTCCACGCAATATGTCATGCGTAGCAGTGTTGGTGTACACGATATGGCATTCGCGCTGCTTAAGCTCTCTATGAACGTCGGGCAGAAAGCTGAATTTATGAAAGTCGTCATCGCCGGCTTGCGGAGCGGTAAGCTCCCAGCGAACACTGCGGCCGTCGATACGCACCGGCGTACCGGTTTTCATACGGGCGGTGGCGAAGCCCAGATCGCGAAGTTGCTCCGTAATACCGTGCGACGCCGGCTCCGACACCCGTCCGCCCTCTACCTGCGCACGTCCCACGTGCATCAATCCGTTAAGAAATGTGCCTGCCGTAAGTATGACAGTCTTTGAACGGAACACAATGCCCAGAGCCGTCTTGACTCCCGTCACCCTGCCCTCATCGATAAGCAGCGACGACACCGAGTCCTGCCACATATAAAGATTGTCGGTATTTTCAAGTAAACGGCGCCACTCGGCACTGAACTTCATGCGGTCGCTCTGTGCGCGAGGACTCCACATGGCCGGTCCCTTGGAGCGGTTGAGCATGCGGAATTGTATGGCCGTACGGTCGGTGACTATAGCCATCATGCCGCCCAAAGCATCGATTTCACGTACTATCTGCCCCTTCGCTATGCCACCCACAGCCGGATTACAGCTCATCTGGGCTATCTTGTTCATATCCATAGTGACAAGCAGCGTGGACGCGCCCATGCGTGCAGAGGCCGAGGCCGCCTCGCATCCGGCATGTCCTGCTCCTACCACTATAACATCGTAGTCAAATCTCATATTTTTTATTCTATTTCCGCTTATTATACACCTGCAAGCATGGCCAGAGCTTCATCCTCATGGCGCTCCATTATGGCGCGTTCACCCGGTCCTTTGTCATTTATACCGCAGAGGTGAAGCAGTCCGTGTACTATGACCCGGAGGAGTTCGTCATCATAATTCACACCGAGCGACTGCGCATTGCTCCTAACCGTATCGAGCGAAATAAACATATCGCCGCTCACAAGCCTGCCACGCGAATAGTCAAATGTTATTATATCCGTATAATAGTCATGATTGAGAAACCGACGGTTTACATCGATTATCTCCTCGTCATTACAAAATATATATACCAACGGTCCCTTAATGCGCCCGTGAGCCGACGCCACTCTGCCAAGCCAGCTTTCAAGTCGTCCGGCATCAATCGCGGGCATCTCTACATTGCGGGTAAGCCACTCGATTTTATTATCCATAACAAATGATTATTACATACAAATGTACGTAATTTCATCAATATTGCAAAGCGAAAAAATCAGGAGAAAAACAGGTAAGCGGCTATGACACCGGCAAGCGAGCCCACGGCATCGGCAAGCAGCGCATAAGGCACAGCGTAGCGGGTCTTGACAACCCCCACGCTGCCAAAGTAAACCGCAAGGATGTAGAATGTCGTATCGGTGCTCCCCTGAATAGCGGCAGACACCCGCGACACGAAAGCATCGGGCCCGTAGGTATTCATGAGGTCCACCATCATACCGCGGCTGCCAGAGCCGCTAAGAGGCTTCATAAGGGCTGTAGGCAGAGCGCCCACCCACTCGGCGTCAAGACCAACAAAACTGAAACATGATGCTATGGCATCAGTGACCACATCCATGGCTCCCGAGGCCCGAAACATGCCTATAGCCACAAGTATAGCCACAAGATAAGGTATTATCATCACCGCAGTCTTGAAGCCCTCTTTGGCTCCCTCTATAAATGCGTCATACATGTTGATCCGCTTCTTCAGTCCGGCACATATGAACATAATTATAACACTGAACAGCAATACGTTAGCGACAAACGAAGAGTACAGCTCCACTTCCTCCTTCGGCAATGACGAAAAAAACCACACAATACCGCCCACAAGCAGGGCAAGACCGCCGAGCCATGCTGTCATCACCCTGTCCCACAGCTTTATACGCTGCTTTATACACATGGCCACTATGCCTACGAAAGTAGCTATGAACGTGGCCAGCAGTATCGGCAGAAACACATCGGTAGGATTGGCCGCTCCCGCCTGCGCCCTGTACATCATTATGCCTATGGGTATGAAGCACAGACCGGAAGCATTGAGTACCAGAAACATCAGCATAGCATCGGTAGCGGTGTCTTTCTTTTCGTTTAACGACTGCATCTCCTGCATGGCCTTAAGACCGAGAGGAGTCGCGGCATTGTCAAGACCGAGCATGTTGGCCGACACATTCATAAATATAGATCCCATGGCGGGATGTCCCTTGGGAATACCGGGAAACAGCCGGCAGAAAAGAGGGCTTATCATACGACCGAAAAACTGAATGACTCCGCCGCGCTCACCGATTTTCATCAATCCCATCCACAGCGACAGGATGCCGGTAAGTCCCAGCGAAATTTCAAAAGCAGTAGCTGCCGATGAAAACGATGCGCTCATTATTGAACTCCATATGCTGAAATCTCCGAAAAACAAAGTCTTTCCCAAAGCGACCAAAAATGCCACCAGAAAGAAAGCGATCCAAATGTAGTTAAGTGCCATTGCAAGAGTTTTTACAAATTTAATGTAAATTTCCCGTATTTCGGTATTACGCTAATTTTTTCGGAGATGCCAAGCAAGCGGGCAAATATCGCATAAACCACTGATATTAAATAAATTCCTTTATTTTTAGCTCTGTGAGAATCAAATATTTTTTCACTTTCGCACGGTTATACGGAAATTTTCAATTGTCAGAAGCGATAAACGGGCTGATGATTACAGCCGCATGACCTCTCCCCCACCCCATTCATATACGACCCGGATAACAGATTGCAATATCCGAAAAAAATAGTAAATTTGTAAATACAAGAAACCAGTACTATTGACCGCCATGATTAAGTACAAAATTCACATAAGCTCACGCTATGAACATATGCGGCCCTTGATAGAATCGATCGCAAAAAACGGTGTGCCCGAAGACACCGAAATCATATATCAGGGTCGCAATACAGTTTACCGCATGCTCACCGACAACCGGCCGATTATCATAAAGTCATTCAAGTTGCCGGGATGTATCAATTCTTACGTGTATACTACTTTGCGCAAAAGCAAGGCGGAACGCAGCTACCTGAACTCAAAAAAACTTCAGCAACTCGGATTCCGCACCCCTGCCATAATAGCATACGCTGAAGTAAGGCGCGGCCACAAGCTACTCAACAGCTATTACATATCAGAAGAGATAGCTGGCGGAAACATGCGTGATTGGGAAAACAACACCGATGCCGACCAACTGCTGCATGGTCTTGCCCAAGAGATGTTCAAGCTGTACCGCGCACAGGTGTGGCATAAAGATTTCTCCCCCGGCAATGTCATTTATACCGGCTCGGCCGAAAGCGGCTACAGATATTACTATATTGACGTAAACCGCATGAAGTTCAATGTCAGCTCACGAAAAAAACTCATGTCGATGTTTCGTTCCATGCACGACAGCTTCGAGGAGACCGCACGTCTGGCACGCTACTACGCACAGGTGTCGGGAGAACCTGAAGACCGGATAGTAGCTGAAGCTCTCGAAGTCCACAAACATTATATCGATTCACGTATCCTGCGCCGTAAGCTCAAGCACATGATTAAGCTCTGACACACGTATCTAACGACCGCCCGTCAGTCTGAAGTACTTGTCCAGCACAAGCAACGATATTATATTCTCGCGTTCTTTGTCGCGAAACTGGTCAACCCACTCATGGGCATTGTCGATTATCTTCTGCGCCTCATCATGATGCGAGGCGTAATAGCGCATTTTTTCGTCGAGGTCACTGAAGTCGGACTCTATTTCCACATAATGCACCCCGGGCTTCAGAAGTCCCTCCATAAACCATGTCTCATAAACCGGACGCGGCATTACGGCAAGAGAATTGGATGACATGACCCACTTAAGATTGCTCGCCACGTCATTTCCCTCCAAGGCCATGATAAACATGTAGTCGAGATGGTCGCTGATGGTCATCTTCTCACGATGCCACTCCGGAGGCAACTTAGGATCACGGCTCACGTCGCCGGCGTCACAAATGTCGCTTCCGTAAAATTTACGCATAAACTCCATACGCAATTCCTTGTCGCCGACTTTGCCGCGGAATATAGCTGTAGGCCTCTTGTCGGCAAACTTTTTCTTGTCCTTTACAAAGATGAAGTGGCGTATTTTGTCGAGTTTCATCACAACCGAATTCTCATTGTCGCCGGCTATCGGACGGCTCTTGACTATTGACGGACAGTCGGGTATGAAGGTCACGTCACCGGGACAGTAACCCCAATGGTAATCCTGCGGAAACCAACGGAGAAATTCATATGTGTCAAAATAATACACCTTCTGCTTGCGCGGTATGGCATGGTCCCTGACAAGCGGAGACTCCGGAGGAAGCACCACCGGACACCGGAGTTTGTTATAGTAGTCCACACGCCATTTTATATAGTCTATGTCATCACGCCGCGAGGCTTTTTCGAGCACCGACTCCAGTCTCTTCCGAAAAATAAACTCAGGGATAAGCTGACGCAGATAGTTTATGGCAAAATATTTCTGCTTCGAGTTTTTGCCGCTTCGCAGCAGGTAGGACAATTTTCCACTCATAAAGGGCTAATTTGCAGTTACGGTATCTTACGACAAAGGTAAACACAAATTAATAATTACCCCCCCCCATTAGTTAAACTAAGTTAAAAACAGAGGCTTTTTTGAAATAGCGGAAAGCCTGTCGAAACAATTGTTTGAAATCTACAGTGGACGCAGTATATACAGTTGCGAGCAATCAAAGCGTGGAAGCGCCACAAGCTGCACGTGCGAAGCATTGTCATCAGGAGTGTTTCTTCCCTCCCCTACTTTAAGCCCGAGTGCCTCGAGAGCCTTGCGCGATTCGTCGATTGCTATTTCCGGAGTATTGTTGTCCTGACTGAGATGACATAAAAAGATATATTTCAGACGCTCTGTGTATACTCTCGCGATATATTCGGCCGTCATCTTGTTGTCAAGATGTCCGTTGACATTGCGTATCCGCGACTTCAGATACTCGGGATAACGTCCGAAAAGCAACATATTAAGGTCATAATTGCTCTCTATCATAATATAATCGGCACGCCGCATATAATAGTCAGCCCGGTCAGAGATACACCCCAGATCGGTCGCTATAGCAAAAGCGCGGTCGTCATGCTGCACGTAGAAGCCCGCATTGTCAGTACCGTCATGCATAACTTCAAACGCGGTTATCGTGAAGTTGCCGAGTGTGAACGGTATCTCCTTGTATATGCTTACATGATAATCGCGAAGCCGGCGCGACACACTGTGCCGGCGCATTATACCGTTCATGGCGCGAGGAGTACAGTACAAACGCAAGTGACGGTACTTCTTCAGAAGCGTGTAAGCATAACGCATGTGATCGCTGTGGTCATGCGTTATACATATGCCTTTCACGATATCCATCGATATATTGTGCTCGGCAAGACCCTGCACTACCTGTTTGGGCTCCACACCGGCATCGATAAGAAATCCCGACAACGAGTCACCGATATATGCGCAATTGCCGCTGCTTCCGCTGCCAAACGACATAAACACTATCTTGTTGGGTACCGGCTTAACAACAATAGGACCGAGCGGCGACACCTCCGGCAATGAAAATGACGACTGGCCGCCGGTGAGTCTTACCTTCTCGGCAAGTTCTCCGCACGTCCGCACACCGTATGACAAGGGCGACTCCTCTTCATCGAAAAGTCCCGGAAAGTCATTTGGTTCATATTTGCCCCGTCGTGTCATTATATGCCCTGTATATTTATTTATAAAGTAAAAATATGGTCGGTATCTTATCGTAATTATACGAAGCGTTCTTCCAGTACGACAACGGCCGGGTGACTATGCTTTCGCGCTCACCGGTTATGTCAGAGGCCACACACAGCTTCATAGCACCCGGAAGTGCATGCGACAGTTCGCTGATGAGCCTGTTGTTTCGATACGGCGTCTCTATGAATATCTGGGTCTGATGCTCATGACGTATGCGCCGCTCCATCTCCTTCAACTTGGCCGTACGGGCTCCCGCATCAATAGGCAGATAACCGTTAAATGCAAAACTCTGCCCGTTGAACCCCGACCCCATAAGCGACATAAGTATACTCGACGGACCCACAAGCGGTACCACTTTATAACCGCGTTGCTGCGCTATAGCCACCACATCGGCACCGGGATCGGCCACAGCCGGACATCCGGCCTCCGATATAACACCCACGTCATGGCCTGCTTCAGCCGGAGCCAGAAGCTCTGACACCGCTTCGGCGGGTGTATGCTCGTTCAGTTCCGCAAAGACAAGCGAGTCTATGTCAATCGACCGGTCGCAACGTTTAAGAAACCGCCGCGCCGACCGCAGATTTTCTACAATAAAATACCGCAGCCCCCTGATAATATCAAGGTTGAAAGAAGGCAATACACGGTCGGCGTCCGTGTCGCCCAGCATAACCGGTATAAGATATACTGCAGGCACTTTATCCATTATTTTCCATTCTTTTTTAACCGTGAGTCAAGAGAGTCCATAGCCTGACGCAATTCGGAACCGCGATACACCTGCGCGCCAGTAGAGTCGGCAAGAATATAAAACGGTACACGAGGTATGTTGAGCGCGTCAAATGAGCTGTGGGCCACACCTCCGGGAGCCCACACCCGTGTCCAGCCGATGCTATCGGCAGATGCACGTTTCCACGCCGCAGAGTCGGGAGCAAACGACACCTCCACCACTCTGAACCGCCTGCGTGTATAATCGTCGTAAGGACGCTTTATCTGACGTACAATAGTATCGGACCGTTTCGTACCGTCAGTAAAATAGAGCAGAGAATACGCCGATTTATAAGGTGAATAACGCTCCAAGGAGTCACCGGCCGAATACAAAGTAAACGACCTTACTTTGGCATTCAATGCCGCACTGTTATTATATGACAGCAACAAACGGTAGTCATCAACCAATTTGGCAGGACGCGCCTCGGGCGCTATCACCGCAAAAAGCGAGTCGGCCCGCGATTCGTTATTGACCGAGTTGTAAGATGTAAGCATAAGAAGCGACGACACTATGTTGTCAGGATTGCTCTCCACATATTTCTTCACGGCAGAGTTCACCATGCCGGGAGTACCGTCATAAAGCACCGCCGCATTATCTCTGACAAACCTGCACCACTGCTCTGAAGGCTTGTTGCCTTTTATCTCGTTTTCCGAAGGGTTCTCAATGTCGAGCTTGCAATGAAGTGTTTGTCCGTTCTTGACAAGCATACGTGCCAAGGGCACATTGCCTTTGGCTCCGACAAACAGCTCCACCATTGTATAATCCGACGAATTGCCGCGCAAATCAAACTTGCCGTCTATAGCCGCCGTAGACACCGAACGCACCGAACCGTCAGCCACATAAAGCATATTGATAGCACGTGTGCCGAGCCCCTGCACTTCACCAGCAATGCGAAACTCGGTGTCATCGCCGCACGCCACAGCCAGAACAGCCAAAGCAAGAATGTATAAAGTCTTTAATATTTTCACAGCTAACTCACATTTATATTGTGTAGTACAAAGGTAGTCATAACCCGTCACCCCTCAAAGAAAAAACGGAATTATAGACGATAAAATTATACTTTTGAAATAATTGAAGTCAGTTTAAACTTTTTAACTTTGTAAAGCATTATAATTGCAATCGACAACCAACAGCTATGCGACGATTATTGCTTATAAGTGTTATAACATTAATTGCTATTGCCGCCCGCGGACAGATAATAAGTCCTTCGCCGAGTGAGGTGATTGACACCGACAGCGTGCGCAAAGCCTTCGACAACAGTCCGTTCTTCGGGCTGTACAAGGACAATTATTTTATTTTCGGTCCATCGGTAGGTCCTAAAGCCACAAAAGCCAATACAAACGTTAAATTTCAGATATCAATAGCGCAGCGGTTAACCAAGAGCGTGCTTCCTTGGCACACATACCTATATCTTTTCTACACGCAGAAATGTTTTTGGAACGTGCTCCAGAAGTCATTCCCGATGACCGACCTGAACTTCAATCCCGGTATAGGTCTTACAAAGCCGCTTTTCGTAAAAAACCGCTTTATCGGAAAGGTATCGCTTATTCTCGAACACGAGAGCAACGGCAAATCACACAAGGCGAGCCGTTCATGGAACCGCATATCGCTCGCGGCCAACATATTCATTGACCCAACGATGATGATCTACGGTAAGTACTGGATACCTATTGTCGACGGTGAAAACAACCGTGACCTCCTCGACTACTACGGCCTATACCAGTTCGGCATGAGCTACAACACTCTGTCAAAACGCTTCGGAGCGTCAATTATACTTACCAAACGCAAGGGCTGGAACCTCAACTACAATACCGTAGTCGAACTGAGTTACAAGCTCTCAAACAACGAAAACCAATATCTGTTTCTACAGTTTTACAACGGTTACGGAGAGGGGCTGCTCGATTATAATAAATTTCGCTCGCAACTGCGTGTCGGCTTTGTTATCAAACCCGTATTTTTCAGCGAATTTTAGGCCATTCACAGCCTCGCATATATCAAAATATATTGCGGCCTATCCACCATGCCGTAATGACGGCAAAACACCCCCAGATGGACCACTGCGAGTTGACGGCATGGTAAAAGCGCGGATAACGGCAGCGGAGCATCTCCGCTGTAAGCAAAACGGCTACCGGCACTATGGCCAGAACAAGCAGAGCATTGTAGCTCCACGCACCGGCTATGTCACCGTGTAGCAGGGCATGTATGGCCCGCTGACTGCCACAGCCCGGACACTGCCATCCGGTCAGGACAAGAAACGGACACTTCGGGAAAAACGCGCTGTCACCGGGATCGAAATAAAAATAGACACAACACAACAATGCCGCCGCAATGCACACAAGCAGCGCTATACTATAATTACGACCCGCAGTCATAGCTTCTAAACGAGCCAGTTAAACGGCATTCCGGTGATAAATGCAAACGGAAGCCCTATGATACCCAATACAAACGAGAGTATACACCATATCTGGGCATTCTGCGATGCCCTCTGTGCTCCGGCAAGGTCGCCCTGAGCATACTTTGACTCAACATTCGAAGAATATACTATGGCCACTATTCCCGCAGGAAGACAACAAAGCAGAGTCAGCACCACTGCCCACGCCAGATAAGTGGGCGGGCACTGCACCAATCGCGACACATGCTGAGGAAAAAGCTGCATCAGCTCCGGCACCCTATCCGCCGGCATCCATTGCCGAAGTCCTTCGCGCCATACAAGAGTGTCACGCTTTACTCCTATAGCACATAACTGGTCGAAGTAAAGCGGACCCACTTTTACGTTATTGATCAATGCCCAATACTGCATGACATCTATATCTAAAAACACTTGACGTTTTCACCCAAGATGTCGCCAAGCAGATTGTTGGCAAGACGACTCGCACCTATGCGGAACAGCGTATTGTCAAGCCATTCCTCACCAAGCACTTCCTTTATGACCGTATAGTACTTGACAGCATCGACAGTCGTCGATATACCTCCGGCAGCCTTGAATCCGACCTTGTTGCCAGTATTCTCGTAGTATTCTTTTATACACTGGGCCATAACGTAAGCTGCCTCGAGCGACGCTCCTTCATATACCTTGCCTGTAGAGGTCTTGATGAAGTCGGCGCCCGAATACATCGACAGTACCGAAGCGTTGCGTATGTTCTCGGCCGTCTTAAGGGCACCAGTCTCGAGTATTACCTTTAGATGAGCCTCGCGGCAGGCATGCTTCTGTTCGATAATTTCGTCAGCCACCTCTTCCCAGTCACCGTCAAGATAGTTGCCTACATTAAACACAATGTCGATTTCGTCAGCACCGCCTTCGACAGCCAGCGCGGTTTCGGCTATCTTGACTTCGAGAAACGACTGGGCCGAGGGAAAAGCTCCCGACACACAGGCTACCTTTACGTCCGACACATCGAGTACCGTACGCACCAGCTGGGCGAAGTTAGGATAAACACATATCGCGGCCACGTTTTTCAATTCGGGATGCTCGTTGTCAAAAGCATTGACCCTCTCCGTGAAGTCAGCCACCGACATCGGCGAGTCGGTTGTAGAGAGTGTGGTGAGGTCTATACAGTTAAGGATAGCCTTGTAGACATCCTTATTCATATTTTCAGCCAAGTGCTCCGAAAGTATCTTTTCGACTTCGGCTTTAACTACAGCGTCATCGGCAGTAACCTTTGATGCGGCTACGGTGTCATGATATTTATCGCTCATAACTAAATGGGTTTTATTGTTTATTTACAGTTTCTCATTTAAACGGTGTCGCAAGGCGTCTCGTTCGGTCTTCTTGTCAAGATTTTTGTAAAAGGCCTCAGTAAGGTCCACACCTGTCTGGTTGGCGATAGCCATCACCACCCACATCACGTCGGCGAGTTCATCGCCTAAAGTGTCGGCTTCCCCTGATTTAAACGACTGGTCACCGAATCGACGGGCCATTATACGTGCTACCTCCCCCACCTCTTCGGCAAGTATGGCCATATTGGTAAGAGGCGAGAAATATCGTACTCCTACCGTCGTTATCCAGCGGTCCACCATCTGCTGAGCCTCGCTTACAGAAAGCTCCTTGTGCTCCATATCGCTCATTCTTTAAGCCTTGAATCGATTACTATCGTTACCGGCCCGTCATTTACAAGGCTTACTTTCATGTCGGCTCCGAATATGCCTCGCTTCACTTCCCTGCCGAGAAGCCTCGACAATTCCATACAGAAATTCTCATAAAGCGGCACAGCCAGTTCATGACCGGCAGCCCTTATATAACTCGGTCTGTTGCCTTTACGCGTCGATGCCGTGAGAGTGAACTGACTTACGGCAAGTATATCTCCTCCTACATCTGCCACAGAGCGGTTCATCACGCCATTTTCATCGTCAAATATCCGCAATGACACCGTCTTGGCCGCAAGCCATTGCATATCGGCCTCGGTGTCGCCGTTTTCGACACCTACAAGTACAAGCATACCGCGGTCGACGGCTGAATGAAGTTTACCGTCGACGCTTACTGAAGCCGATGACACACGTTGTATAACAAGTCGCATTATTTTCGTATCTTATGACACAAAAATAACGATTTTTTTTGAATTGCCGCCTTTGTACGGCTATAAGATTGTATTATTCGTAGTTAATGGGTATCTCACGATCGATACTGCTGTCGAGCGAGATGAGAGTCTCTGTGCCGTTGACGCCGTGTATAGTCTGTATACGGTCATTTAACAACTCCATAAGATGCTCGTTATCACGGGCATACAATTTAATAAGCATGGTATATGGGCCGGTAGTGAAATGACACTCCACAATTTCCGGTATTTTCTCAAGCTCCGGCACTACATCGCGATACATGGCCCCGCGGTCAAGATTAACACCGATGTAAGTACATGTGCGGTAACCCAGTACTTTTGGATTGACATGGTAACCCGAGCCGGTGATGACCTTAAGATCGATCATACGCTGCAGACGCTGGTGTATGGCGGCACGCGACACACCGCACTCCATAGCCACATCCTTGGAGGGTATACGGGCGTTGCGCATAACTATTTCGAGTATTTTACGATCAAGGTTGTCAATTTTCTCCATAAAATTGCATGATTACAAATTCCTACCAATTTTTTAGCAAATGTACGCATTATTTTTAATATTTCAAGCAAAATGTTATAAAACAGCAAAAATAACCATACATCTACAATCATCACGGCGGTTTTATTCGATTCGATGGCCCTTCTGACCTCGGCATAACATGCAGGCGGCACAGATATACATCGCCGTATTATGTAGCACAGTTACCCACATCGGGTACCATGGGCGCCGTATTGCCGGCTATGTACTGTTCGAGGTACTCCTTGTACAGGAAGAGCGGTATGCGGTCTATGCCGTTGCAGGCAAGCAGCGACGACACACGGTCGACCTCCGACTTGAGCTGACCGTGCGTAAGGCTGCAGCGTTTGGCAAGATGGCGTATGTACTTACGGTCCTGCTTCACACGACGACCTGCTTCGACGACGGAGGGTGCCCGGTACACCCCAGCAGCGGCCTCGCGGCGACGGCGCTGATAGGACGCGGCCTTGGCCCGGCGGTCTATCACAGGTTTAAGAAGATTGAACACGCATTGTGCTATCGGATGCAGCCCGGCAGGACCGGCACCGGTCTTCTGATACTCCCTGATGGCATCGGTAAGCGGCTGCTGAAGTTCTGCGGGAAGCATGGCTATGGACTCGATCCATGCCCTATCAAATTTAGGCGTGCGTTTCATAATATGATGATTGGTTAAAGGGTTGTTTTCCCGCAAAGATAATATGACAGGCCACCGTTTTTATGCATAATCGGGCATTAACAGTTTATTTTCAGAATAAAGTACTGGTATTATGCGATTTAATCCGCGATTTAATGTTGGTTAATGCGAAAACGCACAATATGTTAACACATCTATTTATGAAAAAGAGCGACGGTATAGCGAGAGCCTTTTGCGGCTAATGTAAAACGTAAGCCGGAGACAAGGCATCTGCAGTATCCTGCAGCCTCCGGTAAACTACAGCCCCGCCATACGGATTCGCGGACCAATTCACTGATAACCAACCATGTTTGTGGTAGGGACGCCAGTACCACGGCGTCCGCATACGACACGCATGGCAATCCACAATTGTACCGTTCAGATAATTCTTTGGATTACAATATTGCATATGGCCACACGGATTCGCGGGCCAACTCACTGATCACCAACCACGTTCATGGTAGGGACGCCAGTACCACGGCGTCCGGATACGACACGCATGGCAATCCACAATTGTCAGGTTCGGATAATTCTTTGAATTACAATATTGCATATGGCCATACGGTTTTGCGGGCGCCGTAATACTGGCGCCCCTACCAATTTGCTGCATTCAATCTTTAACCGGATAATTGCGACGACGGAAATAGGATTGCATAAACACGACACGAATGGCAATACACAATTGTCAGGTTCGGGTAATTCTTTGGATTACAATATTGCATATGGCCATACGGATTCGCGGGCGCCGTAATACTGGCGCCCCTACCTGCCTGCTGCATTTTAATGTTTACACGGGTTACGAGGATTCGGAGGGTACAAAAAAGAATGAGTAAAAGTAAGCCGAAGCATTACAATTACTCATTCTTCCTCTCTCCTCAGCGGTGCGTACGGGACTCGAACCCGTGACCCCATGCGTGACAGGCATGTATTCTAACCAACTGAACTAACGCACCATTTTTTAGAGTTTAGCAAGCGACCTCTGTCGTTTAGCGAGTGCAAAGTTATGTATAATTTTTAATTCTCCAAAATTTTCAGACTGTTTTTTCAAAAAAATCTCGGCAAAACAGCATTTTTCACCATTTTGCCGAGATTATATCTAAAAAACAAGACTTAGTCTCTTGATGAACCGAAGAAACGAAGCAGGTACAAGAACAGGTTGATGAAATCAAGATATAGACTCAATGCACCTATCGTAGCCAGACGCGACGGTTCTATGGCATTGTACTGTGCCATCTGCTTGATTTTTTGTGTATCCCAAGCTGTAAGACCGATGAATATGAGCACACCGGCTATAGATACAATCCATTCAAGTGTACTGTTGGCCCAGAATATGTTTATCACACTTGCTATTATAAGGCCAATCAGAGCCATGAACAGAAACGAGCCTATTTTGGTAAGGTCGCGATTGGTAAAATAGCCGTACACACTCATGGCGCCGAATACACCGGCAGTAATAAGGAATGTCTTGAAAATAGACACCGGAGTATAAGCGGCAAATATCAGAGCAAACGTGACACCATTCAGCAACGAGTAGGCATAAAACAATACGGTAGCCATAGGCGAACTGATTTTATTGACTGCTCCACTGATGCCGAACACCATCAACAGTTCCACTATAAGCAATCCCCAATATACCCAACGGTGTGAGGCAAGAAAGTACATGAGATCGGGAATGCCGGCACATACCCACGCGGCTCCGCCGGTCACGATCAGAGCAAGAAACATCTTTACATAAACGCGCTTCATCACCTGAGACACTCTTGTGTCAAGCGCCTGCGATCCATAAGAATCCATGTTGTAGTTATTCATAATGATAAATCTTTAGAGAGATAACGTTTTATATAGGTCAAATATATCGTTATAAATGTTAATTTTATTTATTACATGCGCTCGGGCACCTCTATGCCAAGCAGTCCCATACCGCTCTTCACAACCTCGGCCACCTCGGCGCTCAGAGCAAGACGCATCGACCTCACAGCGTCGTCGGTCTCGTTAAGTATGGAATAGTCGTGGTAGAACTGGTTGTACTCCTTTACAAGGTCATAGACGTAATTGGCTATGAGCGCAGGCGAATAGCTGCGTCCGGCTTCGGCTACCACCGACGGATAATCGGCAAGATGCTGTATGAGCGATATCTCCTTGTCGTTGGGCACAACGGTGTCGTATCCTTCAGGCTTGTAACCGGCATCGGCGGCCTTGCGGAGAACCGAACGTATACGGGCGTAGGTGTATTGGATGAAGGGTCCCGTGTTACCGTTGAAGTCTATCGACTCCTTGGGATTGAAAGTCATGTTTTTGCGCGGGTCGACCTTAAGCAGGAAGTATTTCAGAGCTCCGAGACCAACTATACGTGCTATCTCCGCGGCCTCTTCGGTAGTGAAGTCGCCCTTGCCGCGCTCTGCCGATACCTCGCGGGCACCCTCGATCATCTCGTCCATAAGGTCGTCGGCATCAACTACCGTACCCTCTCGGCTCTTCATCTTGCCTTCAGGAAGTTCGACCATGCCGTAGGAGAAGTGCACGAGATCCTTACCCCACTTGAAGCCGAGACGGTCAAGAAGCAGTGACAGTACTTGAAAGTGATAGTTCTGCTCATTGCCTACGACATAAATCATCTTGTCGATGGGAAAATCCTGATAACGGAGTTTGGCGGTACCGATATCCTGTGTCATATATACAGAAGTGCCGTCGCTGCGCAGAAGCAACTTGTGGTCAAGACCGGCATCGGTAAGGTCGGCCCATACCGAGCCGTCATCCTTCCTGTACATGATGCCCTTGTCAAGTCCTTCGAGCACTTTCTCCTTGCCCTCGAGATAGGTATCGCTCTCGTAGTATATCTTGTCGAAGTCCACGCCGAGACGCTTGTAGGTAGCATCGAAGCCTGCATAGACCCAATTATTCATCATTTCCCACAATCCGCGCACCTCAGGGTCTTTGTTCTCCCAGCTGCGCAGCATCTCGCGGGCCTCAAGCATGAGCGGCGACGCCTTTTCAGCCTCTTCCTGCGACATGCCTTCATCCATCAGCTTTTTTATCTCGGCTTTATAGTGCTTGTCAAAGAGTACATAAAAGTCACCTATGAGATGGTCGCCCTTTTTGCCGGTCGACTCGGGAGTAGCTCCCTCGCCCCACTTGCGCCAAGCAAGCATAGACTTGCATATGTGTATGCCGCGGTCGTTGACTATATTGGTCTTTACGACACGGTTGCCGCATGCCTTGAGTATCTGCGACAGGCTGTAGCCGAGCAGATTGTTGCGCATGTGTCCGAGATGGAGCGGCTTGTTAGTGTTGGGCGACGAGTATTCCACCATGACCAGCGGACTTTCGGGAGTCACGGGCACTGTGCCATAGTCGGGAGTCTCGCTTATGTGGCGCAGCATCGACATGAAGTAAGTAGGCTCAATGACTATGTTGAGGAAGCCCTTTATGACGTTGTAGCGGTTTACTGCCGGCTCGTTGTCCACAAGCCAGTCACCTATCTCCTTGCCAACGGCTTCAGGGGCTTTGCGTGCGGCTTTCACCCACGGAAATACCACTACCGTAAGATTGCCTTCAAACTCTTTCTTGGTAGTCTGGGGCACTATTGACGACGGGTCAGTCTCAACTCCGTAAAGCGCGTTGACGGCCCGGGCCACCGCTTGCGCTATGATATTATCAATCGACATCTCTTTATCTTTTTATGTTTCAGTGTACAAAGATACTTATTTTATCGCTATTGAAAAAACAGCCTTTACCTATACTTAGACAAAAATCATGCCATAATGCCAAAATAATGTACTATTAAAACACACTTGATGCTAATTACTCAAAATTTATTACCTTTGCGCTTGATAATTAATCATTGAGCTATGACTTACGAATATGATTATCTCGTTGTAGGATCGGGTATAGCCGGCATGAGCTTTGCCCTCAAAGTAGCCCGCACAGGCAGAGTGGCGCTCATATGCAAGACCGACCTTGAAGACGCCAACACTTACTTCGCGCAAGGTGGCGTGGCTTCCGTGACCAATCTCGAAGTAGACAATTTTGACAAGCATATCGAAGACACCATGATAGCGGGCGACTTCCTTAGCGACAGAGAGGCTGTGGAAAAGGTGGTCAAAGGCGCGCCGGAGCAGATAAAAGCTCTTATTGACTGGGGTGTAAACTTCGACAAAAACGAAAACGGCGACTTTGATCTGCATCGCGAAGGGGGCCACTCCGAATTTCGTATTCTGCATCATAAAGACAATACCGGTGCCGAAATACAGGAGAGCCTCATAAAGGCCGTGAAAGCCGACAAGAACATCGACATATATGAAGGACACTTCGCTATCGAGATAATAACACAGCATCATCTGGGCAAGATAGTGACACGCCGCACTCCCGACACCACATGCTACGGCGCCTACGTACTCGACCCCAAGACAGGAAAAGTCGACACATTTCTCGCCAAAGTCACTCTTATGGCCACAGGAGGTGTAGGCGCGGTATACACCACTACCACCAACCCGCTTGTAGCGACAGGCGACGGCATAGCTATGGTATACAGAGCCAAAGGTACGGTAAAAGACATGGAGTTCATCCAGTTTCACCCCACAGCGCTGTATCATCCCGGCGACCGGCCGTCATTCCTGATAACCGAAGCCATGAGAGGATACGGAGCGGTACTGCGCAATCTGCGCGGCGAGGAGTTCATGCAAAAGTACGACCCACGTCTGTCGCTTGCTCCGCGCGACATAGTGGCCCGCGCCATAGACTCGGAAATGAAGCTGTACGGCGACGACCATGTATATCTCGACGTGACCCACAAAGATCCGGAAGAGACAAAAAAGCACTTCCCCAACATATATCAGAAGTGCCTTTCGCTCGGCATCGACATAACGAAAGACTACATACCCGTAGCACCGGCAGCCCACTATCTGTGCGGAGGCATAAAAGTGGACGCAAACGGAGAGTCATCAATCAAGCGTCTGTACGCAGTGGGCGAGTGTTCGTGCACCGGACTCCACGGAGGCAACAGACTGGCATCTAACTCATTGATAGAAGCAGTAGTCTATGCCGATGCAGCCGCAAAACACGCAATGGAGGTCAAGGATCACTATACATACCGTCATGACGTGCCCGAATGGAACGACGAAGGAACACGACACCCCGAGGAGATGGTGCTTATAACACAAAGCATAAAGGAAGTAGGACAGATAATGTCAACCTACGTAGGCATAGTAAGGAGTGATCTGCGACTAAAACGTGCTTGGAACCGGCTCGACATACTCTACGAGGAGACCGAACGTCTGTTTAAGCGCTCCAAAGCAAGCCGCGAGATATGCGAACTGCGCAACATAATCAACGTAGGATACCTCATAATGCGTCAGGCTATGGAACGCAAAGAGTCGCGAGGACTGCACTACACCGTCGATTATCCTCATGTAAGTCATTAACATTCACAATATACGATTCAGGGAACACACAGCGTTATATAACATATGAGAATATACTTCTTTCTGCTTATAATGATAGCTGGAATGCTTGGAGCCGGTGCTCAAAAAACCGACGCCAACGGTGTGCCGGTACCTCCCGATCCGAAGCAGAAAGAGGCCAAAGGCCGTTATCATTTTGTCGACGAACATGGCGACACCCTGATGATGGTCGTGCTCAACAATATAACAGTATTTCCGCAGCTTAAATTCAAAAACAAGAAGCAAGAACAGTTTTACTGGCGTACGGTACGTGATGTCAAACGCACCCTACCCTATGCCAAACTCATAGCCGAAACACTGCTTGAGACATATGAGTACATAGAGACTTTCCCGACTCAGAAAGAGCGTGAGGAGTATCTGTCACAGATGGAGAAAGAAATATTTGCCCAATATAAACCCGAACTGAAAAAGTTTACCAAGTCGCAGGGCAAAATGCTCGTAAAACTGATAAACCGTGAGACCAACCAAAACAGTTATTCTATACTGAAAGCCTTTTTAGGCACATTTCGCGCCGGTTTCTGGCAGACATTCGGACGCTTCTTCGGCGTAAACCTGAAAAGTTCCTATAGCCCCGATAAAAACAAAGATGACGCCATAATAGAACGTGTATGCGTCATGGTGGAGCAAGGACAGCTCTAAAGCATATTGAGTGACCGAAGCTGCTCGATAACCTCGCCGCGTGTAAGCCTACGCTGTTTTTTCAGTTCACGGGCAAAATCATGGGCCAGCTCCTGAACACCCGTGTGATTGAACACTCTGTAAAGATAATTGTAACTCTTATTGAACAGGCGCTCTATCTCGTCGCTTTCAAGAGAACATGTCTCGCGTCCTTCGTTATCGAAAAGCTCAAGAAGCTCCTTGCGCATGTCGGCGGTGACATCGTTGTGATGCAGCACATAACTGCGACAGAGTATATTGCCCAAAAGCATGCCCATAGTCACCTGATAATGCTGCAATATATGATTCCACGATACTTTGGCTGACAGTCCCGGATTGCCGTTGTAATAGAAATCGGGAGTAAACTCGACCGTTTCATCGGCGGGAGCATCAAGAGATACGGCCGCAAGCACATTTTCGGCATCCCATACCACCATACTTATGGCCATACCTGTTATGCCATAACATTTATCGTTTTCATCAATATATTTCAGTTTCATAATCGACGTACTATTATAGGGTCAGTTTATTAACGCCAAATATAGCTATTTGGACGGAAATAAATACATATTTTTTACTTTTTTAATTCACAACCAGTATTTTTGTCACCACGCTCTCATGACCGCTTCCGGCCGAGGACACAAGTACATAATACACTCCCGTAGCCACACGTCTGCCCGATGCCGAGGTTACATTCCAGCGAGCCATTCCACCTTGCGAACGGGTCTGATAAAACACATTTCCGGCCGCATCGGCTATCTTGACGAGAGAGCCTTCTTTAAGTCCTTTTATAACTACGTCACCGCTATAGCCGGTACGTACCGGATTGGGGTAAGCGGATATTTCCGAGTAATCTTCGGCGGCGGGAAGAGCATCGCAGCCATACTCCACCACTCCGGCACGTGTGCCTATATAAACGGAGTTGCCGCGAGGGTCACAGAGAAGCGACAGCACCTCATCAGAAGGAAGAAATCCGTTATCGGTATTGAAGTTGTAAAGTATCTCCTTGCCGTCGGCGCTTACCACATATACACCAGAGGTGTTTGTACCTAACCATTTGCGATTGCTTCCGTCGACCGACACGGCCGTCACGCTCATATTGCCGAGCAGATAGTCGGCATATGACGTACCGTCGTTTCTCGGCACTTTCACACGCTCTATAGGGCAACTGACGTCAAGCATATCGGCAGGATGTTTTATAACAAACACACCATTGTCTGTGCCTACCCATACGGCTCCCGACTTGTCTTCCGCCATAGCGAAAATACATACCGGGCCAAACGGTTTACCGTCTTGGTCATAAAACATATTTCTCACGTTGTACCGGTCATCGGAAGTACTCTCCACATTAGCGCCAGTATGATAAGTAACCAGATTACGGTCGCGGTAACCGTCTGATATCAGTACTATATCTTTATTCTGAGGCGACATACACGGAAGTATTATGGTATTTCTGGCATCGAATGAGCCGAAGCCGTCTATGTCGAGCACTATCCAGTCGGTGGCGGCGACACTTCCCGGAGTACGCCGCGAGTCAGGCAATACGGCAATTGTAATATCGCCCTTGGCATTGTATCCGTAACACCAAAGATTGTTCTGCAAGTCTATGGCAACGGCCGGAAAAGCCAATATATAATCGAGCTCCGCGGGCATATTGGTCCAGTCATATTTGTCGGTCTGCCTGCCGTCCTTGAATCTGAATATGCCTTCATACCATGTGCCTATATAAATGACTCCCTCCTCTTTGCGGTCAACCGCTATATTAAAGCCGGTTTTCAGTCTACCGCCTGAATTATGGTTACGCAAGGTCACCTCATCGGAAGCAGGTGTTACATCGCGTGTAAATCCGGCTTCGATCTCTGTCAGCGTCATAGGGCCGTTTTCGTTATAAAAACGGAGGTCATTACGCGAACTGCGGTTTGACACATAAATTTTGTCATTTAACGGATCGGCGGCAATATACCAAGCGCCGGTGTCAAGAAATGTAGCCTGAGGTCTTGCAGGCAAAACGTCTACAACACCCTCAGCCGTAAAGTGTCCGAGACCGCATGTGTTTATATACCACATGCTTCCGTCGGATGTTATCGAATGACAACGTGTATTGCCCTGTTTTCTAACGTTTTCAGGTATCTTATATGTCTTTACCGTGCCTGATGCGTCTACAATACCATATTCGTCGCGGTTTGCCAGAAGAGCCTTGCCGTCACATATCATTACATAGTCCGATGCCCCGGCTATTCTCTTCTTGACCGCTCTGCCCTCTGCAAAATCCAATTCCACCGAATATGAATCCTTACCGTCGGTGGCAATCATAAGCCTGTCAGACACAGCCTCCATCGACACGGCACCGGACTGATCCAAGACAACATACCTGTCAATATCGGAAAGACGCACATCGAAGGGTTTATACATAAGGCACCCGTCAATAGACACTACAAGCTTTCCATCGGCAACGGTAACGGCAGAAACCGGCCGGTTAAACACAGCCGACTCTTTGACAAGAAAATTCTTAAGGTCTATCCTCACTATGCCGAAATTACCCGCCACATAGCAGTCACTGCCAGAAAAAGCCACGTCATTAAGCGAACGGTCACCTATATTCGAGGCATCTTTTATATCACCTACATTGACTATGTCACCGGCATCCGTGATAACATCTATATTGCCGTTGTCATATAGCACGACAAGCAGTCCTGACGCATTATTGTAAAATATATTGTCGACGACCACATCATTAAGGCCGTTTACAAGGTTATAACCGTAAGTCTCACCGCTTTTTTTATCATAACCGTACAGATTACGGTCACAAACATAATATACCTTGTCTTTACAGTCGATCACCTTATAAGTGTCAGGACCGTAATTGTTGTAGTAACGCCACTCCCCTACCGGCACATCACCGTATAACGGCATTGTACCTGTCATCATGATACACAATGACAGTACAAAAAATCCAATAGCCGATACGACGGACCTTTTACCCAATGCCACGACTGTCAACTGACGAGTATATTCTTAAGTTTGGCGGTGGCACGCGCTCTGTGGCTTATTGAGTTTTTCTCTTTTGAGTCCATCTCGGCAAACGTCTTGTCGTAACCATCCGGAACGAACACGGGGTCATAGCCGAAACCGTTGTCACCGCGCAATTCGTCTATAATACGGCCTTTTACTATACCGTCGACAAGAGTTGCCTTATCGCCCTCCACAAGTGCTATGACGGTGCGGAAACGCGCGGCTCGATTGCTCTCTTTCTGAAGGTTCTTCATAAGAAGAGCCACATTTGCCGCAGAATCATGTCCCGGACCGGCATAACGCGCCGAATACACACCGGGAGCGCCGTCAAGCGCTTCGACTTCAAGACCGGTGTCATCGGCAAAACAGTCATAGCCGTAATGCTCTTTTACATATCTTGCCTTTATCTCGGCATTTCCCTCAAGCGTATCGGCGGTTTCGGGTATATCCTCTTTACAGCCTATATCGCCCAGTCCGAGTACCTGAAAATCTTTACCGAGTATGGCTCTTATCTCTTCAAGTTTATGAGCGTTATTGGTGGCAAACACTATTTTTCTCGTCATGAGCGATATATTTTGTAATTATTGTTTAGCGATGTTATCCTATGACTATGTTTACTATCTTTCCGGGAACTACGATAATCTTCTTAACCGACTTCCCTTCAAGCCACTTGGCCGCACCTTCGTGTTCGAGAGCTATCTTCTCTACCTCTTCGCGAGGAGTATCGGCAGCCACTTCAATATTGAAACGCGCCTTACCGTTGAACGACACCGCCATAGTTACCGTATCCTCCTTAAGATAGTCTTCATTGCATTCAGGCCATTCGGCATCGCATATGCTGCCTGAATTGCCTATGGCGTGCCATAGTTCCTCCGTGATATGCGGAGCAAATGGAGCAAGTACTACAAGCAGTTGTTCAAGTACCTCCTTGCTGTGACATTTCATCGAGGTAAGATCGTTGACACATATCATGAATGCGGCTATAGAGGTATTGTAAGAGAAGTTCTCTATATCCCAAGTCACCTTTTTTATGAGCTTGTGAAGCGCTTTAAGAGCCTCTTTCGAAGGTTTGTCATCGTTTACAAGCATTGTATCGCCTTTATAGAAAAGAGCCCACAGACGCTTCAGGAAACGATTAACACCGTCTATGCCGTTAGTATCCCAAGGCTTGCTCTGCTCCAGCGGACCGAGGAACATCTCGTACAGACGCAGCGTATCGGCTCCGTAACGCTCCACTATGTCGTCGGGATTGACTACGTTGAACATGGACTTGGACATTTTCTCCACCGCATAGCCGCATACATATCTGCCGTCCTCGAGTATGAACTCAGCATCATTGAATTCCGGACGCCATGCGCGGAATTTGTCCATATCAAGTATGTCATTGCTCACTATATTGACATCAACATGTATGGGAGTCACGTCATAATCCTTTTTCAGACCCGACGACACAAAAGTATTGGTGTCCTTAATACGGTATACAAAGTTTGAGCGACCCTGTATCATACCCTGATTTATGAGTTTCTTGAAAGGTTCGTCCTTAACCACCTTACCGAGGTCATAAAGAAACTTATTCCAGAAACGGCTGTATATAAGATGTCCTGTAGCATGCTCCGTACCGCCTATGTAAAGATCCACATCCTGCCAGTAACCGTTGGCTTCTTCCGACACGAGCGCCTTGTCATTGCGGGGGTCCATATATCGCAAATAATAGGCTGATGAACCTGCGAAACCGGGCATAGTATTGAGTTCAAGCTGATATCCGTCCTCGGTATGCCACTCTTTGGCACGTCCCAGCGGAGGCTCTCCGGTCTCGGTAGGCAGAAATTTATCCACTTCAGGCAGAAGCAGCGGCAGCTTGCTCTCGTCAAGCAGATGAGGTATGCCGTCCTTGTAATATACAGGGAACGGCTCGCCCCAGTAACGCTGACGGCTGAATATGGCATCGCGCAAACGGTAATTGACCTTCACCTTGCCTATGCCTTTCTGTTCTATAAAGCGTTTTGTAGCGGCTATGGCGTCCTTTACCTCCATGCCGTTAAGATTGAGTTCCTCGCCGGCGGAGTTTATCATTTTACCCGACTTGGCATCAAAACTCTCTTCACTTACGTCGCAACCCTCGATAAGCGGAATGACAGGCAGGTCGAAATGCTTGGCAAAGGCATAGTCGCGGCTGTCATGGGCAGGTACGGCCATGATGGCTCCCGTGCCGTATCCGGCAAGAACATAGTCGCTAACCCATACCGGTATATTCTTACCCGTAAGAGGATTTATGGCATAAGCTCCGGTAAACACACCCGATACATTCTTCTCGATCATACGCTCGCGCTCGGTCTTGTGCTTGACTTCGTTTATATAAGCCTCCACTGCTTCCTTTCGGTCAGGAGTTGTAATCATGTTCACATATGCGCTTTCGGGAGCAAGTACCATGAAAGTGACACCGAATACAGTATCGGCACGTGTAGTGAATATCTCAAGTTCCACGTCGCTGTCAGCAATCCGGAAGCGCATCTCGGCACCTTCGGAGCGTCCTATCCAGTTGCGTTGGGTCTCTTTAAGAGAGTCGGTCCAGTCTATGCTGTCAAGACCGTCGAGCAACCGCTGCGCATAAGCCGACACACGAAGACACCACTGATACATGAGTTTCTGCTCTACCGGATAGCCGCCTCTTATCGACAATCCCTCGCTCACCTCGTCATTGGCAAGCACGGTGCCGAGCTTCGGACACCAGTTCACCATCGTATTGCCGAGGTAGGCTATACGGTAATTCATCAACACATCGTTTTTCTCCTTATCGGAGTAAGCCTTCCACTCGTCTGCTGTAAACTGAAGCTCTTTTCCACAGGCGGCATTCACTTCTTTTGTACCGTTTTTCTCAAACTCGACCACAAGATCAGCTATAGGCATAGCCTTGTCGGCATTCCTGTCATAGTAGCTGTTGAACATCTGCATGAAAGCCCACTGTGTCCATTTATAATACTCCGGATCACAAGTCTTGATCTCGCGGTCCCAGTCATAGCAGAAACCTATCTTGTCAAGCTGACTGCGGTAACGGTCTATGTTCTGACGGGTGGTTACCTCAGGATGCTGACCGGTCTGTATGGCATACTGCTCGGCGGGAAGTCCGTAGGCATCGTAACCCATAGGATGCAATACATTAAAGCCCTGCAGACGTTTATAGCGCGAAAAGATATCGCTTGCTATATATCCGAGCGGATGGCCTACATGAAGTCCCGCACCCGATGGATAAGGAAACATGTCAAGAACATAAAATTTGGGTCTCGACTTATCTATTTCGGCTTTATACACATTGTTTTCTTTCCAATATTTCTGCCAGCGGCTCTCTATGTCTCTGTGATTGTATTCCATTTTTATACGGTAGTTTTATTTATATTCCTAATTTTTCGCTTATCTCAAGCATACGCTCGATAGGACGGCGTGCCTTCTCCGCTATTTCAGAGTCGACCTCCACTTTCGGGCTCTCGTTTTTAAGACAGTCATACAGCTTCTGCATAGTGTTGAGCTTCATGTACGAGCAGTCGTTGCACGCACAGGTGGAGTCATTGGGAGGAGCGGGAATGAAGGTCTTGTCAGGACAACGCTTCTGCATCTCGTGTATTATACCGCTCTCCGTGGCCACTATGAACTCATTGGCATCACTGTTCACGGCATAATTTAAAAGAGCGGCAGTGGATCCTATCTTGTCAGCGAGGATAAGCAGCTGCTTCTTGCACTCGGGATGTGCGAGCACCTTTGCCGACGGATACTGACGCTTCAGCCCGGCTATCTTTTCTATCGAGAATTGTTCATGTACATGACAGGCTCCGTTCCACAGCTTCATATTGCGACCGGTCACCGAATTTATATAGTTGCCGAGATTACGGTCGGGACCGAATATAATAGGTGTGTCCTCCGGAAAACTCTCTACTATCTGCCGTGCGTTTGATGATGTGACAAGCACGTCGGTAAGAGCCTTTACTCCGGCCGATGTATTGACATAGCTGATTACTGTATGATCCGGATTATCGTCAATGAACTTCTTGAACTCTTCGGCATCGCAACTGTCGGCCAACGAACATCCGGCATCCATGTCGGGAATCAGTACAGTCTTATCCGGACAAAGTATCTTCGCCGTTTCACCCATAAAGTTGACTCCACACAATACTATAACAGGCTGAGTGAGTTTTGAAGCTATCTGGGCCAAAGCAAGGCTGTCGCCTATATAGTCGGCTATATCCTGAATTTCGCCCTTCTGATAGTAGTGGGCGAGTATTACCGCATTCTTTTCTTCCTTAAGCCGGAGTATTTCCTCTCTGATATTTTTAATATCAGATTCATCTGACACCGCCATGGACACATAGCCTTTTTCAGTACTTGATTCCATTATTGAATATTTTATTAATCTCCTGATTGCAAAGATACGACATTTTTTCTTACTTATATATAAGTAGCAGCGCCCGGCTGTTGTCATCAACATCACTTTTTATTTTTATGAAAATTTTCTTTTAAAGATTTTCTTTTAGGGTAGTAGTTATTGATGTTGATAGTAAAGATAAAATTATAGGTGTTTTGTTGTATAATAAGTTATTACTCGAAGAATTAAGGTTATCATACTGTTATCTACATGTCAAATGACTTATAATTAAATACTTGAACTGTTTATTTACATACTGTTGATAACGCTGTGTGTAGATAAAAAACTTAGGTTGGGAAGGTTTATAAGTGTAGATTTCATGGTTTATAAGAGGGTCACATTTATTGTAAAACTTATTTTGATTATGTCATAGATGCATTGTATTGTTTATTTTCATATGAAATGCAAATCAAGTTGTCAAAAATTGCTTAAAACTTATCAAGGGTTATCTACAACTTTATTGACATAGTATTTTGACATTTATTAAAAACTGATTTATCATGGTGAATGATAGGTCTATATAAATGAACATCCGTTATACATTTGATAATGCAAATGTATAACGGATGCTTTGATTGTACTTTAATAAACTCTATATGGTAGGATTGTCGATATACTGATTGAGCTTATGCCATTCTTCGATGCGCGGCAGTACACCCATATCTATAACCTCATCACGAAGTTTGCACAGGTGTTCGTAACTCTTTTCAAGTTCTTTGTTCTCCTCGGGAGTACCGCTGACTTCTTTGTATGTGACACCGTCTTTTGTTATGGAGGTCTCCATAGCCATCATTATATGTTTGAATTTATCGTCGTTTACATATGTGCCGGCCGGCCAGCGGAACGGCTTGCCTCCCATAGCTGCGGCTATCATTTCTATCGACAGATAGGCGGGGCTTTGGAATGATGAACGTCCGCGGAGTTCTATGATATTTTTACCGCCTTGGATGACTCTTGTTTTCAATGCTTCCCAGTCGGCTGCCGGCAGTATGCCTTCATCTATAAGTTCTTTGAGAGGTTTGCCCTTTACGGTAGTTGTCGATTCAAAGACTGCCATCTGTTCGCCATGGCCGCCGTAAGTACGTGAATTGTTTATTTCCGAAGCGGGAATTTTGAAATATTTAGCGAGTTCGCTCTGCAGGCGTGTGCTGTCAAGCGCTGCAAGTGTAGTTACACATGACGGTTTTACTCCCGAATATATAAGGGTGATAAGTCCGGTGATGTCGGCCGGATTGAAAACCACTACGATGTGTTTTACATCAGGACAGTATTTGCGTACATCCTTGCCGAATTGCTCCGCTATCTCTGCATTACCTTTTAGAAGATCCTCACGGGTCATGCCTGCCTTACGCGCCGCACCGCCTGACGACACTATATATTTAGCACCGGTGAGGGCTTCTTTGATGTCGGAAGTATAAGTGATATTCACTCCTTCAAAACCGCAATGAAACATCTCCTCCGCCACTCCTTCAAGAGCGGGGGCATATGGGTCATACAGACATATGTTGGGAGTTAGGTGCATCATTAGTGCGGTCTGGGCCATATTGGAGCCTATCATACCGGCCGCACCTACAATTGTAAATTTGTCATTGGTTAGAAATTCCATAATTACGTAATTTTTGTTTGGTTTGGTAATAATTATTATGTAATATATTTCAACAATTGATAATGCCGATAGGTTTATAAAATTTATATGTTCTTGCTGATAATAGATTTTATTTTCTCCGGGTTTATGAATAAATTTGTGTACGTAAACGATACACTGTCATATTGATATGTCATATATAAAGAAATCCGTACGCCCCGTAAGGGTACTGCAGTTTGGCGAAGGCAATTTTATTCGCGGGTTTGTCGACTGGATGTTCGATATCGCCAACGAAAAAGGGCTTACCGATACTTCCGTAGCAGTTGTGTCTCCCAGATTTAAGGAAAACTCTACCATAAAAAATATGCAGTCACAGGATTGCATTTATCATGTATGGCTTGAAGGAATAGAAAAAGGTCGGCCCAAATCGGAAAAACGTCTTGTAAAATGTGTGACCGACGCATTTTCTCCGGCTGTTGATTTTAAACGTTATGAACGCTATATTCTGTCGCCTGAACTGCGGTTTGTGGTTTCCAATACCACTGAAGCCGGCATCCGTTATGAGGATGATGACATTCTTTCTGAAACACCCGTTACCTTTCCCGGTAAAATAACTTCTCTTCTGTATCGTCGGTTCAGGCACTTTAACGGCGATAAAACCAAAGGCCTCATATTTTTGTGCTGTGAGCTAATAGAAAACAACGGGTCGGCACTGCGTGAGTATGTACTTCGACATGCCGCAGCAACACACCTTGAACCTGAGTTTTCAGAATGGATAAAAGACTCGTGTATATTTTGCAATACTCTTGTGGACCGTATTGTATCGGGTTTTCCCCATGACACTATAGATGAGGTGAGAGATGAGCTCGGATTTGATGACAGGCTGGTGGTTAAGGGAGAACTGTTTCACATATGGGCCATAGGATGTGAGAAGTATGCCGAAGTGCAGAAAGAACTGCCTCTTGACAAAGCCGGACTCAATGTGCTTTTCATGCCCGACATAAAATCTTTCCGTGAAAAGAAAGTGCGTATTCTTAACGGTTCTCATACGGGTATGGCGCCCATAGCTTTGCTTTCAGGCTGTGACACTGTACTTGACGCATTTGAAACTCCCGATATAAATCGGTTCATAAATGACATGACAGAACGCGAGGTACTTTCTGTTATGGATGGTGACATATCGGAGCTAAGGAGTTTTTCAAGAGATATTCTTGAACGTTTCCATAATCCGTTCATGCGCCACATGCTAAAATCTATAGCGCTTAACTCGCTGTCAAAGTGGGAGACACGCAATTTTCCTACTGTCCGCGACTTTTACAATAAGAAAGGTCTTATAGCCGATTTCGAGATTTTTACTTTTGCCGCACTTATGGCTTTATATTCACCTTACTCCGGCTTTATAGCGGAGGATGATGCCGCTAATATTGACGTCATACAAGGTATATGGGCTGATGGCGGTGACTATATTGATATTGTAAGAAAGATAACAGGAAGCGGTATATTTACAGATAATTTTGAAGAGGCTGTTCCGGGTTTCTCACAGAGAGCCGGGGAATACCTCCGGTCAATAATGACCGACGGTATGGATAGATCGTTGACGCTGTTTTTGAATACCCGTTGTAATGAAAAGAATATTGAAAATACATGATTCCGACAATGTGGCGGTAGCTCTTTCGGATGATATAGGCAAAGGCGATACATTTGATGGAATAACCTTGTCGGAAGATATTCCGCAAGGTCATAAATTTGCATTGAAGCCTATAGGCAAAGGTGAAGAAGTAATCAAATACGGTTATCCTATAGGTCATGCCACGGTTTCGATAGCTGTCGGTCAATGGGTTCACAGTCATAATCTTGTCACTTCGCTCGGCCCTGATGTAAAGTATGGGTATCATGCGGGTACATCACACAGGTCATGGAAGGTTGACGGCGATATACCCGTTATAAACGGTTATCTGCGTACGAGCGGCAATATGGGTATACGCAACGAATTATGGATTGTACCGACTGTTGGGTGTGTCAACGGAGCTGCATGTGCCATAGCCGAACGTGTCAGAAAAGAGTGTGAGCTGGTCAACATAGATGATGTACGTGCATTTACACATAATTACGGTTGTTCACAGCTTGGCGAGGATCATGTCAACACACGCAAGGCCCTTGCGGCATTGGCAAAGCATCCTAATGCCGGCGGAGTGCTCGTGCTCGGTCTGGGGTGCGAGAACAACGGCATATCGGCATTACGCGGTGAAATGGGCGATTTTGATACATCGCGCATACGGTTTCTTAACGCTCAGGATGTTGAGGATGAAGTGTCGGCAGGTTTTGAAATATGTAAGGAACTTGCATGCGTAATGAACGGTGACAGGCGGCAACCGCTTCCTGTCAGTATGCTTAAAGTAGGATTGAAATGCGGCGGCAGCGACGGATTGTCGGGTATAACGGCCAATCCTCTTGTAGGCCGTTTTTCAGACAGGCTTGTGGAGTGGGGAGGTACTACTGTGCTGACCGAAGTTCCGGAAATGTTTGGGGCCGAAACCATACTTATGGATAGAGCCGTAGACTGCGTTGTGTTTGACCGCATGGTAAATCTTATAAACGGCTTCAAGGATTATTTTCGCTCTTACGGGCAGCCTATATATGAAAATCCTTCTCCCGGAAATAAGACTGGCGGAATTACCACTCTGGAGGAAAAATCACTGGGATGCGTGCAGAAAGGAGGCTCTTCACCTGTAGTGGATGTGCTTTCATATGCACATGCAGTGACAAAACCCGGACTTAATGTCATACAAGCTCCGGGTAACGATCTTGTGGCGTCGACGGCGTTGGCTCTTTCAGGATGCCATATGGTGCTGTTCACGACAGGACGGGGTACGCCTTTCGGTACTTTTGTGCCTACACTTAAGATATCGACCAACACTCCTTTATCAGAACATAAAGCCAACTGGATTGACTTCAATGCCGGAGAAGTAGTCAACGGAGAGTCATGGGACTCCGCTTTGGCGAGGCTTATAGACAAAATAACGGCTGTGGCAAACGGTGCCGCATTGCGTCACGAACTCAATGGCGCAAAGGATATTGCCATTTTTAAGTCAGGAGTCACTCTTTAGAATAATCTAAGAAAAAATATACCGGACAGGGTTGGATTAAAGCCAAAAACTTGTAACTTTGTAATCCGTTATGAAATACGGCTTTGACAACGAGAAATATCTCGAAATACAATCCCGACACATCAGGGAACGAATTGCCAAATTTGGCAATAAGCTTTATCTTGAGCTTGGAGGAAAGTTATTTGACGACCATCACGCGAGCAGGGTTTTGCCGGGTTTTCAGCCCGACAGTAAATTGCGCATGCTGTCTCAACTGTGTGACCATGCAGAGATCGTGATAGTGATCAGCGCGCTTGACATCGAAAAAAACAAGGTGCGCAGTGATCTCGGCATAACTTATGATATGGACGTGCTGCGTCTGCGTACGGAATTTCAGAACCGCGGTTTTCTCGTGAGTTCGGTAGTCATTACCCATTATAACGGGCAGAGCAGTGCCGACGCTTTCCGCCGTCGGCTCGAGCGTATGGACATAACTACCTATTATCATTATACAATAGACGGTTATCCGACCAATGTAGATCTTATAGCCTCGGAGGATGGATTTGGCCGCAACGATTATGTTGAGACCACGCGTCCGCTTGTCATAGTGACCGCTCCCGGTCCGGGAAGCGGCAAGATGGCCGTATGCCTGAGCCAGCTGTACAACGAGCACAAACGCGGTATAGAAGCGGGATATGCCAAGTTCGAGACTTTCCCCGTGTGGAGCCTTCCGCTCAAGCATCCGGTAAACATAGCTTATGAAGCCGCTACCGCCGACCTGAACGACGTCAACATGATAGATCCGTTTCATCTTGAGGCCTACGGAAAGACTGCCATAAACTATAACCGCGATATAGAGATCTTTCCGGTGCTTAACTCTCTTTTCGAGGGTATCTACGGTGAGAATCCCTACAAGTCGCCGACTGACATGGGTGTCAATATGGTGGGCTTCTGCATAGATGATGACGAAGTATGCCGCGAGGCTTCAAAGAACGAGATAATACGCCGTTACTATACGGCTCTCAACCGTTTGGCTCTCGGCGACGGCAATGACAGCGAGGTCAACAAGATAGCCCTGTTGCTGAAGCAGTCCAAGATTACTACTGCCTACCGCAAGACTACGGTTGCGGCAAAAGAACGTGCCGAACGCTCAGGGGTGCCGTGTTCGGCTATAGAACTATCCGACGGTACTATTATTACCGCCGAGACGAGCGCTCTGCTCGGTCCGAGTGCCGCGCTTATTCTTAACGCCATAAAGCATCTGGCGGGTATAGATCACGCCGTCAAGCTTATACCGCAATACATGATAGAGCCTATTCAGCATACCAAGATAAATTATCTGCGCAGCCGCAATCCGCGTCTGCATACCGATGAGGTGCTTGTGGCTCTGTCGGTGTTGAGCACTCATGACGACAACTGCCGCCATGCGCTTGAAAAACTTCCGGAGCTTGCCGGATGTCAGGTGCATTCTACTGTTATGCTTGGTGAGGTGGATCACAAGATATTCAAAAAACTCGGGGTAGGACTTACCTGTGACCCGGTCAAGAAAAACTGACACGGAGCTATGAAACGCGTACTTATCATAGGTGCCGGCGGATTTATAGGCGGTTTTATGGCCCGTAAAAGCCTCGATCTCGGTTACGAGACATGGGTCGGTGTCAGGGAGAGCACATCGCGCAGATATCTTGACGATGCACGTATTAAGTTTCTGATACTTGACTATGACTCGCCGCAAGCGCTTGCCGAAGCTTTTGACTCGGCATTGCCGCATGGCGACAAGTGGGATTGGATAGTGTATAATCTCGGGGCAACGAAAGTCACCAATTATTCTGACTTTAACCGCATAAACTACGGCTATCTTAAGAATACCGTAGAGGCTCTGAAGTCTTGTGACAAAGTTCCTGAACGTTTTCTATACATGAGCAGCCTGAGTGCTCTCGGACCCGGCGACGAAAAGGGGTATACTCCTTATACAGCCTCTATGATACCTGATCCCAACACCCGCTACGGAGTGTCAAAGATAAAGGCCGAGACGCTTCTTGAGATGACATCAGGATTTCCTTGGATTATCTTCAGGCCTACGGGCGTATACGGTCCGCATGAGCAGGACTATCTTATGATGATAAAGTGCATAGACCGCCATTGGGACTTCGGAGTTGGCTTCCGCAAGCAGTTGCTTACATTTATTTATGTGGATGATCTTGTCGATGCCGTGTTTGAAGCGCTTGAAAAGGGCACGGTGCATAAAAAATATATAATAAGTGAGGACAGGGCTTATACGCAAAAGGAGTTTCGCTCCATCGTGGCCCGCGCCCTTGGCAAGAAATTTGTCATTCCGGTACGGCTACCCCTGTGGGTCACCAAAATAGCTTCTTTTGTCGCCGAAAAGTATGGGGTGGCCAAACTGAAGCCTTCGACACTCAACTCCGACAAGTACAAGATAATGAAACAGCGCAATTGGAGCGCCGACATATCGGAAGCAAAGGCCAATTTCGGTTTCAACCCGCGATTTTCACTTGAAGAGGGTATAAAGATAACCGTGGCCGAGTATAAAAAATCAGTTGACAATAAAAATTGAAGTATTATGGGCAGCAATGACAACCGGCGTCCTCCCATGTGGATGACTGTAATTATGATTGTGATGCTTTTGCCGCTTTTTTCTTGGCCGTTTGTAGTATCGGATTATCCCGAAGGCAAGGACGAGTACTTGGTATTGATATATTTGTTTCCGATATATGCTCTTTTAAGCGTATATTGTGCCTATAAGACATATGTGGCGCGTAAAGAATTGAGTATTATTATTTTATCATTGCTGATGCTGTCATATATTGCTTGTGCATGGTGGCTTATTGCGTAAAAATATGTTAAATATAATAATATCTATTAAAAAATTATGTTTTATAACATAAAATGCGCTACCTTTGCATTGTGTTTTTCATGGTATTAGATTTAAGGTTAAGAAGATTATTCGTCGTGACGACGGGTAATTTTTTTTTATGCCTGATTTAAATGATAGGTCTAATTGGAGGACTAATTGGTACAATAGGTTTGGTATTAAAATGTCATGTTAATACAATATTACATGAATTGTTAATATAGCAGGGCTATTTTTGCAGTGTTAAAGACTTAAACCATGAATATGACATCACTGCAAGTATTAAAATTTATCTTTTTGTTTTCATCGGTGGGCATGTCGGCGCAGAGCATTGCCAACCGCGGTCTTACCCATCATCAGGATTCGTCCACATTGCCGCGCAGCAAAGCCGAAACAGTCATGCCGGTGCCCGTGTCTGTCAAAGCGCCTGAAGCGGTGCTTACGCCTTCAGGGAGTTCCGAGTTTGTTCTTTCCGGCGGCTGGATGCTCGCCGATAATGACTGTGTGCTTGGCGCCCGACAATCAGTTTTCAGCCATGAGTACAATCTTGAAGGATGGTACAATGCCACAGTGCCCGGCACGGTGTTGACCACACTTGTGGACATGAATGTATATCCTGATCCTTACTTCGGACTTAATAATCTTGCTATTCCCGACACACTGTGCCGCAAGGACTGGTGGTATCGTCTGCAATTCGATGCTCCCGATACGTCGGCAGGACGTCAGGCTTGGCTGATTTTAAACGGTATCAACTATGCTGCCGACATATGGCTTAACGGTACACGTGTGGGTGATATAAAGGGTGCTTTCATGCGTGGCCAATTTAATGTAACCGACATTTTACGCAAGAACGACAATGTGCTTGCAGTGCATATACTGCCGCCTCCTAATCCCGGTATACCTCATGAACAGTCGCCAAGTGCCGGCAACGGCATGAACGGAGGCCAGCTATGTCTGGACGGACCTACATTCATATCATCGGAAGGCTGGGACTGGGTGCCCGGTATACGTGACCGTAATATAGGCATATGGCAGGATGTAAGACTACGGTTTACGGGCGGAGTCAAAATAGGTGACAGTCAGGTGATGACACGCCTTAATCTTCATGATACCACAAAGGCTGAGATAACCGTCAGGGTAGATGTGGAAAATATATTGCCCGAAGCAAATGAGGCCAATGTAAAAATGTCGTTTGACGGCAAGCGTATGGAACGTCGTGTCATGCTCGCCCCACTCGAAAAGCGTACGGTGGAATTTTCTCCGGCCGATTATTCTGAACTCAAACTTGATAATCCCGAATTGTGGTGGCCTAACGGCTACGGAGCTCAGAAGCTTTATGATCTTGACTTGTCGGTAGAGGAAAAGAACCGTGTCAGTGATTCGGAGCGTGTACGTTTCGGCATCAGGGAGATGTCTTATGAAATGGAAGTCTGTTATCCTGATGAATCAGTAAAGAGGGTGGAATATCGTCCGTCAGCGGTTACCGACGGAAAGCCGGTGTTTGATAACATAAACAGAAAGTACGTGGAAGAGGGCATGTGCATGCCCCGCGTTGTGAAAGATCCGGGATGTGATGTGCTGATGCCGGCGCCTGACAGCCTGATGCGTCATTATCTGGTCATAAAGGTCAACGGCCAGCGTATATTCTGCCGTGGCGGCAACTGGGGCATGGATGACGCTATGAAGCGGGTGTCGAGGGAGCGTCTTGAGCCATACTTCCGCTTGCATAAAGATGCTAATTTCAATATGATACGTAATTGGACCGGCGAGAGTACGGAAGAAGTGTTTTATCAGCTGTGCGACGAATACGGCATGTTGGTATTCAATGACTTCTGGCTCAGTACCGCCGGTTATAATCTTGAAGTGAACGACGATGATCTGTTTCTCAAAAATGCCGGCGATGTGGTGCGTCGCTTCCGAAATCACCCGTCGATAGCCGTATGGAATCCTCGTAACGAGGGGTTTGCTCCCGAATACATAGAGCGAAAACTTGCATCAATGATTGCTTCCGATGACGGTACACGTCTTTACAGTCCTAATTCCACTCACTGTAATCTGCGGCCCAGCGGTCCGTGGAATTATTTCAAGGAACCGGCCCGATACTTCACTGAGCGGGCCCACGGCTTCAACACCGAGCAGGGTTCCACGTCGATACCTACCGAAGAGTCCGTTCTCGCCATGATGGATGTCAGCGATGCTTGGCCTATAAGTGACACATGGTATTATCATGACCTGCACGGAGGACAGGGTGAATTTATGGATGACTTGCGCGAAAAGTTCGGTGAAGCCGACAATCTTGCCGATTTCAGCCGTAAGGCTCAGATGCTCAATTATGACAGTTTCCGAGCCATGTTTGAGGCTTGGAACAGCAATATGTGGCAGTCCACGAGCGGAATGCTCCTGTGGATGAGCCATCCGGCATGGCCAAGTATGGTGTGGCAGATATATTCATGGGATTATGAACCGTTTGGCTCCTTCTACGGTTGCCGCAAAGCATGCGAGCCTGTTCATATACAGAAAAATCTTGACGACAACAAGGTCGTGGCGGTCAATACCACGCTTAAAGATATAAAGGGTGCGCGCGCGGTATATGAATTGTATGACATGTCGGGGCGTTGTCTTTCACGCCGTGAGGCAAAAGCCGATCTGTCGGCCGACAGGCTTACGGAGTGTTTTTATGTAGAGAGTACTGAAGCGGCCGATAATGTGCGTCTTGAGCGTTTGACACTGCGTGACCGCAAAGGCCGCATACTTTCTGTCAACGACTACTGGCTCCCCGGCGGAAATGGCGATTTCAAGGAGTTCAACTCACTTGAAGTACCCGAAATAAACGCACGCATGACCGATTATAAGAATGGCGCATTTGCAGTTGAGATCAGAAACACAGGTAAGGTTACCGCCGTAGCTGTCAAACTGAATCTGCGTGATGGCGCCACAGGCGAGCGTATTTTACCGGCTTACATTTCTGACGGATACTTCAATCTGCTTCCCGGCGAACGTCGTGTCGTCACTGTTGAGTATTCGCCACGCAAGGATGTGGCTGTTTCCGCCGAGGGATATAATATGCCTCGCACTACATTGTTGAACGTTAAATGAGCCGGATTATGAGAAAGTTTCTTTATGTCATTGCGGCCGTGCTGGCTGTATCGGCCGGTGCGTATGCCCAAGGTTATTCAGTTACATATCCCAGAGAGTACGGTAAATGGCAGGATGCACTTCTTGCCGGAAACGGCACCACGGGAATAATGGTATTCGGCGACCCGCAGCATGAAACGGTGGTGTTTACAGGGCGTCAGTTTAATTTTCCCGGTATAAAGCCGCGAGAATTTGCCGACGTCCCGCAAGATACGATAATGCTTATAAAACGTTATTGTGCCGAAGGGCGTTTTCAGGAAGCCAATTACCTCGCCGTGCGTTCGGCGCAGTGGAGCGACGGCGGTGAGGGCGGCCGTCATCCGGGTTTTGCTCTTGAGATTGACATGCCGGCCACAGGCGATATAACCGGTTATAGCAGAAGTACCGATTACAATACGGGAGAAATAAAAGTACAATGGACCGATGCACAGGGCGATTGGATGCGTCGCGCGTTTGTATCGCGTGTTGATGATGTGGCGGTGATGGAGATTGTGGCTCCGCGGCACGGTGTGCTTGACTGCTCGCTTGATCTGGCGCTTCTTGAAGACATGCATTTCCCCGCAGGCATGGGGGTAAGTCATAATACCGCGTCGGGCTATACCGGTATCGATATCAATTATCCGGCTCCGGCTGATAATTCGGGTTATTGCGGCGGCATCAAGGTTTATGCTTCTGACGGTGTGGTCGATATGAGAGGCGATACGATTGATGTCAAAGGGGCGTCATCGTTGCTTGTTGTAGCCATGACCGAGAAGTACAACGACCGGCCGTCATATTTTTCCGGCAGTATTAAGTCAAGACTTGAGTCCGTTGCTCCCGATTATTGCACGCTTATGTCACGTCATGCTCCTTTGCACAGCGACATAATGACACGCGTCACTCTCGATCTCGGAGCGTCGCCGCGTGAGCGGGCCATGTCTAATGAAGAATTGCTGGGCCTTCAAAAACGCAGTGCGACTATTGTGCCGGCTCTTGTCGAACGTCTTTTTACCGCCGGACGCTATCACTTTCTTGCCTCTGGCAACGGGCTTACGCCGCCCGACCTGCTCGGTATATGGACCGGTGACTGCAATGTAGGGTGGGGAGGATACTATCATCTTGACGCCAATCTTAACCTTCAGGTAAGCGGAGGTAATGTGGGTGCCATGCCCGAAGTCATGGAGGGATACTTCAATCTGAATGAGGCATGGTATGATGATTTCCGCACAAACGCGCGTAAACTGCTTGGTTGCCGCGGGCTCCTTGCGTGTGGCAACACCCCCGGACTGTCATCGGGGCTTATGGCTTCAATCAATACATTTTATCCATATCACTATGCTACGGGCGAGGAGGCATGGCTGCTTTATCCTTTCTGGGAACATTATCTTGTGACCCGCGATAAGGAGTTTTTACGTACGCGTCTTTATCCTGTGCTTAAAGAGATGGGTGATTTTTATGAAGATTATCTGAAATACCGCGACGAGGACGGATACTTCGTATTCGCAGGTTCCATATCGCCTGAAAACCAACCCTCCAATCTGAAAGTGTCGTTGCTTAACAACTCCGCTTTTGATGTGGCCGGTGCAAGGTTTATAATGTCCTCATTGATCAAGGCAAGCGATATACTTGGCGAAGATGCTTCATGTCGAGAACATTGGCGCGACATGCTTGCGTCATTGCCTCCTTACCGCATAAACGGTGACGGGGCCATAAAAGAATGGGGCTGGCCCGGTCTGGACGACAGTTACAATCACCGTCATTCGAGTCATCTGATGATGGTGTGGCCTTATAGGGAAGTGTCTGAATTCACTGCCCCCGAGTATTACGAAGCGGCTCGCAATGCCTTGAAGATGCGTGACCGGCATCCTTACGAAAATGCCGGTCATGGATTGCTGCACGGTGCGCTGATAGCCGCCGGACTGCATGATGCCGGGTCGTTGGGCGACAAGCTCGTCAGGCTTGCCGGCAGTGACTTCTATTATACGGGACTTGCCACGTCGCACTATCCTGACTTCGGGGTGTTCTGCACTGATGTGTGTCATGCACTGCCCGGCATAATAATAGAGATGCTGGTAGGGTCCGATGAAGAAACCATCGACCTGCTGCCGGCACTTGCCGAAGGGCTCGACAAAGGGTCGATAAGCGGGGTGCTTACACGCTGTGGAGTTACTGTGCGGAAGCTTTCGTGGAACCGTGCCGCTTCACACGCCGAGGTTACGCTCAACGCCGTGACCGACTGTAATATAAAAGTGCGCTGCGGCTCTGATGTGCGCGAAGTGAAGTTGAATAAAAATAAAGAAAAGAAATTGGTGTTCACTATTTAGATTGAAGCGGCCGCACCGGTGCAAGAACTTTTTGTAAGGGTTAACCATTATTAAAGTATCAACTTTGAGAATGAGGAACTTTACAAACTTGCAGTCATGTCATCTTCACGCCCTTTTACTTTTGACCGTGTAGTCCGTATACTTATTACGGTAGCATTGGTCGTGGGGCTGGTATGGTTTGTCAACATACTTAAAAACGTACTTCTCCCGTTCTGCCTCGCATGTCTTATAGCCTACATCCTTGATCCCATACTCGAATTCAACTGTAGGCTCCTGCATCTGAAAGGTAGGGTGATAGCTACTTTTGTCACTCTGTTTGAGGTCACTGTCATATCGGGCATATTGTGTTACATATTTGTGCCGTCGGTCATTGACGAGACTCACCAGCTGGCACAGATGCTCCGTGACTACTCCTCCGATACCAATACTTCTGTACCGCTTATACCCGAACGCCTGCATGATTATATACGCAATAACGTCAATCTCGACCGGCTGATAGATGCTCTTGAGGGGGAACACTTCGATACGATAATAGATAAAAGCACTACGTTCATATCGGAGTCGATCGACTTTGTGCTTCATGTGCTCGAATGGTTTCTGACATTCGTTTATGTCATATTTGTGCTCATAGACTACAAACGGCTTATGAAAGGGTTCAGGCTTCTTGTGCCGCCTAAACTACGCCCTATCGCCTATAAGGTGGGCGACGATATCAAGAACAGCATGAACCGCTACTTCCGCGGTCAGGCGCTGATAGCTTTCTGTGCGGCCATATTTTACTGCATCGGCTTCTCCATCATAGGGCTTCCGCTGGCCATAGTGCTCGGCATCGTGGTAGGCATACTGTATCTGATACCCTATTTTCAGTACATCACACTTATACCGGTGGCACTGATCTGTCTTATATCGTCGATGAGCGGCGAAGTGGCTTTCTGGCCCGAACTCGGCAAGTGCCTGCTGGTTTATGTAGTCAGCCAGTCCATATGCGACTATATTCTGACACCCAAAATAATGGGTAAGGCTCTGGGACTTAATCCTGCCATAATACTGCTGTCGCTGTCGGTATGGGGAACCTTGCTCGGACTTATAGGCATGATAATAGCCCTCCCGCTTACCACACTGCTGCTTGCTTACTACGAGGAGTACATAATAAACCGCGGCGACGAGCCTCAGTCAGAGAAGCAGGCTGTCGAAAACACCTTCAACGACATCACCAACAGCCACCCGTTGAAGTAGGGAAGTAGGCGGTCGTCTGTTGTGAAGCTTTGAAGTTAATGTTGCATGGACATTTTTTGCGAGTATTCAATAAAATGACTATATTTGTAACTGATAATATTTAATTATTATTTGGTTGTATATGGGAGTTTCAGATAATATGTTATCAGTTTTGGATGGTTATACTCTAACTGATGCTGACGATATATCGCGCAAATTGGCGGAGGATTTCCGTCACCGGCGTGTGGAGCGTGGACTGACAAGAGAGGCTGTGGCTGAGAAATCGGGTGTGGCTCTTGCCAATATCACACGTTTTGAACAAAAGGGTCTCATATCGCTGAAAAATCTTGTACTTCTCGCTATCTCGATGAATTATCTGCAAGAGGTGCGCGACATTTTTTCTACTCCCAAGTACTCCACTATGGATGAGCTTGAACAAATCCGCAGAAATTCAAGCAAGAAGAGAGCATATCCACGAAAGCCTCACTCCTATGAAGAATATTGACAAGTTATCTGTGAAATACCATGACCGGGATGTCGGCACGATATCGCTGACGCCCGACAACCGCTTATGTGTATTTGAATATGACCGTGGAAGTAACGTGATTTTGTGATATTGGGGAGTTTTTGTAATTTTGTATTTAATACATTGATACCGAATTATGGAAACCCCTATAAAACGTAGCGTCCTTGATTACAACGACATCGTGGAGATGGCGCCCAAGTTGCGCGGCCACGAGAAGCTGGTGAACCGTGTGCTTCATCTGCTGTCGGTCGACAAGGTAAACGCCGTTCACGATAAATACTGCGACAATCCGGGTCCGGAGTTTGCCTGCAACCTGCTGAAAGATTTCGATATAACTCTCGACATAGATGGTCGTGACATACTTGACAGCCTCCCTGAAGGATCATTTGTCACCGTGAGCAATCATCCTTTCGGGGCGCTCGACGGCATATCGCTGATAGCTCTTTTGGGCACTATAAGGCCCGAGTTCAAGGTCATGGTCAACATGGTCCTCAACCACATATCGGCCATGCGCCCCAATTTCATAGCCGTCGACGCTCTTGCTTCCGATGACCCGGCCAAGAAAGCCGTGTCGATGAAGGGCATCAAGGAGGCCATAATGCATGTACGTTCCGGCAAACCCATCGGGTTCTTCCCCGCGGGAGCGGTAAGCAAGCTCAACCGGCGTCTGCGTCTTGAAGACCGCGAGTGGCAGCCCTCTATAATAAGGCTTATCAAGCAGTTCGGCAAGCCTGTCATACCCATATACTTCCATGGCGGCAACAGTGCTTGGTTCAATACTCTCGGAGTCATTGACTGGCGGCTGCGCACACTGCGTCTGCCGGCCGAGGTGTGGAGAAAGTGTCACACCACTATCAGAATATCGGTAGGAGAGCCTATAATGCCTGATGAACTTGATAAATATAACGACATAAAAGAACTCGGAGAGTTTTTAAAACGTAAAACCTATCAATTGCGCGACAGAAAATGAACCGAACCGATACATCTGCCGAAATACGGCAGGCAAAGGCCCGCTTTGGCATTGTGGGCAATGCCCCGTCGCTTCTTGAGGCGGTGCAGCGTGCTCTGCGTGTGGCTCCCATCGACCTGTCGGTACTGATAACAGGTGAGAGCGGTACCGGTAAGGAATTCTTTCCGCAGATAATACACCAATACGGCTCGCGCAAGCACTCCAAGTACATTGCCGTAAACTGTGGAGCCATACCTGAGGGAACCATCGACTCTGAACTTTTCGGACATGAAAAAGGAGCGTTTACCGGGGCTGTGGCCTCGCGAAAAGGTTATTTCGAGGAGGCCGACGGCGGCACTATATTTCTCGACGAGGTGGCCGAACTGCCTCTTACCACGCAGGCCCGTCTGCTGAGAGTGCTGGAGAGCGGCGAGTTCATTAAAGTAGGCTCGTCGACAGTACAGAAGACCAATATAAGGATTGTGGCCGCTACCAATGTCGACATGAAGCGGGCCATAGATACAGGCAAGTTCCGCGAGGATCTGTACTACCGCCTTTCGACCGTGCTTATAAACGTGCCGGCGTTGCGCGACAGAGGCAGCGACATACTTCTGCTCATGCGTAAGTTTGCCGCCGGTTTCGCCGAGAAATACCGTATGCCGGCAGTGTCTTTTGACGATAACGCACAACGCGCCCTGATGCACTATTCATGGCCCGGCAACGTAAGGCAGCTTAAAAACGTTATAGAACAGATAGCCCTGTTCGAGGCCGGCAACGAAGTGACCTCCGACATGCTGAAAGGCTACATTCCCGAGGGTGCCACGGTATTTGCTCCGGTACTTCCCGCCGACGGAGCGCACTCTTACGGCGCTGAACGGGAGTTGCTGTTCAATATGATATTTCGTATGCGCAACGAGATAGACTCGCTACGCGCCACGATAGAGACCCTTGAAAACAAAGGACGCACCGCTACGTTCAACGAGGCTGTGCCGGTAGAGGATCTGCATGTGCCGCATTCGCTTGTAAAATATTCGCCCGTACGCGACATAATAAGCGACGCGGCTCCGGTAAACTTAAGCATAGAACCGTCTTTGTCCGACACCGGAAAGACCCTTGAGGACACCGAGCGCGAGACCATAATGCGTGCGCTTGAACGAAACGAGGGACGCCGCAAGGCCACTGCCGCCGAACTGAACATATCGGAGCGCACTCTCTACAGAAAAATAAAGGAGTACGGGCTTGAATAAGCCTACTGACAAACTAAGAATCTATAAATACGAACGGATATTATGACTGTTTCGCCAAAGTATAAAAAGCATCTGCCCACACTGTGTGTGCTGCTGATGACGGTAATGCTTATCGTACAGAGCTGTACGATAAGCTATAAGTTCAACGGTACGGCCATTGACTACAATGTATACAAGACCATAAGGGTATCGCAGTTTCCTATACGTGCCGCGCTTGTATATCCGCCGCTTCAGCAGACTTTTGAGAACGCTCTGCTCGATTATATATCACGCAATACGCGCCTTCAGGTGGTCGACACGTCAAGCGACCTTGAGATGGAGGGCGAGATCACCGGCTATACATTGTCGCCTCAGGCTGTTACTGAAAACGCTTTCGCGTCAAAAACACGCCTCACCATATCGGTACGTGTAAAGTATACCGATAATAAGAATGACAAGAACGACGTGGACCAGACTTTCTCGGCATATCAGGATTTTGACAGTTCCGAAATGCTTACCGACGTACAGGACCAGTTGTGTGAGGAGATTACCGAACAGCTTGTCGACCTTATATTCAACGCCACACTCGGTAACTGGTGATACATACAGCTATGGACCGCGACCTCCTCGATAAACTGAAAGAACTGCTTGCCGACAGATCGCTGCCGGTCGATGACCGTTGGGTCGACGATATGATGGCGGCTTGTCCTTACTTTACACTGCCTGCAACCATGCAGCTTGAGCGGGCCCATGACCTGTCAGAGGAGCGGCGGCATATGCTCATGCAGCGTGTGGCTCTGAGAAGCGCGTGTCCCGACATGCTTTATCGGCTTACCGAGCCGCTCGGATCGCTTCAGGCCGATTTCTATCCTCCGTCTGACGATAAGCCGGCCCCTACGACCGATGAGGCCATATCCATGTTTATCGACAATTACGGCGGCTCGGCCGATCGTGAGGAGGAGATACTCGAACGTCTCATATTCAACCCTACGCCCGATTATGCGCAGATACTTGCCGAGGAGGAAGAGCGCAGCCTGCCGTCGGCTGACGAAGCCGGCGCCGGCGGTCAGGACAGCCTCATCAATGCTTTTATTCTTAAAAGCCGCGACAATAACGGCCACTTCCCGATGACTGATGAGGAGGAAGCCGTTACGGAGCATGCCGAAGAGGTGCACGAGGAGTCGATACAGCCCCCCGTGCAGCAGGATGAGAGCCTGTTAAGCGAGAGTCTTGCTAAAATTTATATAAAACAGCGTCGTTACAGCAAGGCTTTTGAAATTATAAGCAATTTAAGTTTGAAATATCCGGAAAAAAGTATTTACTTTGCAGACCAATTGCGTTTCTTACAGAAACTTATCATAAATCAGCAGTATTTAAAACAAAAATAAACATAAAAAACAATGTACATAGTAGTAATTACTCTTACTGTCATAGCATCCATCCTGATGATCGGTGTCGTGCTTATCCAGAAGTCCAAAGGCGGCGGTCTGTCTTCGCAGTTCGGAGGCGCCAATCAGGTTATGGGCGTACGTCGTACAAATGATTTTATCGAAAAGGTTACTTGGTGGCTTGCTGCAGCAATAGGTATCCTTGCTATATTGGGCGTATTTTTCATGCCCCGCAATATCATACAGAGTACTTCGCGTGTGGTGCCGCAGGCCGTTGAGCAGACTCAGCCTGCCGACTTCAATACCGATGTAGCTCCTGCCGCCACTCTTCCCGTGGCGCCTGAAAGCACTCCCGCTGAATAAATCGCAGTGGGTACGGCATAAAGCTGTTTAATTTTATTTTGTAGCCGTCGTTATCGGTTGATATCGACGTTAACGTATTGATCAAGCTCATGTTTATCGAAGTGTTATATACACTTTTCGGGAAACATGAGTTTGATTATGTCGTTTTAGTACGTGCCGCATCATCCAGTCCGCCACTGTTTGACCGGCCGTAACATAACGGACAAAAAGGCATCAGCTCGCAAAACCGGGTTGAAGTGTAAAATGCAACAGGCATGCAGCCTGACGCCATACTACCGGCGTCCTTACCACAGACATAGTCGTTGTCTAACAACCGCATTTTTACATTGATCCGCGAATACCCGTTATCCTGTCATGTCAGCTGCATTTCTTCTGTCGTGATGCTAAAACAGCCCTTGCCGGTAACGGTGGTTATGCCTTCAGCCGATTTTTACAGTAATCCGGTGATTCAATAAATAGACAGGTAAATCCGTTAATATTGTATGCGCATGTGTGGATCGACATCATTAAGGTTGCTTGCCGGGACACTGCTGATGCTGTCGCTGTTGTGTTCGTGCTCGACCGCGAAGCTATCGGTGGCCGACGGACAGATGGCGCGCGGCGAGTATTACGACGCATCGCGCACCTACCGTAAGATATATAACCGGCTGAAGAAAAAGTCGGAGCGTCCGCTTCGGGGCGAGGTCGCATTCAAGATGGGCCGCTGTTACAGCAGTCTCGGTATGAGCGCGCGTGCTTCGGTCGCCTATCGCAATGCCTTGCGCTACGACTATCCTGATTCTACAACCCTACTTTATCTCGGACGCTCGCTCCATGCCGAGGGCAAATACGCTCTTGCCGCCGATGCTTATTCGTCATATCTTGCATTGTCGCCGGCCGACTCTGTCTGTGCTCTCAACGGACTTGCCGGTTGTCGTCTTGCAGCATCGCTGAAGGAGCATCCTACGCGGTATGTGGTTAGGAATGCCAAGATTTTCAACTCGCGTCGAAGTGAATTCGCTCCGATGTTTCTTGACCGCAGCGGCGATGTTCTGTACTTTACCACCACCAACGAACGGGTCACCGGTACATTGCGTAGCGAGATTACCGGAATGAAAAGGAGCGATCTGTGGATGGCCCGCAAAAACGAGCGCGGTGAGTGGATGCGGGCCGAGCCGGCGGAGGGCGACATAACTACCGCCCACGACGAGGGCATAGTGTCGTTTTCGCCCGACGGCCACACCATGTATCTCACGCGTGCCCGGCGTGAACAGGATGCCGATACCGGAGTGGAGATATGCACGTCGCAGCGTTCCGACGCTCGCTGGAGTGCGCCCGTGCGGCTTGATGTAAGCGCCGATACGCTTTCGAGCTACGGACATCCGGCGGTGTCGCCTGACGGTACATGGCTATACTTCACCTCTGACCGTCCGGGAGGATATGGAGGCAAGGATCTGTGGCGTGTCAGCCTTAAAGAACGTGCGTCGGTGCCTGAAAATCTCGGCGACTTTATAAATACCCCCGGTGACGAGATGTTTCCTTACGTGCGCGATGACAGTGTGCTGTACTTTGCAAGCAACGGTCATGCCGGTCTCGGCGGTCTCGACATATTTCGTGCCGAGATGCAACCGTCGGGCTCTTGGCTCGTGACCAATATGGGTGTGCCTGTAAATTCATCGGCCGACGACTTCGGCATAACATTCGGTTACGGCGAGAGCGGATTCTTCAGCTCCAACCGCGGCGACAGCAGGGGCTACGATCATCTCTACTCGTTTATGCTGCCCGACCTTAAAATAGAGATAGGGGGCATTGTGGAGGACCTTGACGGTTATCCTGTGGACGGTGCGCTGATACGCATAGTCGGTGATGACGGTTCGATCCGCAAGTCACGGAGTAAGCCTGACGGCACATTCTCGTTTCCTCTTCAGCGGGGAGTGAGCTATGTGATGATGGCCGGCGCCGCAGGATATCTCAACGCTAAGCAGGAGTTCATGTCAGGAGTCGAGGAAGAGGACGCCCGCTATGAGGTAAACTTCACGCTCGCATCGATAGACAAGCCCAATGTCATCGACAACATATTCTATGATTTCGATAAAGCCACTTTGCGTCCCGAGTCGCGTGCGGCGCTTGATTCAATGGCGCAGGTGCTCCGTGATAATCCCCGCGTCAGCATAGAACTCTCGGCCCATACTGACCGTAAAGGCACGGAGGCTTATAATATAGACCTTTCTATGCGGAGGGCCCGGTCGGTCATAGACTATCTTGTGGCGGCAGGCATAGACTCTGTGCGCCTTACACCTCACGGTTACGGGAAGTCGCGCCCGAAGACAGTGACGCCACGCCTTGCCAAGGAGTATCCGCAGTTTGCCGAGGGCACTGTGCTTGACGAGGAGTTCATAGAACAGCTGCCTGATGCCGACCGCGAAATTGCCGACCAGATAAACCGTCGTACCGAGTTTAAGGTACTGTCGATCGATTATAATATATACTGAATATGATACAATTTCGTACACCGATAAAGCCTCTGGAGGACTGTCAGGGGCTTGTCAGCCACAGCCGGCCTATAGTGATGCTCGGCTCCTGTTTTACCGAAAATATTGGCTCACGGTTGGAAAACGAGCTGTTTTACACTATCATCAATCCGTCAGGCACTCTGTATAATCCCGCAAGTATAGCATCGGTCCTGCTCGACCTGCTCTACGGCCGCGACTACACCGAGGACGACCTGTTCATGCACGACGGGCTGTGGCACAGCTACTCGCATCATTCGCGCTTCTCGGGCACTGACATCGAGTCGGTGCTTTCGGCCATGAATAGTGCCGCCGCTGAAGCTCGTGAGGCGTTAGCATCAGCTTCGGCACTTATAATAACTTTCGGCACATCTTATATATATCGCTTGAAAGAGGGCAACAGGGTGGTGGCAAACTGCCACAAGATGCCTGCCGGCACCTTTAACCGCGAGATGCTTACGGCCACACAGACCGTAGGACTGTGGAAGAAGATGCTCCGTGAGCTATCGGCCCGCTTCCCGCATATGAAAGTCATCTTCACTGTAAGCCCTATACGTCATCTTGCCGACGGAGCGCATGAGAATCAGGTAAGCAAGGCGGCCCTGCTTCTTGCCGTTGACCGGCTGATTGCAGAGTATCCCGATACGGCGCTGTATTTTCCCTCATATGAGATTATGCTCGACGATCTGCGCGATTACCGTTTTTATACCGCCGATATGGTGCATCCGTCTGACACGGCCGTCGACTACATCTATGACATCTTCAAGCAGTCGTTTATGGACTATACGACACTTGAACTTGCCGTCGAAAGCGCTAAACTCGTCAGGCGGCTACGCCACCGTCCCATGACGCAGTCGCAGCAGCTGCGCGACCGCTTTCTTGCCGATACTGAAAGCGTAAAGGCCTCTCTGCTATCCGCTCATCCATGTGTGGCCAAAGCCCTTGGACGCCTTAAGATAAACCGAACGTAAACAAAGAGCCGCGCCGTTAAAACAGGCGCGGCTCTTGATGTGTTTTGCACCGCTGTAGTTCAGAAGTATATCCCAACTCTTACTTCTGTGAGTATACTTTTGTGATTTATTTTATTTGTCGAGAGCCTGAGCTATATCGGCGATAATGTCATCGGCGTTTTCTATGCCGACAGAGAAGCGTATGAGGTCGGGACGCACACCGGCTTCGAGAAGCTGTTCGTCGGTAAGCTGACGATGGGTGTGGCTTGCGGGATGAAGCACACAGGTGCGGGCGTCGGCCACATGGGTCACTATCGCGGCAAGCCTCAGATTGTCCATGAACCTGATGGCTACGTCGCGCCCTCCTTTCAGGCCGAACGACACAACTCCGCAGGAGCCTTCGGGCATGTATTTACGGGCCAAGGCGTTATATTTGTTATCGGACAGGCCGCAGTAATTGACCCAAGCCACTTTGTCGTTCGTTGACAGGTATTCGGCTACGGCCTGAGCGTTGCGGCAGTGTTGCGGCACACGCAGGTGCAGTGTTTCGAGTCCGAGGTTGAGCAGAAACGCATTCTGGGGCGACTGTATGCTGCCGAGGTCGCGCATGAGCTGGGCGGTGGCTTTGGTTATGTAGGCCATCTTGCCGAAAGCCTTGGTGTAGGTGAGGCCGTGGTATGACTCGTCGGGAGTGCATAGCCCGGGAAATTTGTCGGCATGGGCGTCCCAGTCAAAGTTGCCGCTGTCTACGATAGCGCCGCCCACACTTGTGGCATGACCGTCCATGTACTTTGTCGTGGAGTGGACGACTATGTCGGCGCCCCATTCAAAGGGGCGGCAGTTGATCGGAGTCGGGAAGGTGTTGTCGACAATCAGCGGCACACCGTGGCTGTGGGCTATGCGGGCAAATTTCTCTATATCAAGCACCTCAAGCGAGGGGTTTGATATGGTTTCGCCGAAGAGTGCTTTGGTGTTGGGTCGGAAAGCCGCCGCTATATCCTCTTCCGATGCGTCGGGATTGACAAATGTCACTTCGATGCCGAGCTTCTTCATAGTCACGGCGAAGAGATTGAATGTGCCTCCGTATATGGCCGATGAGCATACGAAGTGATCGCCGGCCTGACATATGTTGAACAGCGCGTAGAAGTTGGCCGCCTGACCGCTGGAGGTAAGCATGGCGCCTACGCCGCCTTCGAGTGCCGCTATCTTTGCGGCCACGGCGTCGTTGGTCGGATTCTGCAGGCGTGTGTAGAAGTAGCCGGTATCCTCCAAGTCGAAGAGGCGAGCCATCTGTTCGCTTGTATCATACTTGAATGTGGTGCTCTGATATATGGGGAGGACACGCGGCTCTCCTTTGCCGGGTGTCCATCCGGCCTGTACGCACAGGGTTTCGGGTTTCAGTTTTGCTGACATAGGTTATGTTTTGTATAATTGTGTGGGTAATAGGCGCTTACAGCGGTTTGACGCTTATCGCATAACCGCCGCCGGGTGCTGCCTTCATTTTGAGTTTTGTTTTGGCCGTAACTTTCTTTTTAGTAATGGTATAGGCTTGCGGATTGTCAAGATAGTGGGCATCGGGGGCGTCGGCATAGATGGTGGCCTCATACTTGCGCCCTTTGTCGAGGAAGTCAAGCACGAGCTCCGATTCATGGCCGTTTTCGGCCGCGGTGCAGCCGATGAACCAGTCGTCGGTACCTTTGGCCTTTCGTGCGGCCACGATGTATTGTCCCGGCTCGGCCTCAAGGTAGCGGCTTTCGTCCCAGTCAACTGCCACATCCTTTATGAACTGAAAGGCATCAAGGAAGCGGTTGTAGACTTCAGGCACGTCTGCGGCCATCTGAAGCGGGCTGTACATGGTCACGTACAGGGCCAGCTGGCGTGCGAGCGTACTGTTGACGTTGCCGGCGCTGTGGGGGTTGACCTTCTTCATGTTCATCTCGAATATGCCGGGAGTGTAGTCCATCGGTCCGCCCTGCAGCCGGGTGAATGGCAGTACCGTGGTGTGCGAGGGCTTGTTGCCCGCAAAGGACTCATACTCCGTGCCTCGGGCCGACTCGTTGCCGATGAGGTTAGGATAGGTGCGGCACAATCCTGTGGGGCGTACCGCCTCATGTGCGTTGACCATGATCTTGTGCTTTGCCGCCTCGGTCACGGCATAGAGGTAGTGGTTGTTCATCCACTGGCCGTAGTGGTGCTCGCCGCGCGGTATGATGTTGCCCACATAGCCGCTCTTGACGGCATTGTAGCCGTACTTGTCCATGAGGTCGTAGGCGGCCTGCATGTGGCGCTCGTAGTTGCGTACCGAGCTTGATGTCTCATGGTGCATCATCAGCTTAACTCCTTTGGAGTGTGCGTAGCGGTTCAGCTCCTCGATGTCAAAGTCGGGATACGGAGTCTGGAAATCAAAGACATAATCTTTCCACTTGCCCGACCAGTCCTCCCAGCCTATATTCCATCCCTCTACGAGCACTTGGTCAAAGCCGTGCTCGGCGGCGAAGTCTATGTACTTCTTTACGTTGTCATTGTTGGCCGGATGCTGTCCGTGAGGTTTTGTCTTGGAGTAGTCGAGACTCTCAAGTTTCACCGACGGCAGGTCAAAGGTGTATGACCATTGCTTTCCGTGGCCTATCATCTCCCACCATACGCCTATGTACTTCACCGGCTTTATCCACGAGGTGTCGGAGTATCGGCACGGTTCGTTGAGGTTGAGTATGAGATTGGACGAAAGCATGTCGCGGGCGTCATCGCTGACCATGACAGTGCGCCACGGTGTCTTGGCCGGCGCCTGAAGATAAGCCATATTGCCCACTGCGTCGGGTGTAAGCCACGACTCGAACACCATGTTCTTGTCATCGAGGTTGAGGTGCATGCACGAGTAGTCCACGAGTGCCGCTTCGTGCAGGTTTATGTACAGGCCGTCGTCGGTCTTCATCTGCAGCGATGTCTGTACTCCTGTAGGGGAGAAAAGAGTCTGCGATACGTTGTCGCATATAGAGGCTTCGAGCAGGGGGCGTATCTCCGAGAGCCGTGACTCCGTGTAGCTGTACTCCTGAGTATCGTAGTCGCCGGCTATCCACCATGCCGTGTGGTCGCCTGTCATGGCAAACTGCGAGTGCTCGGCCTTCACAATGAAGTAAACGAGGTTGTCCTGCAGCGGAAATTCGTATCGGAAACCCATGCCGTCGTCATAGACGCGGAAACGGATGTTCATGTAGCGGTCGGTCGACGGCTGTCGAAGCTCGACGAGAAGCTCGTTGTAGCAGTTGCGTATGTCGCGCGACTCTCCCCATACCGGCTGCCAAGTCTCGTCATATGACGAAGCGGATGTATTGACAATCTCGAAGCCGTTCATGAGGTCATCGCCGTCGGTCAGTTCGATTCCGAGAGCACTCGGCTTGATCACGGCCTTGTCCTTGTATTCCATGGAGTACAAGGGCACTCCGTCTACTACGTTCATGTCTACGGTAATGTTGCCGTCGGGCGATGTGATGTCGGCGGCTGTCATCGACATAGTCGAGGCGACCGCTATGAGCGGAAGGTACAGTAACTTTTTCATATGCACGGTTGTGTATAAATCGGTTGTGATGCAAAAATACACAAATTTATCCGTTTTCAGTGAGTGTATACAGCTATAATTGCGTATTATTTATGTAACTTTGTTTTAATTACAAATATAATCCGATCATTATGTACCGATTTATTGCTTTGGCGGCTGTGTTGCTGTCGTTTGTTATTTCATCGCAAGGGGCTTATCTTACCAACCGCTCTCTTGATGAGGGCTGGAGATTCTCGCTTGACGCAGATTCAACCGCTCTCGCTCCCGGCTATGACGACTCGTCGTGGCGCATTGTCGACCTGCCGCATGACTGGAGCGTTGAGGGCGACTTCGACCGCAATGCTCCGGCCGGCAACGACGGCGGCTATCTGCCTACAGGCATAGGTTGGTACCGCCATGGTTTTGACTACAAGCCTGATGAGGAGTGCGACCGTGTGCTTCTGTATTTCGAAGGGGTCTACATGAACTCCGAGGTGTGGGTCAACGGACACCGTGCCGGCGGCCGCCCCTACGGATACTCGCCGTTTTACATAGACATAGCGCCCTACCTGAAGCCGGGTCCAGACAACGTCATAGCCGTCAAGGTCGATAATTCGGCGCAGAAAAACTGCCGTTGGTACTCCGGTTCGGGCATATACCGCAGCGTGTACTATACGCAGGCTCCGAGAGTGGAGATAATACCGGAGTCGATGGTCATCACCACTCCTGTGGTAACGGCCGACAGCGCACGCGTCGACGTAAGGATGCTTGTCGAGAACCGCACCGACACCGTGGCCTCGCTCAAAGCCTCGTTCAGCTCGCTGTGCCGCCATCGCGACATGCCCACGATTGAAAAGAGCTTCACCGCAGCGCCCCGCGACACCACCGAGGTCAGAGTGTCGTTTACCGTCGATGACCCCGCGCTGTGGTCGCCCGACTCGCCGACGATTTACCTTATGTTGACCTATTTAAGCCAAAACGATAATGATATAGACGTGAGCCATAGCATTTACGGGCTACGCCGGTTTGAGTACTCGGCCGACAAGGGACTCCTGCTTAACGGAAAGCCCATAGTGCTGTCGGGCGCATGCGTGCACCATGACAACGGCATACTCGGAGCGCGCAGCTACAGTGGCGCCGAAATACGCAAGGCGCGCCTGCTCAAAGAGGCAGGATTCAACGCCGTGCGCACGAGCCACAATCCTCCCGCCGCAGCTTTTCTCGACGCATGCGACGCTCTGGGACTCATAGTGATCGACGAGGCATTTGACGGATGGCGCTCGTCGAAGACCGCCCATGATTACGCTGAGCTTTTCGACGAGTGGGCTGTCGAGGATGTGAAGGCAATGGTGATGCGCGACCGCAATCATCCGTCCATACTGGCATGGAGCATAGGCAACGAGATCATAGAGCGCAAGTCGCCCGAGGCGGTCAGGACCGCACGGCTGCTTGCCGAGACCTGCCGCAAGTATGACCCGACACGCCCGGTGACGTCGGCGCTCGCATCATGGGACAGCGACTGGGAAATCTATGACCCGCTGGCCGCCGAACATGACATAGTGGGCTACAACTATATGATACATAAGTCGGAGAGCGACCATGAACGTGTGCCGTCGCGCGTCATGTGGCAGACGGAGTCTTATCCGCGCGACGCCTTCTCCAATTGGGTCAAGGTCAACGACAATCCTTACATAATAGGTGACTTCGTGTGGACAGGCATAGACTATCTCGGGGAGTCGGGCATAGGACGATATTTTTATGAAGGGCAGACCGAGGGCGAGCACTTCGAGCGCGACCAATGGCCGTGGCATGGCTCGTACTGCGGCGACATCGACCTCATCGGTACCCGCAAGCCTGTGTCGCACTACCGTCAGGCGCTTTACGACACAGACTCCGCAAGAGTATACATAGCCGTGCGTGAGCCTGACGGCTACCGCGGCAAGATAAAGGAGACTATGTGGGGTGTGTATCCTACTTGGGAGTCATGGACATGGCCGGGACACGAGGGCAAGCCGGTGGATATAGAGGTCGTGTCGCGTTGTGACAAAGTGAGGCTGTATGTCAATGGCCAAGCGGCGGGCGAGGCTGCCATGAACCGCGACAATGGCTACCGGGCCGTGTTCAAGGTGCCATACGAGCCGGGAAGCATAAGGGCCGTGGGGCTGGATGCCGCCGGCAAGGAGACCGATGTGGTGTCAGACACCCTGCATACTGCCGGAGAACCCTTCGCCATAAGGCTTACGCTCGACCGCACCGGGCTAAAGTACAAAGATGTGGCCTACGTGCTCGCCGAGATAGTCGATGCCCGGGGTAATGTCGTGCCCGATGCGTCCAACCGCCTTACGTTTGAAGTCAACGAGGCCGGACACATACTCGCTACCGGAAGCGCCGACATGACGAGCGGTCATGTGTATACCGACAATGTGTGCGATGCTTGGAAAGGGCGTGCACTGTGCGTGCTGAATTCGGGTACGGGCGCCGGTGACATAGCACTTCGCGTAACATCGCCGGGACTTACCGACGCCACGGCCACTATCAAGACAATCATAACGGTCCGCTGACGCCACGGCCGGCGTTCAGGCCGTGTGGGCCAGCAACCACGCCACATAGCCTACGTAGCACAGTGTCAGCACCGCGCCCTCGGCGCGTGTGATGGTGCGCTTACGGAAAAACCAGCCAAACACCCAGAAGAGCAGACTCGCGCCGGTGAGCGTGAGCAGGTCCGCGTTGCCTATGGAGCCGAACGGCAGCGGCCTTATCGTGGCCGTGCAGCCGAGTACGAGAAATATATTGAAGATATTGCTGCCTATGACGTTGCCAAGCGCTATGCCTGTCTTGCCCTTTAGCGCCGCGGTGACGGAGGTGGCAAGTTCGGGAAGCGATGTGCCCGCGGCCACGATGGTAAGACCTATCACGGCATCGCTGACGCCAAGCCCGGCAGCTATGCCGGAGGCTCCTGCCACGAAGCGGTCGCCTCCGTATATAAGTCCCGCGAGGCCTCCTATGACCCAAAGCGTCGATTTCCACACGGGCATGGCCGTTGTCGTAGGGTTGTCTACAGCCTCATTGCCCGTGGCTCCTGCCGAAGTGGCCTGCGAGAAGGTGTATCGCATGAATATGGTGAAAAACAAGAGCAGCAGTATGCCGTCGGCACGAGTCACGACAGGAGCCGCGTCTGCATCAAGCAGAGGGGTGTTGCCGATGACCAGCAGCACGAGTGATGAAAGTATCACGAGCGGTATCTCGTTGGTCATTATGCTTCGTTGTATCTTTATCGGTACCACCATGGCCGTGACGCCGATTATGACGAGTATGTTGAATATGTTGCTTCCGACCACATTGCCTATGGCAAGTTCGGCGCTTCCATGAAATGCCGACACCATGCTGATGACAAGCTCCGGTGCGGAGGTGCCGAAGGCCACTACGGTGAGTCCTATGACGAGGTCCGATACTCCCCAGCGTCGTGCTATGGCTGAAGCGCCGTCGGTAAGAGCGTTGGCGCCGACCAAAATCAGCACCAATCCCAAGATTAAAAATATAATGTCGAGCAGCATAATAATTAAGATGTTACCATTAAATGTTTTCGGCTGCGCAAAGGTAATAAAAAATAGGCTAATCGGACTAATCAGCCTATTTAACCGGCGTTATATACGCCGCGGTATCCAATAAATGACGCAGGAGTCAGATGTATGACTCTACCTGATGCAACAGTGTGTCTACATCCGTCTCACCGGCATGACGCCATACTTCGCGACCGTCTTTGTATATGATGAGCGTCGGTATGGTATCAACCTCTTGCTGACTTGCGAGAGATTTGTTTTCGTCGATGTCAAACTGATGTACCTGCGCTTTACCGTCAAGCTGCTTTTTTACTTGCTCGATCACGGGCATCATGCGGCGGCAGTGGGGGCACCACGATGCGTAAAACTCGACGAGTACCACGTCGTTTCCGTTGATAATTTCGTTGTAGTCCATAATATATACATTAATTTGGTTATCGTAAAGTGAAAACGCCGACGGGCATTTATGGTTGACTGACTGCGGTTATTTTAACGTCCATTAAAATTTATGGTTTCGCGGGTCACCGATGAGGATTTATGCGTATGACCGCCGGAGTGGAGCATAGCATGTTGAGTGCGGCTACGGCCGACAGAGCCGTGGCGCGGTATCGCTGCGACATGGTGTCGTCGATGCCGAGGCAACATGTGTGCATGGCATATGCCACTACCGCATCGCGCAGGGTATGGCGCAGCAGGTCGAGTTTGCGCCGGGCCGTATCGGTGTTTACCTTCAGCGTCAGGTTTATGCCGTGGTCGTCGTTCAGGTCTATGTCGGCTATGAGAGGCAGCATATTCAGTGATGTGAATATGAACGCGCTTTTCAAGGCAGGAACGAGAGCCTGCTCGTTGTCGGGCACAATCATAGGGGGAAGCGGCTTGTCTTCGGGTGAAAGATAGCTGTGCAATGCCGAGGCCGCATATATGTCACGGGCCATGTCGGAGTAGTCGAGCACTATTGCTACTTCCTGATGTGATGAATTCATGATGGTTATGGCTTTACTGTTAATGTTTTATGTTGTGACGAAATCTACGGCGTGTGCTGCGGATGACCAGAGCCGGGGACAAGAGCGTGGTAAGGGCGCATGTGCGGCGGCGAAGATGGGTGCGCAGGATTTTGGCTCCGCACTCCGGTGATATGAAGAATGAGCCAGCCGGCTCGAAAGCGGCCACATGTATGACGGCATCGCGAAGCGACTCTCCCTTACGGCGCTTCATTCGTGTCATGACTTTGCGGTAAAATTCGGCCCATTTCATCTGTGTCGTGCCCGTACCTTTTATGCCGCCGTTACGCCTTATGGCGAGAACGATCCTGTATGCGTAGTCAGGTTCGACATAGTAAGAGGGAGCCTGACTACGCGACACGGCAATCGACAGAGCCAGCAGCGAGTCAAATTGCCTGTCAGGATTCTGTTTAAGTACCGATTGACATGCTTCTAAAAAATCGTGGTCGCGGGTACTGTAAAAAATGTGTGTTCTCATTGTATCGATAAATATTTGTGGTTAAAATACAATGCAAATATACAACATAGTATGGGCGTAATACAAGCACACGACTGTTAAATATGGTTAACGGAGGAGTTAAGAGTCTGTTGTGAGGAGCTTATGGTCAAAAACGGAATTTGCGGCGGAAGCGTGTATGCTCCACAATGGCCGGCGGATATTGTGAGGCAGCATAGAGGGCTATGGCTCTTGTCATGAGTATGTCGTCGTGATATCCGGCTTTAGCTCCGAAGCGTCCCGACGGGTCGCTCTCGTATACGGCGAGCTCGTCGCAGGCGTCAAAGTCACGTTCGATGTAGCCGTCATCCCTGACCATGGCTATAAGATGGTTTATAATCATGGCCTTTGTGGCCCGGTTGGTGTGAAAGCCCACCCGTGTCTCATAGCCTGTGCTCACGGAGTCGGTTATACGCCGCCTATACAGATTGCGGTACACGTGGTTCAGCTCGGAGAGCACGTACAGGCCGTGTTCGCCTCCCGTAGATGATGATTCAAGCGAGTTGCTCTCGATGACGAGCAGGGCCTCGCAATACCACTGGGCTATGGACGCTGCGGTCCATGCCACTATGTCGTGGTCGCCATGGCCTCGCCATTGAGCCGCTATCTCGGGGGTGCCTTCAGTGCCGAGCGCGTCAAGTACCGATATGACAGTGTAGTCGCTGCCTTCTGAGCGTCCGCCTATGTCGACAGCCGCCACATAACGGTTCCGGCATGCCGGCGACTTTTCCGGAAACCGCCATACTTTCAGCAAGCCGTTGGGGTCATCGCGGAAGCCGTCGATATTCAGTGCGCCGTAGCCTTTGGCAGATTGTGCAACGAGTCTTCCTACAGCCGCGGGCGGTATACACGATCCGCGCATGCGCTCCACCTGACCGAGAGTGAACACACCTTGACCGGTATTGGCAAAGGCCTCTATATCGTCGGTAGGAAACTCAGCGGCCATAAGTGCCGCCGTAGGATACTCGCGTCGTTTGTCTTTGTACCAAGCTATCTGCTCGAGCGTGCATCCGCGCTCCCAAAGTGACTTTTCATATGAGTCGAGCGACATCCATAACTTGCCGTAGTCATTGACGGCGGCAGAGTAAATGTCTATCTCATACCACGGCACGAAGATGGCTGTCTTGTCGCTCTCGCCACGTTTGGAACGCAACCACTCGGAGTGAAAGTAATTGCCCACGCCGTTGGCTGTGCTTTCGAGCACCACAAGGCTCTCCGGCACTCTCGCTATGCCGGCACAGATGGCTCTTACGAAGCCTTCGGGAGTGCGTGATGGGGTATCGGCCCAGAATGCCACTTCGCTCAGGTGGGCCATGGCCACATCAGCACCTCGCACCGACTCCTGACGCTCGCTCGACGCCACTGTCACGCGGCAGTCGCGTCCACGTATGAGACGGGTGTTGATAGAGCGTTCGAAGGCAGTGAAGCCCGGCTGCTGCTCCTCGTCCCAGAACTCGGGGGGATAGGCGTCGAGCATCTTGGAGTATATGCCTCTTATCGTGGCTGCCACGTCCTTGACATGAGCACAGATGAGAGAGTGCCAGTTGCGTGCGCGGCAGCACTGAATCCACGCCATATACATCTGTACGAGCGTAGAGCCTCCCCACTGCCGGGCTTTCAGCATTATAACCCTTACGGGGAGTCCCGCGCAACGTTGCTCCTCAAGCAGAGCCACCACGCGCCGCTGCGGGCGGTTGAGCATGAATTTAACGTCGCGTCCCGTCAGCTTGTCCTTTACGGTGACGCATGCGGCCGCCCAGTACTCGAAGTCATGGCGCACCCGCAGCAGCCTCCATAGCCGCTCGTCGCGTGAGGCGGCTTCTATGTCGGCATCGTCGAGCATGGACTGCGGCACCCACACCGTTTCGCCGCCGGGTGAAAGAGTCTTCACTCTCCTGCCGCAGCAGCCTGTGCCTGACAACTGGTCATAGGGAGCAGAAAGGAGTGTGTTGCGGCGGGTGTTTTCATCGATTATGTGTGTCAGTGACCGGTCCATGATAAAAGTGTCAATATGATTTCTTCAAGTTGCATAGACTCGTCGGCACTGCCCGATAGCCGCAGGGTGACACTCCTCACAGGCCGGGTGACTATGCGGGCACGGAGCGGGGCGTGCACTGCCTCGGCAGCATTAAGTGCGTTTATGAGGGCCGGGCGTCGAGAACCGTTGTCGCTCTCGACTGCGGCGCGCAGACGGCAGTCATCGGCCCTCACACGCCATGTGACCGCTCCGACAGAGCGAGGCCTCTGTCCGGGCAGGGCAAACGTTGTCGCGTAGCTGACCGTGCGGGAGCCGTCGTGGTACCGTACACACCTGTCGCTGTCAAGCACAAGCCAGCGGCCGTCGGGCATAAGACACCACAATTCCTGCAGTCCGGGCCGGTAGACAAGATGTCGAGCCCTGCACCGCGACATAAGTGCGGCTGTCTTGGATGCGGTTATGCGCAGCAGTGTGTCGTCAAGGGCCGAGGCATATACTCCGTCGGGTGTCACGGCCACTTTCCGGGCGTCACCGACTCCCCGCCGGTCGATGATGTGGGCCGATGACAGAGTGCGCGAGGCGTTGACCGAGAGTGCGTAGATGCCGTTGACTGAAAAGACATAAAGATGGCGCCGTGCAAAGTCCCATGCGCTTGACGACTTGGCGGCCGGAGTGACAGCCGTGATGCGCCCGCATGTTATTTCGGCCGTTGAGTCGATGTCGACGGGCGATGAGGGCGAGGCCGCGAGCACTGTGCCGGCAAGCCGCGGCGGATGTCCTGCAGAGAGGGGCGCGAGGGGTTCTTCGCAGGGCTCAAGGTCCATATGGGCGCAGTTGTCGGAAAGATGACAGGCCATGCGCCGGCACGGTGAAGGCGACAGCGGTATGTCGATGTGGCGGTGAGTGCCGTCGGCATAGCTTACTCCGAGCTCCATTCTTATTGCCGCCGGATGCGGATAGGCTGTCAGAGGGCTGAGCCGGAGTGGTGCGTTGCCGCTTCCGGAGTGTATGGACGATACAATCTCCTCGGTACCGTCGTCATGACGCAGTGTCACTCTTGTCACGGATGTCCATGCCATGGCTGGTATGCTTTTTACGGCCCTGACGAGAGGTGACTGCGGGAGTGCCCTTACAGGTGTTATGTCGGCCCACACAAGCATGTCGCCGGTGACGAGTGCCGTGCGGGCCGCGAACGAATGGGGCGCTTCAACGGCGCCCTTGAGTGGCGGATACATACCGGGGTCTTTACGCATGACTGAGGCGAGACCGGCACCGGTGTCATAATTCATAAAGGCGAGTCTGCGCGCGGCTTCCGGCATAACCGGCACACCGCCCGTAAACGGATCGCTTATACGGGCTATGCACCGGCATGCGGTTTCGAGCCTGTCGATGACCGGCAGTGTTGCGAGTGCGGGAGTGTGTTTCAGCGGCAGGGTGGCGGTGACCGTGCCGTACGAGCCATCGGCGTCACCGAAGTCGAATGACGCGTCAGCACCGGCATCGACGACAGCCAGTGCCGGTGATACATACACCTCGACAGCAGCCGCCTTACGGGCCCAAGAGGAGTCGGGCACTGCGGCTATACGCATAGCTATCGAGAAGGCTCTGACGCTTACCTGACCGGCAAGGACATGGGTATAGCCGCCATCGCCTGAGGAGAGTTTTATAACCGCCCGGGGAGGGCGGTATTCTTCGGCAGGAGCAAGCATTACCGGCGACGAACGGTGAAGTGTATTGCCTGAGGCATCGGTTATGCGGTACCATACAAGCACGGGTGCCGTAAAGCAACCGGCCGACGAAGCTTTGACAGCCGCCCTGTTATATGCCGAATAGAGCGCAAAGGTTATGCGCCGGCTGTCGGTGGCGGAGAGTGTGCCCGGCCAGCGTTCCACGGGCCGGTCGAGCCGGCACGCCGGAGCTATGACATGATACTCGCCGGCATCGGCGGCTTCTATGACCACAGGAGGAAACTCCGGTTTCGTACCGAGTGCGGTGAAACTGTCGGCAGCCTCGTTGTAATCGACATGCCACGGTCCTGCATCGGTCATGAACAGGATTGAGCGTGCTGTGACTGCCGCACACCTGAAGTCGGCGGGCAGAGTACCCAATAATGTGTCGGAGCCGCCGCGCGATACGACGACTTCACGGTCATTAATGGTAAATACCGACCGGGAGCCGTCGGTATGCGTATACTCGGCCGCCACATCGCTTGCCGGCGGGGAGTCCATGGCTGGTACAAGACGACCGTTGCGGTTGCGCATGTTTATCACGATGGTCGAGGAGTCACCTGCTTCAGGCAGAGCGGGTGTTATCGAAATGTCGGTGTTTTTCATTTGCTGATTGCGGTTGGTTATGCCGCAAAGTTACAGCACGGAAGGGCGGTTTTTATGTATAATCGGGCGGAATGCGTGTAAAATGCATGCAATCAGGTATTTATGAATGACGAAATTCAGATGGCGATACTCCGGTGATGTTTTTGAAGTATTTTCCGAAGGCCGACTGATTGCTGAAGTTAAGATCGTAGGCTATCTGCTGTATGTTTTTGCCGGAGTAGCGCAGCATGTTTTTTGCCTCGAGTATGACATACTGGTCTATCCAGTCCACGGCGCTGTGTCCTGTGGCCTCGCGTATGAGCACCGACAGGTATTTTGGGGTGATAAACATTTTTTCGGCATAGTACTTCACTGAGCGCTCCTGACAGTGATGACGGCTCACCAAGTCGAGAAACTTATGTACATAAGCCACTCGACGGCTTTGTGAGGCAGACAAGGTGCTGCCGGCTGTGATGCGGGTGCCTATGTTGAGCAGCTCATAGAAGAGTGCGGCGAGCAGATTGCGCGCTATGCTCTTGGTGTAAGGATTTCCGTCAGCTTCAAGTGCGGCGAGGTGGAGCGACTCAAACATGCTCCGCAGCATGCGGCATGCCCGAGAGTCGACCGGTACTGTAGGAGCATGGCTGAACGTAAGCACTTTCATGTTGATGACGTTGAGGTCAAGGTTTATGTCGTACATGAACTCGCGCGATATTAACAGCAGAGCCACATCAAGGGGCTGGCGTTCGTTGGTGACGGCTTTTACGAAGTGGTTAGGGCCTATGATGACGAGCGACTCGGGCGCTACGTCAAAGGTCTCCGTATTGACCTCGATGGCTCCCAGTCCTGACTTTACGATCATGATGCAGAAGCCGTCGATGCTGCCTATGTCGGTTATGGCATGGGTGGCGCGCGCCGGGGCGGAGATATAGGCGTATATGTAGCGGTTTTCGTAGTTGCTGAAGTCGGTGGCTATGCTCTTTATGTGGGCAAGACCTGATATGTCGAGGATATTGTTGTTCATTATAGCGACATTGTTTTTATTACAAATTTGGCATATTATGCTATTTTTTGCAACATCAAGCTGATATAGTGGACTAATTGACCAATTGTTATGCCATTTCCGCCAAAAAAAGTAAACAGCAAAAACGGATTAACCAAAAACGAGGTTGTCAACCGGCGACAATGTCGGTAGGGACGCCAGTACTACGGCGTCCGGCTGCGGCCCGTACGGGCCACAGACACCTACCCGTATGGCCCTACGGTTTCGCGGGCGCCGTACTACTGGCGCCCCTACCCGCCTTCTGCACTTAGCGCTTCGACCTATTATGTGAAAAGACGTCCCGAAACATATCGACATGCTCCGGGACGTACCAATCCTAATATATTAATGTGTGAAAAATATCCGGTCAGTCGATTATATCGAAGCCGGTATAGCGGCGCAGTACCTCGGGGACTATGATGCCCTCGGGGGTCTGGTTGTTTTCAAGAAGAGCGGCCATGATGCGCGGCAGTGCGAGAGCAGAGCCGTTGAGGGTATGGCACAGGCGGGTTTTCTTGTCGTCGCCGCGGTAACGGCACTTCAGGCGATTGGCCTGATATGTCTCGAAATTGGATACCGACGACACTTCGAGCCAGCGTTTCTGCGCGGCCGAGAACACCTCGAAGTCAAAAGTTATGGCCGAGGTGAACGACATGTCGCCTCCGCACAGCCGCAGTATGTGCCACGGGAGTCCGAGCTTGTCAAGCAGGCCCTGTACATGGGCTTTCATCTCCTCGAGGGCGGCATAGGAGTCCTCGGGGCGCTCGATGCGCACTATCTCCACCTTGTCAAACTGATGCAGGCGGTTGAGTCCGCGCACGTCTTTGCCGTAGCTGCCGGCTTCACGGCGGAAGCATGCCGAGTAAGCGCAGTTCTTTATGGGGAGCTGCGATGCGTTGAGTATGACGTCGCGGTATAGGTTGGTGACCGGTACCTCGGCGGTGGGTATGAGATATAGATTGTCTTCGTTGATATAGTACATCTGACCCTCTTTGTCGGGGAGCTGGCCTGTGCCGTAGCCCGAAGCTTCGTTGACAACGTAAGGGGGCTGTATCTCGAGGTATCCGGATTTACCCGCTTCGTCGAGGAAGAACTGGATAAGAGCGCGCTGCAGACGTGCGCCCTTGCCGATGTATACGGGGAATCCGGCTCCTGTTATCTTTACACCGAGGTCGAAGTCGATGAGGTTGTACTTCTTGGCGAGATCCCAGTGGGGAAGGGCGTCGGCGGGAAGGTCGGGCATGGGGCCGCCGGTACTTTCCACAACGTTGTCTTCGGCTGTCTTGCCTTCGGGCACCATGTCGCAGGGCACGTTGGGTATCGACAGGAGTATGTTGCGAATCTCGGCCTCTATGCCTGATAGCTCGTCGGCTATGGCTTTCTGCTCCTCTTTCAGGGCAGCTACTGCGGCTTTGGCTTTTTCGGCCTCTTCCTTGTTGCCTTCCTTCATGAGCTTGCCTATCGATGCGGCGAGACGGTTGAGCTCTGCCGCTTTGTTGTCGTTGGTCAACTGTGCCTGACGGCGTCGGGAGTCGAGGTCTATGACCTGTTGTATGGTCACAGTACCGTCATAGCCTTTCACTGCAAGACGCTCGACTATGCGTCGGGGATCTTCTTTTATTTGCTGTATGGTAAGCATCGGTTTATTGGTTTTGAGAGGTTCGTTAAGCCAGCAGTTCTTTTACTTTGGCGGAAATGGCGCGTCCGTCGGCTCGTCCTGCAAGCGCTTTTGAGGCTACGCCCATGACCTTGCCCATCTCTTTGGGCGAGGTGGCGCCTGTCTGCGCTATAATCTTGCGCAACTCCTCGGTGAGCTCTTCGTCAGACAGCTGTTTGGGGAGGTACTCTTCGATTACGGCGGCTTGGGCAAGTTCGTCGCCGGCAAGGTCGGCTCTGTTCTGGCTCTGATATATCTCGGCGCTTTCTTTGCGCTGTTTCACCATTTTAACAAGTATCTTCAGGGCGTTGTCGTCACTAAGTATGCCGTCGGCTCCCGGTGCGGTCTTGGCCTCCAAAAACTCTTTCTTAATGCCGCGCAGAGTCTCAAGACGCACGCGGTCTTTTGCAAGCATGGCCGATTTGATGTCGGCGCTGATTTTGTCAAAGAGATCCATTTTGTGATTAATTAGTACGCAAAATTACAAAAAAATACTGTTAATGCCGATACTACAGTGCGTTTAACTTGACGTTTTTCTACATGATTTTATAATTTTCGCACCTTTATGGCGGCAATAGCGGGATTGCCTTTTATCGGGCGGAGGCTTACGGAGATGCAGCCCTTGTTGTTGTCGATTATGTAGCGGCGTTTGAAAGCCGTGCGGTAACGGCCTCCATCGGCGGGCGAGAAGTCGGTCTCTACGGGATTATCATCGATGAGTATGTCAAAGCGGGTATCGTCTGACGATTGTTCAGACTCGGCCTTGTCGAGCAGGTTGGCAAGCTGCCGGGCTGGACGGGTGACGTCGGCCATAAGCAGCTCTACCTCATAGCGTCCCTCCGGGGCGTCGATGCGGTAAGCCACAGGGCCTTGCCGCCATGTCTGATACAGAGGTCCGTCGACGGTGCCGGCGATCTCCGAGGTCGTGCTGCGTTCCTCGCCCGAGGTGTAGCTCCATGCGCCGGGTGTGTACGGACGGTCAGGGAGCCATGTAAGGCCGGTGACGTCGGAAGTGAAGTAGCAGTTTGACCCGAGGTTGACGGCGAGTTCGCCGCTTGCGGCTTCGGGCATTGACAGTACGTCGAGCGTCGCGGCATCGGTGGCCTTTACGCCGTCAAGTGTGCCCTTGGCGGTAAGCACAGCTGTTCCTTCAGGCAGATTGATATTGAACAGGGCCTGTCGGTTGTCGGTCTTTTCGGTGGCTACCTCCGCGCCGTTGACCCGGAGAGTGACTTCGGGTGTGTTGGCGTACACTTTTATCGTGGCTGATCGTCCTGGCTCGGCTATATATGCGGGCATGTCGCGTACGGCAATGTGCACTACCGGTATGTCGTCGCGCCACATCGACTTGAAGTAATAGGCCACGTCTTTGGGTGTGCGGTCGTTGTAAAACAGCCCTTTGTTGTTGACCCGGGGCATCGACTCCTGACGTGCGGCCACATTGAAGTCGATGAAGTTCCAATACGTGGAGCCGTTGATCCACTCGGTGTTTTCGATGAAAGGCAGATAATGCTCTATATAACGCTGCTGGTACTCGATGCTGAAGTCAAATGCCTTGGAACGGTCAGAGTGCAGACGTCGGTCGCTGCCGGCTCCCCACTCGCTGATGATAATCGGATGGTCGGGATAGCGGGTGTGCTGGTCCTCGCACCAGCGGTTGAAGCCGTCGAGTTCGCCCACATACCAGCCATGGTACAGATTCCATCCTGCTACATCCTCAAGGTCAAGGCCTATCTCGTTGTATAGGTTGGTCATGTTGAATGCCATGACGCTGGCGCGCGAGGGGTCCTCGTCCTTGAGCTTCTTCTCAAGGCGTTGCGCCAACTTTACGGTGCGCTCACGGCATGCGGGCCATTTGGGATCGGTGACATTCGGAGCGGTTAGGAGTATCTCGTTCATGTAGCCCCAAGCTATTATGGAGGTGTGATTGTAGTGCTGACGTATCATCTCTATGAGGTTGACCTCGCAGTTATCGTCATAACCGGGAGTGTCGGGCACTATGTTGACTATGGGTATCTCCTCCCAAGCGAGCAGTCCGAGCCGGTCGCAGGCTTCAAGCAGGGCGTCGTCCTGCGGGTAGTGTGATATGCGTATGAAGTTGCAGCCTATATCTTTCATCAGCCTTACGTCGCGGCGGTGGGCTTCGTCGGCAAGCGCTACGCCAGAGGGCCATTGGTCCTGATGTCGGTTGACGCCGCGCAGTTTGTAAGGTTTGCCATTGAGCGAGAAGCCCTTGTGTCCGTCAAACTCAAACCAACGGAAGCCGGTGTGGTGGGTGCGCGAGTCGAGTATGCTGCCGGTCTTGGCGTCGACAAGGGTGGTCTTGACGGTGTAGAGCAACGGACTCTCGGGCGACCACAGCGCGGGTGAGTCGATTTTGCGTGAGAGTGTGGTGAATTCGGCGGTTTCACCGGCTTTTACCTTTTTCTTTTGTGTCAGAGTCTGTAGCAGTTTTCCTGCGGGATCGGATATTTCGCTTCTTACTTCAAGAGTGGCGTCGGCGCGGGAGTCGTTGGAGACTTTGCCGTGCACCTGTACGGTGGCGAAGTCGTCACAGACCTCGGGAGTGGATATGAATATGCCGTCGGATCCGTAGTCGTTCATGGCGAAGTGGCGGTCGGGTACGGTGACAAGCCATACGTCGCGGTATATACCGCCCCAGAAGGTGAAGTCGGCCGATATCGGGGTTATGTCGGGGCGGTCGTTGTCGACGGTCACCTCGATGAGGTTGTTTGTGCCTACAAAGTCGGTTATATCGGTTATAAATGCGGAGTAGCCGCCGTTGTGCGAGCCGGCTTCACGGCCGTTGACTTTTATGACGGCCGATTTGCTTGCAGCGTCGCACTTGAGGTAGTAGCGCATGCCGGGCGTCACGGAGTCCATGGCGAGTCGGCGGCGATAGTGAGCCTTGCCGCGGTAATAGTCGCGGGTGGAGTAAGCGTCATGATTGTAGGTGTGGGGCAGGTTGACATGTTGCCATGACTGCGCGTCGGGAAGTCGGAATTCCCAACCGTCGTTTATGGTTTTTTCGGTTCGTTGTCCCGTCATAGCGGGAATACAGCAAAGTGTCAAGGCGGCCGCGAGCCATATGCGCGGCGACAGGAGTTGTGATTGATTCAGTGTGAACATGGGGCAGCCTGTTTTGAGTAATGTGATGTATTTTACAAAAATAGTTATTATCTCGGACTTAATAACGGAATATTATTTTTTAATCGAGCTTTGTCATGACGAAAAACCGCCGCTACATGCGAGGCATGCGCGGCGGTCAGGCTATCGGGCGGCGATGGCTCGGCCCGGCCTATTCTCCCTTTTCAACCAGTTCAAAGAAACCACTTATTTCTTGCTGGTCAAGCGCTTGACGTACATTGTAGCGCTTGATTTGTTCTTCATAGCCTTTCTTGGATATCTTTATCTCTATTGTCACATTTCTTGAGTTCTCATAGGTCAGGCCGGGAATGCCGAAGCCTTTGGTCTCTTCATAAGGGGTATTGGTGAGATATACCTCATTGGTGTTCTTCACCTCTGCGGGATTGGCTGAAATCACGCGGTAGAATATGCGTGCGCCACGTGGGTCTGAGTCGAAATACCATCTGATGATTGATTGCTCCATTGTAGTTTTTCCGGCTTCGTCGCGGCTCACTCTGGCATCGGCTTCACCTGCGGGTATTGTGGGGTCTTGTCGATATATCTTGCGCTTTGCCTCACGCTCGGCTGCCTCTTCCTGCACCCGCTGCATCGCTTCCTGTGCCCGCTGTGCGGCCAACTGGTCTTTTTCAAGTTTGCCGTATATTATAGGTCCTTTCTTCATTTCTTTCTTATCAAGCGATATTATGACCGTTTTGTTTTCGTAACCCTCTTTCTCGAAGCGGAATATGATGTTTTTGTTTGTGAGTTTGGAGTCGATGCTTATTATGGCCGGAGTGGTATGGGCCACCAACATGCCGTTCATATAGACGGTGGCTCCTTCGGGGTCTGAGACAACGGTAGCCTCATAATCTTTCGCATTTGCGTCGGGCGACATGGCGAGCACAACCGTGAACGCCGCCATCCATGTTTTGAATAACTTTGTAATCTTCATAATGATATGGTTTTAGAATAAAAATAAAATTACTTCTTTTCTACAAGTTCAAAAAATCCGCTGATTTCCTGCTGGTCGAGCGCCTGTCTGACATTATAGCGCTTTATCTGCTCCTCATAACCGCGCTTTGTGACTTTTATCTCGATTACTACATCGGCCGAGTTCTGGTATGTCAGGCCCGGTATGTTAAGTGACTTGGTCTCTTCGAGAGGGGTGGTCGTCATGTAGGATTCGTTGGTATTCTTCACCTGCTTAGGTATATTGGAAATCACGCGGTAGAATATTCGTGCCCCGCGTGGGTCGGAATCAAAATACCACCTGAGAATCGTTGCGGGAGAGTCGGACTCTGATTTATTTTCCTCCGTATAGGACGTCATATAGGCGCTCGGATTAAATTCCGCCATTATGACATCCTCCGATACACGGGGATAGGGTGGAAGGCTGCCTTCAACCCGAAAATCATAGACTAAGGTAGGAACTCCATTCTCCAGATATACAATGGCATAGTCGCCGTCCCTGATGTCAGCCATAGGCCTCATCTCATAGATTTCGTCAGTAATCTTGGTGGTCATCATCGGCACATCGTCGAGATCGGTCTTCGAACCCGAATAGGCGCTTGTCTTCATGTAGGGCAATTCACGGTTTTTCTTCTTTGACTTCAAGGATACCATCTTCCAGCCCTGTACTGAAAATTTACTCGGGTTGAACACATAAAAGATTGCCGATGACTTTGGAAGGATGGTGGTTGACTGCTTGCCGTCAATGACAAGACTTGAGGTGAGTTTGGCGCCATAAGCCGCCAGCAGAGCTTTGCCGGAAGTTTTGGTACCCGTTATCACGGCTCTGGACACAGGAGTGATGTCTCCCTTTGAAGTAGGGACAAATACTTCCTGAGAAAATAGCGGACATGCCATGACCGTCAGTGCCATGAACAGTACAGATAACTTGATTTTCATTGGTTGTGTTGATTGGTTAGTATTATGTGATTTTAATATTGATGCATGGATGTGACGAAAACTCCGGAAGAAAAGGGTTCTTTCGGTCATTGGCAAAATCACAAATGGCAGAGATTGAATGGATAAACGCAGGACTCTCGTTAGTTTCATCAATAGCCGCAGTGCCTCGGTCATCCTCTCGTCGGCATTCTTTTTTTACAAAAAAAAGCGTAGGAATCTGTATCTGTTACCGTCCTTCTGTTGGAGGCTTCTCGCATTGCCTTTCTCTGTTGGACGGCAACGCAGAAGCCCACGCTTGTATATGTAATCAGGACTTCCGGACAATATTTCTCCCGAAATATCGTGCCGAAAGCATATATTACATATCCACGGGCATCTACCGTTGCTCAACCCTTGACAGAGAGTGAAATTTTGCGAGAATTTCCAACAATCAAGAATCAGCGCGGATAAACGCTTTCTATATATGTTCACAACATACCGCTCCACTTAACCCCGGCCCGAGGCTTCTGCAAGTCGGTCTGCATCGACAAATTTAAATATAAATTCTGATATTACAATCAATTCTGTCGAAAAACATGATGCAACGCAGGTAGACGCATCTACAAGGTCACAACCGTTGCCTCTACGAGTCGCAGCACGCATGTCTCCGGCCGGTCATATCGATAATCCTGATAGGATTAGTATCGTTCAAATAAATTTGGCATTGCCCTCGACTTATTCGTATCTTTGCAATTACTCAACAAGTTCTACGACATGGATGAAAATGCAAAATGCGAGATACTCTCGTCGGAATACCTTATCAGGCGCCCGTGGCTTACGGCGCGGCGCGATTGTATAAAACTGCCTGACGGGGTGGTTAACGACGAGTATTACGTGCTTGAATATCCCGATTGGGTCAATGTCATAGCCGTCACCGACCGAGGCGAGATGGTGATGGTGCGTCAGTACCGTCACGGGCTGCAGCGTACCGACTTCGAACTGTGTGCCGGTGTGGTGGAGGATGGGGAGGCGCCGATTGATGCCGCCCGTCGTGAACTTCTTGAGGAGACAGGTTATGCCGGAGGGGTGTGGACCGAGGCCATGGTGCTGTCGCCCAACCCGTCGACATCGACCAATCTCTGCCACTGCTTCGTGGCGGAGAGGGTAAGCCATGTGGCGGACCAGCATCTTGACCGCACGGAGAGCATAACGGTGCACTTGTTTTCGCGCGATGAAGTGTATGGCATGCTGTGTCGCAACGAGATAATACAGGCGCTCATGGCGGCTCCGCTGTGGAGGTGGTTTATGAAAGAGAAGCACGGATTGTAGTCTTGATATACCGATTGATGTATTTATTTTAGTATTATGCGACCGATATTTCTTATAGGCTACATGGGGTGTGGTAAATCGACGCTCGGACGTATGGTGTCATCACTGACCGGAATTGATTTCATAGACCTCGACAATTATATAGAGGGGCGTTATCATGCTTCGGTGTCGCAGCTTTTTGCCGAACGCGGCGAGCATGGATTTCGCGACCTTGAACGTGCCATGCTTCATGAGGTGGGTGAATTTGAGGATGTCATAGTGGCTTGCGGAGGAGGTACTCCCTGCTTCTTTGACAATATGGACTGGATGAATGCTCACGGCACGACTGTGTTTCTTGATACGTCGACCGACAAGCTCTTTGCCCGGCTTAAACGCGGACGCCACAAACGACCTCTGATTGCTGACAAAACCGATGACGAGTTGCGTGAGTTTATCATCACGGCTCTCGACGGGCGTATGCCTCATTACTCCAAGGCGGCCATAGTCTTTAAGTCGGATCTTATGGAGTCGGAAAAGCTCGCCACAGGGCGCCGATTTGTCGAAGAATTGAATATACACTAAATATGTGACCGTTTATGTTGTCTGACACATCCTATACTCCTCAGCCGCAGGACGCGGCCGTGATGACAAACTTCCGTAGGCTTACCATCGGTCTTCCTTCGTGCTGCGATGCGGGAGAGCGGCGTTTTCCGCTGACTCCGGAGGCTGTAGCCGTGCTTACCGATGCGGGTTATGGCGTAAGGATACAGGAAGGTGCCGCGCGGGTCATACATTATACAGATGCAGCTTATGTGAAGGCCGGAGCTGAAATCGGAAGCCGTGAAGATGCTTTGTCATGTGACATTGTCATTGCTTTGGCGCCGTTAAGCGACCCCGATATACGGAAAATGCGTCGCGGCTCCATGCTGCTGTCATTGCTCAACGAGAGCCGCCAGTCGCCGCAGTCGGTCAACCGGCTTCTTGACCGCCATATAATAGCTGTAGCTATCGATCTTATCACCGACCGTCGTGGCAACACTCCGTTTTATGACATACTGTCGGAGATTGACGGACGCGCGGCTGTTGCGCTCAGTGCGTCATTGCTTGCCGATCCGCTCCACGGCAAGGGCATATTGCTCGGAGGTGTGGCGGGCATAGTGCCTTGCGAGGTTACCGTCATAGGGTCGGGTATAGCTGCCTGTGCCGCCGCGTCGTCGGCTCTCGGGGCAGGGGCCATGGTGCGCATGTTTGACAACGATGTATACCGTCTGCGTGAAGCTTCTCGCTCTGTTCCGGGCATAATAACTTCAGCCCTTCATCCTCATGTCGTGGCCAATGCATTGCGTAGTGCCGACGTGGTTATAGCTACCGAGATGCCGTTAAGCTACAGGATTGACGCCGACATGATAAATGTTATGAAAAAGGGTGTTGTCATTATGGATCTTAACCATGACCGCTCGCCGATGTTTCCTTCTTTGCCCGAGGCTGATGTGTCGTCATCGCCGGTCGACATCGGTTCGGGCCGGCGCGTATGCTATACTGGTATCAGCAATGCCGTGCCCCGCACCTCCGCGATGGCTCTAAGCAATACGTTTCTGTCGCTTATGCACGACATACTTTCCTGCGAGGGTATTATCAATACGGTCAAGATGCGTCCCGGACTGCAGTGTGCCGTCTATACGTTTCACGGCAAGGCTGTGAATAGGCGCATAGCGCGCATTGCCGGAGTCAGGGCCATGGATATGTCATTGCTTTTAAGTTGTTCGTAAGTTATGGAGACACGTAAATTTTATGTAGTGTGGGCCGGACGCGCCCCCGGCATCTATGACTCGTGGGAGGAGTGTGAGGAGCAGGTACGTAATTTTCCCGGGGCACGTTACAAGGCTTTTCGTTCGCAGACCGATGCCACGGCTGCGTTTCGCGGCGACAGTGACAGCGAGATGTATGCTCTTCGGGCCATAGCCTCGCGTCAGGCTCCACAGGTAGACTACAGCGAATTTCCTGAAATAAAGCTCGAAGCCATAGCCGTCGACGCTGCTTGTGCGGGCAATCCCGGCCGCATGGAGTACCGTGGCGTGTGGGTGGCTACCGGCGAAGAGATTTTCCGTTTCGGACCGGTCGATAACGGTACCAACAATATCGGTGAATTTCTCGCGCTCGTTCATGCACTCGCATTGTGCAAGCAGCGCGGGTGGAATTTTCCTATCTACAGCGACAGTGTCACGGCGCAGGCATGGGTGCGCAACCGCAAAGCCAAGACCACCCTCGCCGACAATGCCAAGACACACAATCTGCTGTCGCTCGTGCGTCGGGCCGAAGCATGGCTTGCCACTAATACCTATGTCAACCCCGTTATCAAGTGGCGTACCGAGATATGGGGTGAAATTCCCGCCGACTTCGGTAGAAAATAGCCCTCCGCTTCTGATTGATGTCACTGTAATTGTAAAATCCGGTTGAAGTGTTATTACCGGCGTCCCTACCTTTACATTGACCCGATAAAATAAAAAGAGCCTGCGGCCAAGTAGACGCAGGCTCATGCAAGAGTGCTTACGTTATTTAGAAATTGTATCCGAGAGATATGGCAAGGTTGTTGTATTTGGGATCAGCGTTGTCAAAAGCTTTTGTAAGGCCGAATTGATACTGGATGCCGACGAGAAATTTGTGGAAGGTGTAGCCGGCACCTACGCCGAGACCCATCTGGAAACGCTTGCCGTCAACTTCGTCTTTAAAAGCGTCGCCCGCTATTCCGAAGTCCAGATAGGGACCAAAGTTTACCTGAAGTTGTGATGCCTCGGCAAAGTTAAGACGATAGGATGCATAGACGGGTATCTCGATAAATTCGGCAGAACCGTCCTTGACACCTTTTCCTGTATAAAAAATACCGGAGTTGACCGAGAAACTGTTTACGATATTCCAGTCGGCTGAAAGTCCGGCATGGAAACTGGTCCTTGAATCCACACCTGAAGGCATATCGGTCATTTTGGCGATGTTAAGACCGGCACGAACACCGAGAGTAAATTGCTTTTCGGCGGATTCTCCGTCCCACAGAGTCTGAGCCGACACTCCGAGAGCGCATACGGCTGCAAAAACGGCAAGAAATAACTTTTTCATAATCATGAATTTTTGATTGGTTAATTGAAATTTATCGATTGCTTGATATAGATAGCCGAAACTATGTCATATGTTTAATCTGCGGAGCTTATTCTTTTGAATTTAAACGATACATAGGCTTCATAGTGGCTGCCGTCTTCATTAAAGCTTGCATAGGATTCGATTTCGAGAGTTGTGGCGGTAAGCGCTTTTACAGTAGCTGAATATGACTCCTCTTCATCTTCGTCAAACATGGTCAAGGTGCCCTTTTTATAGCTGTATGTGCCGTTTTCGTCGTTATACCAAGAGCTGCCTGATTTGTAATAGCGGTTATAAGTGCCGTTGGCTTTGAATTCATAGCGAAGGTCACCGTTATAGTCGTCGTCTTCGTAAACGATCTCACCATCTTCCTTTTCCCATTCGGTGCCTTCGACAACTTCCCACATGCCTACGAGTTCTTCGGTCGAGCCGGGGCCTTTGTCATCGTCAGAACAAGATACAAGGGTAAGCGACATAGCAAGTACACTTAAAAATAAAAACTTGTTTAAAAATTTCATAGTTGTTTATTGTTTATAATGATTACTGCTGCAAATTTATAACAAAAATTACCCCCCCCAATTTATTAACACTTGTTGTGTATATTTAACATTTTGCGTAGCCGGTAAGATATAGATTTGCCTCCGCCATGTTTACTCTCGCTCGGCAAAAGCCAAGTTTACTTGGTTTTGCTCTCGCTTATCACTATATTTGCATACAGTATATAGTTCTCGCGATTATGAAGGTGCTGATAATTAATACCGCCGAGCGTAAAGGCGGGGCGGCGATTGCCGCCAACAGGCTGATGAAGGCTCTCAGTCGCAACGGCGTTGAGGCTAAGATGCTTGTGCGCGACCGCGCCACGCATGACGTCAGGGTGGTGTCGCTGCCTGCCGATATGAAGCGCAGATGGCACTTTCTTGAAGAGCGTATGCGCATATGGATAGCCAACGGCTTCAGCAAGGCCAATCTTTTTGGGGTTGACATAGCATCGTCGGGGAGCGATATAACCTCACTTCAGGCTTTTAAGGAGGCTGACGTCATACACCTGCATTGGGTGAATCAGGGCATGCTGTCGCTTGACGGACTGCGGGCCATACTCGGTTCCGGAAAGCCGGTGGTATGGACCATGCACGATATGTGGCCTTTTACAGGCATATGCCATTATTCTGATGGATGTGACCGATATACCGCCGATTGCGGCGACTGCCATTTGCTCCGTTATCCGGGAGAGCGTGATCTGTCAAGGAGGGTATTTGACCGTAAGAAAGCCATATACGGTGGCGGTGATATCGCGTTTGTGGCCTGTAGCCGTTGGCTGGCATCGCTTGCCGAAAGAGCAGCGCTGACGGAGGGCCATTATGTGACCGATATACCTAATGCCATAGATACCGAAGTGTTTTGTCCGGGTGACAAAGAAGAGGCGCGGCTGAGGCTTAAATTGCCTGCCGACAGACAGATGTTGCTGTTCGGTTCGATGAAGACAACCGACAAGCGCAAAGGCATCGACTACCTCATCGAGGCAAGCCTGCTGCTTGCGGAGAAATATCCCGAATTGGCCGATACTCTCGGCGTGATGGTGCTTGGTGCGGCTTCGGCCGAATATGCGGAGAGTTTTCCTTTTCCGATATATTGCCTTGGCTATGTCAATGACGAGCGAGAACTTGTCGATATATATAATGCCGCCGATCTGTATGTGACACCGTCGCTTCAGGACAATTTGCCTAATACTATCGTAGAGGCCATGTCGTGCGGCACACCTTGTGTCGGATTCGATACGGGCGGGATTCCGCAGATGATAGCTCACCGTGTCAATGGCTATGTGGCCCGGTACAAGTCGGCCGAGGACCTTGCCGAGGGCATTTACACGACCCTTTATGCGGGGTGTTATGATGACATGTGCCGCAATGCGCGCGCCGAGGCTGTGGCGCAGTATTCGGAGCCGGTGGCGGCCCGACGTTACATTCAGGTCTACGAGAGACTTATTTTAAAGGGGCGGTGACGAGCGACTTGCTTGCCACGATGGTTATAGGATGGGTGTTGAGGCGCGCTTCGAGGTATTCACGAAACTTCTGAGTCTGGGCTGTGCTCATAGGGCCGGAGTACTCCACGAGGGCCACGTTGATTGTGTCAAGACGGCGGCTGTCGATGTCGCTGGCTATACCTCGGGTGATGGCAATCTCTTTTACATTAGGAAACAGTATTTTTATCTCGGGCGATATGGTGGCGCTCATGGTGTCGTTGCGCGCCATCAGGGCCGTTGATGCACGGAGCGAGTCTATAATCTCCTGCTGGCGGGTGATGGTGGACTGTGTTACCTGATACATGTCGCGCAACATGCTTGACGTGGCCTGTGTAACGTCGAATCCCGACGAGTTGTCGCCTTGTATGATGCGCAGTTTGGTGCCTGCGATATGATAGTCATTCATCTTGTCGGTAAGGGCCAGCAGCAGCGAGTCCTGCGGTAGTATGCGTCCTACGAGCGACACGGTGAGCGATTTCCGGCCGTTTTTCATTACCGCCTTGTGGCTTAATACCTGAGTGCCGTCGAAGTTGCATTGCTGGTCGACAAACCGGTCGCAGTTGGACATGAACATGTTTTCCTTATACATGTTCACCGTGAGGTAGCAAGCCGGCAGCATTGTCAGAAACGCTATTGTGTATACGACGTTGCGCACTTTGTGGGCCCGTTGCGGATTGGTAAAGTCCTTTGGATGGTATTTCATCAATTTGACGCCCATGGTGGTGGCGCATGCTATGAATACTGAATTGATGAAGAACAGATACAGCGCTCCAAGAAAATAGTTCAGCTGCCATGTGGCAATACCGTAGCCGACCGTGCACAGAGGCGGCATAAGAGCGGTGGCTATGGCCACGCCCGGAATGACGTTGCCTTTGATTTTGCTGCCTATGGCAAGTATGCCTGCCGCACCGCCGAAGAAGCCTATAAATACGTCATAGATGGTAGGTGATGTACGTGCCAGCAACTCGCTGTGGCCCTCGTTGACTGGAGATATCAGAAAGTACACACATGACGTGGCCACGCTGAAGAGCGTAGCCATCATAAGGTTGCGGAAAGAGCGTTTGATGAGGTCGAAGTCATGGATGCCTACCGCAAGCCCGATGCCGATGATAGGACCCATGAGCGGCGATATAAGCATGGCGCCTATTATGACCGCCGTGGAGTTGACGTTAAGCCCCAGCGATGCTATGAATATGGCTACTATAAGTATGATTATGTTTATGCCGCGAAACGACACTCCTTCTCTGATAGCTGTTTCGGCTTCGGACTGCGGTATGAGGTAACCGTTCAGATCGAAGTAACCGAACATTTTTGTCTTCAACTTCTGAAAATCTATATTTTTCATCGTCTGATATGGATGAGTTGCTTAATTGTTATATGCTCCGTACGACATACAATGCCCATATATAAAATCAGTAACACTGTGCGGAATATAAGGTTGACCCATTCGGCATGAAAATCCGCAAACATGGCTGCGACATAAAGCACTGCCGCTACCGCGCAATAGAAGAGCAGTCTCGGGATGTTGTAGTTTATGGGAAATACCGAGCGCCCCACAAAGTAGCTTGCGAGCATCATTATGCCATAGCATGCCAGCGCGGCCCAAGCGCAGCCCATATAGCCCCATCGTGGCACGAGGACTATATTGAGCGTGACCGTGATGACGGCCCCGAGCAGCGAGAACCATGCGCCCCATCGTGTGCGGTCGGTGAGCTTGTACCATAGCGACAAGTTGAAAAATATGCCGAAAAACAGCTCGGCAAGCATGATTAAGGGCACGACCCTGAGCCCCGAAAAGTAGGCAGGCGATATGAAATACTTGATTATGTCGAGATAAAACATCACTCCGAGGAATATGAACAGCGCGAAGATAAGAAAGTACTTCATCGCGTCGCTGTAAGCCTGAAGTTTGCCGGTCCCTTTCTCCTTGTTCTGGGCGAATATGAACGGTTCGTAAGCGTAGCGGAAGGCCTGAATGAACATGACCATGACTACGGCTATCTTGTAGTTGGCGCCGTATATGCCAAGTTCGGTCATGGCCTCGGCTTTGTCCGTGATTAGTACAGGGAGCAGCAGCTTGTCGACGGTCTGGTTCATGATGCCCGCTATGCCGAGAATGAGAAACGGCGATGAGTACCGCAGCATGTCCTTGAGCAGCCGGCCGTTGAATACGAGCGGTACCGACATGATGTCGGGAAGCAGCAGTACAAGCATCAGAGCCGATGTTATAAGGTTGGCCAAGAAAATATAGCCTATGCCATAACCGGGGTCATAGAACCATGATATGGATTCGGGGCATCGGTTCCAGAGCCACGGGCACAGCAGTATGAAAAACAGGTTGAGGCCTATGTTGAGACCTATGTTGAGCAACTTCAATGTGGCAAACCGCATGGGGCGCTTCTTGAAGCGCAGATAAGCGAAGGGTATGGAAGTGTATGCGTCGACAGCCACGGCAAGAGCCATAAGCCAGATGTAGGACTCGTGACCCGCGCAGTTGAGGGCATCGCTTATCGGATGCAGGAATATGAGCGTGAGCGCGAAAAATATCGTTGAGGTGACCCCGAGCGATACGAGTGAGGTTGAGTAGACTTCATCGGGATTATCATAGCGGTCATGGTTGGCAAACCGGAAAAAGCCGGTCTCCATGCCATAGGTGAGTATGATAAGAGCAAAGGCTACCACAGTATATATATATGTGACTACGCCGTACTGTGCGGCCGGAAACATGTTGGTGTACAGCGGCACGAGACACCAGTTGAGAAAACGTCCTACAATACTGCTTAAGCCGTAGATGGCTGTGTCCTTTGCCAAACTTTTTACTCCTGCCATCGCTGAAACGTAAAATAAGTTTTTAACCGAATAACGACCCTGCACGTCCTTCCGTGCCGTGCCCGAGGTGTATGTAGGCCAGTTCTGTCACTTCACGACCGCGGGGAGTACGTTTTATGAAGCCTTCTTTTATGAGGAAAGGTTCATATACCTCCTCGATAGTGCCGGGGTCTTCGCCAAGGGCCGTGGCTATGGTGTTGAGGCCGACGGGGCCGCCTTTGAATTTGGTTATTATTGTTGTAAGTATCTTGTTGTCGATCTCGTCAAGACCGTAACGGTCTATGTTGAGCGCTTCGAGAGCATAGCGCGCTATCTCCGGCTCTATTATGCCGCTGCCCTTTACTTGTGCGAAGTCTCTGACACGCCGTAGCAGGGCGTTGGCTATACGCGGGGTGCCGCGGCTGCGGAGTGCTATCTCATGGGCGGCTTCCGCCGTGCATTTTACATTCAGCAGCCCTGCCGAGCGCAGCACGATGCGCTCCAATACTTCGTGGTCGTAGTATTCGAGATGACAGTTTATGCCGAAGCGCGCACGCAGTGGCGAGGTGAGAAGTCCGCTACGCGTGGTGGCTCCGATGAGAGTGAACGGCGACAGCGAGAGCTGCACCGACCGTGCGCCCGGACCTTTGTCAATCATAATGTCGATGCGGTAGTCCTCCATAGCCGAGTACAGATACTCCTCGACTACCGGGCTGAGGCGGTGTATCTCGTCGATAAACAGTACGTCGTTTTCCTCAAGCGATGTAAGTATGCCGGCCAAATCGCCGGGCTTGTCGAGTACGGGTCCGGAAGTTATTTTTATGCCAACTCCGAGTTCGTTGGCTATGATTTGCGACAGCGTGGTCTTTCCGAGTCCGGGAGGTCCGTGCAGCAATACATGGTCGAGCGACTCGCCACGCAGTTTTGCCGCGGCTACAAATACCTGAAGGTTGTCGACGACTTTGTCCTGACCGCTGAATGAGTCAAATTCAGAGGGGCGCAGGGCTTTCTCTATATCTTTGTCACGGTCGTAGCCGGTCTGTGAGTCGCGTATGTCGAAGTCTTCTTCTGTCATTGGCCGTCAAGGATGGAGTTGACTTTTGAAAATATGATCTGGGGAGGAAGTCCGGCGAGGCAATAGTAGTCTCCGCGGCTGCACGGTTTGTTGCCGAACACGGAGCACGGACGGCACGTCATGGGTAGCTGTACGATGTCGCTCTCGCGCTGTTTGAAGCCTTTGAAGCCGCAGTATGGGTGAGTTGCTCCCCATATGCTGACTACTCGCACGCCCACGAGTGAGGCCAAGTGCATGTTGGCCGAGTCCATCGACACCATTGTGTCGAGATGACTCAGCAACGCCAGCTCCACCGGAAATCCGTGTCTCTTTTCTGACAGATTTATGACCCGGGGGTATTTTGCGGCCCATTCGCCGAGTATGCGTTTCTCCTCCTCGCCGCCGCCGAAGAGAAATATCGTTATATCTTCGCGTCCTGTCAGTTCGTCAATGACCCTCTCCATCAGTTCCGGAGGATATATCTTGCCTTTATGCTTGGCAAAGGGTGCTATGCCCACCCATTTTTCACCCTCTTTCTTGGGGGGAGTGACGGAGGCGAATATCTCCGGGTCGGCTTTGCCGCTGTCGTAGATGCTTGTGAATTTTTCTTCAAGGGCGAAGCCGAAGTTGAAGAACACCTCGCGGTAACGCGCTCTTGACGATATGAGCGGAAGCATGACCTTGTTACGCGGTCTTGTAAGAGCACGCTTGTGGCGGCGTCCTTTTCTTATCGACCTGCATCGTATGCCTTGAAGCATGCAGGCGGCCCGTAGCATGTAGGTGCGCAACACGCCGTGCAAGTCGGCGAACGCGTCAATGGCGTAGACGCGGCGAAGCTCTTTGAGCAGGCGCACGTAGTCGCCGAAAGTACGGTATTGCTTGACGTCGATGCCTAGTACGGTAAGGTTTTCGGGCGGATTGACAAACATGGACGTCTGCCCCGACTTGGTTATGAATATGAAGCGTGTGCCCGGATTGCAGCGGCATACCGAGTAGACCACGGGTATGGTCATGGCTACGTCGCCGAGTGCGGAGAAGCGGGCGACAAGAACGTTTTTCGGCAGGTTATTGTTTCTGGCCATAGAGTACCGGATTGGTAGCCGGGTCGTTGTACATTTTCATCTGACGGTATACCTTCATGTATTTTTTACCTGCTGCTATATCGTCAAGCAGTTGGTCGATGGCGCTGATCAGGTCGGCACGCTGTTCGCTGAGCACGTCAAGTTTTGCACGGCATTTGGCTATATGCTCAGGCGAAGCGTCGGTACGGTCCACCTCGGCCTGCATGTGATATATCTTGAGGGCGAGTATCGACAGTCGGTCGAGGGCCCAAGCCGGACTTTCGGTATTTATCGTTGCGTCAGCAAGGACGGCCACGTCGTCGTACTTCTCGCGGAAGTATGTGTCGAGCTCTTCGACCATATCTGTGCGGTCTTGGTTGGAGCGGTCGATGCGGCGTTTGAGGGCGAGGGCTTCGACCGGGTCTATGGCCGGGTCACGTATTATGTCCTCAAGATGCCATTGCACCGCGTCGATCCAGTTTTTGGCAAACAGGGTGTGCTCTATCGAGCCTTCCTTGTAAGGGTTTTCCACTTTTGCGTCCACATTGTCGTAGTCATGATACAGAGCGGTCGTTTCCTCAAATATCCGATAACTGTCTTTTGCAAAATCCATAGATAAAACTTTTGTATTATATTTCACAAAGATAATGAAATTTGTATTGCAACAAGCCGCTATGTCGAAAATTTAAGCATGACGGCATGGTCATGCGGCTTTTTCGCGGGTGGATTTCATAAAAAAGTACAGAAACAGGGCCGCGGCCATGAACAGACTCACCGAAAAACTGAGTATTATGCCATAGGTGCCCAGTCCTGCCGTGAAAGCCAGCAGATATGTGGCCGGTATGCCTCCGATTATATAGCATACAAAGGCTATCCATATCATTGGCATCACGTGTGATGTGCCTCGCAGGGCGTTTGCAAAGTTTATCTGTGTGGCGTCGCCGAGCTGGTATAGCACGAGCGGCACTATGAGTACCATAGTGGCGGCTATGACCTCGGGGTCCTCGGTGAAGGCGTGTATCATGGCCTCTTCAAAGAAAATGAATATGAGCGATGACACAGTGGCGAGGGCAAGCATTATGTGGTAGCCTGCAAAGGCGGTGCGCCGCATGCCTGTGCGGTCGCCGAGTCCGGCGGCGTTTGATACGAGCACCGATACTGCGGAGCCCATGCTGTAATATATGCAGAAGCCGAGTGTGCCGGTGATGACTATTATCTGAAATGCCGCAAGGCTTATGGCTCCGAGCCATCCGGCCATGACAGCGGCGATGGTGAATGACCCCGACTCGAAGGTCATCTGAAGTGCCACAGGCCATGACGTACGGTTGATCTGTCCTATGGTGAGCGATGACAATGAGGAGCTGATGAAGCCGTCGCGGTATAGGCGGAAACGTTTTGCGCAGAAAAAGATGACTATCACCGCCACCGGACAGAGTACGCGGGCGAAGAGTGTGCTGTAGCCGGCTCCTATAAGGCCGAGTTCGGGGCATCCCCAATGTCCGTATATGAGCATGTAGTTGCCTATGATGTTGCATAGGTTTGATGCGAGTATTATCCACATGGGTAGTGCCGTGCGGTTTATGGCGAAGAGCCATTGTGCAAATACATTGAAGAGCGCTACGGGCACCATGCCGCACAGTACTATCAGGTAATAGGGACGTATTAGCGGCATAAGTTCCACGGGCTGTCCGAGCCGGTCGAGATTAAGCCATATGACACCCATTATGGCCGATACAAGCAGCGCGAAGATGATGTTGACGAGCACTCCGTTGCGTATCATGGCGCCGATGGTGTCGAAGCGCTTCTGTGAGAAAAGGGCTCCGATGAGCGGCGTGAGTCCGTAAGTAAAACCGATACAGGCAAATGTGGCTACGTTAAACACGTTGTTGACAAACGAGGCCGATGCAAGCGCTTCGGTTGAATAGCGCCCTACCATTATATTGTCGGCAAAGGCCACGACAATCATGCCGAGCTGCCCTATGAGGATGGGTATGCCGAGTTTGATGATGGCGGCATAATTTTCGCGATATTTTCTCCAGACTTGCTTCATAATATTTAAATTAAGAGTGCAAAGTTACTCAAATGCGGCGACAGTACAAAAACAGGCTGTTCGGCAAAAAGTAAATTTATTTGCTTTTGCTCCGGACTTATTCGTATCTTTGTGAAAAACCATCGTTATACTAAAATCATAATCCTATGCTTATAAAGACTTACGGAGCCGCGGTGCAAGGTATTGACGCCATAATCGTCACGATAGAGGTGGCCGTGGAGATAGGTGCATCGTTTAATCTTGTAGGTCTGCCCGATACGGCCGTCAAAGAGAGCTATCAGCGTGTAAGGTCGGCTCTGAAGCAGTCGGGGCTGGAGTTTCCGCGCCGTTCGGTGGTCATCAACATGTCGCCGGCCGATGTAAAGAAGGAGGGAGCGGCCTACGATTTGCCCATCAGCCTTGCCATACTCGCCGCTTCGGAACAGCTGGCCTGTTGCAACCTCGATGACTATCTTATCATGGGCGAGCTGTCGCTTGACGGCTCTGTGCTTCCCATACGCGGCGTTTTGCCTATGGCTGTAAAGGCGCGTCAGCTCGGCTATAAGGCCATGATAGTGCCAGAGGACAATGTCACCGAGGCGGCGGTGGTCAATAACATCGACGTTTATGGAGTGAAGAGTCTCGTGCAGGTTGTGAAGTTTCTTAACGGAGAGATGCCTTTGGCGCCCACCGTTGTCAATACCCGCGAGGAGTTTGGTCGGGCTGTCACCGATTTTGACTTTGACTTTGCCGAGGTCAAGGGTCAGGACAACGTCAAGCGTGCTTTTGAGGTGGCTTGCGCCGGCGGCCATAATATACTGCTTGTGGGTGCGCCCGGCTCCGGCAAGTCGATGATGGCTAAGCGTCTGCCGTCCATATTGCCGCCGCTCACGCTTCAGGAAGCACTTGAGACCACCAAAATACACTCCGTGGCCGGAAAATTGAAGAGCGGTTCGAGGCTCATGACGCAGCGTCCGTTCAGGTCGCCTCATCATACCATATCGCCTGTAGCTCTTGTAGGCGGTGGAGCCAATCCTATGCCCGGAGAGATATCGCTGGCTCACAACGGAGTTTTGTTTCTTGATGAGTTCCCTGAATTTTCACGTTCGGTGCTCGAGGTCATGAGGCAGCCGCTCGAAGACCGTCGCATAACAGTGTCACGAGCCAAGTATTCGATTGATTATCCGGCCGGATTTATGTTGGTGGCTTCGATGAATCCATGTCCGTGCGGCTACTATAATCATCCCGCCAAGGAGTGCACCTGTGCCCCGGGACATGTGCAGAAATATCTTAACCGCATTTCCGGTCCGCTGATGGACCGCATTGACATTCAGGTCGAGATCATGCCGGTACCCTTTGACGAATTGTCGGCCATGAAGCGCGGTGAGTCAAGCGCCCTCATCCGCGACAGGGTTACCCGTGCCCGTGCCATACAGTCGAGGCGCTTTGCCGGAGAGCGGTCGGTTTACTGCAACGCCCAGATGAACGCCCGGCTTATCGAAAAGCATGTCAGTCTTGACAATGCGTGCATGGACATAGTCAGAAACGCCATGAAACGCTTCGACATGAGCGCCCGCGCCTACGACCGCATCCTTAAGGTAGCGCGCACCATAGCCGACCTCGACGGCAGCGAGCCCATACTCCCCCGCCATATGCAGGAAGCCGTCAGCTACCGCAACCTTGACCGCGCCTCATGGGGCAGCACTTTCAACTACAAGGCCAATAAAACAAATTAGACCAATTAGTCCAATTGGACCAATAATAATCATACTATGCACGATAATGACTTCCTGCCGCAGCGTGGTAATTTCAGAAAGCTGATTGCATTTCAAAAATCGGAGTGTATCTACGATATTACGGTACTGTTTGCTCGTAAGTTCTTGCAAAAAGGCGACAGAACAGTTGACCAGATGATTCAAGCTGCCCGTAGCGGCAAGCAGAATATCGCAGAGGGATGTTCTGCATCGACTACTTCACGTGAAACCGAGATAAAGTTGCTTAATGTCGCAAAAGCCTCTCTTCAGGAACTACTGCTTGATTATGAGGATTATTTGCGTATCAATAACTATGTACAGTGGTCAAAAGACAATCCTCGTCTCATTAAGCTCAGGATATTGTGCTCTCAACATAATGACTCGGCTTATTATCGTGCAATTTTCGAAAAGTGTAATCAGGAAATGGTTTGTAATCTTGCTATAACCCTCATTCATCAGACTGATGTTTTTCTTCGTAAATTTATTGAACGTGCTAAAGACGACTTTCTTAAAAATGGTGGAATTCGAGAACAAATGACCAAAGCACGTATAGCCTATCGAAACTCCGGCACCTCTAAATTGGACAAATAAGTCTGATTAGTCTAAGTTGGTGATGTATGACTGAACTTATCACGTAAAAGTTTTGTATCTTTACAAAGACGATTTTTGTTTCAACTATTAATAATGGTTTTTATGAGTACTCAGCTTAAGGTTTATTGCAAGAATGTGGAGCGATATATATCATTTGAGGGGGGAGCCACGCTCACTGACATATATGAAAGTGTAGCCGACGAACTGCCGGAGCGTCCGATATGCGCGCAGGTCAACAACAAGACGGAGGACATGCAGTTTCCGCTCTTTTCGCCGAAGCAGGTGCTCTTTCTGACGGCGCAGAGTCCGTCGGGACACCGTGTGTATGTGAGGTCGCTTTGCATGATGCTTTACCGGGCTGTGGCGGCGCTTTATCCGGGTGTGCGCCTTATGATAGAGCATTCCGTGTCAAGAGGCTATTATTGCCGTCTTGAGGGCGATGTCAAGGTCGACGGCGGAGTGGTAGGCAGCCTGAAAGCCTACATGAAGGAGCTGGTGGGCCGCAATATACCCTTTGAGCGGAAGGAGCGGCTTACTTCCGATGTCATAAAAATATTTGAGAAGCAGGGGCTTCACGACAAGGTGAAGCTGTTGCGCACCACTCATGAGCTTTACACCGTGTATTACCGTCTTGACGGAGTATGCGACAGCTATTATGGAAACCTTGCCCCGTCTACGGGGATGTGTGCCGTATTTGACCTTATATTATATAAGGAGGGCTTCCTGCTTATGGGGGCTGACAGCAATAATCCGGAGGTGGCCGCATCGCCGATAGCGCAGGAGAAGATGTATCATGCGTTTACCGATTATCTCGCTTTCAACCGGGTGATAGGGGTGGATGATGCAGGTGACCTGAACAACGCTGTAGCCGGCAAGGAGACCGCCATGCTGATCAATGTGGCCGAGGCCTTGCATGACAAGAAAATAGGACGTATATCGGACGAAATATCGCGACGCTATGCCGAAGGCGGGGCGAAGGTGGTGCTTATCGCCGGCCCGTCGTCGTCAGGTAAGACTACATTTACCAAGCGCCTTGCCATACAGCTGATGACCAACCTTCTGGAGCCTAAGATGATATCGCTCGACGACTACTTCGTGAACCGCAACGTGACTCCGCGCGATGCCGACGGCGAATATGACTTCGAGTCGCTTTACGCTCTCGACCTCGACACGTTTAACCGCGACCTCAACGCGCTTATAGCCGGTGAGGAGATTGACCTACCGACCTATAACTTCGAACTTGGTCAACGTGTATATAAAGGACGCAAACTTAAGCTCAACGATAATTCGGTGCTGCTTATCGAAGGCATACACGGGCTGAATCCCGAGTTGACCTCGCATATAGACGCCAAGATGAAGTATATGGTCTATGTGTCGGCGCTGACCACGCTGTCGATTGATGATCACAACTGGGTGCCCACGACCGATAATCGACTGCTGCGCCGTATAATACGCGATTACAAATATCGAGGTGTGTCGGCTGCCGATACCATAAAGCGATGGCCGAGCGTGCGTCGCGGCGAGGAGCGCTGGATATTTCCCTTTCAGGAAAATGCCGACGCCATGTTTAACTCGTCGCTCATATTCGAGCTTGGCGTCATGAAAGAGTTTGCCGAAGAGATACTTAACGGTGTGCCGCGCGACATTCCGGAGTATGCCGAAGCATTCAGGTTGCGGAAACTGTTGAGTTACTTCACCCCTATAACCGACCGCCTTATACCCTCTACATCTTTGTTGAGGGAGTTTCTGGGAGGGTCGTCATTCCATTATTGACACTCTCATGTGTGCTTTATTGCCTAAGTTGCATATGGGCGAAGAGCTGCCATAGGGCTATGCCGGCGCTTACCGACACGTTGAGCGAGTGCTTGGTGCCGAATTGCGGTATCTCGAGGCATACGTCGCTTGCATCCACCACATCCTGCGCCACTCCCTTTACTTCGTTGCCGGCGACGAGTGCATACTTCATGCCCTCGCGAGGTGTGAATGACTCAAGCGACACGCTGCCCTTGACCTGCTCGAGGGAGCACACGGTATAACCGTCGCGCTTGAGTTGTCTGACTGCTTCGAGGGTGTCGTCGCAGTATGTCCAGTCGACAGAGTCCTCGGCTCCGAGTGCTGTCTTGTGTATCTCGGGCGACGGCGGGGTGCCGGTGACACCGCATAGCAACACCCGCTCCACTGCAAAGGCGTCGCATGTGCGCAGTATTGCCCCGACATTGCTCAGGCTGCGTATGTTGTCGAGTACCATGACTATGGGCACTTTGGGCGCTGTCTTAAAACTGTCGGGAGTTATCCGGTTAAGGTCCCAGATTGTTTTTTTCTCCATTACTTATACTTATTTTGTACAAAATTACGGAAAAAATTACGACAGAGTGAGTGTAAAAGGACTTTATGGAGTATTATAAATAAAAAGATATGCTAAATTTGCATTTAAAAAATAACCTTAAACTCCCGTATAGATGTGTAAACCGATGAAATCCGCAGGCAGAATCGAAGCAATTGATATATTGCGTCGTATTCTGGTGTTATTGCTTGCGGTATGGGGTTATGCATATTCGTGTACAGGCGCTACAAGAAATTTTTATCATCTTTCTTCATCGGAGGGGCTGAGTGACATACTTGTCAATACCATATACAAGGACTCAAAAGGCTATGTGTGGCTGGGCACCGGTGTTGCTCTCGACCGTTTCGACGGCAATAATATCAGGTCGTATCATTTTCCCGGATCAAAGTCTGGACCCGAAAGAGTCAATGCTATCACTGAAGGAAAAAACGGCGAGATATTCGTAGGCAACCATCAGGGACTGTTCAGGCTGAGTCCCGACAGCAGGGAGCTGTCTGCCATATGTCCTGATAAGATCAATTTCCCGGTAAATACGCTTGTGTACCGTGCCGAAGAGAGTGTCTTGTACATAGGGTCGCGTTATGGCTTGTTTGTCTACAGGACGGCAAGCGATTCTATAGCTCGACTGCTGTTGCGCGATGACGTGCTGTCAAAAGACAATGAGGTGACCGCATTGTGGCCCGACGGCGACGAGGGTATGTGGATAGCTGCGTCGCGCACACTTTATCATCTGGATTTTGCCACGCGCCGTACCGAGGTCTACAGGGTGCCGGTGAGCAGTACGGTGTCACGCCTTTCGGGGCATGACGGATTGCTTTTTGTCGGTACTACCGGTGACGGGGTCATATTTTTCGACATAGAACGGCGCGATTTTACCGATAGCATAGATATAGGCAACGACATAATCACCTCCTTGTCGGCCGATGATGACGGCTATCTGTATATAGCCACTGACGGAGAGGGCATATTCATATACTCGGTGCCCGAGGGCAAAGTTGTATGTAATCTGTCGTCGCGGTCGGCTGATGGCTCCCGGCTCCGGAGCAATTCGGTATATTCTATGCTTATTGATGACCGCGGACTGCTTTGGGTAGGCTATTATCAGGACGGTGTGGATTATACGCCTTATTTTGACAGCATATTCGAGACATATTCCTACCCCGGAGTGATCGATACCGGTACAATGGCTGTCAGAGCCGTATCGATCGACGGACCCCGCAAGCTTATCGGCACTCGCGAAGGCCTCTACTACATCGACGAGAGAACAGGGCGTTCGGCCACATTCAGTTTTCCGGAAATACGGTCCAATATAATATTTTCGATAGCTCTTTATCGCGGTAAGTATTATATAGGCACTTACGGAGGCGGCATGTATGTCTTTGATCCGGACACACTGCTTCTGACCGACTTTGACAATACTCGTCAGCCGTTTTACGGCGAGTCGATATTCTCTATCGTTGTCGATGATGACGACAACATGTGGATCGGGACATCGCGCGGGCTTTTTCGCTTCAGAAACGGACAGGAGACAGCCTGCTACAACGAGGCTAACTCACAGTTGCCGGCAGGCAATGTATACGAGATATTTTTTGACAGCTCGGGCCGAGGGTGGATGTGTGCCGAAAACGGCATGGCCGTGTGGAACGGCGAGACTCTGTCGGCCGACCGTTTCCCAAAAGGATTCGTCAATAATACCAAGATACGTGATGTCTACGAGGACTCTGAGCACAATCTTTATTTTGTACCCGACCGCGGTCAGGTGATAAAGTCCAATCTGGCGCTTACGCATTTTGAGCCCATACCGTTTAAGAGCGATGTGTCCAACTCTATAATCACATTTGTATTTGAGGATACGGAGGGCTGGCTGTGGTTCGGTACCGAAAAGGGCCTTGTGAGATATGATAAAAAATCGGACTTCCGTATGTTTAACAATGCTGACGGATTGTTCCACTCCGTATTTACCCTCTGTCCGCCGCAGCGTGATGATGACGGAAACCTGTGGTTTGGCAATACACTTGGTCTGATAAAGTTGGATTCTGACCGTCTTAAACGCCAGCCGTCAATCGACAATCCCGTATATATAACAGATGTTTATGCCAACGGCGAGAGTGTAACCGGACTTATCGGCAAAGAGGACGGGGAGTCTGTGTTACGGCTGCCGCGTGATAAGAATAATCTTTCGGTGAATTATTCCAATCCACAATACATAGCTCCGGAATATCAGTACATAGAATATCGTCTTGACGGTTATGACTCGGAATGGAAAAAGAAGATAGGCAAGTCGCCGATACTTTATTACGACCTTAGTCCGGGTACCTATATGTTGCGTGTACGCCGTGGCGACGGACGTCCGGGCGAGTCCGCTCTTAAGATAACGGTGGAGTCGCACTTCAGTTGGATTGTGATATCCATGTCGGTCCTGCTTCTTGTGGCTGTCGCGCTCCTTGTTATATTCATGGTGGGACATAGGCGTCATCGTAAGGAACTGCGCATGCATTTCGAACTTGCCGAGCTGTCAGCTCGGCAAGCAGCCGCGGCTGCTGAAGAAGAACGCCGTAACAGATACAAATCCTTGCGCATGAGCGACGAGGAGTGTCAGCGGCTTCTGAAGCATCTTGACAAGATAATGAAGACGAAGAAGCCATATACCGATCCCGGCCTGAAAAGCGGTGATTTGGCCCGGTTGGCAGGAGTGTCGGGGCACGAACTGTCATTTCTGTTCAATCAGTATCTTAAAAAGAGCTACTATGATTACATCAACTGGTATCGTGTGGCAGAGTTCAAGCATATAGTGGACGAGTCAGACCCTTCGCGCTATACTCTCACGGCTCTGTCGCAGATGTGCGGATTTTCGTCGCGTGCCACGTTCTTCCGTCATTTTAAAAACGTGACCGGTGTCACTCCCGCAGAGTACCTCAGAGGCAAGGGCCGGTAATGTGACGCATGTGCAATGTCTTGGCGTTTACGTTAAGACATTGCACATGCGTTGAAGCGATAAAATTCTCGTATAAATTATATATTATTGAATAATTATCGTTAATTTCGCAGAAATTGAAATAATATAATTATGGATACAGAACTGGATTGGGGTAAGCTGTCATTCGGCTACATCCCCACTGACTACAATGTGCGTTGTTATTACCGTGATGGAAAATGGGGCGATGTAGAGATATCGCAGTCCGAGACCATCGACCTGCATATCGCCGCGACCTCCCTGCACTACGGACAGGAAATTTTCGAAGGTCTTAAAGCGTTTCGCGGAAAGGACGGTAAAATAAGGATATTCAGACTTGAAGAAAACGCCAAGCGCATCATAAGTTCAGCCAAAGGTCTGCTGATGGCCCCCGTACCGGAAGAACTATTCTGCGAGATGGTAAAGAAGGTGGTGAAGCTCAACGAACGTTTTGTGCCCCCTTATGGAAGCGGTGCGTCGCTTTACATACGTCCTCTTGAGATCGGCATCTCGGCTCAGGTGGGTGTCAAGCCTGCTACCGAGTATCTGTTTCTGATACTCGTCACTCCGGTAGGGCCATATTTCAAGGAAGGTTTCAAGCCTACCAACATATGCATCATGCGTGAGTTTGACCGAGTGGCTCCCAAAGGCACAGGCCGCTGGAAGGTGGGCGGTAACTACGCCGCAAGCCTTGAGGCGGGCGAGAAAGCTCACGAACACGGCTATTCGGCTGTACTTTATCTTGACCCCCGGGAGAAGAAGTATCTTGACGAATGCGGTCCGGCCAACTTCTTTGCCATCAAGGACGGCAAGTACATAACCCCGGCGTCGGACTCGATACTGCCTTCTATAACCAACAAAAGCCTAATGCAGCTTGCCCGCGACATGGGTATTGAGGTCGAGCAGCGCCACATACCTATCGAGGAGCTCGAGTCTATACAGGAGGCGGCCGCTTGCGGCACTGCCGCTGTAGCTTCGCCCGTAGCGGAGATTGATGATCTCGACACAGGCAAAAAATACGTGGTAAGCAAGGACGGCAAGCCGGGTCCGGTAGTCACGGCTCTTTATAACCGTCTGCGTGCCATACAGCTCGGCGAAGAGGAGGACATCCATAACTGGAACACAATCGTCGACTGATGACCGCCGATTATCAGGCCATAATAGACAAGTATTATCCCTCCGATAACGAGTTACGGACCATATACATGCGACATGCGCGTCAGGTGACCGCGCTCGCTCTCGCCATCAACAGCGAGCGCGGGCTGGGGCTTGACGCGCATGAAGTGGCCGGTGCGGCCATGCTTCATGACATAGGCATATTCGCCACCTCCGCGCCCGGCATACATTGTACAGGCGCGTATCCATATATTCGTCACGGAGTTATAGGCGCGCGGTTGTTGCGCGCGGAGGCTATGCCCGAAGAATGGGCCCGTGTGGCGGAGCGGCACACCGGTACCGGTATAACAATGGAGGACATAATAAGTCAGAACCTCGACCTGCCGCTTGCCGACTATTGTCCCGAGACGATGCTTGAAAAACTCATATGCTATGCCGACAAGTTCTACTCAAAAAGCGGCGACATGGAAAAGAAGACGCTCAGTCGCGTGCGTAATTCCATAGCGCGTCACGGAGGCGATTCATTAGCTCGGTTTGACGAGCTTTATAGCCTCTTTGGTGAAGTATAAGGGCAATTTATCTATTTTTACATAAAGTTAATATATAAATCCAAATATTCTCTCTAATTTTGCACACTTACTCATATTTAAAACAGTGACTGTTATGGACAATCAGAATTTAGACCGTATAAGCTATGCTCTCGGACTCAGCATGGGCAATAATTTCCGCAGTTCGGGCATAAAGACTCTTGATATCAAAGATTTCGCCGACGGAGTGGCCGCTGTGTTCGAAGGAGCTCAGCCTAAGATGAGCTATGACGAGGCCAAAGCCGAAATAAAGGCATTTTTTGAGGCGATGGAGGCCGAGCAACGTGCCGCTGCCGCCAAGATGGGCGAAGTCAACGAGGCTGCCGGCAAAAAATTTCTTGAAGAGAACGGCAAACGCCAAGAGGTGAAGACTACCGCATCGGGACTTCAGTACGAGGTGATCAATGAAGGTACCGGCAAACAGCCCGTGGCAAGCGACAGCGTGACTGTACACTATACGGGCAAACTGATAGACGGCACCGTCTTTGACAGCTCTGTGGAGAGAGGCGAGCCCGCCACATTCGGCGTGACTCAGGTGATACCCGGATGGGTGGAGGCTCTTCAGATGATGAAAGAGGGTGCGAAATGGCGTCTTTTCATACCGTCCAATCTCGCCTATGGTCCTAACGGCGCCGGCAATGTCATCGGCCCCAACTCGACCCTTATTTTTGATGTGGAACTAATAAAAGTAAATTAATAAACCGTTATTACAATGAAGAAATTTATTCTTGCCTGTGGAGTAGGTGCCATGCTTATGAGCGTGACAGCCTGCAACAAGTCACAGGCCGCAAGCAGCGAGGATGCTGCATTGAACGACTCAGTGTCGGTGCTGTTCGCTAAAGTTATCGGCAGTCAGTTTAACGAAAACTTCACCCGTGAGGGCGATCCTAAGATGGATAAGGCCGCTTTTATGCGCGGTTTGCAGACTGCTGTCATGGTTGACACTGCTGATGTGGCTTATCTTCAGGGTCTTAGCATGGGTACTCGTTTGGCCCAGCAGTTCAACTATTTCTACCAGCAACTCGGTGTTGAGGTGGACCGCAACGAGTTCATGGCCGAATTCAAGAAAGCTTTCATGGCCGACAGTGTCGGTGACTCCATGATGGACCAGCAGCTTCTCAACAATCTTATGGAGAAAGCTCAGGCTCGTGCCGAAGAGCGTAAACTCGAAGAGCTTAATAACGCTCCCGAAGCCGTAGCCAACCGCAAGGCCGGCGAAGCCTACATCGACTCTATAAAGGGCAAGGATGCCGCTATCAAGACTACCGCATCGGGCCTTTCGTACAAGGTCATCAACGAAGGTGCAGGCGACTCTATCACCGACAAGGATCAGGTAGCTGTCATCTATACCGGAGAGCTTATCGACGGTACTGTGTTTGACGACTCCAAGGGTGAGGCCCGTACATTCAGCCCCCGCAACGTCGTGCCCGGCTTCGGTGAAGGTCTGAAGATGATGAAGAAGGGCGCCAAGTATGTGCTTTACATCCCCGGTGACCTCGCTTACGGCGTGAAGGGACAGCCCTATGCCAAGATCGGTCCTAACCAGACTCTTATCTTCAATGTAGAGGTGGCTGACGTCAACCCCGGCAAGAAGTAATAAGACAAAATACATCAACCTTTCAATAGGCGGGCCGTGACTCGACTGTCAACGGCCCGTTTTTTATCACTTTTCCGCATGAGAGAGCGTGTTGCGACGGCTGATTTTGTAAAATGTATATGCATCATACTTATGGTGCTCTTCCATCTGGTGTGTGTCGAGGAAGCCTATCCTTACGCCAAGGCTGTCGTATATACGTTTCATATGCCGGTATTTCTGTTTCTGTCGGGTTTGTTTGCCAACATGAGCAAACCGGCGGCGGTTTTCGGTCGATACATTCTGTGGATATTCATACCTTATGCCGTCATGGAAGCCGCTTACACAGGCATGTCGGCCATTCTGCCGGTCAGAGGCGGAGTCGAGTCGCTGTCACCTGCCGTGATCATTCACAACGTGTTTTTTCAGCCCATGGGGCCTTACTGGTATCTGCACACGCTCATTGTGGCGCTCCTTGCGTGCTATCTGTGCAGTGTGGCGTGCCGTCGTTTGCCTACGCTGTTGTTTATTATCGTTCTGTCGCTGTGTTTGGGCGTGTTGTCGTACATCGGCCTCCTGTCAGCCGATAGCGCGCTGTATTTTATACTCGGAGTTGCGGTAGGACGTTGCCATATGGACTTCGATGTGCTCTTCCGTCCCACGGCATTGGCTTTTGTGCCGCTGGTCATACTTTGCTGTTTTCCTGAAAATCTTGACCGGTTCACGCTTGCGGGCTTAGCCATAGTCTATCTGTCTGTGTGCTGCATGCTTTGGATTTACCGGTTTATACCCGTGCGTATAAAGTCGGTCATGCACTTTATAGGCCGCAATACTCTGCCGATATTGCTGTTTTCACCCATATTTACCATGGCGAGCAAGGCTTTTTTGCCGTTGTTCAGCTTCGATTCTACACTTGTTTTATTTGCCTGCATTGCCGTGCCGTTTGCTGTCGGTGGCTCGCTGTTCATTGCGTGGGCTATGGACAAAACGCGATTTTCCGTCATATTTTTCGGAAAACCGCGTTCTATCAGTGCTTATTCCACTCAATTGGACTAATAGGTCCTATAGGCTAATTACGGGAGCAGGATGACTCGGTGCCGTATAGGTACTGCGGAGTGTATGCGCCGAGGTCCACAACTATTTTTTCAAATACGGTGCCTTCATCGATGGGGCGCAGCGTAAGTGTGGCGTAGCCGTCTTTGTCGGTTGCTACAGGGAGTTCAACGGTCTTTTCCACTACGCGTCGTGCCACGGTGGGATAGAATATATCGTATATGTTTTCTTTAGCTTCGTTTAGATTGTGATTGTAGTTCACGACAATCGGCTCTCCCGCACCGAAATCGACTTCATAGCGGTGGCCGTCACGGTTCTTGAATGCGAGAGTCGACTTCACAACCACCGTTACAGCCGCTTTTGATGTGCCTGAAGGCAACTTCATGCGGTAGGAGAGCGAGGCTCCGTCGAGGGGTGCTGTGTAGGGCATGGCGCTTATGCCGCTAAGGGTGCGGCCCATGTCGGGTATTACGGTCCATTGTACCGAATCGCCGTCGCATGCTTTGTAGAAGTGCTCGGCTTCGATGACGACATATCCTCGGCCGTCTTCGTCAAATGTATATCCTCCCTTTGATGTGTCGGCAACACGCTTTACGGCCGGCATTGTGTCGGCGGGGAATCCGTCGTGCCAGCTCGTGTATCCGATATGCTTCTGTGTCATCATGCCGTTCCACTTGCCTGATGCGATCTCGTGGTTATAAGCGTCACAGAGTTCACGGTCGCGGTTGAAGCAGCGCTCCACATTGTCGGCATACTTGTTGGCTCTCGGGTCGCCATGACTGTACAAGGCCAGATTCATGGCTTGTGAATAATACATTTCATAGAGGTTGGACATAGCCTGAACGGGGAAGAGGATGAGCTGCCGGTAGGCGTCGCGGTATTCGGGTCTGAGAGTGAGGAACTGGCGCAGAGCTTCGGCTTCGAGGCGGGCGTACTCGTCGGCCACGGTTTTCCACTCGCCTGTGGCGAGGTTGTATGTTTTATGGTCGAGCATTTCGGGGGTCACCCGTCCGTTGTACTTGCTGTAGAGGTTGAGTATTCTTGAGGCTTCGTCGGCTTGGTCTTCGCCGAACTGACGGGCGCAGAAGAGCCGGGTGTGGTCGGTGATATTGCCGGCTCCGTATTGGCGCGGGCTCCATGCCATGTCAAGAAACAGCGTTATGGGGTACTCCATGGGTTTGAGGTCGCCCACGTTGAGAACCCATAGTCTGTCGACACCGTAGTCGTAAGTGAGCGAGAGCTGTTCCCACATGTTCTGCACGGGAGTTACGTTTAGCCACTTGGTGTTGCGCGGCGCTCCCACGTAGTCTACGTGATAGTACATGCCCCAGCCGCCGGGATGTTTGCGCTCTTTGGCGTCGGGAAGCCTGCGTACGTTGCCCCAGTTGTCGTCGCAGAGGAGCATTATCACATCGTCGGGCACTCTCATGCCTGCATCGTAGTAGTCGAGCACCTCCTTATACAGAGCCCATATCTGGGGTGTCTCCGACGCGGGTCGTCCCGTCTCGCGGGCAATGATGCGCCGCTGATTTTTGACTATTGACTCCATCAGTTTTATGTTGGTGCCCTCCTCCATGGCTTCGTCGCCGTCGCCTCGCATGCCGATGGTGACAATGTCTTCAGTGTCCTTTATACGTCGCACACCTTCGCTGAAGAAGCGGTCGAGGGTCTTTTTATTGGTCTTGTAGTTCCACGCGCCGTAATTTTTGCGGTTGCGGGCCCATTCCTGATGATTGCGGCCCATCGGTTCATGGTGCGATGTGCCCATGACGATGCCCATACGGTCGGCTGTGGCCGAGTTCTCGGGGTCATCGGCGTAGAAGGCCCATCCCCACATGGCGGGCCACATGAAGTTGCCTTTAAGACGTAATATCAGCTCAAATACATCGGCATAGAACCGGTGGTCGCCATAATCGGTGCCGTAATGATTTTTGACCCATCCCGTGAGACAGGGAGCCTCGTCGTTGAGGAATATGCCACGGTATTTCACCGCCGGTTCACCATCGGTGTATACGCCGGGTTTTATGTATACGTTATTCTGACGGATGACAGGAACGTCGGCCCACCAGTACCACGGCGATACGCCCATCTGCTCCGACAGTTCGTAGATGCCGTATACGGTACCGCGGCGGTCGCTGCCGGCTATGACCAGCGCTTCGTCCACACCCGGTGCGGGGTCGCTGACTGTTGTGAGCAGATATTTTTCATATTTGTCTTTGAGTGCGGAGCCGTCGATGGCGCCTTTCTCGATGAGACGGTCTATTACCGGGGTACCGCATGTACCTATTATTATACCGCGGGCCGGTGCTTCTGCGGTAATGGCGGCAGGAGTGCCCGATACGCGCCCGAAGTCTTCGCACAACGATTTGGCGGCTATTCTCACAGCCTCGTCCACACCCTTGTCGAGATAAACGGGCAGAGGCCGGCCGTTGTCAATGACATTGAAAAGCCCCTTGTCAGGGGTAAATGACACAAAAGGCTCTGCGGCGTTAAACACAGCCACGCACAGCAATGTCGCAAGAAAGCATAATGAACGTCTCATAACAATATTTATCGGTTGTTTTCTCAAAGTTAAACAATAGTGCGTAACAACACAACCCCACCATGCAAAATGAGACCATAGAGTATGGTTTATGTAACATATCAGACTGATTAGTCAAATCTGGTCTGATAAAAATGACAGGCCGCAATCAATAGATGCAGCCTGTCATGAGGGGTCGGAGAGCCGAAGGGGCAGTGGCCCGCCGAGAGTCTAAAATAATCTTTACCTTAGTTTTTTGCCCCAGAATGTAGTGCGGTTGTCAATACCCGCGTATACTATGGTATGGGTGCGCGGAGCAGCCTCCCAGTCACATTCACGCATGAGGTACAGCTCTACGGAGCCTACTGTCAGTATACGGGCTTCTGCGTCATAGCTCCATGCGGCTCCGTCCCACTGACCTCCGGTCACGGTATGGTCCTCGTTTAGGGTTATGCCTACCGACTCTTTCATAGTCTCGTACTGATAGCCGAGGTCGATGTTCTCCCAGTTGCCGATGAGCTCTTCTTCAGCAATGGCTACCTGCGGCACGGCTCCGTAACGTTCGGGCATTACCACCGGCCATCCGCTCTTGGTCCATCGGATGCTGCGCACATGTCCGGTCATGAGTGCATTGCTGGCTTCGTTGCCCTGAATGCCGACAGGAAGACGTCCTTGCGAGGCGTAGAACCAATTGCCCTCGCCGTCATCAAAGACCGCGCAGTGCGATATGCCTACCCAGCCGTAGTGACCGTTGAACTTGTAGGGATGGGTGACTATGGGGTATGCGTCGCCGCCGGCATTGGTGCAGTCGGTGCCGTCGATGCCGAGATAGGGGCCTGTGATGTTTTTGGAGCGCACGACACGTGTATTGTAGGGTACTCCCAAAGCGTCATAAGCGAGGAAGAGGTAGTAATAGCCGTCATGATATATGATCTCCGGACCTTCCGAGGCCTGCCAGCGGTTGCCCATCTGTCGGGTATATATGAGTTTGCCGTAGGAGGCTATGTCGGCATCTGTGCCCCACGGATTGCCGAGGTTGGCGGGCTTGCCGCTTTCAGCATCGACTTTTACGGCAGCGATGCCGCTGTTCCAAGAACCGTAGACAAGCCAATGTTCGCCCGCGTCGGTTATGATATAGGCCGGGTCTATGGCATTGAACTTGTAGTAGCAGTTGGCCCAGTCATCGGCGGCCACGTTGAAGTCCAGACCCCGGTCGGAAGCGTTTGTTATGACATAGCCCTTGTCGACCCAACCCGAGTTGTCGGCGGGGTTGGTGTTTTCCATAAGGCCTATGAATGCTCGCTCGGCCCAAGTGCCTTCACCGTTGATAGAGCCGGGGCATACGATGGAGTAGTACATGCGGTACAGGTTGTCGCTGACTTTGCGGACAACGGGAGCCCAGTAGCCGAATGCGTTGACATCGGGATTGGCTTCTTCAAGTCCCATGGCCTTGCGAATCTCGTTGAGCTTGGGCACAACCCACTCGGGAAGTTCGGGCATGGTGGCGCCGAGATACTCCCAGTTGACGAGGTCCTTCGAGCGGCGTCCGTGGAAGTGTCCTCCACCCTCGATGTGTACGTTGCCGTATGAAGCGTCGGTCTGGTACATATAGTAGTAGCCGTCGGCGGCTTTTACTACCGAGGGGTCATGTACGTTGGCGAGGTTCCATTGGTCGCGTGCGCTCCATCCGGCAATGGCCACGTAGTAGTCATTGTCTTTGGGCGCAACATAATTTTCAAGCATCTCCTCGGGTGTTCCCTCACCGGTGGTTATGGTAAACTCGGGAGAGTATTCAAGGTCGCTGTTGTCATACACGGCCACATAAGCGCGTATGTAATATGTGGTGGACGGGGCGAGCCCGGTCAGGGTTGCAGTCATTTTGTTGTCGATGACCGTGGCTTTTACCGCATTGCCGTAGATGGTGGGGCCCGGATTGACGTCGTAGCAGAAGCCTGCACCGCTTGAGCGGAAGTCAGCCGCCATATCGAATGTAGCCTCCACATCGGCCGAGGTGGCGTTGATTACCGGAGCGACAGGCGTCGATACTACGGCTTTGGGGTCGCCGTAGCTGTAGCCGTTGTCGTCATCGTCGCAGGCACCCGTAAGAAGGGTGACTGCCGACAATGCGCTGTAAAGAAATATTCTGGATATTTTCATGAGATATCAATATTAATAAGTGAGGGGGGATTACATCTCCCAGCCTGTGTTCTGAGGCATACCGGTTTTCTGGATTTCGCTGAACGGTACGGGGAAATAGTAGTTCTTGGGTGAATTGAAGGTCTGTGCGGAGTATTTTTCCGACAATCCGTAGTTGAAGTGGCCTTCGGTATTGATAGTGACACCGTAAAGATTGTATATCTGCTGATAGCGCGGCAGATTCTTTTCGGAAGCGGGAGTCTTTCCTTCGAAGAGCTTCCAGCGGCGGCAGTCGAAGAAGCGGTGGTCTTCGAAGCATAGCTCGATGCGGCGTTCGTTGCGTATGCGTTCAAGCAGAGTGGCATCGTTCATGCCCGAGTATGCCGGCATGCCTACACGGTCGCGCAGTTCGTTGATGTACTGATAGGCCTGACTTGCCTGACCTGCTTCGGTAAGAGCTTCGGCTGCGTTGAGCAGAATCTCGGCATAGCGGAATATCGGACAAGCCACACGCTGGTTGCCCACGGTACCGTCGAAACGTATGTTGTGGACATACTTTTTGCAGTAATATCCGGTACATGTACCGCCGTTACCGCGTGAGTAGTCTATACCGTCGGGTATGTGCATGTCGAGCTGACGGGCTTCATCACCGTCGCCCCAAGTCATGCCGTGGTGGAAGATGGTCTGTGCAAGTCGAGGATCGCGGTTTGCGTAAGGATTCTGCGGGTCGTAATCGGGATCATTCTCGATGGTAAGACCTTTGGTGGTTTCGTATGCGTCAACGAGGTTCTGGGTGGGGTTGTTGTAGCCAGTGTTGCTCAGCTTGCCGGAGAAGCCGCAAGGACCGTTGAAGTATACGAGGTTCAGGGTGTTCCATACCGACCGGCTAAGTATGTACTCATTGGACATGACGGGGTCGGATGTGAACACGTCGTAGTAGTTTTTCTGAGGATCGTTGTCGGTAGTACGGTGCAGACGGTACTTGTTGGCTACAGTGTTGTTCTTGGCGATGAAGTCGAGAGCTGCCGTAGCCGCTTCCTGCCAGCGGCCTTTGTCGCCCGAGGGGTTATTGAGAGCCGAGGCGCGATAGAGTAGCGCGCGTGACTTAAGCGCATAGGCCGCCGCGCCGTTCACGCGACCCCAGTTTTCATCTTCGTTGGCGTAGCGGAATGGCAGTTTGTCTTTCCAGACATCCATTTCGTCGGCCACCCACTTTAGCGCTTCTTCAGCGGATGTGCGTTCGGGAAGTGTGACACCGGGCGACAGTATGATGGGATTGCCTTCCTCGTCGTCAGCCACCAACGGTATGGCTCCGAAATAACCGATAAGGTCGAAGTGGAGCAGAGCGCGGATTACACGTACCTCGGCGCACCAGCGTTCATAAAGTTTGTTGTCATCGCCGGGCTTCTCGGCATTTCCGATTACCGAGGGTTTTGCGTTGGCAAGGAACTGATTGCACGCGCGGATGCCGTTGTAGCGGTTTTTCCATATGTCGGAGGCAAACCAGTGGTTGGAGGCGTCATATGCGTCATCCATCACGGAGTGATAACGCGCCACACCCCAGTAGTCGATGGAGTTGTCGGTCATGCAGTCCTGTGACAGACGGAATTGTGTGTCTGAGTATCCGGCAAACGCATCGGGGAGATAGGTATATATGTTGGCATACACACCGCGTGTCATGTTGAAGTCGCTGAACACGAACTCGGGCTGAAGAGTAAGGTCGACCTCTTTGTCAAGGTAAGAGTCGCTGCATGATGCTCCCGTTATAGAGAGCACCGCAGCAATGTATAGAGAAATTTTACTGAATTTCATAATTTTAAGGTATTGTATCGTTTAGAATGCAACATTTATACCGAATGAGAATATGCGTGTCTTGGGATACCACCAGCAGTAACCCATCGGGCGCTCGGGGTCCATGTCTTTAGGCAGATGGCTCCAAGTGGCTACGTTGTAGGCGCTGAAATATACTCGGCACTTTGTCATGTAGGCCTTGGCTATGAGCTTTTCAGGAAGTGAGTATCCAAACTCGATGTTGCGCAGCGAGAAGTAGTCGCCGTTGCGTATCCATATCGTATTCTGATATGAGCCGTTGTCGCGCGAGGAGTCCTCGGAGTTGTATGTGAACGACAGACGGGGGTACTTGGCGTTGATGTTGCGCGGGTCCATGGGGTCATCGGTGTAGTATCCCCAAGCATTGACCACTTCATGAGTGGAGTTGTTTGAACCCCATTCGGAGAAGGTCATGGAGGGTGACAGGAATACCGAGCGGTTCAGATAGGCCGTACCTACGGCACGGAAGTCGAAACCTTTGTATTTTACAGACAGGCTTACCGAAGGAGTCCAGTCGGGAAGCATGGTATAGCCTATCGGTGCCATGTCGCGTGAGTCTATCTGACGGTCGCCGTTGAGGTCCTTGAATACGGCTGTACCGAGTTTCTGGCCACCTCCGGAGAAGGTGTTGTAGGGATATTTCTCGGGATGGTCGATGGCGTCCTGCTGTGAAGTGGCAACGAGTGACGGATCGGAAGCCCACTGCACGAACTGGTACATGTTCCATCCGCCGATGGCGTCGCGGTTTTCGCTTTCATACAGACTTGCTACTGATTCATAGCCGCGTATGCGTTGGCCGGTCTTGCGCTGCCAAGGTACTGCGGGTTCGAGCTCGTCCATCTCCGTGATCTTGTTGGTGTTGTAGGAGAGGAGTCCTTCAATCGAGTACTCAACGTTGCCAATCTTGTTATAGTGGCCTATGGTGAGCTCCATACCTTTGGACTCGACTTTTCCGTAGGAGTCCTTGGCGAAGGATATACCAAGCAGGTCGGGATTGGTGGAGCGTTCGATAAGGATGTTGCTGCGCCACTCTTTCCAGAGGTCCAGATTACCGTATAATCTGTTGTTGAAGAAGCCCCAGTCAAGACCGAGGTTGACCATCTTGGATATTTCCCAGCGGCTGTTGGGGTTACCTGAAGTCTTTTCGGCGTAACCGTCGTAGAATGTTTCGTTCTTACCGAATGAGTAGCCTGTCGAGGTGTCGAAAATCGACTGGTAGGGATAGCGTCCCGAACCGGTGTCGCTCATACCGGTCTTACCGTAGCTTGCGCGGATTTTGAGGAGGTCCATCCAGTCTTTGCGGAGCCACGGCTCGTTGGACATTACCCATCCTGCTCCTACGCCCCAGAAAGTGTCCCAGCGGTTATCGGGGTCGAAGTTGTCGTTACCCATGTATGATATGCTTCCGTTGACGATGTAGCGACCGTCGAAGATATAGTTGAGGACGCCGTTGTAGGCGAGGTAACGGTCTGATGACAGGTGGAACCAGTTGGCCGAATGCGGACCACGGTTGTTGCGCTTCATGTAGGAGCGCACAAATGCGCGTGCGTCCACATGATGCTTGCCGAAGGTGCGGTCGTAGCTCACACCTCCGCGAAGGTTGAGAGTCCAAGAGTTGTCACGCTCGTTGGCATTGGGGTTGGTAAGCTCGCTGTAGGTGTGGGTACGTGTATAGGTGAAGTCCTCGACGCGCTGTACGGCCATGTTCATGTAGTCGTACGAGTAGGTGTTGATATCGTTGGTCTGAGTGGACTCAAAGCCGTCGTAGGCGTCAAACGAAGCCACGAGGTCGACACCGAGACCCTTGGTTATGACACTCAGGTCGCCGTTTACGGTGACGGTAGAGTACAGCTGGCGACGGCGGTTCTTTTCAAGACCCGAAGAACCGAGCTGATAAAGGGGGTTGTTGGTGTTGTTGTCGACATACAGTTCTCCGTTGGGGCAGTATACGGGCGCAAATACGTTGGTCTCCACCATACCGAAAGTGGTAAGGTTGAATACCGAGGCGGTGGGCTGTACGATATTGTCGATACGTCCGCCGAGGTCGAGTCCTACGCGCAGATACTTGTTGACGTTGATGTCAAGGTTGGTACGGAGGTTAAAGCGGTCAAGCACGTGCTGCGAGCTGTAGTCCTCGGCTTTGTGCTGTGTGGCGTCGTTGTTCCACATACCTTCCTGACGCAGGTATGAAGCCGACACGTAGTAGCGCGCGCGGTTGTTACCGCCCGATATCTGAAGGTTGGTCTTGTATACCGGTGCGTGGTCGCGATAAAGTACGTCGCCCCAGTTTGTGCTGAAGTAGCGGTAGCGGTCGATGCCTTCGAGAGTTTCGCCATTGCTCACGCGGCGGTATTTCTCAAGCTGCTCGGGAGTGTACAGCGGATCTTTTCCGTCAAGGTAGCGTACCTGATTGGATGTCATGGCATGGTTGTAGGCATTCTGGTTCTCCATTGTGTTGGTCAGAGTCTGCCATCCTATCTCCTGTGTGAACTCGATGTTGGTCTTGCCTGCCTCGCCGCGTTTGGTGGTCACGAGTATGACACCGTTGGCGCCTCGCATACCGTAGAGGGCTGTGGCTGCGGCATCCTTTAGTATGGTGACATTGTCAATGGGGAATGCGTCGAGAAATGATATGTCGCGCTCCACATTGTCGACGATTACGATGGGGTTGCGGGCCGCTGCGTTCATGGTGCGTATACCGCGTATGTACATTTTGGTCTCGGCCCAGCCCGGCTCGGTGGAGGCCTCGTAGGTCTGCACGCCTGTGAGCAGGGAGTTGAACGCGTTCTGGAGCACAGTCACGGGATAGCGCTGCAGCTCTTCACCGGTCACGATCGATGTGGCCTCGGTGGTGTAGCGTGCAGGCTTGTCCTGAAACGCGAGATTGCGTATTTTCTTGTAAGCGTCGGTGTCGGGGTCAAGTATGATGACAAGAGGCTTGTCGAAGTCTTCTACGGCCACAATCTTGGTGTCGTAGCCTATGCACTTGGTGTTGATCTCGTCTTCAAAACCCACATCTTTCAAAGTGAAGTTACCGTCGGTGTCGGTAATCACGATGCGGCTCTGCTCGGCAACGTTGACTATGGCTCCCGCAATGGGGTTGCCGTCCGGGTCGGTGACACGTCCCTTCAGTTCGCGGCCGCCGTCGGCCCATGCCGTGAGCGACGAGCCGATAAGCACTGCGGTCAGAAGGCATTTGCCTTTTCCTGACATATAGTTTATGATATTATTCATAAGTTTAAGATATAATGCGATTTAAGATTAATTCCATCCGGGGTTGTTCTCAAGACCGGTTTTCCAGTACTCGGCTTCGGGTATGGGGTACAGATACATCTTCTCCTCAAATACACGCGGCTGTGCTATTTTACGTGAGGGTACTCCGTTGTTATCTACGTTTACGCCATATACAGGACGAGAAAGGGCTTCAACAGCCACGCCCCATCGACGAACGTCCCATGGACGGTGTTCCTCGAACGCTAATTCGACAGTGCGCTCCTTGTGTATGAAATTGCGCATGGCGTCTTTGCTGCCCATGAGGTCGGCACGGTCGGCCACGTCGCCGGTGATGCCACCGCGGTGGCGTACTTGGTCGAGAAGGTCGGCCACGTCAGCCGACGGCCCGTTGACTTCGTTAAGAGCTTCGGCGTAGTTGAGAAGTATCTCGGCGTAGCGGATGATGGTCCACAGACGATAGGCCTGACCGCCATGGTTTGATGACAGGATTGTAGCGGGTATATACTTGCGCATGTAGTATCCGGTGGGGGTGGCGTCGGCGTTACCGCGGGGATTGTCGGCCATACCGGGGCGTACGTCGATGTGGCCCGTGGTGTTCTGGTCGCCCCATTCCACACCGTGATAGAGCACTGTGGCTTCGAAACGCGGGTCGCGGCCGGTCCACATGGTGGCGTCGGTGTAGCCGCTGGCTGGGTTTACAGCCGGCATGCCTGCCGAAGTGTAGACGGGAGCTCCGGTAAGGTCGTATTGGGCGAAAGGCGAGGTGCCGTCGGCCATGTCATACATGTCGACGAGGTTCTGCGACGGGCAGTTGCCTCCGCGGCCGCCTTCACCGACTGGGGTGTCCAAGCGTATTTTGTCCCAGCCGATTCTCACGTCGTTGCGGAAGAAGATGACTTCGCGGTTGTTGCCCACATACTGCGTGCGGAGTACGGCATTGCCGTAGTTTTCCGAAGCGGGTATGCCGTCTTCGGCATAGAGGGCGAAGTTATTGCCGTAGGTTTCGATAAACTCCTTGGCGGCAGAGGCGGCGTCGGCCCAAGTTATGCCGGAGTGTTCGGCGAAGCGGGGCGAGGCCATGTAGAGCTTGATGCGCGACTCAAGGGCGAGCGACATGGGCTGCGACAGGCGGCCTATGCGGTTGGCGTTCCAAGCATCGTCATAGTTAAGAAGGTCGGGACGCGACTCTTTAAGCTCCTTGAGGATGAAGTCAACGACATACTCCTTGATGGTGGGTCGGGTGGAGTAGGGTTTGATCATGTCTTCCTCGGGGTCGAGCACATCGGTGACGATGGGCAGCGGACCGTAACGGAGGAAGAGTTCCCAGTAGAACCATGCACGGAAGGTGCGGGCTTCGGCTGTCATAGTGGCGCGTGCGGCGCGTTCTTCTTCTTCGGTGCGTGTGATGTCGACAGGTACTTTGTGCATGTCGTTGATGACACGGTTGCACTTGCGGATGGCGCGGTAACGCGACTCCCACGGCGAAGTAAGTTCGGCCGAGCCGCCTGAGGCGTAGTAGTTGCCGATGTTGAACGACACGCGTGTGCCGCTGGACGAGATGGAGGTCTGGGCCAAGTCGGTGGCGGCGTCGAGCCATGAATCGCCTACGCGGTTGGCGCCATGGAGGAGGAAGTTGTAGGTGTCGGTGTGGAATGCCTCAAACATCTTCCAGTCGGCATAGGTCTTGTCCTCCGTAAGTTCGTTGGAGGCCTGCTTGTCGAGGAAGTCGGAGCATGAAGCCAGCGAGAGCGTAGAGCCTAATAGCAGGGCACCCGCCATATTTTTTATTGATATTTTCATAATGATCAAGGTGTTTAGAATTGAATGTTTACACCGAAGTTGACGGTCTTGCAGATGGGATATCGGTTAGAGCCGTTGTTTTCAGGGTCAGTGAGGCCGTCGAGATGATCCCAAGTGATAAGGTTGTTGGCGTTGACGTAGAAGCGGCACTGGCTCATGTAAGCGTGACGTATCCACTTTTCAGGCAGCGAGTAGGAGATCTCGATATTTTTCAGACGCAGGAACGAGCCGTTCTTGAGGAAGAAGGAGTTCTGGCGCTGGTTGTGGTCGGCATAAGTGTCGTAATGCAGCAGCGGATACTTGGCGTTGGCAAGGTTCTCGCCCTCTGACAGAGCGGGGTTCCAACGGTCAAGATGGTGTTCTTTTACTTTACCGCCGTTGACGAAAGCGTACATGGCCTCGGCGTCGTAGTAACGGCTCACATGGTCGACACCCTGAAGCATGAGGCTGAAGCCGATGCCCTTCCACTGTGCTCCGAGATTGAGCGCATAGGTGTTTTCAGGCAGGTCGGAATATCCGATGGCTGTGATGTCGCGGTCATCTATGAAGCCGTCGCCGTTCATGTCGCGATATTTGAGGTCGCCTACCTTTACATCGCCGTAAGTAGAACGGGGGAAGTCGGGGTCGGCAATGTCGGCTGAAGTCACGAAGCCGTCAGCTACGAGGCCGAAGTACTGACCGATAGGACGGCCTTCGGTCTTGCGGTAGGCTGTCATGAGCGCGGGCTCGTCTTTAGCCGTGATTTTGTTTTCGGCATGTGAGAACGTGAAGCCTATGTTGTAGTTGAAGTCACGGCCTATGGCGTCGTTCCAGTGGAGCTCTATTTCGTAACCCTTGTTTGTGGTCTTTCCGAGGTTACCGGCGGCCGAGGTCACACCAAACCACCACGGACGGGTAAGGTACTCGGTGAGGATGTCGTTGCGCTTCTCGTAGAAGAGGTCGAGGTTACCGGTGAAGCGGCTGTTGAACAGACCGAACTCAAGACCGATGTTGTACTTGTGGGCGCGTTCCCATGTCACGGCATAGTTAGGATACTGCTCCTCGAAAATGCCGGGCTGTCCGCTGGTGCCGAAGTAGTAGTCGTTGTTGAGCTGTGTCCACTTCTGCTCATAGAGGAAGCGCTGCTGAACACCGTTTACGCTATAGGCGTCGTTACCTACCTGACCGTAGCTTGCGCGGAGCTTGAGGTTGTCGAGCCATTCGCTCGTGCGCTCCATGAAGCTCTCCTGAGTTATGCGCCAGCCCACGGAGAATGCGGGGAAGAAACCGAAGCGGCGGTCCTTATGGAAGTTTTCCGAGCCGTTGTAACCGGCGTTGAACTCGGCGAGGTAGCGGTTGTCGTAAGCATAGGTTATACGTCCTACGATACCTTGGTAACGGCGGGCGAGTTCCGACTGGCGGCGGAGGTCATTCTGCATATACAATGCCATGGCCGTAACGTCGTGAACGTTGTTGAACACACGCTTGTAATTGACCTGAGCTTCCATATAAAGCTTGTAGAGTGAGTAGCTGTCGTATGCCGACGCCATGGGGTTGTCGGTGCCGAATTTGTTGTAGGCATCGAGCTGCTCGTAATTGTCACGGTCATTGAGTTCGTATGTGGCAAATGACTGGGTGTATTTGTTGCGGTGCCAGTTTTCGTAGTCAAACGAAGCCATGGCTTTGGCCGACAGACCCTTTGTGATCTTGTGCAGATCGTATTCGAATATGAAGTTGGTCTCGTTGATAGTCTTTATGCCTTTGTAGTAGCCGCCCACGGCGAGAGTACCGTATACATTGTTCTGATATTGTGAGCTGCCGCCCCATAGGGTCTTCATCTCGTCGCCGTTCTGTACCTGATATGCCACGGGGAACAGCCATCCGGGAGTATGGTTGAGCTGATAGAATATGTTGCTATAACCGGCCGACTCTGAAGAGTTGGGGTCACGCAGCTCCTCGAAGCGCGTGCCGAAGTTGACCGACAGAGTGAGGTCGCTTGTGAGGAAGAAGTCGGCATTGGCGCGGAAGCCGTAGCGGCGGAAGTGCTGGCTTGACTTGTTGCCGTACTGGTCGCGCGACAGTTCCTTGAACAGTGAGCTCTGGTCGTAGTACTCGAGCGAGGCATAGTAGCGCATGCGTTTTGTACCGCCGCGTATGCTGGCGTTGTAGCGCTGTGCGGGGGCCGAGGAGCGGAGTATCTCGTCATACCAGTCCACGTTGGGGTAGAGAAGAGCGTCTACGCCCGAGAGCTCTCCGGCTACCGACTTGCGGTACATCTCGATGTCCTGAGCGGAGAACTGCGAGGGCAGTCCGTCGTTGGCAAGGGCCTCTTCGAGAAGCATTACCGACTGGTATGAGTCAAGGTAAGTGTCTTTGCGGGTCGGGGTCTGCCACTGCCAGTTGGCGGTGAGGTTTACTACGGGTTTCTGCTCCTTACCGCGTTTGGTGGTGATGAGCATGACGCCGTTGGCACCGCGCACACCGTATACTGCCGTGGCCGATGCGTCCTTAAGTACCGATATGGTCTCGATGTCGTCGGGTGCTATCTGGGCAAACGAGCGCTCCACACCGTCGACGAGGATGAGGGGCTGCGCGTCGCTGGCGAAAGTGGCGCGACCGCGTATGAATATCGAGGCGTCATCGCTACCGGGAGCACCTGAAGTCTGCGAGGTTATCACACCGGGTATCTTACCGGTGATGGCCTGCGATAGGTTGGCCGAGGGGGTCTCGAGAAGGTCCGATGAGTTGACCTGCGAGATGGCGCCGATAACCGACTCTTTCTTCTGCTGACCATAACCTACTACCACTACCTCGTCAAGTACTGCCGCCGCTTCTTTAAGAGTGACGGTGACTTTGGTCTGTCCTTTTAGAGCCACTTCGGTGGTCTCGAAGCCAACATATGACACTAGGAGGACAGCCTTGGCCGGATCTTTTACGAATAGGGTGAATTCACCGTCAAGATTGGTGGCTGTACCGGTGGAGGTACCCTTTTCTATGACGCTGGCGCCCATGAGCGGTTCGCCTGTATTGTCTTGTACCACGCCGGTCACCTGAGTCGTCTGCGCGGTTGCGGCAGAGGCGATAATCAGCATCATTGCCGGCAGGAACAGGCGGAGCGCACGGCTCCACCTTCCTATCGTTGTACTGCGTTTATTATCCATTATTAAAGTATTTAGATTTTAAAGTTGATTACTGTTGAGGTTCCATGTCTACCCACGGGAAGTAGCCCACTTTGCTGAAGTCAAGCCAAGATCCTTCGCAGGTAAATATAATACCGAGCGGGAATGTGAAGCCGTCGCCTTTGCAACGATACTCGGGCATGGCGCGACCATCGGCTGTTGTCTGACGTGCCACCATGGTGAATTGCCCCGATGCATCGGTTTTGAAGTATACACGGCACTTCGCGTCTGTCATGTCATCGATATAGGTTGTCCAATCGAAATTACATGTACGTTCGCATCCATCATAAAGGGAGGCCCATCCGTAGTTGTCGCAACGCAAGAACAATTGCTCGGCATATCCGTCGCCTGAATCGGGAGCCTGTTTTCCATTGGTTATAACGAAGTTCCATCCTTGCCAGTTATTGGCTCCATGATGGTTTATAAACTCGAAACCGAAGTTGGTAAAATCGGTGTCAAATACTTCGACAGGCGTCCAACAGGTCCAGAAGCCGGAAGTCTTGTCTTTGTTACCGAGAGTGAACTCTTCGTTTGAATAGGTGCGTCCTACGAATGTCGCATCAGGATTGAATAGCAGATGAGCGTTTTCAAGAGTGAAGAAAGTACCGATAGTCGGAACATTGACATTCGGAACCTCCATTTTGTAATTGTAAGTCTTGCCGTCTGCGGTAGTTGTCACTGCTGTTATGACTATGTCAGTACCATTGCGTACAATATCGATACTTACATATGCACCCTTCATATCTTCTTTGAAGGTATCCCAATTATAATCACAGGAAAGGACTGCGTTGTTCTCATACAGAGCGCCCCATCCGTAATTATCGGCGCGGAATACTACAAGTTCGCTGTCGCCTCCGGTGCTCATACCGCCGTTATTGGTGATAACGAGTACCCAGTTATGCCAGTTTTCGTTGCCTGAAGTATAGTTGTAGAATTCATAGTGGATTGTTCCGTTTCCATTCAGCCCTACGGGTTCTGAGAATACTTGCCAGAAGCCGTTGCTGTTATCATCGGCACCTACCATAATCCATTTCGATAGGTCGGGGCCTTCATCGCCGCTACCGCCACCGCCGATGTTGCCCTTCTTGGGCTGGGCTATCTCTTTGGATGATATTGAGTTGCGGTAAATAGTCAGGTCTTCGATAAGGAACGATGCATGAGTGTCGGCTCCGTAGTTGATAAACATGTAGGGAGCGCGGGTCATGAACTGCACGACATTGGATATGTCGGTGCCTGCGGGGGAGTCGATTTTCTTCTCTCCGTCGACATAGATGCCGTAGCTGTCATCGCGCAGCACAAGGGCTACGTAGTGCCACTCGTCGGGGGTGATGTAGCCTGTGGCGTACTCTGTGGGATTGTTGACCTCCCATGAACCGTCGACGCCGGTATACTTCCACCATCCGTTGACAGAGAAATCGAGCTTAGAGCTGCCGTTTTCGTTCTCCCAGTGGAAGAGAGGGCTGCTGATGTCCTGAGGCTCGAGTTGTACTTCTTCGTCACCTTCGGCTCGCGCTTCATTGTCGGCAACGGGTTTGCGTACCTGCTTCAGCCAGAAAGTCATCGATGCGGCGGCCTGTGACTCTTTGACTGTCCACGGGTTCATCATGCGCACGTATCCTCCGTCGAGGCTGAGCACGGGTGATGCCGCGATTTCGTCCTCGATTATGGCGGGTTGCTGACCACCGGGATACGATTTAAGATTAAATACTAATGGGTCAAGTTCTTCATCGGAGTCAAAAGTGTATGTCACCAATTTCTCCATTGTCGGATAAACTTGATTACCTGCGGGCGGGTCGGCTTGTCCCCAGTCGTTGGAACACGAACTGAAGATAAATACCATAACCGCGATTAATAAAGACGATTTAAATTCGGCCTTCATAATACAGATGTTTAAGGGATTCTTTGGGTTAATTACTATATTGTTTTGTTTTAAATTCTGGGTTGGCCTCCTTCCGGAAGCATAGTATTTACTGCCGGCTGCCGGCAGGTAACGGAATGTAGCTTCTGTGATGTCGTAGATGCACCATATGGTATTGTTATTTAATGTTAATCGAGTGCAAAATTACCGATGTCGATGCTACAAAAGGTGGAAAAAGTGCGATTTTAGGGGTAATTTTGAGTAATATGTTCTACGACATATTTTTAACTATTGGCGTGTCGCTGTTGATTTTCAGCTATTTAAGTCTGGCGTGCCATTCTCTCCATTAAGCATGGCACTTGGAGTGACACCAAACTGCTTCATAAAGCATTTGGTGAAGTATTTTGAGTCATTGTATCCTACTTCATAGGCTATTTCCGATATGTTCATGGTTCTTGTTTCACGATTTTTAAGTATTATTTCTTTAGCTATGTTAAGACGGTAAGTCCTTATAAGATGAACGGTCGACTGTCCGGTGAGGCTCTGCAGCTTCTTATTGAGGAGTGACCGTGATATGCCTATGGCCTCGCTGAAGTCGCTTACGTCGAAGTAGGAGTTATTGTAGTTTGACGCAAGTATCTCCATAACCTGACGCATGAATTTGCTGTCGCGCGACTCCTCGTCGATGTTGAGGCCGGCCAAGTGCAGTCCTGATGAAAATTTACGCTGGTAGCGTGTGCGTGCCGCGAGTATGTTGTCTATGCGCGCAAGGAGCATATCTTCGTCAAACGGCTTCAGCAGGTATTCGTCAACGCCGGTTCGATAGCCTTCGAGCCTTGACTCAGGCGAGGTTTTGGCAGTGAGCATCAGAAACGGTATGTGGCTTGTAGTGAAGTTCTCTTTGACGCGGCGCGACAGTTCCAGTCCGTTCATGCCGGGCATCATAAGGTCGCTTACTATGAAGTCGATATCGCCGCCGGCAAGCACCTGAAGGGCTTCATCGCCGCCGGAGGCCTCTATGACTCGGTAGCGGTAGCGCAGTATGGAGCATATGTAGTTTCTCATGTCATGGTTGTCCTCGACAACGAGTACGGTCACCTCCGATGTGTCGGGAAGCCCCGGCCGGGTGGGGTTCGGGTCATCCGATATTGTTTTCTCCGAATAGCCATTCGACATAACGTCATCCTCGACAGGCAGCAGTACCCTGAACGAGCATCCGGCCCTGCGGTTGTTTTTTACCGAAATGCCTCCGCCATATACCTCAACAAGGCTTTTGCTCAGATACAGTCCTATGCCGCTGCCCGAAGTGCCTGCTACCGGATATTTCATTTGGCTTTTGCCTTGATAGAAGTGGTCAAATACTTTTGGCAGATCGCTCTCGGCTATGCCGTTGCCGGTGTCGCTTACACATATATATAATGTATTGGTTTTGTCGCATCGGCTGCCGGTATGCATTAGCGCGGCATATACGGTGACGTTGCCGCCGTCGGGAGTGAATTTCAGTGCATTTGATATAAGGTTGGAGAGTACTTTTCTTATGACATCCTCGTCATAGCTGAATTCACGGTGCGAAAGCCTTGTTATGAGCCGCAGATTTATACGCCGGTCCTCGGCCATGGACTCGAAGGGGGTCACCAGTTCGTCGATGAACCGGCTGAAGTCATGGCGGGCTCTGATTATCTCCACTTTTCCTGACTCGAATTTACGGAAGTCCATGAGTTGGTTGACAAGGGTAAGAAGGTACTTCGAATTGCGTTGCACGAGTTGAAGCTGTTCTATGACCTGCGGGTTGTAGCTTAGTTTGAGCGCGCGTTGTATGGGGCCTATGATGAGGGTTATGGGTGTGCGGAACTCATGGGTGATATTGGTGAAAAACGATATGCGGTCTACTGTAAGCTGACGTACCTTCATGTTCATCTCTGCGAGTTGCGACTTCTGGCGCGATATCTCGTCATTCTGTCTTGTGAGCATGTCGTTGCGGTCGGCGAGCTGGCGGGCACGTTGCTCTACAAGGCCCTTCTGGTGTTCAAGTTCGGCGGTGCGTAATTCGACCTGACGTTCGAGTTCGCGTTTGTTTTTTATGAGCCATGACATGCGCCAGCGAAACACTCCCCACACGGCAGCTATCGCAAGGAGTGCGGCTATGATAATAAACCACGGCGTTTTGTAGAAAAACGGCTTTACATATATGTCGAGGGTGGCCTCCTCGGTGAAGCGTCCGCTTCCGTCGGGCGCATATACCACACGCAGAGTGTAATGGCCCGGAGAGAGATTGGTGTAGCGGGCGAAGCGCCTGTCGTCGCCGGTCTCTATCCAGTCGTTGTCGAAGCCTTCAAGCCGATAGCGGTACCGGCCTGTCCTGTAGTCGGTGAAGTTAAGCGCTGCAAACTCGATGCCTATCGACTTGTCGCTCTCATGCATGGTCACCGACGGAAACGTGCTTATGTCGGTGGATATGTACGGGCTGTCGGCATATACGGTTTCCGATCCTATTGCGAGGCGTGTGAATTTTACCGGCACGTCGGTGGATTCAAGTATAAAGTCTGACTTGTCTATACGCACTATGCCGCAAGTGTTTCCGAAAAGCAGCTTGCCGTCGGCGGTTTTTGCCGCCGCGTTCCAGTAGAAGCCGTCGCTCATCAGGCCGTCCTCTTGGTTGAAGTTCACTGATGAGGCGGTGGCGGGGTCGAAGCATGACAGCCCGTTGTTGGTCGATATCCACAGTTTGCCGCCGCTGTCCTCGAGGATTGTGCGGAGCGAGTTGTTGGCCAGCCCGTGCGATGTGTTGTAGTTTATGAATTGTTCTTTTCCGTCATTTACTTCCCTGCGGTAAAGTCCGTTGCCGTTGGTGGCTATCCATACCGTGCCGTCGGAGCCGCAGTATATGTAGCTCATATGTTCGGGATGCGGGGCCGACGGGTCGTCAAGCCGATGATTGTAGTGCTTTGCATTGAATGTTCCGTCATCCTTCCGCCCGTTCAGGTCCACCTTGTACAGGCCGTTTATGCTTCCGAGCCATAGAAAGCCCTCGTGGTCTATGGCCGCGCCTATGCTTCCTCTTACTGACAGCGCCTGTTGGCCGAAGGGTACGGCTATTGAATCGCCATTGAAGTCGTAGACATACACACCGTCATTGGTGCCCATCCACATAAGGCCGTTTATCGAGTCATTTACAAGTGAGCCTATGAAGTCTATCCAATGGGTTGCTCCGTGTGTAAGCGACAGTCGTTTGTACACGTGTTTCGGATTGCGGCGGTCTAATATCGTTACGCCGCCGCCCCATGTGCCCACCCACAGACGGTTGTCGCCGTCTACTTCAAGTGCGCTTACAGTGTTGTGGTTGAGTATGCCTTCATCAAAAGTGTAGTGCGAGAAGTTTTTTTCGCCTGCGGGCTGACGGTTGAGGCCTCCCTCTACGGTACCGGCCCATAAAGTGCCGTCGCCATCTTCAAGAATGGCGTTCACGGGATTGCGCGACAGCGAGTTAGGATTGTCGGGGTTATGTGAAAAAGTGGTCAGTGACAGCCGCTTGGGTGTGAAGTGGCCTATGCCGGCGCCTTCGGAGGCTATCCATAGGTCCTCGCCGTCCACGAGCATGTTTGTAATGAACGGGGTCCTTATCTTGTCTGATTCGTAGGGCGATACCCGTTCAAAGGTGTCGGTCATGGGGTTGTATATGTTCAGGCCCCCGAGACTTGTGGCCACAAGCCTTTTGGAGCTGTCTATGTCGAGGTCTGTCACGAAATTGTGCGATATGGTGGTGGCATCGTGGTCGGAGTGGGTATAATGCTTCATCAGGTCCTCGTTGCGGTTGTATCTGAATATACCGCGGTCCGAGGCTATCCATATCTCGTTTTCTCTGGTAAGCATTGAGTAGAAGCATATGCCTTGTGGAAATCCCGACAGGCCGGGAATCGGTGTGGCTGTTATTCCACCTTGTCCGTCATGGTGCAGTCTTACCACATTGTTGTCAATGCCGGCCCATATGCTGCCGTCGTGCTCGGCATCGTTCATCATAAGGCTGAGCGGATTGTGGTTAAACGGCATTGTGCTTATGTCGGCTACCTCGCCGTCGGCATTAAAACCGATCCGCACAATCGTTTTACCGCTGTGAAACCATAGAGCCCCCGTCGTATCCACGACGACACGCATGGAATTGTGTGCGGCCAGACGTTTTAATTCGCCCGATTCAGGCATCGCGCCGGCAAGTGTGTTGAGCGATATTACCTCGACTTCGCGGTCGGTGGCTATCCACAGCCGTTTGAAGCGATCCTCGGCTACATTGACTATGAATATGCCGTTGAGTTTTCGGTATGGTTCGTCAGGACCGTAATTTATATATTCGTATCCGTCAAAACGCGACAGCCCTCCTCCTTGTGTGCTGACCCATAGAAATCCGTTGCTGTCTCTGTAAATGTCATGTATATAGTTGTGGGGCAGGCCGTCGGACATTGTGTAATACCGTACATTGTAGCCCGAGGCAAACGGCGCGCTGCCGGAGGCATGACAGTCAGTCCATAGTCCCGACAGGATACAAAGCCATAATGCCACGGCTGTGGTTAATTGGCTGATGCCCAGCGTTATATCGCAATGGGGGGGGGGTATTAGACGCACCTTTTGCATTCACAATAATTAATTTATGTATAACATATATTATTTGCACTACGTCAAAATTACGTAAATAATTGCAAAATATGGCAGAACACGGTGTTTAAAAATTAATATTTAACACAATTGTGTCGCTCGTGTTTTATGTTTTTTAGCATGAATCCATTCTTTTACTCCTTTATTGCTTATTATTCCACCATTTTTTATGAAAAAAAGTCTTAACTTTAAAAGAAATTTCACGCCAAGGCTTAGTGCCGTTTGGATGAAGCTGTATACATATTTATAATTAACCGAATTATCACAGACCGGAAGCAACTTTAATAAACCATATATCATGACGCTTTCTAAAAAATTACTGACCTCGCTGGCCGTATGTGCCGGATTGTCGCTGAATGCGGCTACCAATGAACTGGTACTCCAGACCAACAAACCCGGAGCGCCTATACAGCCTACCATGTACGGGCTTTTCTTTGAAGACATAAATTATGCGGCTGACGGCGGCCTTTATGCCGAACTGGTAAAGAACCGCTCTTTTGACTTTCCGCAGAATCTCATGGGCTGGACCACATTTGGCGGAGTGGAACTGAAAAATGACGGTCCGTTTGAGCGCAATCCTCATTATGTACGCCTTACTACAGCCGGCCACCGCGACAAGCACACCGGCATCGAGAACGAAGGCTTCTTCGGTATCGGCGTAAAAAAAGGCGAGGAGTATCGCTTCTCTGTGTGGGCACGAAATGTCGGACAGGCTCCTGCCAAGATAAGGGTTGAGCTTGTGTCTCCCGAAAGCATGGGTGAGACTCAGACCATAGCAAGCAAGGAGATCGAGATAAAGGGCGACAAATGGACGAAATACACTGCCGTCATAACTCCGTCGGTCACCGACGCCAAGTCGGTGCTGCGGGTGTTTCTTGCAAAGCCCGACAATGCTGTCGTAGACCTTGAGCATGTATCGCTTTTCCCAGTCGACACTTGGAACGGTCATGAAAACGGTATGCGCAAGGACCTCGCGCAGAAACTCGCCGACCTTAAGCCCGGCATATTCCGTTTCCCCGGAGGATGTATCGTGGAGGGTACCGACCTGCCCACCCGCTACCAGTGGAAAAATACGGTTGGTCCGGTCGAGAACCGTCCTGTAAATGAAAATCGCTGGCACTATACATTCCCTCATCGTTTCTTCCCCGACTATTACCAGAGCTATGGTCTTGGTTTCTACGAGTATTTCCTTCTTTCGGAAGAGATAGGATCTGAGCCGTTGCCCATTCTCAGTGTCGGTCTTGCCTGTCAGTTCCAGAACCCCGGTGCCGAGGCTCACGTGCCCGTAGACTCCCTGCAGCCTTACATTCAGGATGCTCTCGATCTTATAGAGTTTGCCAACGGTGGCACCGACACCAAGTGGGGCGCCCTGCGTGCCGAGATGGGTCATCCGGCTCCCTTCAACCTCAAATATATAGGTATAGGCAATGAACAGTGGGGTCCTGAATATCCCGAACATCTGACTCCGTTCCTTGACGCTATCCGCAAGGCTTATCCCGATATCAGGATTGTTGGCTCTTCGGGTCCCGACTCGGAAGGTAAGCAGTTTGACTACCTTTGGCCCGAGATGAAGCGTCTTAAAGCCGACCTTGTTGACGAGCACTTCTACCGTCCGGAGTCTTGGTTCCTCGCTCAGGGCGCCCGTTACGACAACTACGACCGCAAGGGTCCGAAAGTGTTTGCCGGCGAATATGCCTGTCACGGACGCGGAAAGAAGTGGAATCACTTCAATGCCGCTCTGCTCGAAGCCGCATTCATGACCGGTCTCGAACGCAATGCCGACATTGTCCATATGGCTACTTACGCACCTCTCTTCGCTCATGTAGAGGGCTGGCAGTGGCGTCCTGATATGATATGGTATGACAATCTCAGCTCCATACCTACCTGTAGCTATTTCGTGCAGCAGCTCTTCGCAGAAAACAAAGGCACCAATGTGCTGCAGCTCACTATGGACAAGAAGCCCCTTACAGGTGCGGAAGATCAGAACGGCTTGTTTGCAAGCGCCGTTTATGACAAAGACGCTGACCAGTATGTGGTAAAGGTGGCCAATACATCCGATACTCCACAGCAGCTCGTCCTGACTTTCGCCGGGCTGAAAAAGAAAGAGTCGATAACCGACGGCACGAGCTATACGCTTGCATCCAAGGACCTTGACCTCGACAATATAGAGCGCGACGGTTCAATGAACCTTAACATAGCTCCCGTGAAGGCCGATATTACAGTCGACGGCACAAAGTATGACACCACGATTGCCCCGAATAGCTTTGTCGTGTATCGCTTCAATAAAAAATGACATGTGTATATATTACCCTATTACAATAACTTATAATGAATAGATTGATAAAAACCGGCTTTGCCGCGATGATGACGGCCTGCTGCGCAACCGCATGGGCTGCCGACGAGACTATTACTCTTACTCTTGACACCGACGCTCCCGCAATCACAATCGCACCGGAGATTTATGGTCAGTTTGCCGAGCATCTCGGCTCATGCATCTACGGAGGCATATGGGTTGGCGAGGATTCTTCCATACCTAACACTTCCGGCTACCGCAATGACGTGATTTCGGCTTTCAAAGAACTTCACATACCGGTGCTGCGATGGCCCGGCGGATGCTTTGCCGACGAATACCATTGGGTTGACGGTATCGGTCCTAAAGAAAACCGTCCGCGCATGGTCAATAACAACTGGGGCGGCACTGTCGAGGACAACAGTTTCGGTACGCACGAGTTCTTCAACCTGTGCGAGCTTATCGGCACCGAGCCTTACCTGAGCGGAAACGTAGGTAGCGGTTCTGTAGAGGAACTTGCAAAGTGGGTTGAATACATCACCGCCGCCGATGGTCCTATGGCCAAACTCCGCAAAGAGAACGGCCGCGAAAAGCCGTGGAAACTGAAATATCTCGGTGTCGGCAATGAGTCGTGGGGATGTGGCGGTAACTTCACTCCCGAGTTCTATGCTGACGTATATCGCCGTTATCAGACTTACTGCCGTAACTTCAACGGCAATCATCTTTACAAGATAGCATCCGGCGCGAGCGATTACGATTACAAGTGGACCGATGTGCTTATGAAAAATGCCGGAAACCTCATGGACGGTATCTCGCTGCACTACTACACGACTCCCGGATGGACCGGCTCGAAAGGCTCTGCTACCAAGTTTACCGACGACGATTATTACTGGACTCTCGGCAAGTGTCTTGAGATTGAAGATGTCATAAAGAAGCACGCCGACATTATGGACAAGTATGACCCCAAGAAGCGTGTGGGTCTGCTCGTTGACGAATGGGGCACATGGTGGGATCAGGAACCCGGATCCATACCCGGTCACCTTTATCAGCAAAACACCATGCGCGACGCTATGGTGGCCGCTTTGTCGCTTAACGTGTTCCACAAGTACACCGACCGTGTAAAGATGGCCAACATAGCACAGATAGCCAATGTGCTCCAGTCAATGGTGCTCACCAAGGATGACAAGATGGTGCTCACCCCCACCTACTATGTGTTTAAGATGTATGTGCCTCATCAGGGTGCGCGCATGATTCCGGTCACCGCACAGTTCCCCGAGATGAAGGTGCGCAGCGAGCGTTCCGACACACTCCGCACTCTGCCCATGTTGAGCGCTACGGCTTCGGAGAAGGACGGCGTTGTTACTGTATCCATGACCAACATATCGCTCGACAAGGCTTATAAAATCGAGATACCGCTCGGCGACATAAAGGCTAAGAATATCACCGGCGAGATAATTACATCCGACAACATTGCTGCCTACAACGATTTCGATCATCCTAATGATGTCAAGATCAAGCCTTTTGACACCAAGAATGTAAAGGTCAAGAAAGGTGTGCTTTCGCTTACCCTTCCCGCGAAGTCGATTGTGACTTTGTCGCTCCGTTGACAATCTTTGGTTAAATATATTGGGTCCGGAATGCAGTCTGCGTTCCGGACTCTTTTTTTGATGCGATTCTGAAGAATTCATGTCTTTTGTTTGGCAAATTGCGATTTATTTCATTTATTTGTAGTCAAACGTACGGTTTTTGTAGTAAGAAATTAATTTTTGTAGTAAAATCAGCATTATACCAATCAGCATTATGAAGAAATTTGTCATAAGCATGCTTGTGGCTACATGTTGCATTACGGCATGGGCGTTGCCCGTCGACCGTACCCGTGCATCGTCGGTTGCCACTACATTTATCAACAGTGTGAACGGAGTCAGCCATTCGGTGAGGAGCGTCGAGAGTGTCGACGGAGGCTGCTACATTGTAAACTTCGCTCCGCAGGGATGGGTCATCGTCGCCGCTGACGATAATGTGGAGCCTGTGATAGGCTACTCGCCCAAAGGCTCCCTGAGTCTTGGTGCGGCTCCCGACAATTTGCGCTATATGTTTGGCGAGTATAAGAAGCTTGTGGTGACCGCTGCACGTTCGGGTGCCACGCAGAAAACATGGGCTGACCCCGTCATGGTGCGTTCACGTGCCGGAGCATCGGTGGAGCCGCTCATCACTATGAAGTGGAATCAGCCCGCCCCTTTCAATAAGTATTGTCCCGGTACGGACGACAACAAAGCGCTTGTAGGCTGTGTGGCCGTAGCCATGGGACAGGCTATGAGCGTGCAGCAGTATCCGTCTCGTCCGAAAGGGTCTGTATCATATTCCGCTGCCGGTTATGGTACACAACGCATAAACTTTGACAGCGAGCGCGCATATAATTGGGATGACATATTATCGGGTGCAAACTCCTATGACGAGGTTGCCCGCTTCCTGTATCATGCCGGAATGAGCGTGAGGATGAATTACGGTGTAGACGGTTCGGGCATACCGTCCAATGAGGTCGACCGCATATCCAACGGCCTTCGTGAGCATTTCGGCTACGGCAACGATGTGTCTTACATATGGCGCAGTGCGTACAAAGGCGACTGGGACCGTTTGGTTCTCAACGAACTGCATGCCGGCCGTGCGGTCATATACAATGCCGTGGATACGGATAGAAATGCCGGACATAGCTTCAATGTCGACGGATTTGACGGAAACAACAGCTTCCACGTCAATTGGGGATGGGGAGGTAGCGGCGACGGATATTTCCGTCTCGACAACCTTCGCGATGCACCATACTTCTTTAATGACTATCATGTGATTATTATCGGTATCGGAGCTCCCGACCGTCTGTTGCGTAGTATAACTCTAAGCAATTCCGAGATTGAGGAGGGGCTTGATGCCGGTTCTGTTGTAGGAAGCATTATGGTAAACGGAGAGGTACCCGCCGGTTCGATGACATTCAGTGTGCGCGGCATGTATAATTCATCGACCGACTCTTATGCCGAGGTGCCCTTTACCATAGATAACGGCATGTTGAAGACCACGCGAAGGCTCGACAAGTCAGACGGTACTATAGCTGTCGATATCGAGGTGACCGACGGAGCAAGCGGCGAGTCGCTCGTACAGGGCTTCTCCATCGCGGTAAGGCCGTGGCGTAGTATTGAGGAGGCCACTTCATTGTCTTACAACCGTACCATAGGCTCTTTTACTCTTAAAACGAAGCATAACGTGTATTATACTATAACCGGTGCGGCAGGCGTGAAGATCGCTGAGGGCGCTATAGAGCCGCTACCCGAACTTACATTCAATAAAGCCGACCTTTCCGACGGAGTGAACGTACTTGAACTGCGATGCGGTACCGAGGTGAAAAAAATCAAGATTGTGAAATAATATAACGAATATCCGATTATGAAAAAGATATATGAAAACTGCGTGCTTGGTGCGGTAGTGTTGCTGACCGCCATGACCGTGACTGCCTGCGGAGGAGGTAAAGAAGATAATCCCGACGGACCCGGACCGGCTCCCGATGACAAGTCTGTGGCCGTAGGAATAACTACCGAGGTCATAACCAAGGCTCCTGTGGTGCTCGAATTTGACGACGGCGACGCGATGAATGTATGGGCCAAGACCTACGGACGTATCGACGCTCCCGACATAGTGGACAATGTCAAGGCTTCTCGTGCCTCCGGTAAGTGGACACTCGCTCCCGAAGTACGCATACAGCAAGGACAGAATGCATTTCTATATGCGGTGGCTCCGTTCAGTTCGGCCAATACCGACCCAGCGGCCATACCTGTCAACATAACCGATCAGGTCGACCTGCTTTACTCCGGAGAGTATGTGCCTGCATCTTTCACTACCCATAATGTGAAGCTGAACATGAAGCATGCACTCAGCCTCGCTATGTTCAATATCGTGGCTCAGGGATATTCGGGTACGGGTGCTCTTACGTCGCTTAGTATTGCCGGCGAACAGGTGTTTACTTCCGGTACAATGCATACCGGTACGGGAAAAATCACCGGCAAGGGCAAGGAGCAGTTCACTTTGTCGGTGTCAAAGACGGTAGACAATAAGGGCTGGACCGACGATCTGCCGCAGATGTGGGTCATACCGTTCTCGACAAAGGGCAAACCGGCTACTCTTACCGCTGTAATCGACGGCAAGACCTATGTGGTCGGATTTCCTGAAGTGGAGATGCGTACTGGCTTCCAATACAAGTTCCGTCTTGTGCTTACCGATACAGGTCTTGTGTTTGTTCCGGCTATGACCGAAGAGGTGTCGCTCAACGCAGAAGGTGATGAAATGCAACCTATGGAGGGCTACGGCATGCTGAGCTTTGACTTCAGCAGGTCAAACTTTGTTTTCCCTTACTTCACGGGCGACAATGTGTTTGGTTCTATACTTTCGGGTAATCATGGAGCCGGTTATGCCATAGGCGGAGCGATGGAGATACCTGACCCGGGTACGAAGCAAGTGGTCGTGGAGACATGGAACTCCACCGGCTTCGAGCTGAATGATCTGCAAGGTATCGAGACAATAGACATATCACGATACTAAAAAAGGCGCCGGAAGGCGCCTTTTTTGTTTATTGTATGACGGGATTTATTTTCTGTTGGCGGCTACATAGCAGAGAGCCTCGCGGCACTTGTCGGTGATATATGACCAGTCGGCTGCGGCTATGCGGTCTTTGGGAAAAAGCTTCGAGCCCATGCCCACACAGTATACTCCGGCTTTAAACCATGAGGCGATATTATCTTCCGTAGGCTCGACACCGCCGGTGACCATGAGTTTTGACCACGGCATGGGTGCGAGTAATCCTTTGACAAACTTCGGGCCGAGCACATCGCCCGGAAATACCTTGCATAGGTCACATCCTGCTTCCTGCGCGAAGCCCACTTCCGATATGCTGCCGCATCCCGGAGTATAGGGCACAAGACGGCGGTTACATATCTTGGCTACCTCGGGATTAAACAGCGGTCCCACTACGAAACAAGCTCCGAGCTGCAGATACAGGGCGGCGGTGGCCGGATCTACTATAGAGCCGACGCCGACAGCCATTTCGGGGCACTCCGAGGCCGCATACTTGACAAGGGTCTCGAATATCTCATGGGCGAAGTCGCCGCGGTTTGTAAATTCAAATGCACGCACGCCTCCGTCATAGCAGGCTTTCAATACTTTTTTGGCGATCTCCGGGTCGGAGTGGTAAAATACGGGCACCATGCCGGTGGCTCCTATTTTGGCCAATACCGACTGCTTATCAAATTTTGCCATAGTTAATTGTTTAAGCTATTGGTTTTGCTGATTGTTAACGCTGCACGCGGCCGTTGGCTGCTCCTCCGGCAAGTGCTTTTACCTCGTCGGCCGACATCATATTGAAGTCGCCGGGTACTGTCTGTTTGAGCGCTGATGCGGCCACGGCAAATTCAAGCGCTTCTTCCTGCGACGGCATTGTTAGCAAACCGTGTATAAGGCCGCCCGAGAAAGAGTCGCCTCCGCCGACGCGGTCGATTATGGGATTTATGTCATAGCGTTTCGACACGTAGAAGTCGCTGCCGTTGTATATCATGCCTTTCCAGCCGTTGTGCGTTGCCGAGAACGATTCCCGCAGTGTCGACACGACATATTTGAAGCCGAACTCCTTCATCATGGCCTTGAAAATGCCTTTGTAGCCCTCGGCATCCGTATTGCCGCCCTCGACATCGCTGTCGGGCTTGAAGCCGAGACATAGTTCTGCGTCTTCCTCATTGCCTATGCATACGTCGACATATTTCATCAGCGGACGCATTATCGACTGTGCCTTATCGCTTGTCCACAGCTTCTTGCGGAAGTTGAGGTCCACGCTTACGGTGACTCCGTGGCGTTTGGCGGCTTCACAAGCCAGACGGGTAAGTTCGGCTGCCTTGTCGCTGATTGCGGGGGTTATGCCGCTCCAGTGAAACCAGTCGGCGCCCTCCATGATGGCATCGAAGTCGAAGTCTTCAGGCTCCGCTTCGGCTATAGATGAATGTGCACGGTCATATATGACCTTCGACGGGCGCATTGACGCTCCTGTCTCAAGATAATATATGCCTACGCGGTCACCTCCACGGGTTATGTAGTCGGTGTGCACTCCGTAGCGTCGCAGTGCGTTGAGCGCAGCCTGACCTATCTCATGTTTCGGAAGTTTGCTTACAAAGTAAGCGTCGTGGCCGTAATTGGCGCAGCTGACGGCCACATTGGCTTCGCCGCCGCCGTAGCAGGCGTCAAAACTGTCGACCTGAATGAAGCGGTCAAAACCGGGAGTGGAAAGGCGGAGCATGATCTCGCCGAGTGTTATAACTTTCATATCGTCTTGTTTTTTAAGATGGTGTCGTTAAACATCCTGTAAGTTTCTGGTTATCGGTTAAGCGACCGTAAAGTTAAGACTATTCTCTCAACCGAGTGCAATAAACGTTAAATTATTTGATTGACTCCATCAACTTTACCGCGTCTATGTAGCGTGCTATTCCCTCGGCCACGCTCTTGGCGTCCTGCATGGCATGGACTACGGTTGCGGGCCGGTTGGTGACGTCGCCGCCGGCAAATACTCCGGGGCGTGTGGTCATGCCGTAAGGGGTGTCGCGTGTCAGCACATATCCTTTGTCGTCGACTTCTATGCCTTCTGTTGTCGATACTATTCTCGCGGCCGGAGCGCTTCCTACCGCAAGTATGAGCCTGTCGGCCTCGACAGTACGGGCTGTGCCTTCCGTGTCAATTATTATGTGGCTCAGGCGTGTGCCCTCGGCGCCGGTAATATCTTTGACCGACGAATTCCACAAAAATTTCACTCCTTCGGCCACTGCGTCGTCATACTCGGAGCGGAGCGCCTTCATATCGTTGATTGTGCGGTGATAGACTACTGTCACTTCCGCCGCTCCCATGCGTACCGCGGTGCGCGCCGCATCAATGGCGGTATTGCCGCATCCGATCACAAATACCTTGTCGCCTTCGTTTACTATCACCTCTTTGCGGTCTATATTGCCGTTCTGAAACAGGCTTACACGTCGCAGAAACCATATGGCCTGACGTACACCGCGATGATTTATGCCGGGGATGTCAAGTTTTTTAGGCTTTCCGGTGCCGGTACCTATGAATATGGCGTCGAAGCCTTTGGCGAAAAGGTCGTCGACCGTAAAGTCGCGGCCTATGGTGGTGTTAAGGTGGAATGTCACCCCGAGGTTCTCTATTTTCTTTATTTCGCGGCGCACCACCTCTTTGGGCAGGCGGTATTCCGGTATGCCGAACATCAGTACTCCGCCCGGCTCCGGCTCCATCTCGAAAATCTCTACGGCAAATCCCTGTCGCGACAGGTCGCCGGCGATTGTAAGGCCGGCCGGACCGCTGCCGATGACCGCTACGCGCCCCCTTGACTTTTCTGGTATGGCTTCATGTGCGAGGCCAGCTTCGGAATCGAAGTCGGCTACGAAACGCTCGAGTTTGCCTATGTTTATATGTGTGCCTTTCTTGCCAAGCACACAGTGGCCCTCGCACTGTCGTTCATGGGCGCATACACGTCCGCATACTGCCGGCAGGTTGCTGCGGCTGTGTATTATAGACATGGCATTGCCGAAGTTGCCTTTGGCAAGTTCGGCAATCCACTCCGGAATATCGTTGCTGACGGGGCATCCTTTTTTGCACCCGGGCACCTTGCATCCCAGACATCGGCGGGCTTCACGTATGGCTTCCGCTATGGTGTAGTTTTCTGATACCTCCTTGAAGTCGTTGTCCATTACGTCTTATTTCATATCGGTATATGTTATCTTGTCCATGTCGCCGTAGTCGAGATTTTCGCCGCCCATGCCCCAGATAAACATGTAGTTCGATGTGCCGGCGGCAGCATGTATGGACCATTCGGGAGCCATGACGGCCTGACGGTCATGCAGCCATATCAGACGGTTCTCCTGCGGTTCTCCCATCAGGTGGCATATGGCGTTGCCTTCGGGCACATTGAAGTAGAAGTATACCTCCACGCGGCGGTCGTGGGTGTGTGCCGGCATGGTATTCCACACGCTTCCGGGCTTTAGCTCGGTAAGCCCCATCTGCAACTGACATGGACCTTCTTCAAGTACATTGTTAACTATAAGCTGGTTTATGACGCGGTCATTGCTCTCCTCCATCTTGCCTGCGGCAAACGAGTTGGCTTTTATAGAACCTTTGCGGCCGTCGATAGTGACGAGCTGGGTCTTGTAAGCCTTGTGGGCCGGGGTTGAGTTGAGGTAGAAACAAGCGGGCTTGTCGGCGTTTTTGCTGCGGAAGGTCACTTTTTTATTACCGCGGCCTACATAGAGGGCGTCCTTGAAGCGGAGTTCGTAGTCCTTGCCGTCGACCGATACGATGCCGTCGCCGCCTATGTTGATGACGCCGAGCTCGCGACGCTCAAGAAAGTACTCCGACTTGAGCGGGTCGATGGTTTCAAGCTCCATGGTTTTGGTTACCGGCACCACTCCGCCGTATACTATGCGGTCATACAGCGAGTAGGTGAGGTTGATCTTGTCCTGCTCCATGACTTCGGGCATCATGAAGTGTGAGCGCAACTGCTCGGTATCATAGTGCTTTACGTCATCGGGATGACAGGCACGGAGTATTGAGTATTCGGTCTGTGCCGAAGCTGATATCATACCCGTAAATAGGGTTATGGCAAAAATTATTCTTTTCATTTTAGTATAGGTTTATTCTGTAGTTTGAATTTTGTCGGAATTTTTCTGTATCATTTCGCGCCGGTTGCGCAATATGTGCACGCGGTTCCACCACATCATGGCCATTGTGATTAGCACCATAAGCGATGCTCCCACCCATTTCAGGTTTTCGGTACATTGATATATGATCCACGCCAGAGGGCTTGAGGCAAAATCAAGGCTGCCGCCGGCAAACCCCGCCGGTATGGCCACAGCCGCGTCGCCGGTTGAGGCATACACATCCTCGGCGGCAAGCGTAAATGCCGGAGCGAGATTGGTGACCATATACAGACCGAGCACTATGACTACGAGCCCCACGATAAATGTCTTTATGACATTTCCCTTAGTGAAGGGGAGTACCAGCGGGAACACATAGAACATGCCTGCAAGTGACGCAAGAGGTAGAAATTCGTTGCCGGGCAGGAGTACGGCAAGCACAAGAGTCACTGGTATAAGCAGGAGCGATACTACCAGCGTGGTCGGATGTCCTATGACAAGAGCCGGACTCATGCCTATGTTCAAGCCGTCGGCGCCTTTGAATTTGCGTGCTATGAGGCTGCGTGTGGCGTCGCTTATCGGTTTCAGTCCCTCTATGAAAAGTACAGTCACGCGAGGAATAAGCTCCATGACGGCGCCCATCTTGATACCCAGTCCGAGTATGTAGGGTATTCTGTCGACGATTTCAGACCATGAACTGCATGTAAGGCAACCTATACCTATGCCTACGACAACGCCGAGAAACAGGGGCTCGCCGAGCAGTCCGAATCTTTTTTTAAGTCCTTCGGCATCGATTTCGAGGCGGTTCATGCCGGGTATTTTATCGAGGCCCTTGTTGATAATCCATGCAAACGGCACGAAACCGGCGCAGAACGGCTGCGGTATGGATATGCCGTCCATGTCCTTGTAATATGACTGAAACTTCTTGGCCGTCATATCGGCAAGTATAAGGGTGATGATGTAACATATTATAGCTCCGAAAAATCCCCATGCGAGTGAGTCGCTTGCGAAGTATATGACCGCACCTATGAAGGCGAAGTGCCAGTAGTTCCAAAGGTCGATGTTGACGGTGCGGGTGGTCTTGGTAAAAAGCATCAGCAGGTTTACGCCAAGACATACCGGAATGATGAAAGCTCCTACGGCGGTGTTATAGGCAACAGCGGCAGCGGCGGGCCATCCCATATCGAATACATGCAGCTGAAGGTCATATAGCTGCACTACTTTGTCGAGAGCCGGACCGAGCGCTGAAGTAAGCAGCGCGGTCACTATCGACAATCCTACAAAACCTACACCTACTTTCAGACCCGACTTCAGGGCGTCGCCGAACTTAATGCCGATACATAGTCCGAGTATGGTGAATATCACCGGCATCATTACGGCCGCCCCGAGACCTATTATGTAGGAAAATACACTTTCCATGCTTTTGTATTTGAAGGTTATCGCTTTGATGATTGGTTATGAAAGGTCGGCGTCGCGGGTTATTTGGGCTGTTTGCCGATGTAAGCGAGTATGCCTCCGTCAACGTAGAGCACATGTCCGTTGACAAAGTCCGAAGCATCCGAGGCGAGGAAAACGGCCGGACCCATCAGATCCTCGGGTGTGCCCCAGCGCGCGGCGGGAGTCTTAGATATTATGAACGCATCAAACGGATGACGTGAGCCGTCGGGCTGACGCTCGCGCAATGGAGCGGTCTGTTCGGTGGCTATGTATCCCGGGCCTATGCCGTTGCACTGTATGTTATGTTCGCCGTATTCCGAGCATATGTTGCGGGTGAGCATCTTCAGACCACCCTTTGCGGCGGCGTATGCGCTTACTGTCTCGCGGCCGAGTTCGCTCATCATCGAGCATATGTTTATTATTTTGCCGTGGCCCTTGCGTATCATACCGGGTATTACGGCCTTTGCACAGATGTAGGGAGCCACAAGGTCCACGTCGATGACGCGACGGAAGTCCTCGACCCGTATGTTGTCAAACGTTATGTCGCGTACCACATTGTTGTCGCCGCAATTGATGGCGAAGCATCCCTGATAGTCAATCTGCTTCTCCTTGTGGTCGAGTATGTCGATGTTGCGGTATGTTATGTCGCATATGGTATCGGCCGGAGCATCCGGTCCTATCTCCGTGGCGCTTCCATGCAGGCCTATCATGACGGGGTGCGCCACGTCGGCCCATAGGGTGGAGTTTTCCATGACTATATTGCGGCATCCGCCCTTGAAGCCCTTGCGCGTGGCGTATACTGTGGAGCAGTCGTCGCTGTTGCGGCAGAAAACATTATTATAATATATGTTGTCGCTTGCAAACACGTTCATGCCGTCGCCCCAGCCATAATAGCTGATTGACTTGACGTTGTTTATGCTTACCGAGTCGCTGCCTCCTACCGGTATCTGTGTCACTATGATGCCGTCGGCGTCGATGTGTTTGGAGCGCTTGATGTAGATGCCCTCGCCGCGGCCTGCCGGATGGACTTCGCCGCGACCGTAGAAACGCACATCGCGCACGCTGTCGGCTACAAGCCGGCCTACTACTCTCGCTCCGCCGTCGATGTACACCGTTTTGCCCGAGGGTATGTTCATCACTCCGCCGGGTAGGTCATGTACTCCGGGACCGAAGTATATGAGGTCGCTGCCCTTTTTGCCGGCTTTCTTGATTTCCTTCGCTGTGGGACGGTGTGTGTCGATTGGATTGGCAAACAGATGCAGGTTGTGGAATATGTCGCCGTTTATCTCAACCGACAGATTGCGAGGACGGTCAAGGGTGAATGTGAGTGTGTTGCCCGCTACGGCAGGCTCTATGCCGTAAGAGAGCGGGCGTACCCGTACATCATCCACTTTTTTGCTGTTGGCTGTGACTTCGACCTCTACCGTGCCGTCAAAGTCAAAGTAGGCCATTGATGCGGTCTCGACATGGTGTTTGGTGTCGCGCACTTCATCGACCTTTACAGGGTAGACGGCTACGGGCTGCCAGTCACCGCCGGCCTGACGCACTTTTACGGAAAAGTCGTCAAGTGTCTCGACCCCTTCTCCTGCAGGATAAGTAACAACTTCGGCATTTATGCCGGCAATAGCCGCGCACAGTGCAAAAACTGCTGATGTGATACGTTTCATTCTATTCTGAAATTGTGATTGGTTATCATTTTATATCATGGTATACCGATTCAGGAGTGGAAACACTCATTTGCCAACAGTATTTTAATGTTTTTTTAGAAATTCGTGCAGATGCCGTATTTTACGCGTAAGCATACGTCAGGCAGCTCGGCATCTTGGTTACCGTGCGAGGTACTTGCGGAAGGCTTTGTGCATTATGCCCATACGGTATGATATCTCGCTTCTTCTGTGGCTTTTGAAAGCGCCGCGCAATAGGCTTACGGTATACTGCGACATAAACAGCATGTAAAGATACCAAGGATAGCGGCGGTTGTATACTTTGCGGAAATAGAGAAAACGGCTGAAAGCCTGCTCGATCTGGATAAATTCGCTCTTTTGTTTTATTTTGGTGCCCGACATCCCTTCCAGATGTATGATGCGGGATTCGGGTACGAGCATTATACGGTAACCGAGTTTTTTTATACGGAATGACAGCTCCGACTCTTCACAATACAGAAAAAAGTCCGGGTCAAAACCTCCGGCCCGTTCAAAGGCTTCGCGCCTGACCATCATGTCGGCGCCGATGACATAACCCACTTCTATGGGGCTTTTGGCATAAAGCTCCGGCGGTTTGCGTTTTATGCGCGGTATGTATGCCCTGAAATAATGGCCGAGAGTTAGTTGTGGCGAGGTGGAGTATCCTATGCTGCCGTCGCGGTTTAGCAGGAGGCCTCCGCATGCCCCGGTGTCGGGGTGGGTTTTCAGGTAGTCATACAACGTCTTTATGGAGTTGTCTATAATTACGGTGTCGGAGTTTAGCAGAAAGAGAGTATCGGCTTTTGCCGCCGATACGCCCATGTTGTTGGCGCGTCCGAAGCCGAGATTTTCCGGTGCCTTAATCATAATGATGCCGTCGATCCGCTCTTGCAGAAATTCGACGGAGCCGTCGCCCGAGTCGTTGTCTATCACTATGATCTCGTAGCGCACTCCATATGTCTTCGCTTTTATTGACTCTATGCATTCGAGAGTCATTTGCGGAGTTTTGTAGTTGACGATTATGATCGACAATTGGGGCTTTAGGCTATCATCCATTCGGTCGGTTGCAATCTTTGTTATTGACTATGCAAATATACGGATAAGCCGTGAGCAAAAACAAATTATTTTATTTTGAAGTACGAAAATATCGTTTCGGCTCCAAAATAAGATTGATCTGTCGGTATCAGGTAATATCAGTTGAAGATACGTCCTAAAAAACTGCCGAACGTATAAAATACCGAGCCTTGAGTCCATGTGCAGCGTTTGCGTATGATATTGAAGGGCGTCATCAGAAATATCATATAGCGCGGTTTTGCCGTACCGTCGGTCAGCAAGAGGTTTTTTAATACTTTCAGATACCGTCGTGCCGGCCGGTCGGCAAAGCGAGCTGTCATCTCCGTTACTTTAAGGTATAGCTCACGTTGATGCATGTCAAGTTTAAGTCTGAAAAAATATTCGGCATATGTTTTTGTCACCGAGGTGTTTATTGTGGCGCTCTCTTCAAGCCATGTATCGGGAGTGGCATTGTCATATACCGGTATTATGCCGCTGTTGTCGCGTGCATATGATATTGTGCGTCCGAAAGGACATGCCGAGTAGTATTGCTCGAATGCCGGAGTGAGTCTTTTGAGGTTTTTAAGCGGTCCGCGGCATCGGTCGCGCATATATAAAGATGTATAAGGCCCGGTCTCCCGAACCGGCAGACGGTCACCGCCGGCCACAAGGTAATAGCTGCTTAACGGTGCCGCTCCGAAGTCGGCAAGCAGGTCGTTGATGTGTTTTTGTGTACGCCGCGATCCATTGACATCTATGACGGCGCCCCGAGTTGTCGGGTCGGTCATGCCGAGCTGTGTGAAATATTGGCGTATAAGTGCACGCTGTTCGGTGTAATACCGTTTTATGACTTCCACCGCGTCACTGTTGTCAAGCGGATCAATATCTTTGTTTTTATTAATTGTCTTGATTTCATCAAGTACATGGGGCGGTAGAATTTGTGACAGAGTGTCGGTGACGGATGAGTGCCGCCCCCTTAGGGTAGATGATGAAAGCAAATATGACAGTTGTTCTCTTGAACACTCTCTCATAGCCGGCAGGTAGATGGACGAGCGTGATATGTAGAGCATGTGAAGTCTGATGGCGTCAAATTCGGGCCTGCATGACTGTATGGTCTTTGCGGTCTCGTATAGTATATATCCGTCGCGTGTCATGAAATACAGGTCGGTCATGCCTTTGTCGAGCGCGTCGGTCAATATGCCGTTTACGTAGACCGCGTAGAGCGGTGCTATAAGGTCGGCGGCAAAATCCACACGGTTGTCCCTCTCTTGAGAGAGTCTTACGGCTCTTGACAGCCCGGCTAATTGTGACGTTGCAGAAGCGAGAGGATTATAGTCGGAGTCGAGCAATAGTTTTTCGCACGGCAGGTAACGGTATTTTACTCGATGCGGAATTATACCTTTTTTCAATGCGCTAATGAAGTCGCTGCGAAAATTGTCACCGTAGTGATGCCATTTCATGGGGCCGATATGGTTCTCCTCTTTTACGAGGCGGAATAGTCGGCCTGACTTCTTTGTGGCTCCGGATTCGCACGACACATATAGTTTGTCGCCCTCTTTCCAGAAGCCGTGGCAGCGCAAAAGATGTAGCAGGAAATCAGAGGGCAGATACATGTCGGAGATAAACAATACCGATTCTCCTTTGTCATGAAGCCGGGCTATAAATTTCTGCATCCTCGCAACCGGTACAAGTACCGACTTTTCAGTGCGAAGTTCGGTTTCCATTATTTTGTCATTTGGCAGGTCTGTCATGCCGATGAAATCGCACTCTGCGTATATCTCTTTGAGAGTCACTTCTCCATTCTTTTTTCGGATGGCTCTCCTTTCGGCATCCATTCTTTCTTTTGCAAAGTCACATTTGATCGGTTGAGGAGCATCGCATCCTAAAACTTCGCGCGCCAGTAGATCGAAAGTGTTGTATGTGTCTACGGTTGCCCTTACCAAACATGTGTCAAAGATGTCAAATGATTTAATGCTCATGTCTTTGTCAATAAGTATTATAATTATTATCAAGATTTAATTATCTCTAAGTAAGAGATAATTAAGACCAAGCAATCGGCTATTAATCAGCAGTGTACGAATCGGCAATTGATGTGTCTTATGGTTGATTGACAAAATCTGAGATAATCGAATCTTTTTATTTGAACGATAATGTGGTGATAATTTTCATGTTAATGTATAAAACAGTAACTTTATGGCAGTTTAATTATCTCTTACTTAGAGATTATATCAATAAAAAGATAATTATTTGTCATAGAATTTGTATGATAATAAAATTTGCATTACCTTTGCGCTTGAAAATTTACGGGGTATTAGCTCATCTGGCTAGAGCGCGACACTGGCAGTGTCGAGGTGAGCGGTTCGAGTCCGCTATACTCCACAGACAGCGAATTCAGAGTCTATCTGAGTTCGCTTTTTTTATGGCATACTTGCAGTTAGTGGGGCAGCTTCAAAGTCGGCAGGTTGAAGTGTAAAATGCAATAGGCATGTAGAGGCGCCGGTAGTACGGCGCCCGCGAAGCCGGATGGCCATACGGGTTACACCTGATGACGTACTTCCGGCGTCCCTACCACAGACATAGTCGTCGTTTAACAACCGCATTTTTACATTGAGCCAATTTTAGTGGCGGAGTGGGAGGCGGAAGGGCATGCTGCTGCCGGCAACAAAGGTGAATGTGACGGAGCGACTTAGCGCCGAGGAGTTATAGCGTACACGATAGGTGCGTCCGGCTACGAAACAATCGGGTCGGAATCGGGCGCAGACCGTGCTGTCGGTTATCGATGACGCCCGATCGGCGACAATGCGTTCCTCGATGGTAACATCGGCGCCGCGCAGGGTTAATGCTATGCTTACAGCTTCGATGCCGGCGGGTGGCTGCCGGTCAAAGCCGTATCGTGTCCACTCCGTTACGCCGTCATGTGTTTCGACAAGAAGTTCGGGTGTCGGCGGTTCTTCACCGTCGTAAATGACGAGGGAGCCGGCGTAATAAAACTCTTCGGGCGGCACTGCCGCCGTGGGACGTACCGATAAGGCGACAACCGCTGCCGCCGCTATGAGCAACAACACGCAGGTTTCGACCGGTCCTATCGATATCCAAAGCAGTATCATGACGCGAATATAGTTATTTAATCGGTAAACTTCATTGTCAGGGCTTGATAAGATGGGTGTATTTTGTAAAATTGACTATGTCTTAGGCACTCACGCCCGGCTCTGCTTAAATAAAATTGGCATAGCTCTTGACTTATTCGTATCTTTGCGTTATAAATTTATCAAATGCAATTATGTTTTCAGGAATAGTAGAGGAAGCGGCCCGGGTGACGGCCGTTGAGCGTGACGGCGGCAATGTACACCTTACGCTCACATGCTCGTTTGTCGACGAGCTGAAAATCGACCAGTCGATATCGCACAACGGTGTGTGTCTGACGGTAGTGTCGCTCCCGGGCGACAACACCTACACCGTCACCGCTATACAGGAGACTCTCGACCGAAGCAATCTCGGCGACCTGAAGGTGGGCGACCTTGTCAATGTGGAGCGCAGCATGATGATGAACGGACGCCTTGACGGTCATATAGTACAGGGCCATGTCGACTGCACGGCTGTGTGCGATGAAGTACGCGAGGTCGACGGTAGCACATATTTCCGTTTTCGCTATACGGCCGACAAGACTCTAGCTCGCCGCGGTTATGTGACTGTCGAAAAAGGTTCTGTTACGGTCAACGGCGTGAGCCTGACGGTGTGTGACTCGGAGCCGGAATCTTTTCGTGTGGCTATAATACCCTATACTTTCGAGCACACTAACTTTCACCGCATCGCGGAGGGCAGCAGAGTGAATCTCGAGTTTGACATAATAGGCAAGTATCTTGCCCGTCTTATGGAGGTACAATAGACTGTAATGGAGAGCAAAGGTATAGTCATATACGGCGCGTCGAGTTGCGATATCGAGCCCCGCTATATGGAGTGGGCTCGCGCTACAGGACGTGCCATAGCCCGGAGCGGCTTCACACTCGTGAGCGGCGGAGGTCGCGGAGGGCTTATGGCTGCCGCTATCGACGGAGCCAAGGAGGCCGGCGGCAGGACAGTAGGCGTACTTCCCGACTTCATGATGAAGCGTGGATGGAATCATCGCGGTCTTGACTCTACTCTGATCACAACGTCAATGCACGAGCGCAAGAAGACCATGGCCGACCTGTCGTGCGGGGCCATAGCGCTTCCCGGCGGGGTGGGCACTCTCGACGAACTTTTCGAGATAATAACATGGCGTCAGTTGGGTCTTTATGAAGGCAATGTCGTGATAGCTAACGCTTACGGGTTTTATGACATGCTGCTTGCTCATTTGAAACACACTGATAGCGAACGCTTCATGCGTGCCCACGGCTTATGGACCGTGGCCGAGACTCCGGAGGAGGCTGTCAGGGCCGTATCGGCCGACCTGACAATATATGACATCGGCGATAAATACTGATACCAATGGCAGTCGTCGAGTCCATAAAACTGTGTCATTCATTTCAGGCTCCGCTTGAAGTCGATGCCGCGGGCATAAATAATAGTGTCACCGCTTATGCCTCCGGACTACCGCTCGAGCCCCGTCCAGAACTGTTGGGCTATAACTCGGGATTGCTGTGTATAATAATAGCCATGATGCTGATTGTCATATTCAACATACATCAGTATTCACGCTTTATGAAGACACTTTTCAATGACATGTGGAGCATGCGCCGACGTTCCACGCTCTTTGACGAACGCACCGTCAACGAAACCCGCATCATTGGTGCCCTCATAGTACAGTTGTGTGTGTGCGAGTCCATACTGCTGCTGGCGGCTATGCCGTTGCTGGGGCTGTATGTGCCGCTGGATCGTGCCGCCGTGGTGGCCGGCGCGTTTATCGGTGTCACAATCGGGTATTATTTTCTTCAGGTGGCCGCCTATAAGGTCATCGGTTACGTTTTTGCCGAACCTGAGCAGGCCGACCAGTTGCTTGGAGGTTTTAATTCATCGCAGACCCTTCTTGGTTTCTGTCTGCTGCTTCCGGCTATGGCCGTACTCTTCTATCCGGCCTCGGCCGTAGCGCTGTTATGTACGAGTATATTGTTATATTTATGTGCTCGGATTATATTCATTTATAAGGGATTTAGAATTTTTTACCACAATTTTTCAACGTTGCTTTATTTTATTTTGTACCTTTGCACCGTGGAAATCATACCGGCTTTGTTGGTATTCAACGGCATATTTTCACTTTGTCGTATTTTAATTAGCTAATCTTACACAAGTTGTTCATAGAGTGAAAGTTAAAAAAGTACTTGTTTCGCAGCCGAAACCTACATCAGAAAAATCGCCCTACTACGAAATTGCGGAAAAATACGGTGTCGAGATTGAATTTCGTCCTTTCATAAAGGTTGAGGGCCTGAGCGCTAAAGAATTTCGTCAATCCCGAATATCCATTCCTGACTTTACAGCGATTATCTTTACCGCACGTACTGCCGTAGATCATTTCTTTCGCCTTTGTGAGGAGATGCGCTATGCTGTACCCGATACCATGAAGTATTTCTGTACTACCGAGGCAATAGCCAATTATCTTCAGAAATATATAGTGTATCGCAAGCGCAAGATATTCTTTGTCAATACCGGCAAACTCGATGACCTTCTGCCTTATTTGCTCAAGCATAATAAAGAACGTTATCTGTATGCCGTGAGCAATGTACATAAGGAAGATCTTAATATCCTCGACCACAACAATATAAATTATACGAAGGCGGTCATGTACCGCACTGTGAGCAATGACTTCGGTCCTGACGAACCTTTCGATTACGATATGCTGCTCTTCTTCAGTCCGTCGGGTATCGACTCTCTGCTTAAAAATTTCCCAAAGTTCAAGCAGGATGAGATCAAGATCGGATGCTTCGGCACTACTACGGCTCAAGCCGTACGCAACGCCGGACTGCGTCTTGACATGGAGGCACCTTCGGTTAAAGCGCCCTCGATGACGGCCGCTCTCGACCTCTTCCTCAAGGAGGATGCTCAAAACAATTGACGTGACATCACATCGTCTATATAAGCGCGAAAAATTACGCTCCGTATCAGCCATAGACGCCCTCTTTTCCCATAAACCGGGGATAGCGGGCGTTATGGCTTTTCCTGTAAGAGCGGTGTGGCGGCTCGACGGAACAAGGGCCGGCGGCACCCGCTTTCTTGTGTCGGTACCTAAGAAAAGACTCCGTCATGCCGTCGACCGGGTGGCTATGCGCCGACGCATACGCGAGGCATACAGGCTTCACCGCGCTATTCTTCCCGATACGACGACATTGCCGCTTGACATAGCGTTCATATTCGTATCCGATACTCTGCAGCCCTATCGCCGCATAGAGGATGCAGTAAAAAAGATATTGTCGCGCATAAGCGACTCTATTCTCAAAACAACAGATGCCGATGATGCGCCGTCTGCTGACTGACCTGCTTGTATTGCCCATACGCTTTTATCAAGGCGCCATTTCTCCGCATATGCCGCCGGCGTGTCGCTATACTCCCACATGCAGCCAATATGCTATTGAGGCTCTGCGTAAGCACGGACCTTTTAAAGGCATGTGGCTCGCTCTGAAACGCATAGCACGTTGCCATCCGTGGGGAGGAAGCGGATATGACCCGGTGCCATGAAGATCACAGACATACATACCCATGACCTGTCGCGCCACGGAGCCATAATAAACTATGACTTCGCGACCCCTATGCGGCCCGACATGATATACTCGGCTGGGGTACATCCGTGGGATACACTTTCACCCTCGGTTGACAAATATCTTGATGTGACCCTCACGCTTGCCCGTAGCGGACTTATAGCGGCTGTAGGCGAATGCGGACTTGACGGCATCGCCGGCGCTCCGCTTGACGTACAGGACCGTATATTTCGCCGACAGGCCGCTATAAGCGAGGAGTTCGGCCTGCCTGTCATATTGCATGTCGTAAAAGCGCATCAGCAGATGATAGCGTTAAAAAAAGAACTTAAGCCTACAATGCCGTGGATCATACACGGCTTCCGCGGAAAGCCACAACTTGCAGAGGCATTGATCCGGCAGGGGTTTTATCTGTCGCTCGGCGAACGCTACAACCCTATGTCGGCAGCGGTGATACCGATTGACCGTCTTCTTGCCGAAAGCGACGGGAGCCGGCTTATGGCAGCAGAAATCTCCGCCGGTTTTCCTCATTTTGACCCTACGTTGGCCGACAGACTGTTTACATAAGGTCTTTGATGGCTGACGCAGGCAGTGCGTGCAACGGATTGTGCATGTACGACTTCGGTATATGGTTTACTCCACGGCGGGTGAATATACAGCCTGTAAGACGGCTTTTTAGAGCTGTCATGACGGGTTCGGCGCCTTGTGCAGGTGTCGATATCAGCGGACGAAACAACCTGTCGCTTAAATAATTCACAATTGTATTATCCATTGTTATTATTGACGAGTCCACGATGCCGGGATCGGAACAGTTTACTCTTATGCCTCTCGGTTTCAGTTCGTCGGCAAAGTCGAGGGCGAAATGCGTCAGCATAAGCTTGCTTCTGCCGTAGGTGGTGAAGCGTCCGTGACGGGAGACGGCTCTGTCGAGCCAGTCGGTTCGTAACTTTACTATGTGCCGTGTCATTGACGTTGTAAACACTACGGAACCGCCTGTGGAAATTAACGGAGCAAGCAACCGTGAAAAAAGGGCGGTTGCTATAAAATTGGTTTGTGTGGCCTCTTCATAACCGTCATCGGTGATTGTAAGTCTTCCGGGCATAGTGCCTGCATTGTTTATAAGCGCGTTTATTTTGTAATGGCGTGAGGCTGCCTCCACTGCCGCCTCGCGTACCGATGACAGCGATGACAGGTCTACAGGCAGTATATCGCAGTCCATGCCCCCGCTGTCGGGTTCGTTGATAAAGCGCTCGGCTTTGTCGGTATTACGGCAGGCAAGCACCACCCTGCATCCTCGCGCCGCCAGTGCCTTTGTTATGGCCCGTCCTATTCCGCCTGTAGCTCCGGTGACTATGTATACTCCGTCGGTATTCATCGGTCGATTCTATCAAGGAGTTTTTTCCTGATCAGTACACGTGCCCATTCGGGTAGGGAGGCCACGGCCGGTATGGCCAGCCGGTTCATAACGCCGTTGATATACTGCGCCTTACCCGCCAATGTCCGCTTCAAGGCCTTGCGCACAAACTTCTGCGGCGTGTAGAGCGCTCCCACTTTTGTGCCGAGCCGTTGCAGCCGCTTGGGAAGTCCGAAAAGGTCAGTGGCTATGCCTCCCGGACAGGCTACGGTTACCGATACATCATAGTCCTTCATCTCTATGCGGAAGGCCCGAGAGAATGCCCTTATGTAGGCTTTCGTGGCACTGTACATGGCTATTCCCGGCATTGGCATCCAGCACGACATGGACGACATGTTAAGTATGCATCCGCCGCCATTGGCTGACATCAAGCCGCCGAACAAGCGGCATATGTGGGTCATGGTCCTCATGTGCAGGTCGATATAAGCGTCAATGTGGGCGGGCGGCATATGAGCCACTCTCTTGAAGTCAAATATGCCGGCATTGTTTATTACAATTTCAGGTATGAGATCTTTTTCGTCTACAAATGCCAGCAACTTTTCGGCGGCGTCGGCCGAGGCAAGGTCGAGGCAGTATGTGGTCACCTTGACTCCCCACCTATTCTCAATCTCGGCCGCACACCGTTGAAGGTCATCAGGCCTGTTGCTGACCGCAACAATGTCATATGCCAAATCGGCAAGCTGCCAGCAAAATTCAAACCCTATGCCCGATGATGCCCCCGTTACCAAAGCTATGCTCATCGCTGACGTGATTTTATGGTATCGATTTCGCGTCGTAGAGCCGGCGGAAGGTCGTTGACGCACTTATGACATGCCATCTCCCGCGAATACATGCGTCCTATGCAGTAGTTGACGTGCTCGCACCCCGATGACTCAAGCCCGTCGCGCATGTGGTTGACAAAATCGGGCATGGTCAGCAGCGCGCGGCCCATCTGCACGAACTCAAACCCTTCGTCAAGTACCCGGTCGATACTCTGTCGGGTCGAACATCCGCCTACATATATTAGGGGCAGCCGTAACTCACGGCGAAATATCTTGGCGTCATCAAGAAAATAGCACTCCTTATAGGGTACGCTCGGTATCATCATGCGGCCAAACATCTTTACGCCGTATTTCAGCCACCGAGAGTCCATGTAGTGGGTGAGTGCTTTAATCGGCATCTCGCCCCTCATGACATACATGGGAGCCTTGCTCACGAAGCCGCCGGAGAGTACCAGTGCATGCACGCCGAGGCGTTCAAGCTCGCGGCCTACGGTGAGGGTTTCGTCAAGTTCCATGCCTCCCTTGAAGCCGTCACGCATGTTCATCTTAACCACCACGCCTGTGTCGCTGCCTGCCGCTTCCATCACCTCATTCATGCACAGCTTCATGAAGCGCATGCGGTTGTCGAGAGAACCGCCCCAACGGTCGCGGCGGTGATTGGTGTATGGTGACAGAAACTGGCTTATCAGGTAGCCGTGGCCCGCGTGTATCTCCACGCAGTCCATGCCTGCGTCACGAGCCATGCGCACCGCCTCGCCGAAAGATTTGCTCATGGCTATTATCTCGTCGTCGCGCATTTTTCTTACCGGGGTGGGCGAGTATATGTTGAAGCGTCCTGAAGCCGATATGGGGGTCTCGCCTGCCGTCGATCTGTGCGACATATTGCCGCAGTGTCCGAGCTGTATCGACGCTTTGGCTCCGGCAGCGTGTATGGAGTCGGTTATGTCGCGGAGTGCCGGTATTATCTCCGGCCGCATCCACAGCTGACTCGGAAATGACAGCCCGTTGCGGGTCACGGAAGCATATGCGAGCGTGGTCATGCCCACACCTCCTTCGGCTACCGATACATGGTAGTCCTTGAGCATGCGGGTAGGACTGTTTCCATCGGCCATACCTTCAAATGCAGCTGAGCGTATGGTCCTGTTGCGGAGTGACACCGGACCGATGCGACCTTCGGTGAAGAGTAGAGAATTGTCTTTTTTCATTGTCAGTAGATATACGGTATTATACGATGCAGACGCAGTGACGTGAATTGCTCGCCGAACTCGCGGGTGTAGCGGTCATGTATCTTGCCGGCTCGCGGAGCGAGATTAGCGAAGGTCCATAGAGCGAAGACTGCTCCGGCCCACGACCATGTAAGTATGGCAAAGCCTGTCCATTCGACAAATTCGCCGAAGTAATTGGCCGACGAGACGTAGCGGAACATTCCACCGCGGGGTATGTAATGGCGGCGGTCGCCGGGTTGTCTGAGATTGCGTATTATGCGGTCGCTGTCTATGTTTATGTACATGCCGGCGAAGAATACGGCTGTGCCTGTGATAAACTGCCATGACCAAAGCCAAGAATCCTGATAGAGCCCTGCCGGTGATATATAAAATATCCATCCGCCCTGCATCAGAGCGTTAAGTACGTTGAACGTGACGCCCATAAGTATTATTGACAAAGGCATATGGCCGTTGCTTCTGATAAGAAGAGGGAAGATGAATGACCGCTGAAAGTAGTGCAGTTCGAATAACAGAAACATAACCACCGGGGCTGTTTCGGCACGTCGTTGCGAGAAAGCCCACAACAACAGCATGACTACAAATACCGGAGCCTCCATGAGTACCCATCCGAGGCGGTTGTTGATTGCCGGACCCCACCGTTTGGTATACATCATGCCGTAACCCGCCTCGACAAAGTGAAGCGCCACGAAAACTACTACGGCCGTAGCAGTCATAGCAATCAGAAAATCGTTGAATATGCTGGCGTTTATTTCCATCGCGTAACGGTTTATTAGCAAAGATACAAATAAGTCGAGAGCAATGCAAAATATTCTATAATGCCGAAATCAAAGTATCTAAGAAAAATAAAAAATGCGAACAAGTTGATGAGTTTATGGAACATGTAATGCAGATATGTTGTATTTATAATATAAAATGATTAATTTTGTAATATAAAATATTACAACCATGGATGTAGCGATTCAGAAAAAGAACCAAAGTTTCCGTTTGTCAGTCGATCTGATTGAGCGTCTTAAAGAATTGGCAAAATGCCAGAACCGAAGTCTTAATAATTTTGTCGAGACTCTGCTTATCGATGCCGCCTATCATACTCCTAACAAGGCAACACTTAAAGCGATGGAAGAGGTGCGTTCGGGAATGCTGCGCGATACTCCGGCTTTGGATATGTCTTCTATTGAAGCTATGGAGAAGTCGATGGGCCTATGAAGAAGCTAAGGCCGACTACACGGTACAAGAAGGATTACAAACGTTTCCGAAATAATCGGAGGAAGCTGGAAAAGTTGTTTAAGATACTTAAACTGTTACAGAATGAGGAACCGATACCTGCAGAAAATTATCCTCATATGCTTGCCGGTAACTATGCCGGCTATATGGAGTGCCATATAGAGAGCGATTTTTTGTTGATATGGTTTGACCCTGATACAGATAGTATTGATCTGGTGCGTCTTGGCTCACATTCCGAACTTTTTGAAAATTAATCATTGAGCGCGTAACCGTAATTTTTGTGACTATAACAGTCATTTACAGCCGCGGGGAACGGGACTGACGATGAGTCTGTCGCCCGATATGTCCACGTCGAAGAGATGGGGCACGCGGTGATAATATCCGTTTATGTTTTTATGGCTGTGTACCGACATCATCCACTTGCCGTCGAGGGTCTTGAAGAGCATTCCATGACCGAAGTCAGGGGGTGTCACCGGTTCTTGCTGCTGTATCCACGGACCGTCGAGAGTGCCTGACTCGGAGTAGGCCACGCCTTGTGTGTATTTGTCATATATCCAGCTTGTCCACAACATACCCAAGCGTCCTGTGCCGGTTCTGAACAGCCACGGTCCGTCGGTGACCTTGCTCGGGCTCTCTTTGCCGTCTATAATCTCGCGGCTCCACGGTGAGTCAAACGCCCGGAACAGAATCTCGCCCTCGCCTATTGTGCCGCTAAGATCGTCTTTCAGTCTTATGCGCTCTATAGTGCCGTTCCAGTTCTGTAGCCATTCACCGCAATATATCATATAAGGCTTGCCGTCGGTGTCAACCCAGAATGTGCCGTCGAGAGTCGGCCGGTCGGCCGGAAGATACGTCTTGTCAGCCATGGGGCGGTACGGTCCGTCGGGGGTGTCGCTTACAAGTACATGGCAGGCTCTGCGTTCTATTTTGTTGCCACGGTATTCATCGATTATTACATCGGGATTGGTAAACGTGGCGAAGTAATAGTATTTCCCCTTATATTCATGCAGTTCGGCAGCCCATATGGCGGGATGTGGACCCATCCACGATGCGGGGTCTGTATCGGCTACGTCGTACGGGCCGCTCCATCGGTCAAGATCTTTGCTCTTCCAAAGTTTCCCTCCCGTACCGGTCATGTAGTACATCCGGGTCGTGCTGTCGGCAAGAATTGCGGGGTCGCTCAGCACTATCGAATCGCGTGGCACATTGTGACATACTTCTTTCTGTCCTGCATTGATACATAGCGGAGCTATGACCGCTAACAGACCCGTTATCAATATGTTTTTTAGAACCATTACTTCAAAAAATTGTGATGATGACAAATTTAGCCGTTTCACAATAGATTGACAAGCAAGTTTAAACCAAAAAACATAGAAAACAGCTCATGTTACTAACGGAGTACAGCTTATATCGCCGAAAATGTGTAACGTTGAGTATTATAGTAAAGAAATGCCGTTGTGAGGGCACATATGCCCACAAGGACATAGCATTTGAATTATGAGCTTAGATACAACTCATAAGGAGTGACATCTAAAATTGCCAGATCGGATATTTGAAAATTCTGGTGGCGTTATGCCTCTTATACCATATTGTTAAGGTAATCGCCAAGAGAATGCTGATTACTCGTACTATATTTGAAATCAAGCCTCCGGCGGCAACCTCTGTCCCTTCCATTGTAAATATCACCCAAGCGCCATTCATCAATATATGTAACCCGACCGGAACCCACAGATTGAAATTCCATTCAACATACATCCAACTGAAATAAATTGCGCCTAAAAAGGTTATACCAAAGGCTGCGAGTGCAGAAATGGCATCGTGTCCTTGATAAAGATGCACGGAGCCGAAATAGAGCGCCGGCAATATAACGGCCCAAAAGAATCCTGTCTTTGCATATCGGAAAAGCATACCGAACATAAACGCCCTGAATACAAACTCCTCTTTAAAACCGGGAAGTATACTTTTTCGTAAGATCAAAGAGAGTGTGGTGTCTGTATTGAAAGAGCCAAAAAAAAGGAAAATTATATATAGGGGCAGCACACATAGAAACGCAATTCCAAGTCCTTTGGCAATGTTGCCGTTTAATCCGAGAAAAGCGAATATCTCTTTTGGTTTTATGATAATGGCTGTAAGTAGAAGACCCGCAAGAATAACGATTAAATCGCGACCAAGTTTATTGAGCAGAGAAGATTGAATATCCAATAACGCTGTTACTTTCCATGCATTATTCCAAACAAGTACGAGAAGGACACTTGCGATAATTGAGTATATTATCTTTGCCGTTTTTGACGATAATGAAATCATTTCCAATGAGATTGGTTTACTTATTCAACTTACAAAAGTAGTTGATTTTTTTAGTATTTCAAATGTTTTGACTATCTTTAACGCCATGAAAAGGTTACTCACAGACCATTCTAACCCCCGCTCGATATAACTTCAAAAAAGATGATGAAAATGGCACAGCTTGGGATTTACCTCATGTTATAAATGGTCGGTGTAAAGAACTGCCGGACTATAAAAACTTTATAAAGGAGTATAAGGAAGCGCGTACGGAAGTCAAAGACTGGGCTGACGTGGCGCCTTTGATGGATATGTGCAAAGCATATGTGGATTATGTTACGGCTAAATAATTGTCATAACCCATACCGGCTTTATGATGTGCAGTAGACGAGCCCTTTACCAGAGCGAGAAGGTCACGCCTTCGTCGTAGGTGTCGAGCGACTCGATGCGTTTGAGGCGCTTTACGAGCATTATGGTTACCGGGAGTATAAGCACTTCATAGAGAGTTTTCAATAGAGCCTGAACTACGATAAGATGCGCTATCTCACTCCATGACAGAATGCCGCCGAAGGCAATCGGGAAAAATATTATCGAGTCGGTGCCCTCGCCCCAAAGTGTGCTTACTATGGCACGCAGCGAGAAGTTGCGTCCGCCCGATGCTACTTTCATTCGGCTCATGACCCATGCGTTGACCATAGACCCGCATATAAATGCGAGAAACGATCCGGCAAGTATGCGCGGAACATTGCCGTATACGGCCTGCATAGCCTCCTGTCCGCCCCACGATGATGCTCCCGGCAGTATGATGGCAAGTTGAAGCATAAGCGTTACGAAGAGGTTCATAATGAAGCCGAGCCATATGACGAGGCGCGCCTTTCTGAAGCCGTATACCTCCACGAGACAGTCATTGATTATGTAACTGACGGGAAAGACGACCATACCTGCCGTCACAGTCAGCGGACCGAGCGCCACTGTCTTGATTTCGACCAGATTGGCCACTATGAGACACACACAGAAGAGCACTGTGAGTACCAAAAAAGGTAATGTGAATTTTGTTGAGTTTTTAGTCATGTTTCTTGTTTTTTACGAGGTAGCAAGCACTCAGTGTTGTTTTCGGGTGCAAATTTAATCAAAATTTCTCAGCCGGCGAAAAAATATACTTACTTGCAGCTACGTTATAAGGTTATGATACTCCGACACGGTGCGATACATGCGGCTTTTGTCGCGGTGTGTCTTGTCGCGGCCTTATGGCTTGCGCCGGGACTTTATGCCTTTTCGCCCGACACCTACGCCGCCCGCTCCGTATTGTCTTCAGGACGTTGGGTGAAAATAAAGGTCAGTAATTCCGGACTGCACCTTATAACCCGTGACCGGCTTCGGCAATGGGGCTTCTCCGACCCCGCAAAGGTAGCGGTATATGGCTATGGAGGCTTTCCGATAAGCGACAGGCTCACTCTTGCGGGATACACTGACGATGTGCCGCCGGCTCTCACCGAAATGACTCCGGAGGGCATTGTGTTTTATGCCGCGGCAGGCATGAAATGGAAGGCTGACTATAACGGACGCATCGACCGTGAACGCAATTACTATTCTGACGAAGGATATTATTTTATAACCGAGACCGATTTGCATCCTGAACGTACCGTTGCTACCGGTTTGCCCGGAGTCGACGGCGAGGCCGCCACTACATTTGCCGCTCCGTTGCTTCACGAACGCGAATTGGTGTCTGGTGGCAATACGGGCCATACTCTGCTCGGCGAGGACTTCTCGCGCAACAGGTCGCAGACGTTCTCTTTCGCACTTCCCGATAACGCCGGCGGTGAGTTATGGCTCAATTGCGCATTTGCCACCAAGACAGTGGGGGGCTCGTCGTCGGTAAGATTCTCTGCTAACGGCACTGCGCTTCCGGTGACCGAAGCGGCTGTGATACCCTCTACACCCAACGATCTTGAGAGTCACTACACTCTGCGTGAAATCGACGCTACTGCTGAAGTAGCCGGCGAACGTCTTGACCTTACCGTGACATTTACTCCCGAGGCTTCTGTAAGACTCGCGCGCCTCGACTATATCACCGTCAACTATCGACGTCGGCTGAGACTTCGTGACGGATACCTGTCTTTCAGCTCTTCGACGCCTCGCATGTCACTTGAAGGGGTCGGCGAGGGCACCCTTCTGTGGGATGTCACCGATGCCGCATCGGTAAAGCCTATCCGCTACTACGCTGACGGTTCACGCGCTTTGTGGACGGCCACCGAGTCAGGCCGCCGCGATTATGTGGCATGGTTACCCGGCGCTCCTTTACCGGCTCCGGAGTATGTCGGTGAAGTGACTCCACAGGATCTTCACGGCACATCCGTTCCCGACATGGTTATTTTCACTGTCAGCGAGTTTCTGCCACAAGCCCGGCGGCTTGCCGAGCTGCACCGCGACAATTCTGATGATCCGCTTGACGTGAACGTTGTCACCGACAGGGAGGTCTACAATGAATTTTCGTCAGGTACGCCTGACTTCGGAGCTATGCGCCGTATGCTTAAAATGTACTATGACCGTGGCGGCGCCAAACTGCGCTATGCGCTTCTGTTAGGACGCGGCATCCATGACCACCGCCGCCTGACTTCGGCCTCGGCCGTGGACTATCCGGTGCTGCCCCTATGGCAGACCGTCGAAGGCGATAATGACTATATATCCTACACCGGCGACGACATGCTCACCTTGCTTGCCGACGGTGCCGGAGCAGCGCCCGGGCGCGACAGGCTGTGCATAGCAGTAGGGCGCATACCCGCCACATCGCCGCATGAAGCCGACGCTGCAGTGGACAAGATAGCCGCTTATATGTCCGATAAAGACAACGGTGACTGGAAACATCATGTCGTGTTGGCAGCTGATGACGGTGACAACGGTACTCACCTTTTGCAGATGGACTCCGTATACCGTGCCATGCGCGCCGGCGACAGCGCCGACAGGAGGCTGTATACAAAGGTATACGTCGACGCGTTCAATATCGTCGACCGCGTGGCCCGTGATGCACGCGACCGCATGTTCAGGCGGCTGCGGCAGGGAGCCTTGTGGTGGTGGTATACGGGGCATGCCAACACTTTCAGCTGGACTTCCGAAGGGTTGCTTGACAAGGCCGATCTCGATGATCCCGGTTTCCGTTATCCTCCGGTGCTTTATGCCGCTACGTGCAGTTTCCTGCATTGGGACACTCCTGAAATATCCGGCGCCGAACAGCTTTTCTTTAACCCCGACGGCGTAATTGCCGCTGTAGCCGCTACTCGGCCGGTGTATGCCGCACGCAATCTGTCGCTTTCTCTCGCCGTGGCCTCTTTGATGTCTGCTGCCGGTCATGACGGGCTGTCGATGCCTATAGGCGAGATACTCCGTCAGGCTAAAAACACTCTGCTCAACAACGACACCAACAAACTCCGTTACGTGCTCCTCGGCGATCCGGCACTGCGTGTAGCCGAACCTAAGCTTCACGCCGTTATCGACTCGATAGGCGGAGAGGTGCCCGATGCCGAGGCTCCTCCGGTGGTCGGCGCTCTGTCGCGTGTTACTGTGAGCGGTCGTGTCACTGATGCTGCCGGAGCTACCGTCAGGGATTTCGACGGTAAACTTCGCGCAACTCTGTATGATGCCGAGCGCAGTACAGCCGGACAAGGCCACGATGGTGCGCCGAGGCTTATATTTGAGGAGCAGGGCGACCGCTTATACGTATGTCGCACCGAGGTAAGCGGCGGCACTTTCTCATTTGACATAGCCATGCCTTCCGACATAGCCGGCAACTGCCGTCCGCCGGCGTTATCGTTGTATGCATCGGCCGCCGACGGCCGTGATGCCGCCGGTGTATGCCGCGACTTTTATGTATACGGCTATGATGACTCCGCTGCCGCCGACCGTGAGCCTCCGGTCATCACCTCTTTTTATCTTAACAGTGAGGCCTTCCGTTCCGGTCAGGCTGTCAACGAGTCGCCTGTTGTCATCGCCACTATAGCCGATAATGTAGGCATCAATATGTCAGGTGCCGGTATCGGTCATCAGCTGACTCTCATTCTTGACGGTTCTGTGCGACTGCCTGAGCCATATATGTACTATACCCCCGGTGACAATCCTGCTTCAGGCACGCTGCAATATCCCCTTGAAGGCCTGTCTGACGGATCACACACCCTGCTCCTGCGTGTGTGGGACACCTCAGGCAATCACTCCGAGGCGGTCATTGACTTCACGGTTGTCCGCGGGCTTGCTCCCGATCTGCTTGACCTCAGGGTCGATGTCAATCCGGCCGTCGACCGCGTCAACTTCTACATCAGCCATGACCGCCCCGACTCGCGCGTCAATGTCGCCATAACCATATATGACGTGGCCGGGCGCCTTGTGTGGTCTACCGTACAGGCCGGACGTAGCGACATGTTCACCACCGCTCCGGTCACATGGCCTCTTACCGACATGGCCGGCCGTTCAGTAGTCGGCGGCATATATATATGCCGCGCCTCCATAGCTTGCCGTGACGGCAGTTCTTCGCGTGCCGCTACCTGTAAAATAGCCGTATCTCCCCGTTGACGGTTCTGCGTCTTCACGCCGGCATTACCTGTCGTTTGACTACATTTTTTTACATTGAATTATGATTATGGATGCAATCTGTGAGTAAAAAGTGGACATTTAGATAAAAATGGAGTAAAAACAGAGAATTGGCGTATTGACAGTATAGTTAGTTTGTTTTTATCATTATCTTTGTAGCAACCTAAACGCACCAATCCGCATGAAAACTCTGCACACAGTCATACTGTCGGTTATCCTGCTGTCCCTCGCCGCCTCATGCAGCCGGCGCCACCGGGCCGTGCACCGCGAGATCGACCGCATAAGCGCCATAGCAGACGTCGACCCCGACAGTGCCCTGCGCCTGCTCGACTCCATGGCCCCCACGCTCGCCGCTGATGACAATCTGCTCATGCACCATCGGCTTATCCTTGTCAAAGCCCGCGACAAAGCCGACATGCCGTTTACCACCGACAGCCTCATCCGTCCCGTTGTTGACTACTATCGCGACCGGGGACCGAGCGACACCCTCCTGCCGCTCGCGCTTTACTACGGCGGACGCGCCTACACCGAGCTCGGCGACGCCCCTCGCGCCCTTGACTACTTCCGTCAGGCCCTCGAAGCCCTTCCCGACTCGGTCAACCCGCGCCTCCGCGGCTACATCCATGCCCAATCCGCCGGCATATACTATCGTCAAAATATGTTAGATAGAGCTCTCGCCGAAAACAAAAAAGCACTTGCCATATCAACATCACTGCACGACACAATTGCCATGGGATATGATTTAAAAGATATTGCGTATGCTTATATGTGTATTGGCTTCCCGGACAGTGCCATGCATTTCCTTGATCTTGCTTTTGAACTTTCTGCAACCGGCACCCCTGAGTGGCAGAACTTCATGCGCGGACAAATGGCCTCTCACTATTATATGACGGGCAATATTCAAAAAGCAGATTCTTTGATTCGCAACACGCTACAAGACACCATATCTCTTCCATTCAAAGATTCTATATACACCATCGCTACCGACATATTTATATCAGAGGAGGATTACACCTCTGTAGCACCTTATCTGAACTGGCTAAGCGACAGCGGCTCAGTATACGCCAAGCGTAATGCGGCACGTTGCTTGGCGCTTATTGAAGCTCGAAAATCATCATCAGACAGTATTCATGTCTATATAAATGACTTGTTGAAATATACCGACAGCATAGTCATGGTCGAAAATGCCGATGCCGTCATACGCATGAATGCCGTCTACGATTATTCAGTACGTGAACGCGAGAATCAAGAATTAAAAAACCGCACACTCACTCTTGAACGAAACCTATTGATAGCTTCGACCCTTGCGGTCGTTCTCATCCTTATATGCCTATTCAGTATAAGAAAAATGCGTACCAACAAAAAGGAACTCGAAAATTTAAATCTTAAATTCAGACTACTCCAAGAAAAAAACGCCGACAACTCCACTTCTCGATTCTCTTCCGACCAAGCATTAAAAAATGACGCTGCAGCAATCAACTTTATTGAAAAAATAAATCACAGTCAATACAAATTCAATGAAGTAGAATGGGAAGCCCTAATCAATGCGTTCGTCACTCACTCACCTCAATTCTCCTACATATTCTTCCAGAATAGAATATTGTCGGTTACAGAACAGCGCATAAGCATGCTCACAAAACTGAATGTACCCAACAAGACCATTGCTAAAATTCTATATAAAAGTGAGTGTACAATATCTTCAGCCAAATCTCGCTTATACAAAAAACTGAAAAACACCACCACGGCATCGGCCGCAGATCTAAACAATCTAATCGGCTTGTTATGAGTATGTTGCTCGGTGTTTGCAAACTTTTTGCAAACAAATTTGCTCATACTGAAACGCATTTGCGAACTTTTTGCAAATGATATCATTCAAATTTTTTCTTCCAAGAGTATTACATTTGCCAATAAACCAAAATCATCATGAAAAAAATTTCTACCGTTTTAATAGGACTATTTCTGTCAGCCACCGCTATAGCTGCCGGAAATACGATTGAAGTAGGCCGCACTGAATATACCAATCATCCGGGTCCTGTTCGTAAATCCGTCACCATTATACCGCAGGTAAGCTACGATGGCTCCATTTTCGCCGTAGATATACCCGTGGCCCTTGAGGAAATCTTTATCACAATATATAATGAATATGGCGATGTCGTTTACTCCTCTGCGTTGCCAAGCTCTGCGTCGCGAAGCCATACCTTCACCGTCACATCGCTTACCGACGGCGACCTCTACACTATCGACGTCACTATAGGCTCCGTAATCTGGACCGGCGACTTCATCTACGAGCCATAGAGATGCCCCCTTTCTCCCAGTTAATATGAAACGCAAACTCTCACTCGTCTTCGGCGGAGCCGGCTTCATCGGCTCTCACCTCTGCCACAGGCTTCTGTCGCTTGGACATGAGGTCATAGCCGCCGACAACCTGTCGACCGGCAGAGTTGAGAATCTCGCCGAAGTCGCGGCTATGCCTAATTTCCGCTTTATTCGGTATGACATAACCTGCGCGTTGCCTACGGCGCTCAGTTCATTAGGCTCCGTTGACGAGATTTACAACCTTGCATGCCCTGCCTCACCCCGTCAGTACCAAAGCGACCCTGTAAAAACACTGATGACATCGGTCGCCGGCTCGCTCAATCTTCTACAACTCGCTCGTACAACAGGTGCCCGTATACTGCTTGCTTCAACAAGCGAAGTCTACGGCGACCCGCTCGTGTCGTCACAAAACGAAAACTACTTCGGAAATGTAAACACTACCGGACCCCGAAGCTGCTATGACGAAGGCAAGCGTGCTGCCGAGACGCTGTTTAACGACTATCGGCGCATGTACGGTGTTGATACCCGTATTATACGCATATTCAACACCTATGGCCCCCGCATGAGCGCCGATGACGGACGCGTAATACCCGCTTTCATCACACAAGCGCTTAAAGGGCTGCCGCTTACCGTAAACGGCGACGGCTCGCAGACCCGCTCGTTCATGTACATCGACGACTTGATTGACGCCATAATACTGATGATGGCCAATTATATAACACACAGCCCCGTAAATATAGGCAACCCTGTGGAAACAACTATCATCGAACTTGCCGACATCATAAAACGCCTTACTGACTCAACCTCGGAAATCGGTTACCGACCTATGCCGCAGGATGATCCGCGCCGACGATGCCCCGACATTGCCCGTGCCCGTGATGCTCTCGGAGGCTGGCTCCCCACAGTAAATCTTGACGACGGACTCACCGCCACTATCAACTACTTCAAGACTTCAATAATCTAACCGTAACCTAAATACCTTAACCATATGAAACCAAGCAAATACAACTACTATCTACCGTGGGAAGACGGCCGCACACTATTCTTCAACGGACTGACGAAGCGCTTCTTTTTTATTTCAGACTACAATAAAGACTCTACTTGCAATCTGATTCAAAATCCTGACACAGACAATGCCGAATACACCTCTTTTTATGAAAAAATGGAGAATTACGGTTTCATCGTTAATGATAGTGATGACGAAGTTAAAACCATAAAATCGTTATATGACAGTCTGCGGATGCCGAAACATTATATGCTGATGATATATCCAACGTATAGTTGCAATCTAAGATGTTGGTATTGTATCCAAGAACATAGAAAAGTGTTTATGTCGGCCGATACTAAAAATCGATTGAAAGAACACATCAAAACATATATTGAAGAAAACGATATCAATGAATTGTATCTGTCTTGGTTTGGAGGAGAACCGCTATTATGCTATGACAGCATAATAGATATAAACTCTTACGCCAAAGATATATGCCAAAGTAAAAACGTACATTTTTCATCAGGAATAACCACTAACGCAACTCTGCTTACACCCCAACGCATAAAACGATTAAGTGAACTTGGCGTGGAATTTTATCAGATAACAATTGACGGATGTCGAGAAAAACATGAAAGTGTAAAATTCATGGAAGGAACATCTTCATTTGACCGAACACTTAACAACATAAAAGAGATTTTAAACATCGCTCCCCGTACAGAGTGTGTATTGCGAATAAATTATGATGAAAAAACGCTTGATGCCAAAAGCGTAATGAAAGATTTGGAACGATATTTTTCGCCTGAAATAAAATCCAAGCTATCAATTACCGCCAAGAAAATATGGCAGGTAGAAGAGACATCACTCCCCCCATACTATCTGTCAAAATTCAATAAAGCGCTCAATGACGGCGGCTACAATGTTCATCACTATTTCTTTGGCATGTGTTATGTGAATCATCATAATTTCTACACCATTTACCCTGACGGCTCGGTTGGCAAATGCGATAATGACCATATGGATGAAGCGCGGGGATATCTTGATGAGAAAGGAAATATTGTATGGAACAGTACCTATGCTTTTACTGACTTTGATCATTTTGAATCGGCCACAGAGTGTAGTACATGCAGGCATTTTCCTATGTGTTGGGGGCCATGTCCGAAAGTGCTTGAACGAATGCTTGCCGATGGCAACGGTATAACTTGCAATCAAACACTTCGTGATGAAAAAATCATATCGGATATTTATGATTATATTAAAGCCAATGAAAATGTTTAGATATTTTAATATTCTTACAGTGCTGATGACGATTTTGATGTCAGCGCCCGAACTATGCGCACAGGATAGTCTTCATCATGAACTTGGTGAAGTGGTTGTAAATGCAACTACAGTCAGCACCAGAGGCAATAAAACTACTTACCGGATAACGCGACAGATGCGAAAAGGTACCGTAAGTACAGCCGAAATGATTGGGCGGCTTCCAAGTTTCAACTTCAATCCCGCTACAAAAGAGGTGCGTTACAATAACTCCACAAGTATCGTGGTTCTTGTGGATGGCATCGAAAAACCGATAACCAACGTGTTTGACTTGGAGCACATTCGTTTTGACAGAATGGTATTGACCGATCGTCCGCAAGGTAAATATCAGGGTGCTGAAGTTCTGATAGAATTTTTTACAAAAGAAGATTACGAAGGCTATGAAGGACAGATAGGCTCGCTTGTCATGGGCCGCTTCAACGACAACGAAGACGAAACTATCGGCTGTGAAAACAGTTGGGTTTATGGTACTTTCACAAAAAACCGCTGGACAGTCTTTGCACGCGCCGCACATAATTGGGACGCTACCGTTACCGACCGGTGGGCTTCCACGCAATATCTTATAAACGGAATGACAGAAAATATATCGCCGGTAAAGGGCGGTCCACGCAATTGGGCCGGGTATCGCGGAAGTCTGTCGGCCTACGCAAGCGCTGACTACATGATTGACAGCAAAAGTTCTTTTTCAATAGTATATGCATATGACAACACCAACTCAAGAGACTATTTTAATCAGCATATCAAACAGACATTTGATAACTCATCTGCGGCCAAAGAGTTTATGCGGGACAATCGTACCCGTGCGACAGGCAACAGTCACGCCACGGCTGTATTTTACCGCAACAGCCGCCACCGTGTAAACTTTGATGTTGACTTCAACTACCGCTTCATGCCCTCCACAAGCCTTAACACAGTTACAGAGCCTGATATCAATATAAAAAATGACTTCCGCGACCGCATGAATTTCACCCGATTCAGAGCATCGGGAAATACACAGTTGAAAGATGGCCTCATAACTCTGACATTCGGCTATGAGAATACATGGAAAGACTACAATAGGCGACGCAACGAAAATAACGAGCTTTTGAGCACCAACAGTTATATGCGCAATAAACTTTATGCAGGAGTAGGCATGTCTGTAGGCAGGTTCAATTTCAATATCACCCCGTGGATTGAACAGGTCCATGCCAAAACCGACGGTAAATCGGAGGACACCTACCCGCTGGGGGGTAGCGCAATGGCTTTTTACCGGATTACTCCGGCAAATTGGATACGCTTTAACTACAGTTGCGGTACAAGCTACCCGGATCAAGCCCAGTCAAGCGAATGGGGCTACTTCACATCGCCACTCATATGGGAAGAGGGCAATCCGTTTCTTAAAACCAATGTCACCCACTCGTTGAATCTATGGCTCGACATGTGGCGTTGCTTCAACATACAATGCGGCATGTATTACAGCCCCAACAGTTATGGACTGATTTACGGGACAAAAAACGGCATGACTCCTGCGGGAGTTTCCGGCCCATACATTACTGCTATATACGAAAATTACAAGCATAAGACATACTGGACCTCTGCTTCAGTCACAAAACGGTTATGGAAAGACTTTGTGTATAAAGCCGATATCCGCTATAGTTATATGCAAGCCTACACTTCATTATATCACAATCGCGCCCATTCAATCGACTTCAGCACATCGCTTACATACTACAATACACGCCACAATTTCACAGCGCAGGTTGTATACGCCTATATACACGCCAACAGCGTAACTCCACAGTCAACAACAAAAAGCGGTTTTGAGAATCCTCAGATATCAATTACAAAAAGCTTTCTGAAAAGACGATTGACAATTGGACTTACCTATGCATGCTTCTTTCAATTTGCCGGAGGAAATAACACCGAAACTATTCTGGACACTCCCGGCATGAAAAGCGTATCGCTTGACAAGAACTTCAACCGCAGCAAAAACAGAGCATGGATTACCCTGTCCTACCGCTTCAGCGGCGGCAAGTCGGTAAGACAATACAACCGTGACCTTTCCAACGAAAGATAAATATCCCTTTTTGTTTAACTACTAACCTTAACCAAATGAAACCAAGTAAATACAACTACTATCTATCGTGGGAAGACGGCCGCACGCTATTCTTCAACGGATTAACTCAACGTTTTTTCTTTGTTGAACTCGCAAATAGTGACGAATTTAAAAAAGTTATTGAACAGCCCCATAATTATACCGAAAAGTATAATTCCTTTATTGAGCGAATGCAAGCATCTCCCGATATGCATGGGTGCATGTCCGAATATCGTGGACAAATCGCTCAAAGAGCACGGCAGATTAAAGTGCTATAAAGCTGATGCAGATGCGGATGCTGAAAATCATATAATTAATTTTGTCAATCGTACTCTTGCTTAATCATGAAAAATATAATTAAATTAATGTTCTTAATAACTGCTCTGTTGCTAAACAGCGTAGTATATGCATCTGAAAATGATTCGCTGTCTGTCAACCTCAAAGACGTAGTTGTCGAGGCAAGCAATATAAAGCAAGTCGGGAACAAACAGCTCATAACCATTACCCGTAATATGCGCAAAGGCAAGACGTCGACGGCTCAGATGCTCGGCGACCTGCCCAACTTCTATTACAATCCCGCCGACAGAACTGTCACGTTCAATAACTCGTCCAATATAGTGGTGCTTGTCGACAGCATCGAGAAGCCGACATCCGACGTGTTAAACCTGCAGCACATACGGTTTGACCGCATGGAAGTTGTACATAATCCCACCGGAAAATATCAAGGCTACGATGTGCTTATAAACTTCCATACCAAAGAAAACTACGAAGGCTACGAAGGGTATGTATTTCACAACAATATGCTCCATTTCAACAAGTATAATAACTCGACCCTTAATGTCGACAACGAGAACGCATCGTTTGCCTACACTAAAAACAAATGGAACATATATGCACGAGGCAACTATTACTGGGGCACGGGCTGTTATGATATCTGGACCGATAAAAAATACCTGTTCAGCGGACTTGAAGAAAAAGTGATTCCCAATCCCGACGGATCAAGAAATACCACCGGATATGAATGGAAGGCTGCCGGATATGTATCGGTCGATTACACGATTGACCCCAAAAGCTCTATTTCCGCCGTCTATACATATAATGGTGACGGAAACCGCAGCTATTATGACCGCCATATACAGCGGCGGCTCCCGTCGGCCAATATAGACGACATCGTACATCGCGACGAACGCACCTACAGGAAGGGCGAGGAGCACTCGTTAGGACTGTTTTACCGCAACACACGCGGTCGGGTAAAATTCGATACCGACTTCAACTACCGCTACCTCCCCTCGTCGTTCCGCAACTCCGTCGCCGACGACGGCACCATCGATGTCCACAACCGATTTCGCGACCGGATGAACCTCACCCGACTCCGCCTGTCGGCATACATCGAGTCTAAGGATGAAAGCCTGATTTTCGAATGGGGCTATGAAAATAACTGGAAAAAATATGAACGTATCGGCTACGAGAACAACGAGCGTCTAAACACAAACAGTTACCTGCGCAACCGTTTCTATTTGGGCTTCGGATATTTCCGCGACAAGATAAATATACAGATTGCACCGTGGATTGAAGCCGTTCACCTTAAGAGCAACGGCGAGTCTAAAAACCAATTCCCCGTAGGAGCCACAGCCATGTTTTTCTACAGACTCACCCGGCAAAACTGGATGCGCCTGACCTATACCTGCTCCACATCATATCCCAATCAGGGACAATCATGTGAATGGGGATACTTCTCTGAACCGTATGTATGGAACGGCGGTAATCCGTTTCTCAAGTCAAGTGTAAACCATAACGTAAGTTATTGGATCGACCTCTTCAGTTGCTTCAACTTCCAATGCGGTTATACATTCAATCCCGATAAATTCACAACTGTCGGCGAGGTGCGCGAAGGCATCTTGCCCTCGGGACAGCATGGCAAATACGTGGCTTTCACCGCTCAGAACTCACGTTTCAACAAAGTGTGGACATCCGTGTCGTTCACCAAACGCTTCAAACGCGATTTTCTTTACAAAGCCGATGCCGGCATATCTCACACCAAAGCTTCATGGGGAGACTTCTCCAACAGCGGAAACGGCTATACATTCCGCACATCGCTGAACTACTACAATACCCCCGTGCGCATGAATTTCAATGTCGTTTATGAATACAATCGCGTGTTGATACCGGCACCACAGTCCCTAACAAAGACCGGAGTGGAGTGGCCTGCAATAAGCATAAGCAAATACTGGCTGAAAAACAATGCGCTTGAAACTTCGCTGAGCTATGGCGGCTTCTTCCGCATGTTCAACGGCGACTCTCGCACATGGCTCAAAAATCCCGCACTCGAAAGCTATAAACTTGACCACGGCACCGCACGACAAGGCCAGCGACTCACCATAAGCCTGACCTACCGCTTCAGCGGCGGCAAGTCGGTAAGGCAATACAACCGAAGTCTGTCGACAGAACAATGATGTGTCTGATGCTTGACTCGTGCTCTGTCATGGATAAATTTGGCAGGGCCCCGGTTTAATCGTATCCTTCATACTCTTATGCCATTTAACCGAAAATCATCGGCATAGTGACAGCCACAGCCCGTTCCACAGCCCGACATGCCCATCGTAGACGGCCTCTCTCGATATGGGTTGCCTCTTACAAATGTGTCGCGTGAGTATCCATAAAGGCGGAGCCGGGAAGAAGCATATGCTCCGCCAAGTTTTTTATAAATAATTGTATTGATTGTCATGAATAGTTGTATCTTTGTATACTATAAATCCTTTTATATGAAAAAGTGATGACACATCATGAAAAAAGTAGTCAAATTACCCCCCCCCTATCTGTCGGGGCGCTGATATTCAATGAGTTAAAGCGTCAAGGGCATTCTGCCTCATGGCTTGCAGAAAAAATACACTGCGATCGTACAAACATATACAAGATATGCAGCCGCAATGCCATCGACTGCGAGCTTCTGTGCCGTATTTCGATTGCTCTTAATTATGATTTCTTCCGGTATTTCAGCATTCGATGCGGTTTTATCGGGCCTGATGAGGAGCCTGAGGACGGCGAAAAGGGAGTCATGTAGACATTACGGCTACGCTGTTTTTTGCAATAGATACTGTCGGTTTATTATTTTTGCGGATAAATCAATAAACACAAGAGTGATAGTATGCCGTCGTGTTGTGCGTTGACGCATGTCCGACGGCTTTGTTATTCAACGAGCGTTTTTTTCACTCAGATAAGATTTATGGATTTTGCAACGTTTGACTGTGTATTAGATACTCTCGCTCGGCAAAAGCAAATAAAATTTGCTTTTGCGCTCGACTTATTCGTATCTTTGCATTGTTATGAGTCAATCGTTCAACAATATCCTGACATGGTGTCGTCGCTACATATCGGTGACGTTCATAATCGTCATGGCGTTTATACTTATCGTGCTGTTTTTTAATGACAATTCAATACTGAAGTCGATAGAGTATAACCGCCAGATAACCGAACTTAAGCGTGAGATAAAGGCCAATCAGGATACACTCGATTATTATAAGGCTCTTAACCACAGCCTCGACACCGATCCCGAGACAATGGAGCGCATAGTCAGGGAGCAGTATCATATGCAGCGTGAAAACGAAGATGTATATATAATAGAATGAAAAGAATATGGACATGGATCATCACCTTGGGGATGATTCTTATAGCGATAGGAGTACTGATGCCTATTATGGGCTATGGAATGGAGCTGTGTCGGTGGATTTACGGCGCCGGCGCCGTATTGAGCCTGATAGGTCGTATAATGACGCCTTACAGAGGTCATAATATGAGAGTGAAGCGTCTTCACCGCATAGAGATATGGTCATCTGTGTTTTTCTGTGCGGCTACGTTCTTTATGTTTTACCAGACGGCAGGTGCGCGTGACTGGCTGGCCTTTACGCTTGCCGGCGGTGCGGTGCTCGTCTATACGTCTATTATGATTCCGCGAGCTGAAAAGAACCGTAGTAATTGAAAAATAGGTTAAAAAACGCACGAAACGGCCGCTAAAGCCGCGTTAAAGTCGAAAATAGTGAGGATTTAAGTTATTAATTCACGCGGAATTAGTAATTTTGTTGCCGCAATGGGTTACAATTTAGTTATAGACCAAGGCAATTCGGCTGCAAAACTCGCCGTGTTTCAAGGCGATGAATTTGTAAAGCAGTGGCGTTACGATGTGCTTGATCCTTCGCGTCTGGAGGAGATAGCCGCATTGTATAAGCCTGACGTGGCCATATATTGTTCGGTGGCATGCCGGGGTGAGGAACTCATCGTCACTTTGCGCGGCTTGTGTCGTAAAGTATATGAGATGACGTCGCTGTTGCCCCTTCCGATTACTATAGGATATACGACTCCGGTGTCGCTCGGGCGCGACCGCATAGCGGCTGTAGCCGGGGCCCGGGCCATTTATCCCGGACGCAATGTGCTGGTGGTGGATGCCGGTACTGCGGTGACTTATGATGTGCTTACCGCCGATGGTGAATTTAAAGGCGGCAATATCGCGCCCGGTCTGTGGATGCGGGCCGAGGCTCTCAACAAATTCACCAGCCATCTGCCGTATGTCGATACCGATACTCCCGGCGAGGTGCCTCTGTGGGGTACCGATACACGGCTGGCGATAAAGTGTGGCGTCGTGCGTGGTATAGTGGGTGAGATAGAGTACTACAGTTCGCTCATGCCGGCCGACTCGATCGTCATGCTTACCGGTGGCGATGCCTTGCGCTTGGCGGAGTTTGTGGAGTCGCAGGTGGAGGTCGACCCGTTGCTCGTATGTAAAGGATTAAACAGCATATTATTATATAATGAACAGAACTAAACGAATAATAGGTATATTGTCGGCGGTCATCATCGCCTGTGGAAGTGTTTTTGCCCAAGGCCCGATGACACCTTATTCGCGTTACGGCTACGGTATACTTAATGATAATGCTACTTCGGCGCAGCGTGCCATGGGTGGAGTGGGCTATGCCATGAGCTCCGGCCGTCAGATCAATGTCATGAACCCTGCAAGTTATGCGGCTATGGACTCGCTTACATTTTTATTTGATATGGGCATCACCGGTACTGCGTTATGGAGTACTGAGGGAGAGGAATCAGGTAAGGATTTCGGCGGCGGTCTTGATTATGTCACAATCCAGTTCCCGATATGCAAGAATGTGGGCATGAGCGCCGGTCTGCTTCCCTATACTTCGGTAGGATACTCGTTCGGCTCGAAAATAGACAACGGTTCAAGCTCACGCTCCGGTAACGGCGGACTTAATCAGGTGTATGTCGGTGTCGGTGCAAGTCCTTTGAAAGGCCTGTCGGTAGGAGCCAACATCAGTTATCTTTTCGGTACAAATATCAACGACACATATGTCGTAACCTCAGCCGGCTCTACAACATTGTTTGAGCGTGTGGTTCAGGTGCGCGACTATCACCTGCAGTTCGGTATACAGTATGCCTACAACATCAATCGTGACAATAAACTTACAGCCGGTCTTACATTCTCGCCCAAAAAGACTCTGCTCGGTCATGCATGGGGTGTTAATTATGACGTGTCGTCCGACACGGAGCCTGACACAATAGGCTACATGTCTATGCGCAATAACTTCTCGCTGCCTGACACATGGGGTTTCGGCTTGAACTATCAGTGGCGCGACCGTCTTATGCTTGAGGCCGACTTTACCTATCAGAACTGGAAAGACGCCAAATATACTCTCGTAGAGGATCCTGACCGCATGCAGGAGTTCAACAACCGGTGGAAGTTTGCGTTGGGCGGTCAGTTTACCCCGCGTCCCCGCGGTAATTACGCACAGCGTATCAATTACCGTCTCGGAGGATACTACAGCAACGACTATCTGAAGATAGGCGACAACAGTCTCCGCGAATACGGACTTTCGTTAGGTTTCGGTCTGCCTGCTCCGGGTTCAAAGACGGTCATAAATCTCGGTTTTGAATGGAAGCACCGTCAGGCCAATCCCAATCCGCTAATTAAGGAAAACTATTTCAACATCACGCTCGGTATAAACTTCAACGAACTTTGGTTCTATCAGCCCAAGATACATTAATCACCCTTGGCGTAGCTTATGAAGCGTAATATCGGTACATTGTTTTCAGGATTGCATGTGCTGCCGTCGGTCATATTGGCGGTTGCGATAGTCATTACGGCCTGTACCGAAGAGAAGACCGATGTCATACACCGTGAGGTTGACGGCAATTCTGTGCCTACGATGACAACCTATAATGTGGTGACCCTTATATCGGACTCGGGAGTCACACGTTATCGTATCACGGCACCTCTGTGGCTCGTATTTGACGAGGCCGAGGAGCCTCAGTGGCGGTTTCCGGAGGGGATGTTTCTGGAGAAGTTTGATGACAAATTTTCCGCCGAGGCTACCATAGTCTGCGACTCGGCCACTTATTTCAAAAATAAAGGCCTGTGGCGTCTTGACGGTGACGTAAATGTACTGAATACGCTTAATGAGAAGTTTTTGTCGCAGCAGATATTCTGGGATCAACGGTCGCGTAAGGTCTATTCTGATTCATTCATACATATTGAAAAAAGCGACCGTATCATTGAGGGCTACGGCTTCAATTCCAACGAGCGTATGACAACTTACTCTATTAACAAGCCCTCGGGCATATTTCCGGTGTCTGACTTCAAAGGACGTCGCGATTCCACGGCCGGTGCCGATAGTGTAAGGCCGGTCAGCGAAACTCCGGCACCTGTTGCAGCCGGTAAGGCAACTGAAGCTAAGTCTGTGCCCGTGAATAGTGCCCGTCCGCTTCGCAAGGCTGGTGCCAAGCCATTGCGTCCTCAGTCGCCTAAACTTGAGAAGAACGTGATGCTGGATCAGGCTACCTTGCGTACCGATACGTTTGTTAAAAAGAAGTAAACAAGGCTTATGGATGCATTGACGCTTAACTGGCTTATTATCGCAGTAGTATCGCTGGCGTTTTCTGCTCTGTTCTCGGGAGTGGAGATAGCTTATATCTCCTCCAACCGTGTCAAAGTGGAGATAGATGTCAAGCGGGGAGGTTTTATCGGACACATAGTCAATCTTTATTACAAGTATCAGGACCTGTTTATATCCACTATTCTTGTAGGCAACAATATCATGCTCGTAGTGTACGGCATGGGGGCGGCGGCGCTGTTGTCGCCTTGGCTTGAGAGTATATATCCCAACGAGATTTTTGTGCTTGTCATGCAGACACTTATCTCGACCGCCGTGATACTTATAACGGGTGAGTTTTTCCCAAAAGCCATATTCAGGATTAATCCCAACTCGTCGCTCAGGTATTTCGCACTGCCTATATTTTTCTTCTGGGTCGTGCTTTATCCCATATCCATATTTACGGCATGGCTGTCAAAGGCTTTGATGAGGCTGTGCGGCATAAAGGATGCCAACCGTTCGCTCGGAGTTCTCAGCATAGGTGAACTTAACCAGTATATACAGACTACCATTGACGATACAGCCGCTCAGGACAAGGTTGAGAATGAGGTCAAGATATTTCACAACGCCATAGACTTCTCGTCGACACACCTGCGTGACTGCATGACCCCGCGCAACGAGGTTGTGGCTGTCAATATAGACACTACCACGCGTGAGATGCTTTCGCAGCTTTTTACCTCGTCAGGGCGCTCAAAGATTTTGGTGTATAGCGAGGACATAGACAACGTGCTCGGTTATATTCACGTGAGCGAGCTGTTCAGGCCCGATTCTGACTGGAAAGCGGAGATAAAGCCGGTGATATTTGCTCCGGAGACATTGCTGGCCAATAAAATGATGCGTCGTCTGCTTGCTGAAAAAAGGTCCATGGCTGTGGTCGTGGATGAATTTGGGGGTACTGCCGGACTTGTGTCACTTGAGGATCTTGTGGAGGAGATATTCGGCGACATACAGGACGAGCACGACAACCGCCGTCTTACGGCACGTCAGATTGAACCCGGAGTATTTGAATTCTCGGGCCGGTGTGAGATAGGAGATTTGCGCGACAACTTCAATATCGACATTCCCGAGTCGGACGAGTATCAGACGCTTGCCGGTTTTATACTCAATAATCTCGGTGAGATACCGTCGCAAGGTTCGGTGGTTGACATCGAGGGTATGACTTTTACCATTCTTAAAAAGTCGGCCACTCGCCTTGAACTTATACGTATGGAGTTTTCCGCTGATGCGGACGATAAAAAGGACTGAACCTCTGTCCGATGGATATAATAAACATGGCGCCGCGATTGTCGCGGCGCCATGTTTATATACCTATTTTGTATGAGGCTGGATAGGCTTACTTGGCGGCGAGTGCTTGTCCGCGGCGTATGGCCTCCTCGTTGAGCGGCATAAGGTGGTGATGTCGCTCGGGGAGAGTCTTTTTGAGCCCGCGGAGCACAGCATCCATCGGCACGATGTCGCGCAGACCGAGCAGCGCACCGAGCACAATCATATTGTATATCTTCGAATTACCCATTTCGAGTGAGGCGTCCATTGCTTTTATCTCGTGTACGGTGATGTCACTGCGGGTGGGGCGGTGATGCACGCCGTAGGAGTCGTAGATGAGTATGCCACCGGGTTTTACTTTGTGTTCAAACTTGTCGAGACTCTGCTGATTGAGTACTACCGCCACGTCATAGCTGTCAAGTACGGGCGAGCTTACCGGACTGTCGCTAATTATTACGGTGACATTGGCGGTACCGCCGCGTTGTTCTGGACCATAAGCCGGCATCCAAGTGACTTCAAGCTCATTCATAAGGGCAGCGTAGGCGAGTATTTTGCCCATTGACAACACGCCTTGTCCTCCAAATCCCGCTATTATAATTTCCTCTTTCATTGGTCTGTTGTGTTTTTAAGATCGCCCAGCGGATAGTGGGCAAACATGTTTTCTTCCATCCATTTGTTGGACTCGGCAGGAGTCATTTTCCATCCTGAACTGCATGTGCTCACTACCTCCACCACTGACGTGCCGAGGCCTGCCATCGAATTTTGAAATGCCTTTTTGAGGGCGGCTTTGGTCTTGCGCACGTTGGCGGGAGTGTGTACCGACTGACGGGTCACATAGCAGGTGCCTTCGAGCATGGCGAATATTGGGCCTATCTTCAACGGGTAGCCGTTGAGGTCTATACGTCGGCCGTAAGGGGTGGTCGATGTGACCATGCCTTCAAGAGTCGTCGGAGCCATCTGTCCGCCGGTCATACCGTAAATGCCGTTGTTTATAAACACGATGACTATGTTCTCGCCGCGGTTGGCGGCGTGTATTGACTCGCAGGTTCCTATCGCGGCAAGGTCGCCGTCGCCCTGATAGGTAAACACCATGCGGTCGGGCTGCAGTCGCTTGACCGCGGTGGCTATTGCTGGTGCGCGTCCGTGAGCGGCCTCTATCCAGTCGATGTCGACATAGTTGTAGGCAAACACGGCACATCCTACAGGGGCTATGCCTATGGTGCGTTCCTGCAGTCCGAGCTCTTCCACTATCTCGGCAATGAGTTTGTGTACAACTCCGTGGCTGCATCCGGGACAATAGTGCATTGTATTGTCGGTAAGCAGTGCAGGGCGGCAATACACTTTATTTTCGGGACGTATTATATCGTTGTTATCCATAATCTTCTTCTGTTAGCGGGTTAGATTAAGATGCAGACTCGGGAAAGCGGTCGATGAATGCGTCAAGTACTTCCTGAGGATTGGGCACTATACCGCCGAGGCGTCCGAAGTGATGCACCGGCACACTGTCGTGACAGGCGAGGCGTACATCCTCGATCATCTGGCCGGCATTGATCTCGACAACGAGTATGCCTTTTACTTTTGCGGCAAGGCGCTTTACTTCATCAACGGGGAAGGGCCATAGTGTTATAGGCCGGAGCAACCCGAGTTTTATGCCTGCGGCACGGGCATCCTCGACGGCTTTATGACATATGCGCGCTATGGAGCCGAACGCCACGATGAGGTAGTCGGCATCGTCGGTGTCATAGGCCTGAAAGCGCACTTCGTTTTCTTCGATTATGCGGTATTTGGCCTGAAGGCGGTTGTTTATGACCTCCATTGCCGACGGTTCGAGCTCAAGAGTGGTCATGATGTTGCGCCCGCGGTGGTGCGGCTTGCCGGTGACTGCCCAAGGGCACTGCTCGGCTATCTGCTCGGGTGTGCGACGGGGTCTCTGTTCGGGGAGCACCACTTTTTCCATCATCTGGCCCACGATGCCGTCGGCGAGTATGATGGCAGGCGTGCGGTATTTGAAGGCAAGGTCAAAACCGAGGCCTACGAAGTCGGCCATTTCCTGAACCGATGAGGGCGCGAGGGTTATGAGCTTGTAGTCGCCGTGGCCGCCGCCTTTGACAGCTTGGAAGTAGTCGGCCTGCGAGGGCTGTATGGTGCCCAGTCCGGGTCCTCCACGCATGACATTTATTATGAGTGCCGGAAGTTCGCCGGCAGCTATGTAGCTTATGCCTTCCTGCTTCAGACTTACTCCGGGTGACGACGACGAAGTGAACACGGCACGGCCGCAGGCGGCTCCTCCGTACACCATGTTGATGGCGGCTACTTCACTCTCTGCCTGCAGCACAACCATACCGGTGGTGTCCCACGGCATGAGTTCTTCAAGGGTTTCGAGTATTTCGCTCTGTGGGGTTATGGGGTAGCCGAAGTATCCGTCGGCGCCGTATCTTATGGCAGCGTGGGCTATTGCTTCGTTACCCTTCATCAGTTTTATCTCTTCTTTCATAACAGGCAATTTAAAAAGTTGTTACTTGACGATTACTCGATATACTTCTATGCAACCGTCGGGGCACACAACCGCACAGTTGCTACACCCTATACACGAGTCGGGCCGGGCCATGTAGGCGAAGTGATATCCCCGGTCGTTGACCTCTTTTGACTGAAGCGCGAGAGTGTCGGTAGGACATGCCACCACACACAGGTCGCAACCCTTGCATCGCTCTTCATTTACCACTACGGCACCTTTTACTTTTGCCATAATCTGATTGTATTATCGTATATTTAAAAACGTTGAACAAGCAAATATAAGAATTAATTCCCACGTGTAACACCTTTTAACAAAACCTTAACCTATGGCACACAAATGCTTAAAATGTGCCATAACACCGCTTTCGCTGATAAATTAAACAGAAAAAAGGCTCTTTATATCGATATTTTAACAAAACGCAACATAAAAACGGGAAAAGGCAGCAGAGTGTATGTCCAGCTTATCGTGTCACTATAATCTTGACAGAAGTCAGGCTACCGTTTGTTCTTATTATATAGATGCCCGGAGCCATGTCGCTTATATCGAAATGCGTGCCGCGGCCGGTACGTGATGCCACAGCATGTCCGCCGAGGTCATACATTGTGAATCCGTCAATCTCCCGGTCGGCGATTATGCTTCCCGCGCAGTAACGTATCACTGCAGTGTCGGCTTGGGTCGCCTCGATGCCTGTAGAGCGCGAATCCACGTCGACGTTATACAAGCCGAGGGCGGCGTTTGGTGCATAAAGAAGCAGCATGCCTCCTTTGCCGTCAGTGGATCCGGGAAGATATTTTACGTCGCAGCCTTGGAATGCGTTGGTTGACATGCCTTTGTCGTCGCACAGACGCCACACCGTCCTGTGCTCTCTGAAATTGGAGGTATAGGATGGTGTAGCCATTATCTGCATGACGGTATTATCCTTTTCTTTAGCCACACCGTAGGCAATGAATCTGTTTCCGGATATCTCAAACATTGATATACCGGCACTGCCGTGAGCCGTAGGCGGTACTGCATCGCCACTGTCATCAAACGAACTTATAACCTCACATTCTCCGCCGTCGATAAAACGACAGAGCATGACCGACATCGTGGGTCCGGCAGGGGCCGTACGCCCCGTGTGCATGTAGAAGTACTCGTCGTCGACCGGATATACGCGCGCCAAGCCGAAACCGTTGAAGTCATTCAGGTCGGGAGTAAGCCATTTTATATCGGGCATAGAGGCCTTGGCGTGCTTTACCGAGCTGCCTTTTATGTTCCATCGGTGTACGGTGAAGCCCGTTGCTTTGGTGTCCACGTAGAAGTTTTCGGGTATGCTCCATAACGTGTATTCTCCGGAGGCTATGCTGCCGTCGACGGTGAAGAAGCCTCCTTGGTCGAAACCCTCGGGCATTGTCAGTGTTTTTATTTCGCGGGCGGTCACCTCGTCGGTGTCGGCTGTTATGCCGTCAAGGTCTATGGTGTAGATTGTCACTCGCCTCGGCGCTCCGTTATTGAGGCGCGATGTCGTGAAGTATATGGTGCCGTCGGCATCCTCGCGTATCCACGGCATCACCTCTTTTGCCGGATAGTCGCCTCCTCCGGGAGCGCGTACGAGCAGCAGTTTGTGCTCTTTCCCGGTCTTGAGGTCGTAACGTTCGAGCCACACTCGCGTCTTGTCGAGTACCCAGCCCGAGGTTGACAGACTGCCGCGGTTTATGTAGATGATGCCGTTGCGTACTACCGCACCGTGATTGTAGGTCTCGTTTATTTGTGCGTTGTTGCTGTTGGGGTGGTCGATTGATTTGAATATGTTGTTGCCGAGATTAAACGACCGCAGCCATAGTGAGGTGATGTTTATGTCGGTGTCTGTGTCGGGTTTGAAGGTTTCGTGTGCCGTTTCGTCCTTTAGAGTCAGGTCGGGTATATTCTCTTTTGCCGTACCGGTAAAGTCGAAGTATGTCCATTTGTCTTTTTGGGGTGCATATGAGCCTGTGGCGAAGTTGATGACGCGCCAATAGTATCTGCCCGATGTGAGGTGCGAGGGTTTCAGGGTCATTGTATGGCGCAGCCGATTGTCGCTTGCTTGTATCATCTTTGCGGTTGTGGCGCGGCTGAAATCGGGGTATAGCGACAATTGAAGCGATATCTGTCCGTCTTCACCATAGCATGTGAAAACATAGCTGCCGTTTGTGCTCGGACTCATGTTGGCTTGAGTTATTGCTGCATTGGACAGTAATGACATGACTATAGATAGTACAAGGAATGAAAGTTTTTTCATAAAGGATTGGTTATTCGTTGGTTAAATTAAATCTACTTCTGAATTGCGAGCAATAATATACAAATATATTCAAATGAATTAACTAATGCAAATAAATAAGTAAATATTTTTAAAGCCATTAACAATGCCTACTCTCAACTGGCAAGTGCAAAATTAGGGATTTGTCGGAAGAAAGCATTTTTAGGAGAGTCGAAATTAAGTTTCTTGCGAGGTCTTCGGATGATTTTGTGTTGGACTTTACGAATGAAAATAGACAAGTTTATTTTGCAGTGAAAGGATATAAAAAGCGATTGACAAGTTTATTTTGTTGCTTGCCAATCGCCTGTATTTAAGTTATTTATATCTTAAAATCGAGGAGGTTTTAGATCAATACTCCTCCTCGTTGAAGAATGGCTTTAACGCTGTATTTCAGTTATTTAACCCTTGCTAACCGACCTAAATACAAACATATTATGCCATTTGAGGTCATAAAACGCCTGTCCGGAATATTCCCATACAAACAAATCGGGGCATAGGTTGTCAGTAATACGAGCTGACAAAGATATATATCTGGCAACTATAAGGCTTATCCCAATCATCAGTGTGCTTCTCTAATTTGTATACCAATGAATACCCTTGAAGTTTGTCGCCAAACTCTTTTATTCTCTTACCGCGTGTTGCTTCCTGATAATAAGGGCTCACACATACGATTATGTTATTATGGGATTTATCTTCGTTTAACACCGATAAAACAGCATTGCCATCAAAATCATCTAAGTCTATTACATTGGAAAAAAGATGAATGACGGTTGTGGATTCCGGATTGATGTCATCTTTATTTATTTGGTTATCCTTTTTACAAACGGCTGATATTTTTGATTCACTAAAGAACGCATTTACATGGCCGATGCATCGTTGTAGATTTGTGCGTGAAGGTTCAATGAGGATAAAACCTTTGATGTGGTCATTATCAACATACCTCGAAGCCATATAATCTGACAAAACCATTTCAGCAATGCCTTGACCGCAGCCATAATCAATGACAGTAATGCCGCCTTCGTACCAAACTTTAGATGGTATCTTCTCGTATGCATGAAGCAATTTGGCTTGATGAATTTCGCCATACTTGGCTATGTAGGCATTTAGTTGACGAATATTAGTAAGGAGACCTGCTCCGTGCTCTAATTCGTCAATAAGCTTTTGCTGCTCTGTTTTTGAAAGCGAGGCAAACCACTCCTTTGCCTTTAGCAATACATTGGCAAAGGTTTGTGCAGATTTTCGAATGTTTGGTGTGTAGTTCATAGTTCAGATTATTAAGTCAGTAAGAGGATTTGTGGCGAATTCCTTATAATTTGCAAATGCCGAGGCAGAAGATGTGTTGGCATAGCAGTAGAGGCATCCGTGCGGGCAGGTGTTGTATGCGCCGATGTCTTTTGAGAGGATACAGCCGCATGCCTTTCGCTGCCCATTGTCAGTCTTGGCGTTATAAAGGAAGTTTTGCAAAATGGCATCATGAGGTGTAAGACGGCTTATCAATTCAGGGTCGATGCAGCGATTGTGCCCTATTCCATATTCTGAAAGGTCAATGCGTTCGGCGCACGTCGCGAGTCTGAGATTCCAGTTATCATGGTTCTTCGTCGAAAGTCGCGATGCGAATTCGCACATAGACTCTTCATCCCATTCGCGATAATTGATACAGCTTTGCCTTAGATTTCGCGATACTTTTTTATATGACTCAATGTCAGCGAAACTGAAAACGAGTTTTTCTGTATAGCCGGTCAAGGCATTGGCGATATGTGCGATTTTCTCAAGAAGAGTGTCAATATTGATTTTATCTGTGAGAATGAGTGGGTCAAAACGCCATACCACGGCTCCTCGGCCGAGAGCTTCAACTGCACGACGGAATGTTTCTATCCTCTGTGACAACGGAGGGACATTCTGCTCCAGCCCTTCAGCCTCGTAATCATTAAGCGTAAAATGGATATAACAGCCAATCCCTCGCTCCTTAAGCATAGGCAGATATGGCAACAGCGGAGCAGGATTCTTCGACCAGAAAACAATAAAACGTGTATTCTCGAATGAAACATAACTATCCTGCCCCGAGAAAGGATTCCGCCACCTGACATAACCCTTTTCAAGTCGACGGAAAAACCAGTCGGCATAAAATGCCGGAATGTCGGTACCCCTGCTCGCCGACACTATCACTGGTGACTGAGCTGAGACTTCTGTTCCGTTATCATCGCGTATGAATATGGCCTTATGTTTCATCATCTTAAAATTTCTAATGCACAAAGATACAATTCAATATGGGCAAGAATCCGACACATCGAAATTAAAAAGTTTTAAGACAGATGATATTCCTCCTCTATTGAGAATGTGCATAATTGCAATTAATTATATACAAACAAAAGTACTTTTCTCCTCAATTATACAAACAAATTTTGCCGTCTGAGACTATAAAACACCAGCCATACAAACAAATTACAACTGTTTATATGGCTGGTATCTAGTGTCTTATGTGAATTTCAGAAGCTCAATACTCCTCCTCGTTGAAGAAGAAGTCTTCTTTGCTGGGGTAGTCGGGCCATATGTCCTCCATGCATTCGTAGGTTTCGCCTTCGTCTTCCATTTCCTGAAGGTTTTCGATTACTTCAAGCGGAGCGCCCGAACGCATCGCATAGTCGATAAGTTCTTCTTTTGTGGCGGGCCAAGGTGCATCCTCGAGCTTTGATGCCAATTCCAATGTCCAATACATGATTATGAGCGTGTTTTTAGTTTATAATGTTGTCTTGAATTCTAATTAACAATCTTTGTCCCACAATATTTCATCAAACTGGTTGGCAACATTGTTAAAACGTGCAAAAACAAAGAGGAAGTCGCTGAGACGGTTGACGAATTTGAGCACATTGGGGTCGACATATGTGGTGTCGGCGAGGGCTACTATGCGGCGTTCGCAGCGGCGGCACATGGTGCGGCATACATGGGCTACAGCCGAACGGTGGGTGCCGCCGGGGAGTACGAAAGTATTAAGACGCGGCAACTCGGCATCCATTATGTCAATGTAGTGTTCGAGACGCTCTATGTCATCATGTGAAAGACCGCGGCACTCGGTTATGGCGTTGGTCGGATTGGGAGTGGCGAGATAAGAGCCTATATTGAAAAGTTTGTTCTGGATGCGGCGCAGAAGGTCAACATATTCAGGCTGCAGATTAGGGATTGCCACAAGTACGCCTATATTGGCGTTGAGTTCATCGACCGAGCCGTAAGCCTCGATGCGGATGTCGGTTTTCTTTACGCGAACGCCGCCCACGAGTGAAGTGGCGCCTGTGTCGCCTGTACAAGTGTAAACTTTGCTTTTTGTCATAATGCTGATCGGTTTAGTAAATGGGCGACAAAGATATAGAAAAAAAATGATTTCTACAACGAATTTTTAAGTTGCTGCTGGTCAGGACAAAATATGGTATTGTTTTTGATAACCGCTGCATTGTCGGGATGAGCGGTCAGGCGTCGTGTGCCATGGTGTGAGTGTCGGGGCGTTTAGCCGCGCATGTTTCGTGGATGATGGAGCAGAATCTCCTGCCGCAGCAGCCGTCGGTCCATGTGGAGGTATATCTCTGTGGTGGCTATCGATTCATGGCCGAGCATCTGCTGGATGGCTCTTAGATTGGCTCCGCCCTCAAGCAGATGTGTGGCAAACGAGTGCCGCAGCGAGTGGGGGCTTATGGTCTTTCTTATTCCGGCAAGTTCACAAAGCTTCTTGATGATGTAAAAAATCATGACTCTTGTCAGGTGACGTCCGCGGCGGTTCAGAAACAAGTAGCCCTCCTCGCCGGGCTTTATGTCAAGATCCGCCCGCTCTTCCAGATATAACCGTATTTCGCTGACCGCCACTTCCGACATGGGTACCATGCGCTCCTTTCCGCCTTTTCCTCTGACGATAATGTACTGTTCGTCAAGAAACACGTGTGCCATGTCAAGATTCACCAGCTCGCTTACTCGCAATCCGCACCCGTAAAGGGTCTCCATTATGGCCCGGTTGCGCTGTCCTTCGGGTGCTGACATGTCGATGCAGCTTATCATCTGGTCTATTTCGTTAACGGTCAGTATTTCGGGCAGATGGCGTCCCATGCGCGGCGTCTCGAGCAGTATCGTCGGATTTTCCTCAATGTAACCTTCGATTATCAGAAAACGGAAAAATGACTTTAGGCCCGATATGATACGTGCCTGTGATGACGGAGCTATGCCCAAGTCGTGAAGTTCGGCCACGAGATTATGCAGAGAGTCAAGGGTGATGTCGCGTAGTAATTCGGGCTCTTTACCGACATATTTTTTCAGTTTGTTCACGTCGTCGATGTAAGACTCGCGTGTATTGTCGGAGAGCCCTTTTTCGAGCATCAGATATGCTCCGTAGGCATCAGTCAGTTTGTCCCAGTCGGTTAAGACACGTGTTGTCATACGTCAATACCATAGAAGAAAGCTCTGCCTTGGCAAATGGCTGTATCCCACGATTACCGCGATATTGCCGTTGGTGAAGGTCATGCCGTGGTCAAGAGCGCCGTCAAGCGATGAAAGCAGGTCGGCGATCAGCCGCGATTTGGTGAGGTTGCGCAGTATGACCGTGCCGTTGCGTCCGAGCATGTCGAGCACAAAACTGTGAAGCCTGTCTTTCTCATCTTCGCTGTCAATGGAGTTGATGAGTATAAACGGACTTTTATCGTCGCTTAGCATGTCAAAATATGTCGATGTCGCTTCCGCAATGCTTCCGCACGGTGTTATGCGGTTGCCATAACGGTGTGTCACCTTATCATAAACGTCAGGATGAGCCGAAAGGCCGGGATATATTACGAGCCCGGAGCCTGATGACACGTCAAGCAGTGCCGTCGTCGATACTCCGTAAGAGGTGCCTATCTGCAGTATAGCCGCCGGATTGAAGAAGTTTGCGATGCGAAACAGCAGTTTGGCGTTTTTCATTGATATCACCCGCGGATGTCTTGCTATGTTGCGGGCAAGGTTGAGCGACATATGCCGCCTGAGCATAATCTCGGAGTACGCATAATATGGCAACCGCTCGTGCAGCACCCGCGTGATGAAGCGGTAGGCAAACGGCGAGTGTATGCCGAAGCCTTTGCTCCGCTTGTAGCGGCTCAGCGAGTTCATGTACAATCTTAACGGTTTCATTTTCGGGAGCGTTTCATGGGGAAGAAATAAAGAGCCATGGCTCCAAGTACCGACAGATATATAAGTATTATGGCTATATATGCTATTGTCGTGGTAGAGCTTATGGAGCCGGGTTCGAACCGCATGTCCACCACATGCTTGCCTGCAGGAACCTTTATGGCGCGCAGCAGATAATCCACTCTTGCCACAGGCACTTCTTTGCCGTCGACCGAGGCTTTCCAGCCCCATGGGAAGTAGACTTCCGAAAACACCGCCACTCCTCCGCGCGCAGTGTTGACGCTGTAGGTGAGCCGGTTGGGAGCGTATGTCGTCTCATATATGGTGTCGCCCGGCTCTTTCGGAGCTACTGATGTGCCGAGCATATCCTTAAACTTGTTGTCGCTGACGGCTGTAGTCGCCGGGTTTATGCTGTCAAGCGCACCCAGTTCATCATCGGCGCCGTCTACATATATTATGCGGTCCACGAGCCATGCGTTGCCCAGTGCGTCAGGATTGACAAAAGCTTTGTCGTCGCCTGTCACGATGTATTTGGCATTGAGCATATTGAGCACGTTCATGTCGGCTTGGCTTACGTTGCCCGACTGGAAGTTGCCGAGGTGACGGTCTATCATGTCCTGATAACGTGTCAGTTTGGCCGCATGATATCCGCCTATAGCCTTATGGCGATAAGATGGGGCGGCCTCGGCAAACCGCGGTATATCCATCACCCTGTAGTTCATAGCGGTGTCGGCGAGTATCTGACGGTCGGCGGCAGTGAGGGGGAACGGCTCGTCATGAGTAAGCCGCTGCGCCACAAAACTGTCGGTATCGAGGTAGCGTTTGTTGACCGAATACAGGTCGCCGAGTATTATGACCGTAATCAATACAAACATCACTTTCAGGTCAATCTTCTTGGTGAAGAAGAGGAATATACAACATGCTCCGGCAGCTACGATGAGGAAGCTGCGCAACGCGTCGTCAGAGACCATCGACATTCTTACGCTCTGTATGGCCGAGAACAGTTGTGGATACTGCTGTGCTATGCCGCCCACCACATAGGCCTCGTGTTCCTGAGCGCTAAGATATGAGCCGAATACCGAAGGCGCGGCTATGCCGAGGGCACATATGGCAAGACATAGTCCGAACGATATGAATATGGGGGTTTTGAACCGTTGCCACTCGTTGCGGTGGTCTACAAGCTCTTTAAGAGCAAGCATGGCGAGCAGAGGTATTGTGAACTCAGCCACCACGAGTATACTTGCCACCGTACGAAATTTGTTGTACATAGGCATGTGGTCTATCATCAGGTCGGTGAGCCACATCATGTTGTGTCCCCAAGAAAGCGCTATTGACAGTATGGTGACGATAAGCAGCATCCATTTTATAGGACCTTTGACTATTATGCAGCCCAAGATAAACAGAGCCATTATAAGCGCGCCCACATATACAGGGCCGTTGGTCATAGGCTGGTCGCCGAAGTATTGAGGCAGCTGCTGCAGATAGGCCGCCGTATCGCCGCTTATGGCTCCCGACTTCTGCAACTCTTCTGCCGCATCCGTTTCCGACAGGGCAAGCAGTTTGTTGCCACCTTTCTCGGGCTTTATTGTTGCTCCGCCTTTGACGTTGGGTATGAGCAGCGAGAAGGTCTCGCTCTTTCCATAGCTCCAAGCCGTTATGTAGTCCTTGTTCAAGCCTCCTGCGGAATTGACGCTTGCTCCGTTGCCGCCGTCGGACAATTCGCTGTGCGTGCCGCGCATGCTCTCCTTGGAATACTTGTATGTATTATAAAGGTTGGGGCTGTTGGCCGCCACAGCGAGTACCGCCGCCACAGCGAGCACTGCGTTGGCCTTCCACCAGCGTCGTCCTTTTCCTTGGCGAAACAGTATTATGCCGTAAGCTATGAAGAAGCCGGCCACTACCATGAGAAAGTAGTATGACATCTGGATATGGTTGCCCGATATCTGGAGCATGGCAAAGAGTGCGGCGGTAGCGCCTCCCGCAAGATACTTGCCTCTGTAGCACAGCACCATGCCGGCTATGGTGGGCGGTATGTAGGCGAGAGTTATGAACTTCCATATATGGCCTGCCCCTATGATTATTATGAAGTACGATGAAAAGCCGTATGCTATGGCTCCCGGAAGGGCCAGATACCACCTGACTTTCATAGACATCAGCAGTATGAAGAAGCCCGCCATCATCATGAACAGCAACCCGGCCGGTGACGGAAGCCACAGGCGGAAGAGGTCGCCGGCAAACCGTATGAGGCTGTTGGACGAGTAGGACGGGGTTATCTGGAAAGTGGGCATGCCTGAAAAAAGGGAGTTGGTCCACCATGATGTCTCGCCGGTTTCGGCTTTGTATTGGTTTACCTCATGGCTGAGCGCTATGCCCTGCTGTACGTCGTGTTGCATAAGGCCGTTGCCTTCAAACACGTCGGGATAGAAGTATACCAGCGACACAGCCGCCATTATTAGAACCGAGATGACACAGGCAAGTGCCGACTTGCTTTTCAGAAATTTCTTCATAGTCGTTGAATTATACGGCAAATTTAACGAAAAATCCCGTGATTATGCCCTTTCGTGCACAAATATGCTCCCATAAGGCTTGTTTGAGGAAAAATCCTTAACTTTGCAGCGTGAAAATGAGAGTGAACCGCTTGCTCAGTACGCTTCTATTATGCGTGTTTGTGAACTTCGTGTTCTCAAACACCGTGTTCATGCACTCTCATATCTCTGACGACGGCCGCACGGTCACCCACTCACATCCTTACATGCCGTCGGGCCATCACGCCCATTCGTCCGTATCGCTCGACCTTGTGGCTCAGTTCAATGCCTCGGCCGCATCGATGGAAAGCACATCGGCGGTTGTTGTGGACGGCGCGTATGTGCAGTGTAGTGAACTTGTATGTCGCGACATACAATCTTTCAGCCTTGCATGTGCCGGTGCATACACTCTCCGGGGTCCTCCCGTGATTGAATAGATACCTCTCCCCGTTTTGTAGACATCTATTCATCAACTTTTCACACAAAATCATGTTCAAAAAACTTTTTGTGGCGGCCTGTGCTGTGGCGCAGGGCTGCCTCGGCATGATTGCGGCTACCTCAGGAGCTGCAGTCACAGATGCCAATATAAGCGGCCATGTGGTCGATGCAGAGACAGGCGAACACATGCCTTTCTATTATGTCAGGATACTTGACACAAAATTAGCGACACTTACCGATGCCTCGGGGCATTATGTGTTTCGCGACCTTGCTCCGGGCGACTATACCCTTGAAGCCGTCTTCACAGGATATAAGACCGTGACACTTGACGTGCGTGTAGTCAAGGACCGTACCGTAGAGGCTAACTTCAGCGTGGTCCCCGATGCGTTTATGCTCGATCAGGTAGTGGTGACCTCGTCCAAGAGCGAGGTGAGGCGACGGGAGAGCCCGGCATTGGTCAATGTCATTACGGGTAAGTTGTTTGAAACGGTCGGAGCATGCTCGCTTGCCGACGGTCTTAACTTCCAGCCCGGTGTACGTGTCGAAAACGATTGCCAGAACTGCGGCTTCACACAGGTGCGCATAAACGGTCTTGACGGGCACTACTCGCAGATACTGATGAACTCAAGGCCTGTGTTTTCGGCATTGACCGGTGTTTACGGGCTTGAACAGATACCTGCCAATATGATTGAGCGCGTCGAGGTGATGCGTGGCGGAGGCTCCGCGCTGTTTGGCTCTTCGGCGATAGGCGGTACTATCAACATCATCACGAAGGACCCTATGACCAACTCGGCCCGCGTGGCCCACACCTTGTCGTCGATAGGCCTTTCGGGGGCGCTTGACAACAACACGACGCTTAATGCCTCGGTTGTGACCGATAACAACAAGGCCGGTATATTCATATACGGACAGTCGCGGTACCGCGACGGCTATGACGATAACTCCGACGGGTTCACCGAGATAGCGCAACTGAAAACACGCACCGTCGGAGCACGTGCTTTTGTGCGTCCGTCCGACATAAGCCGCCTGTCACTTGAGTACCACAACACGAGTGAGTACCGTCGCGGCGGCGACAATCTGGACCAGCCGCCCCATATGGCCATGATCGCGGAGCAGGCTGACCATGACATCCATGCCGTTGAAGCCACTTTTGACATATGGCCCGCTAACCGCCGTGATCATGTGTCTGTATTCGGGGCCATGCAGAATACCCGTCGTCAGAGCTATTACGGATCCGATATGGATCCTGACGCTTACGGACGTACCTCCGACATCGTTGTCACTTCGGGAGCGCAATGGACTCATCCTTTCGACCGGTTCATATTCATGCCTTCGGAACTTGTGGCCGGTGTGGAGTACTCGTTCAATCGCCTTCATGACGTCACTTTGGGCTATGATCATGACATACTGCAGAAAGTACATATATACAGCGGATATCTTCAGAACGAGTGGCGCAACAGCAGGTGGGGCTTTCTTGTAGGTGCACGTGTCGACAAGCACTCGCTTATCAGTGACCCGGTCATCTCACCGAGAGTCAATATACGTTACAATCCTGACGACAACCTTAACTTCAGGCTGTCGTATTCGACAGGCTTCCGCTCGCCTCAGGCCTACGATGAGGACTTTCATGTGGCTATTGTGGGCGGTGAGCGTGTGGTGACGGTGCTTGCCGCCGGACTTAAAGAAGAGAGTTCCCGCAGTGTCAGTGCATCGGCTGATCTGTATCATCGTTTCGGCAATGTTCAGACCAATCTGCTTGTAGAGGGTTTTTATACAGACCTGCGCGATGTCTTTGCTCTGCGTCAGCTTGAGGAGCCCGATGCCGCCGGCAATGCCGTACTTGAACGTTACAACGGTTCGGGCGCTCGTGTGGCGGGTGTCAATGTCGAGGCTAAGGCGTTCTTTTCAAGCCGTTTCGATCTGCAGTGCGGGCTTACGTGGCAACGTAGCCGCTACAAGCATCCCGAGGTGTGGAGCGACAATCCTGATGTGCCGGGTGAAAAACGCATGTTCCGTACACCGGACCTGTATGGCTATCTTACAGCCAATGTCGAGATAGTTCGTCAGCTCAAGGCCACGTTGTCAGCTACTTATACCGGACCGATGACCGTACAGCATCTCGCCGGTTCGGGCACACTTGTCGATGTGGCCGTGCGAACACCTGATTTTTTCGACGCTTCGCTGAAACTGACCTATACATTCAAGATATTAAACCGAGTCACGTTCGATGTATCGGCAGGAGTGAGCAACATATTTAATTCATATCAGGACGATTTCGATATAGGTCCGACACGTGACTCTGGCTATATATACGGTCCGGCTTTGCCGCGCTGCATCAATGCCGGAATCTCGGTTTCGCTCTGACCGTTGTGTCAGAACCGGGCGCCTACTACGAGACTGAGCGATTCGATGGAGTTCATGAATGTGTATGAACTGCCGAAATAAATGTTGCCGTCAAAGCGTCCGGTCAGCGAGGCGAAGAGGCTTCGGTGATTATAGACAACCGAAAACAAGCCGGTGACGTTGGTCGAAAACATGTCCTTTTTACCGTCGGTTGAATTTTCATAGGTGTGTCGGTAGCCTATGGCCGGGAGCACCGTGGCGTTGACAAGCCAGCGCCGCGGGTGCAACACCCAGTTGTAGGCGTATCCGCATATGATATTATAGTCTTTGTAGTGGAAAGTATAGCGGTCATGCTTTCCCGGCAGGTATGTGAGCATGTCCGATGGCAGAGCCGAGAAGTCGAGGTCTATGTTCTGCTTGTTGAAGTTTAGCCCCACTATAAGTGAACCGGCGCTTTTGAGCTGATACTTCGAGTAGCAGTAGGCTGCCGCCTGTGAGTACTTCCTGTGGTTGAAGAAGTAGTACATGTTGGCGCTGGTGGTCTCCTGTTTGACACTGTTGAAGTCAAACGAGTGACCTTGCAGGTTGAAATCGCCGAATTTTGTTATGCGTACTCCTCCATCGGTCGATGTGTAGTTTATCGAAGCGGCAAACAGCGCGCTTGTGAAACTGTAGTCCCAGTTTTTGCGTGAGGCTACGGGATTTCCGAACAGGTCGTTGGCATTGAAGGTATGGCCTACGTTCACTGCCATGAAACCGATTGACGCTCCTATGTCGCTGTATATCTCCGATATCATGTGCAGGCGTGTGTTGCCGGTAAACTGCATGAAGTAGCTTTCAGCCCAGTTATAGCTTTTACCGGTGATTTTCCAGTTCTTCCCGGTCGATACCACGTAGGTCGAGTCGTAGGAATTGAACGTGCGGTCGCCCCAGTCGTAGACTTTCAGGCAGAAGCGTGCGAATCGCGGGTAATTGATTGACGGGTCATGCAGCTTGAAACCGTTGTCAACCAGTTGCTTTATCCAGTTGCCGGAATGTTTTGGCCCTGATACGGGCATGATGCTGTCGGCCTCGGTCGCGCCAAGGGCGAGTGAAGCCGACGACATCAACAGTATTATTACAACGCGCAGTATGTGCACTTAAATCAATTGAGTGATAGTGATAGTACCCATGGCGGCTGTGCCGCATGGCAAACGGTATGCAAAGTAAATAAATTTATTTAATACATGGGTGTAAAAGGCGCATGTTTTACTAATAATGGAGTAATATCGCCTATTGCATCCGTAGTTTTTGAGGTGTCGAAACGCAGTACCGGGGCGCCTTTGCGCAGATCGCACTTTTTAAGGTCTATGTAATATATGCCTAAGTTGGTGGCTATGTCGAAGTAGTAGCGGCAGTCGCGCAGGTCCGCATAAGAACGCCATTGGGTCGATGATACATTGGCTTCGGTCTGTACCGTATAAAGATAAGGCACCGATACGTTGGCCATTATACTGCGGATTATGGCCAGACCCGTATTCAGGTCGTTGGTCTTCTCAACATGCTCTTGGAAGAAGTATCCGCGCACGAAGCGGTCGGGACTCTTCACAGTGCCCGGAAGCATGTTGGCTCCACCCACTTTCTGCCAATAATCGTTGATCGCTGTCATTGAAGGAAACTGCGGATCGTTGGTCATGGCCGGCATGTCCTGCCCCTCATAAACTTTTACGGTGCCGTGGTCAAACTCGAGTATGGCGCACCGGCCTTGCGCGTCGGTTATGCCCCAATGGAGTGTTGACACTGTGCCGCCGTCAAAAGTGGCTCCCGATATGCTGAAATTGTGTTCTTTGAGTACTTTGACCACTTCGGGGGTAGTGGCGTTCATGTCGAGGAGCCATCCGACAAACATGGACAGCGACATTCCCGGGCGTCCTGCCGTCTGTTCGTTGGCATATACGGTGCCTTTGCAGAACAGTCCGTTGATCACGAGTCCCTTTTCGTTCATGCCTTCGGTTATGCCGCCGTCATATCCCACGGCATATACGGCGCCGTATTTTGATGTCCATGTGACCGCTCCGGGTTTGTCATCGCCTTTCTTGAACATGCCGCGCGGATATACATACAAGTTGGTGGGTATAGGCGTTTTCCAGTCAAGTGAACGTCCTACTATGCGGAGCACATCTTCACCTGAAGCGGATGTAGTGTCGCCTACATATAATATACGTGAACAGGCATCGGACTTTGACGCCCCGAAGAGAACCGCCGATACAAGCAGACATGATAATACTTTAAATCTCATAACATAAAAAATTTACGATTTTTAATTTGAAACGCCTTTTGTCGCGGTTATGTTCATCATTAAAATATATTGACAATATTTATAAAATGCAAAAGATTTGTTATAACTTTGTCTCCGTAAAACGGACTCCATTTTACCACAGTAATGAACTATACATTTTTCGACTTTTTAGCTCTCCTTGGCTCTGTGTGCTTGTTCCTTTACGGTATGAAGGTAATGAGCGAAGGGCTGCAGAAAGCCGCGGGCGACCGTCTGCGCAACATCCTGTCGGCAATGACCCGTAACCGCTTTACGGGAACTCTCACCGGAATTGCCATTACAGCACTTATTCAGAGTTCATCGGCTTCCACCGTGATGGTGGTAAGTTTTGTCAACGCCGGCCTTATGACGCTCGGCCAGTCAATGGCAGTCATATTCGGCGCCAATGTAGGCACGACGTTCACCGCTTGGATTATAGCGCTGTTCGGCTTCAAGGTCGATACGTCGGTCTTCATATTGCCGCTTATAGCATGTTCAGTGCCGTTGCTTTTCAGCAAGAGGAGCCGTACAAAGTCCATCGGTGAGTTTCTTATAGGATTTTCGTTCCTGTTCATGGGGCTCAACATGATAAGCAACTATGTTCCCGACCTGCAGAGCAATCCCGATATGTTTGCGTTTCTTGAACGCTATGCCTCGATGGGCTATCTTTCGGTATTGCTTTTTCTTTTTGTCGGCATAATAGTGACGGCTATCATACAGTCGTCGGCAGCTACGTTTGCCATCGTGCTTATCATGTGTACAAAGGGGTGGATTACGTTTGACCTCGGATGTGCCGTGGTTCTCGGCAGCAACATCGGTACCACGATAACCCCGCTGCTTGCTTCAATGAGCGGAAATGTGGCCGCAAAACGTACGGCCATGGGGCATTTGCTTTTCAATATGCTGGGTGTGCTGTGGACGATGTGTGTATTCTATCCGTTTGTCAATCTTAATGTTTGGATTACCGAAGCCATGGGGCAGGGCAATCCCGAGTCATTGTTTGCTTTTGTCAATAATCTGGAAGCCACTGATCCGCAGCTTTACAACAGCCTGTTTGACGGGAGTCTGCCCGGCGAACATCCCGTGCTCGCCCGTATAGCCACCATGCAGTTCAGTGTGTCGTTCGGTATGTCGATGTTTCACACTGTGTTCAATCTCATAAACCTGTCTATAATGATATGGCTTACGGGAGTATATGTGAAGATTGTCGAAAAACTTGTGCCTGTCAAGCACAAGGAGGATGAGGAGTTTCAGCTCAAGTTTATATCCGGAGGTCTGTTGAGTGCCTCGGAGCTGAATATAGCTCAGGCCGAGAAGGAGATGACGGTATACGCGCAGCGTGTCAACCGCATGATATCTATGGCGGAGTCGCTTATACATGCCAAAGAGAAGAGCGAGGAGTTCTCGCAACTGTTCTCGCGGCTTGAAAAATATGAGGAGATTTCCGACCGTATGGAGATTGAGATAGCCAACTATCTCAACCGGTGTGCAGAAGGACGCCTGTCTAATGAAGGTAAGCTTCATATAGCAGCCATGCTCAACATTGTCAGTGAAATCGAGAGTATAGCAGACAGCTGTTTCGGATGCGCCAAGATATTGCTTCGCAAGCAGGAGAGCAGTGTGGAGTTTGACGAGCTGATTTACCGCAATATCGACACCATGTTCGGTTATGTAAAGGAGGCTATGGCCGACATGCTCATACTCCTCGGCGATGTAGAGAAGGTGCGCGAGGTCGACATAATACGATCTTACAACAAAGAGCGTGAAATCAACAATCTGCGCAATCAGTTGCGCTCCAACAATGTGGAGAACATCAACAACCGCGTATACGAGTATCAGTCGGGTATCTACTATATGGACATCATAAATGACCTTGAGAAGATGGGCGACTATATAATAAATGTAGTCGATACCATACGCGATCATTTCCGCCGTCATGCTATCTGATATCTTTACAAAGGAGTGGCAATGATGTTGCCGTTGTTACGATATCATTGAAGAACGGTTAAATATCCTTGTGGTGCTACAATCATGTTACCGGAGTTTGATTTAGTTAAAGGCTGTATCTATTTTTGTGTTATTAACATAGCACATTTATGACGGCTCAAGGCCCTCATGTGGATTCATTCATGAAGAAAATGCCTAAGACTATATCACATTCTCGCAAAACGGAAGTATTGCAGGACACACCCAAGCGGATTTTCATTGCCGATGAAGACCCGTTGATATGTGAGTTGATACGTTACAATCTTGAAGCGGACGGTTTTATCGTATCTGTGTTCAACAATGCAGATGACGCACTGGACGCCGATTTCACATTGTACGACCTCTTTCTCATAGACATAACGATGGACGGATTGAGTGGAATAAAGGTGGCGCAGTATCTTAAACAGAACAAGGCCACGTCACGTACTCCTCTTATATTCTGTGCGAGTCTTAGCGATGAAAGCGAAGTTATAGACGGACTTGACAACGGTGCCGACGATTACATACTGAAGCCGTTTTCCATGAAAGAGCTTAGGTCGAGAATTAATACATTGTTGCATCGCAACGTATATTAGTGAGCATAGATGACACCGATAGCACTTCCTGCATGTTATATAGCCGGACGCAATGAAGCGGGTTGCGACGAGGCCGGGCGAGGATGTCTTGCCGGACCTGTATATGCTGCCGCCGTTATATTGCCCGATGACTTCCGACATCCTTTTCTCAATGACTCCAAGCAGCTTACAGAGCGTCGACGCGACATACTGCGTCCGATAATAGAGGCCGAGGCTGTAGCTTGGGCCGTAGGCGTGGTAGATGCCGCCGAAATTGATGAGATAAACATATTGCGTGCCTCCATACTCGCCATGCACCGCGCTGTAGAGGCGCTGTCCGATGTGCCCGGGGCCATAGTTGTGGACGGAAACCGGTTCACTCCTTACAAAGACATTCCTTATGAGACTTTTGTGAAAGGCGACGGACGCTACGGCAATATAGCGGCCGCTTCAGTACTTGCCAAAACCCACCGCGACGAGTTTATGCGCCGCATACACGAGGAGTATCCGCAATATAGATGGAATGTCAACAAGGGCTATCCGACCAAGGATCACCGTGAGGCCATAGCCGATTACGGACCTTCGCCTTATCACCGTATGTCATTCAGGTTGCTTGATACACAACTCACCCTCTTCTGACCATAGCCGAAAGAGGGTGAGCCGTTTTATGGAGCGTGTTATACGTGACTATCTGTTTACGTAGACTTTGTATTCGCCCGGCATGAGCGACGAGGGAAATGCTTCAGTCGCACCGGTAAAGAAGTTTATAGTGGTTTCGTTGGGTGCGGGAGCGTTGCCGGTGTATTTTACTTCGGCATTTTCATTGCCGAGATTGACAAATACATATACACATGTATTGTCGACGGCGCGGCTGAATATGTACAGATTGTTGTCGGTTGTTGGATAGCGAACCATTTCACCCCCGTTTATACCTGCCTGCAGAGCGGGCTGTGTATGTTTCAGGTGATTGAGTTTCTTGTAAAATTCGAAGTAGCTGTTGCGGGGTTCCCATGTGGGGGGAGTGTCCTTTTTGAAAAACTCGAGGGCGCGGTTGAGGCCCGTCTCTTGGCCGGTATAGATGAGCGGCATGCCCGGAAGCGTGTAGCTGAGCACTGCAAACGCGTCGGTTAGATTGCCGAGACGCTCCTGTTCGGTGCCCTCCCATGAGTTGAGGTCATGGTTGGTTATCATATTCATCAGGTAGGTGTCGCGTGGATATTCGAGGTCCTGCAAGGAAAGCAGCGAGTCTATGTCCACGGCATGTTTTTTAGGGAACGTGCGCATGTTGCCTTGTGCGTCCTTGAATGTATATTGGCCTGCGGTGGCGGCTATTTCGCTGAAGAGGTCTTTCATAGGCCAGTTGTAGCCCATGTTGAAGCCGTTTTTCTGTAGCTCGGGTTTGCTTGCTTCGGCAAGCATGAATACTTCCTTTACGGAGTCGAGTTGCGGACGGGTCTTGTCCCAGAAGTCGGTGGGCACTTCGCCGGCCACGTCGCACCGGAAACCGTCGACATCGGCCTCTGTGAGCCAGAATTTGAACGCGTCGACCATAGCGGCACGCATATCATTGTTGTCGTAGTCGAGTTTGTAGACGTCGGTCCAGTCATAGGGTCCGTACATCTCGCCCGCTTCATTTTTTGCATACCATTCGGGATGTTCGCTGACCCAAGCGTTGTCGCGGCCTGTATGGTTGGGCACCCAGTCGAGTATGACTTTCATGCCGAGGTCATGGGCTTTTTTTACGGTGTTTTTAAATTGTTCTATAGTGCCGAACTCAGGATTAAATGCCTTGTAGTCGCGCACGGCATAGTAGCTGCCGAGCTCCCCTTTTTTACCGTCCTGTGATATAGGATATACGGGCATGAACCACAATATGTCGACGCCGAGTTCTTTTAGGCGTGGAAGCTCCCTGTCAAATGCCGTTATTGTGCCGCTGTCGGTGTATTGGCGCAGATTGACTTCGTAGATTACCGCGTTGCGGCTCCATTCGGGCTGTTTTACGGTGGTAAAGGTGCTGTCGGCGGAAGCCTGAGCTTTTTCTGACTTTTTCTTCTGTGTGCATGCAGCCGCTATGAAAGTGAACACACCGGCGGCAAGGAATAGAAACAAAATTTTTTTCATCTTTAAATCGCTTGATTATATGGTTAACATCACAAAGATACATTAAAATTCGTATATTTGCATGTCTCTATTAATTAAAGCCATAAATCGATGAATGTAAAAATGAAAATCACGGCAGCCATATTGCCGGTGATGATGCTGGCAGTTGCAGTCACGTCAAGGGCGGCTGTCACGGTTGACAGTGACAACTGTACGGTCACGGCAATTGCCGCCGACGGCCGTAGAGTTACGGTAAGAGCCGTTGACGATTTTATAATCCATGTGACAAATACCGCGCCGGGAGAAACCGCCGCCGTAACACAGGCCGTAGTGATGCCGCGAAATAAATGTGAAGGTACATTATCTTTAGGTCCTGAATCGGCAGTCATGACGCTTCCTTCAGGGCTGACGGCTACCGTCGATGCTGAAAGCGGTGCGGTGGTATTCGGCGCTGAAAGCGGTATCCTGCTTAGCGACGACGGTATGCGCGAAACCGCCGGCAACGAGCGTGTGCTTACTCTTGTGCCCGGTATGCCCGGACGCTTTTACGGTGCCGGCGAGCGCGGTCACAGCCTTGCGCTCGACGGTGACACTTTGGTTATGTACAATCGGCAGAACTACGGATATACCGAGGGCGATCCGCGTATAAGCCAGATGAACATATGCGTGCCCATGTTTGTAAGCTCACAAGGTTACGGGGTATTTTTTGATGATTATGCCGCCGCCCGGTTGACACTCGGCGATACGATAACTTACTCGACCGAGAATAAAGCTCCGGTTTCATATTATATGATTTACGGCGGCGGTACGATGGCGGGAGTCACCGACCGATACTCGGCTCTGACGGGTCGTCAGCCGCTGCCGCCGTTCTGGTCGCTCGGCTATATAACGTCAAAGTACGGTTACAAGACCGAATCCGAGACTCGCGGGGTAATCGACACGCTTAAAACAGCCGGATATCCTGTCGACGGTGTGGTGCTCGACTTGTACTGGTACGGCAAGGAGACCGACATGGGGCGGCTTGAATGGAACAAGGAGCAGTGGCCGCAACATGCAAAGATGCTTGCCGACCTTAAAAAAGATGGTGTGAACACTGTCATAATATCGCAGCCTTATATTAATAAAATCGGGGCTATCGACAATTATAACCTGCTTGCATCGCAGGGTATGTTGACAAAGAATGCGGAGGGAAATATAAACGACGTCACCACATGGGTGGGCGAGGCCGGTATGTTTGACGTGGCCAATCCCGATACCCGCCGCTGGCTTCGCGAGCGTTATCGTAAGCTGACCGACGAAGGTGTGGCCGGCTGGTGGGGCGACCTCGGTGAGCCGGAGGTGCATCCCGAGACCATCGTGCATGCCAACGGTGAAACCGCCCGTGAGTACCACAACGTATACGGCAATGTGTGGAGCTCGATAATATATGACCTGTTCCGCGACGAGTATCCCGACACACGTCTTATGACGCTCATGCGTGGCGGCACTGCCGGATTGCAGCGTTACAGTGTGTTTCCGTGGTCAACCGATGTGTCGCGTTCATGGGGCGGTCTTCAGCCTCAGGTGAAGATTATGCTTAACTCCGGACTGAGCGGTCTCGGCTACATGTCGCATGACGTAGGCGGGTTTGCCATTGACGAAACAGCTCCGATTGATCCGGAACTTTATGTGCGTTGGGTGCAGCTCGGCGCATTCTCTCCCGTACTGCGCACTCACGCCCAGCGTTTCGCCGAGCCGTACTGCTATCCCGAACAAGCCGATATTCTGCTTGATCTCGTCAAGACCCGTTACCGTTGGTTGCCTTACAACTACACTTTGGCTTATGAAAACTCGGCCAAAGGCTACCCGCTTGTGCGTCCGCTGAACTTTAACGTGGCGGCCGACTCGCTTCTTGACAATGTCACCGACCAATATCTGTGGGGCGACGAGGTCATGGTGGCTCCGGTGCTTGAAAAGGGGGCAACGTCGCGCAGTGTCATAATACCTTCCGGCGAGTGGGTCGACTACAACAATCCGTCAGCCACATATGTCGGTCCTGACACAATCGTCTACGAGGCTCCGCTTGACGTACTGCCGCTCTTTGTGCGAGCCGGCGCTTTCATACCGCAGGCTGATTATGCTATGGAAAATACCGGCGATTACGATGTCTCGCGCTATGCCGTGCTGTACTATCCGCGCGGCGACGTCGACAGCGAGTATATAATGTATGAGGACGACAGGATGTCGCCGTCATCGTTGGCAAGTGAACAGTATGTGCTGATTTCATTTGCCGGAAGTTCCGATAGCGGCCGCACCTTGATTGAGATAAATGCCGATGGAGCATATGCCGGAGCGCCCGATGTGCGTGAGTTTACATTTGTGCTGCCCGGTATGGCCGGGGCTTACAGCGGTCTGTTTGTCGACGGCAAGCGTCAAAGTTTCATGGACGATGAAAAAGATTGCATTTTTAAAATTAGATATGCTGCATCTAAACCATTGAAAATAGAACTGTTAAAGAAAAAATAAAAATATTTTTCAAAAAAAACGTCGGGACATATGAACCATTTATGCGCCCCGACGTTTTATAGGTACATAGCAAAATTACTTTTTCCATTGCAAGAAATGTGATAATGATTGGTTTATTATCAGGCAAGGCGATACCGGGATGGCATCGCCTCGCTTATTTTATGTGTATGCCCGAGCCGCAGACTCGGATGGCGCCGGCGATGCCACATACCCGGAACCCCGGCAGGAAATAGTGAATCAGTGGCAAAACCCGGTTGAAGTGTAAAATGCAACAGGCATGTAGGGGCGCCAGTAGTACGGCGCCCGCGAATCCGGATGGCCATACGGGTTGTAGCCTGACGCCGTACTACTGGCGTCCCTGCAACAAACATAGTCGTTGTTTAACAACCGTATTTTTACATTGGTCCGAAATAATGTCGATGATTCGCGATCAGTCATTTGGCATCCAGTCGCAGAAATCCATTCCTGACACCAACATCGATATGCTTAACCGTGATGCATTGACCGACTTCCGAGGCGAAGTGCGTCATTGGGGCTTGGTTTCACATCTTGACAGCGTGAGCGATGAGGATTTTTGTAAAGGTGTCGGAATCACCGACCATTCCGGCCAACTGACTTACGGCGGTCTGATAATGCTTGGCAAGAGTCCTTACACCTTCAACTTCGTTCCGACATTCTGCGCCGATTATGTCGAGATACCCGGTACGGGTCTGGAGGCAATGACTAAAAACTATACTTACCGCATCCCGGAACAGCAGAATCTTTGGGAAGCGAGCCGCGTTATTCTTCGTCGCCTCCGCACACTCGTCAATACTCCGATGGTTGGTATCAACGAGCGAGGACAGTCGGTAGAAGATTTCTCCGAGTATGACATACTACGCGAGGCAATGGCGAATCAGATGGCTCATGCCGACCACTTCAGCCCACGACGGAGTTGCATCCATGTTTTTGACGACCGCATCGAATTCCTAAATCCCGGCGGTATGCCGATGCCATTGGATGTAATGGAAAGCTCGTTTGAATCCCAGCCTCGCAATCCGGTGATAGCAAAACTATTCCGTCTTGCACATCTCTCAGAAAATCTCGGCTACGGACTCCGTAAGCTCAAGCGTTGGCAAGAAGTAACCAATCGCCCCATGCATATCGAGACAACAATTAATTCCGTCAAAGTAACTTTTGACCTACAAACCCGCGAAGCGGAAAAGACGGATGTCGCTAAAAATGTCGCTAAAAATTTAACCGAGCGGCAGCAGCAAATCATAGCTCTCATCAGCGAGAACCCGCAGACCACAAGAGCAGAAATAGCCTTCACAATCGGTGTTGCCACGAAAACAATCGAGCGCGAACTCGCCGCTCTATCCGATATAGTCCAGTATGTCGGTTCCAAGAAAGGTGGCCACTGGGAATTACAATACAATATATAACAAATATAACAATTATGCCAATTAAGGATTTCTATAACTCTCTACATTCAGATATGAAATCTATTCTTGAAAAAGCACTTTAAGAAGATGATTTGAATGATGTCGCTATTGCGCATTCATTCATGAGTGATTTTGGAGTAAGCATTTTTATGGTGGCTGCCGAGGAATGCGGATTTTCTTGCCCTATTATCACAGGGTCACGAATTTTTGTTGTAGCTTTGCATATGGCAACACTCTATAAGATACTGATTCTATGTGTTGGTTTTGCTCTCTCCAACAACCTCAGGGCGCAAAGTCGGTTGCTCATATTAACCTTAAAAGTCTGCAAGCTATGAAGAAATCAATCGTTCTTATCGCAGTAACTTTTGTATTGCTTACTTTCGTGTCATGCTCAATAGGATATAAAAACGACGGTAAAGAAGTGACATGGCACACATGGAACGAAGGTAGCGGGCACAATTCACAAAAGGTTGATGCCGACCCCGAAACATTTGAGATATTGAACGATGATTATGGCCGTGATAAAACATACGCATTTTATCGGGGGGATATCATAAGAGGAGCGGACTGCCAATCATTTAGAGTCTTGGAAAAAGGATTTGCTGTCGATAAATTTAACGTATATGATGAGGGGGTGTTGATGAAAGGAGCCGACCCGACCTCTTTCAAGATTCATTCTTATGAGTTGACCGAGGACAAAAAGGACTTTTATAACAATGGCAAAGCGCTAAATGTCAGAGATAAATCATCATTCGAAATTTTGAAAGATAAATCAGGTGAAAATACAAGTTGGGGAAAAGATAAGAATAATGGATATTATTTGAATGGAACGGTTATTCCAAATATTGATTATGCCACATTTCATCCCATAGACGCTGAAAGGCCGATTCAATCAGGGTGCTATGCCGCTGATAAATATAGAGTATTTTTTATGGGGAAGGAGATTCCGGAGGCTGATCCGGCGACATTCAAAGAGGTGGATTTCTATATAGGACAGGATAAGCATAGAGCCTACCAAAGAGAAATGCCTACACAGATAAAAGATTACACTAAGCTTTCTCAAATAGGAAGATTGATGTATTCTGACGGAATAAATATTTATGATTTAGACTTTCATATACTGCAGGATGCTGATGTCGCAACGTTCGAGCATATTTCCGACAACTGGTATAAGGATGAGTCACACGTATGGTGGAGTAATAAATTGGTTAACGGTGCAGATCCAAAGACATTCCGACCGGTACCGGTCTCATCATATTATTCCGGAAATAAAGGAACTATGGGAGGCGATTTCAATTATGGAAAAGATGACAAGCATGTATTTTGGAACGATTCTATAATTCCCGGTGCCGATGCAGCCAGTTTTGAAAAGGTAGATTTCCCGGATGGTGACAGTTGGACTGTATTCGATCGTAACCGTGTGTATAAAGGCAAAGATTCTCCGAAACTCAGGGAATATCTGAAAAAGAAATACGGCAAATTATATGAATAAGTGGCAGAAGATTGCAGGTATTATAGCTTTTGGAGCGATTGGCATTTGTTTTGGATGCAATCGTTCCATAGATTATACTGATGGCGAAAGGGTTGTATATTCCGATTTGCCAAAAGAAGTTCAGGACACGCTCATTTGGTGGGGAGAACATACGATAATTTCAATAGATGATACTGTCTATGTTGAACTGCCAGATATAATCTGTTATAAGTCGGATTATTCATTTCTACGCTCAACTTTCGGCCCTTGGATAATATCGCGCAGAATAAAGCGCAATTCTGACGGAAGAGAGTGGCGTTTTTCAGGGCGTATAAACATCCCGACACCAATTGTTGCGATTGGTGACACAATATATATTCCTTCGGAATACAATCTTGTTGTTAGTGCGGGAGTTGACAGTAATGCGGTTTTTATACGGCAGATTCTTAGATGAATCATAATTGAGATGTTTATACGTTCATGGAGCATATCAATTATTTTGCATCTCGGAACCGGGGGGCGGTATTGGGGCTGCGGCTGTTCCGTGGCGGGCAGAAAGTGTCATGCCGGCTCCGCTATGGTTCGGAAGATTCCAGAGATATAGACTATGTCGACAGCGACCATACTAACGGATTTCTTGGCTTTCTGTTTTTTGCAGTGCTTCTGATTATAATAGCCAAATAAATAATTTCAAATTTAATCCACGAAGGAAATACATTGACGGGTTGGATTGGTTATTTGATGTGGTTGTTGATGTAGTCGATGATGGATTGGGGGTTGCTGCATCCGAGCATGTAGCGGTGTCCGTCTTTGAGCGTGACGAGAAAGCAGTCCGATGCCCGGCCATAGTAGGCGAAGTACTTTCCGAGGTCGCGTTCGCTGAACCAGCCCCAGTAGCCAAACCATCCGCCACTGCCGCATATGCGCCGTTCACCCATGGTAGGTGGACATGGAACAACCGATGCTATGTTGTCCAAGGCTATGCTTTTGACTTTAAGCGGCCGGTTGATGCACAACTCACGGTCATTGACCGATATAGACAGCGGCATATAAAACAGTGCTGCCGAAAAAATGATGAGAAGCAGTCCTGCGAGAGTCCATACAAACCACATGTTGCCACGGTTCAGGTTTATCAACATCACCGCACCAATTACGATTAGTGCGATGATGTTGATGACTATCGAGTAAGTGCTTATTTTAACTTGCTGTTTCATTATGTACGGCTAATTATGTACTACTATTGTCATTTTTGACTTAATGGGAGCGGGCTATAAGGTCGTCCCATGTAAGGCCGAGCAGGTCCATCTCTTTCATTATTTCCGGTAAGGTCTCTTCAAAAAATTCAGCCCGTCGTTCGGTCAATATTATGTCGCGTGACTCCGGAGCCACGTAGTAGCCCATACCGCGCCGCTGGTATATCACTCCGAGCGCCTGCATGTCGTCATAGGCTTTCAGTACCGTGCGGCTGTTGACCACCATTGTGACCGACAATTCTTTTATAGAGGGAATACGGGCATCAGGCAACCATTCTCCGGCCATGATCTTGCCGTAACAATAGTCGATGATCTGCTTATATATGGGTTTGTTGTTAGAAAAATCCATAGTTCCCTTTACATTTGTCGGTTTTTGATGCTTTGGCAAGTCTTGTATAATGCAAAGATACAATAAATCAATATAACTACACTCACGATAGTCATGTAAGGTGTCATACCGTTAATAACCGCATTAGTTAATGCCGTAGTGTCGAGTTTGTCCACGCCGTACATTCCGTCCTTGAAGCCGATCTTGAATGCCATGTAAGCGCCGTAGACAGCTCCAGTAATACCTAATACGGTATTGTAGACAAATGTCCATACGATACCCATGACCACTCGGTTGTTTTTTAGTGCCATTACAGACCAAAGACATGTAATGGCCGGGGCGCAATATTGAATCAAGGATAACCCGTAGGTCTTCGAAATGAACATATTCTGTGACTTGGATATGAGCTGAATGATATATTCAAGTGATCGGTCCACAGGCAGTATGAAGTACATGAGCAGCATAGGCAGCAATATAAGGAGAGGTATCGCTACAAGCCCGTAAAAGAGTATGAAGGTGCACTTTTCGGTTGCCGTGGCCGGAAGTACAGTCTCTGTCTCAAGACCTTTGCGGCAGGCAAATGTTATGGGGCCGAAAGCTATCATGGCATTTATGGCCATGACTATGGGTGCGGTCAGCAGTTCAAAGCTTTCATAATTGGTGGCTATGACTATGCATATCGAAAAAAATACGGCTATCAATGGGTATACCAATATCTGTATGCGAAGCCGGGGATAATAGAAGCGGGCCACGGCCACGAAACGCCGCCATGAGAAGGAGCCGTTGACGGGTATGGAGTTAATCATGCTGTTCATTGTCGTTGTTGTTTAGCAGTTGGAGGAGGCGTGGGCGCGACGAAGCGTTCATTATGGCGTTATACAACAGTATATAGTCTATGTCGGAGTCCTCGCCGTCAGTATTTTCGACTATGGAGTGGAACATGTTGATACGAGTCTCGCCATATATCGGATTGACCGCCGGTATGGACGATACGGTGAATGTGACTCTCGATGTTATTTCGTTGGCATTCATGGCCATTAGCATGTGGCTGCGCGAAAGTACAATCACTCCGTCAAAGAGGTTTGTGAAGTCGTTGACCGTGTGGGTGGATATTATCACGGTCTGCTCTTCGTTCACGTTGGAGGCAATCATAGACTGAAGCGCTTGTTTGGCCGATATGTCCAGACCGTTGGCGGGCTCGTCAAGAAGTAGTATATCGGTTCTTAATGCCAGAGCATAGGCCACCTGTGACTTGTGGCGGTTGCCGAGTGACATTTTTGCTATAGGTTCATCGCCCGTAAGACCGAACGACTTGAGGTTTTCTTGAAGCTGCACGGGGTCAAACCCGGGATAAAACACGGCATGTATACGCGACATCTCATTGATGGTCTTGGCCGGGAAAGGCATGTTGTCACCGAGGAAAAACATGCGCGAGAGTTCTGAGGGCAGACGTCGCGAGGCGTCCTCACCGTCTATAAGGCACTCTCCCGATGAGGGATAGAGCAGGCCGGCCATCACATGAAGCAAGGTAGTCTTGCCGGCTCCGTTCTCGCCGAGGAGAAGGTGGATGCCGGGCCCTATGGACGCCGAGACATCTGTCAGGGCCTCGGCGCCCTTGCGGTAGCGGTAGGTTAGGTTATTTAGAACTATCATTATTGTATGCTTATTTTACAGGTGTTACTGTATAGCCTGCTTTCTGCAGTTCCTTGATGAGGCCTGTGTCACCGATGAGGTGCCCGGCTCCTACTGCTATGAACACACTTTCGGAGGGAAGTATGGATGACAGCTGCTTGAGCCAGTCGGCGTTACGGTCGTCGATGAGCATCCTGCGGGTCTTTTCGTCCATACCGAGGTCCGGGTCGAGAAACATTTTTTCGATTGTATTTATGTCGGCGCTCATGTAGGCATCGGCGAGTTTGTGGGCCTTGTCAGAGGCTTCGCCGTCTTTTCTTACGCTTTCCATCAGGTCCGATGCCTGCTCGGCCATTGAGCCGCCCATAAGCATGCTCATCTGCTGTTCGAGGGTTTCGAAGCCTTTTATGCTCTTGCCGAGTTCGCGTCCTTTTAACTGTATGGTGTTGTCAAGCTGCTCCTGTCCGTTGAATTCTGGGAAGGCAACCATGCTCTGAAGCATGCCGAGCTGAGTGTCGATCATGCGGGGCTTGAACATGGCGAGCTGGTCGAGTTTGAGCATGCCGTTGGTGTACTTGCCGAGTACGGCGTTTACAGAGTCGATCTGTTGGGCGGTGAGCAGTTTGGTGACTGTACTGTCGGCCGGAGCCATGGCTGCGCTCATGATAACCTGCTGGGCAGAGGGCGATGTCATCTCCGACATGTCTATCTCGCCATATACGGCGTCTACTCCGGCGATAGCGTCTTTAAGCCCGGCGGTGGTGTCGATTAACGACACGGGCGCTATGTGATGGGTGCCGAACAGGTAGGAGTCGCCTTTTGCGTCCTTACCGGAGATTTTCCACAGGAGTTGAGAGTTTGCTGCACCTGCTGACAGCAGGAGTGCCATTGCAAATAATACTTTTTTCATCATCATTAATATATTAGGATTATAAATTGTTTTTTCTGATGCGGTGTTGTAGTCATGTGCAACACTATCATGCTGCAAAGGTATAATAAAATTTTAATATCAAAAAAATAATTATAGGAAATTTTATAAATATTTGTCGAGGACTATTGTGTTATATAATTTAATTGTCTAATTTTGAGAAACAACTAACCTAAACAAACACCTTTATTGAAATGAAAACATCTTATTTGTTTCTTGCCGAGGGCTTCGAGGATATAGAGGCTCTGGCAACGGTCGACATCATGCGTCGTGCCGGAATGGAAGTATATACGGTGTCGGTTACATCCGACAACAAGGTAAAGAGCGCTCACGGGGTTACAGTGACCGCTGACAAGACTGTCGATGAAATAGACGCTTACGATGCCGAGTGGCTTATAGTGCCGGGAGGCATGCCCGGGTCTACTAACGTGGCCGCCTCGGGAAAGGTGTGTGACATGCTTGGCAAGCAGTGGGTTAAAGGTGGACGCATAGCCGCCATATGTGCCGCTCCGGCTGTCGTGCTCGGGCCGCTCGGTATACTTCGCGGGCAGGAGGCCACCTGCTATCCTTCATTCAAGGATCAGCTTGTGGATAACGGCGGCAAATATGTCGACAACAGGGTGGTTATAAGCGGCAATCTTATAACGGCCAACGGTCCGTCATCGGCTTTTGTCTTCGGATTTGCCATCGTAGCCGAGACGCTTGGCGATGATGTGGCGTCGTCTGTGGCCTCGGGCATGTTGGTATAATCGGGTATTTGGACTATTTTTGTGCCGATGAAAAAACGGATTTTGCTTGTCAATAAGTTTTATTATCGGCGCGGCGGTGACTGCGTTTACACGCTTGCTCTCGAGCGGCTGTTGCTCAGTCACGGTCATGATGTGGCCGTATGGTCCATGAGCCACAGCCTTAATCTGCAGTCAGACTATGCATCTTTGTTTGCTCCCGGAGTCGGTTTTGACGGTCCGTGGCGTGGGCGTCTACAAGCCATGGCTCGCACGTTGGGATATGCCGGTGCGAAACGCTCGTTTGCCGCTATGCTGGACGCTTTCCGCCCCGATGTCGTGCACCTCAACAATATACATTCCTATCTGTCGCCCGTAATTGCGGAAGTAGCTGCCCGGCGTGGCATAAAAACGGTGTGGACGCTTCATGACTACAAGCTCGTGTGTCCGTCGTATTCCTGCCTGTGCAGGGGCGAGATATGCGAATCCTGCTTTGCCGACAGGACCGCTGTCATGCGGCGCCGTTGCATGAAAGGCTCTTTGGTCGCGAGCGCTGCCGCTTTCATCGAGGCGCTGAAGTGGAACCGGCAACGCCTTACGGAGTCGGTCGACCGTTTCATATGTCCGAGCCGGTTTATGTACACCAAGATGCTTGGTTGCGGATTTTCTGCCGACAAACTGGCTGTCATCAACAACTTCGTGCCGTATGATGCGGCCGCCATGCTGCCGGTATGCGATGATGCCGCACGTGAGGACTACTGCTGCTACGTAGGCCGGCTGTCGCCTGAAAAAGGGGTGGTAAGGCTTCTTGAAGTGTTGTCGCGTATGGACTTACGCCTGCATCTGATTGGTGACGGACCTTTGGCCGACGCTCTGCGAGGGCGTTATGCCTCTTGTGGCAATATACGTTTTTTAGGCAATTGCGATGCTGCGGAGGTGGCACGGCAACTGTCACATGCCAAGTTTTCGGTGATGCCATCCGAGTGGTACGAAAACTGTCCTCTGAGTGTCATCGAGTCGTTATGTGCCGGCACTCCTGTCGTGGGGGCGAAAATAGGGGGCATTCCCGAGCTAATCGATGACGGCGACGGACTGTGCTTCAATCCCGGTGACGAAACCGCCCTTTCAGCCGCAGTCATGGAGGCTTCCTCACGGCATTGGAATTATGACGCCATAGGGCGCCGCGCTTTCTCGCGTTTTTCCGCCCAAAGACACTATAATTCATTAACGGACATTTATTGATTATGAAAGTTCACGGTCCTACCGACGCGTCGGTCATACTTACTTACCGATGTCCTATGCGGTGCCAGATGTGCAACATATGGAAATACCCTACCGACAGCGCCGATGAGATAAAGGCTTCCGATCTTGTGTCGCTGCCGCGGCTTAAATTTATCAATCTTACGGGTGGTGAGCCGTTTATACGCGAGGACCTGCCGGAAATAATCGAGGAGTGTTACCGCCACACCGGACGCATTGTCATATCGACTTCCGGGTGGTACGATGACCGGGTCTTGGCGATTGCGCGGCAGTTTCCCGACATAGGCATCAGGGTGTCCATCGAAGGAATGGCGGAGACCAATGACGAATTGCGCGGCCGCGCAGGTGGCTTTGACAAGGGCGTAAGACTGCTTCGAGCGCTTAAGGATACGGGGTTGCGTGACATAGGCTTCGGCTGCACTGTGTCGGACCGTAACTCGGGCGATATGCTGAGGCTTTATGATTTGTCGCGTGAGCTGGGGCTCGAATTTGCCACAGCCGCCTTTCACAACTCCTATTACTTTCACAAGTATGACAACGTCATAACCGACCGCCGGCGTGTAACCGGCGACTTTCATACTCTTATCGGACGGCAGCTGAAGGAGTACAGTCCCAAGTCATGGTTCAGGGCTTATTTCAACATGGGGCTTATAAGATATATCGAAGGCAAGTCGCGGCTGTTGCCGTGCGAAGCCGGTTCGGTTAACTTTTTTATTGATCCGAAGGGTGACATATATCCGTGCAACGGACTTGAAGAGCGACTGTGGAAAGAACCGATGGGCAATATACGCGCCGGAGGCTTCGACGCGGTGTGGCGCAGTGAACGTGCCGCAGCCGTGCGTGACAAAGTAAGACACTGCCCCAAAAACTGTTGGATGGTCGGTACTGCCGCTCCGTCGATGAAGAGGCACATAATGGCGCCGGCGCTCTGGGTGATTGAAAACAAACTGCGTGTCATGGCAGGACTGAAACCGACAATAAAATAAGTATACGATGAGGATTGCTGTTACGGGCACACGGGGTTTTCCCGGCATTGCGGGCGGAGTGGAGACCCACTGCGAGGAGCTTTACCCGCGTATTGCCGCCATGGGCCATGAGGTCATTGTCATGCGACGTACTCCGTACGTTACAGACAAGAACCGCATTAAAGAGTACAAAGGCGTGAAGCTGGTCGATATATATGCCCCTCGCAGAAAGTGTTTTGAAGCTGTGGTGCACACATTCTTGTCGGTGTTGGCAGCCAAAAAGATGGGTGCCGAACTGCTTCACATACATGCCGTAGGACCGTCTTTGCTGGTGCCTTTAGCCCGACTGGCAGGGCTAAAAGTGGTCATGACCGATCACGGACCCGACTATAACCGGGCCAAATGGGGCCGTATGGCCCGATGGATGCTCCGGAGCGGAGAACGTTTGGGCATCCGGTACAGCCATAGCGTTATAGCCATATCGGAACTCATTGCCGAATTGATACGTAGTGATTACGGGCGAGAAGATATAGAGGTGATATTTAACGGGGTCAACAGCCCGTGTAGGGTGACGGATACACGGTTTTTAGATAAAACAGGAGTCAGCCCGGGCCGATATATACTGGCTGTGGGGCGCTTTGTGAAGGAAAAAGGATTTCATGACCTTGTGGAGGCTTACCGGCTATTGGGTGACTGCGGCATGAAACTGGTAATAGCCGGCGACTGTGATCATGAAGATGATTATTCTGCCAGTCTGAAGAAAACTGCGGCCGATGCCGGTGCTGTGCTTACCGGATATATAAAAGGACGAGAACTTGCGGAGGTCATGTCGGGCGCGGCGCTTTTTGTATTGCCCTCCTATCATGAGGGACTGCCAATAGCTCTCCTTGAGGCTATGAGTTACGGCCTTGATGTGGCGGTCAGTGATATCGGAGCCAACCGGCTGGCTGAACTCTCGCCTGACGATTTTTTTGCCGTCGGCGATGTCGAGGAGATGGCCCGGGTGATAGAACGCAAGCTGCGTGACAGGTCTGTGCGCTCTTATGACATGTCGCGTTATGACTGGAATGCCATAGCCCGGCGAGTGGAAAATGTATATCACGGTCTATTGCATCAATGAAAATATTTTACGATATTTGTGTTTATATATAAAAACACTATATGAACAAAGTATTGTCGATAGCGGCTGTATCATGTTTGTGCATGTCGTGCGGAAATCTGTCACCGGAGGCGAAAAAAATGACGGGGGACTACTACAATACCCAGATATCGTCAGAGTTGCCTGTATTTGAGCTGAACGGCGACGGTACATGTATAGTGCGCAACATACATCCCGATGTGCTGATGATGGAGGTAGCCGGCACATGGAACGTTGAGAACGACTCGCTTGTAATAGTCAATGACCTCGCCAGCATAAAGACCAAGGGCGATACATCGATTATGGGTGACGTCGTGCCTCGGCTGACACGCAAGGTCGTGTCGCACGACAAGTCGGTCCTGATTCTGGAGAAGGACGGCATAGAGTATCTTTATAGCCGAAAAAACACGAAATAACCGTTTATAAACGAAAGTATATATGAGATTTTTATATATTGTCATACTGCCGGTACTGTTCATGCTGTGTAGCTGCGGTTCGGCAAGCGTGAGCGAGAGCATGGAAGAGGCCCGTATGGCTCTCGACCGTGACGACTACAGGTCGGCAAAGAGCATATGCGATGACTTGCGTGAGAGCAAGACCGACTCTATAAGCGAAAATATAGGTGTGCTCTGCGACCTGTCGATATTCTATATGAAGATAGCCGACTCGGCAGGACGTGATGACAACATGGATATCGCCAAGCAGTGTTATATAAAGGCGTTCAGCATCAATCCTGTTGCCGCACGTGATTATTACAGCCGTCTTGATGTCGACGACATGGCTTACGGCGCTTTGCTTGAGTCGATGGTAGGCACGCCGGAGAGTCCTGTGGACGAACTGTCGGAGATGCCGGCTGCTGCGGTCGACAGCTTGGCCGCCGAATATGATTGATGAATTCTTATTAAACCGTCCTTTTAGATGAAGACCAACGATATGCAGGCTGCCATGCAGGCCTTTCTCGCCAATAATCCTGACCTGCCGCAAGGCGACGAGACCCCTGCCGAGGTGTTGCATGAAGATAAGACGGGAGTGACTGACTTCCGCCTCGACATAATATTGGAGAAAAAAGGTCGCGGAGGCAAGCAGGCGACCATTATAACCGGATTTCAAGGGTCTGACCAAGACCTGCTTGAGCTTGCCGCTCTGCTCAAACGTCGTCTTGCTACCGGAGGGTCGGCCCGCGGAGGGGAGATACTTATACAGGGCGACCGCCGCAAGGAGCTCCTCGAGCTTCTGAAGTCGTTGGGCTACAAAGCCCGCATTATTTAGCACCATCCTGTTTATGCTGCAGATACACAAGGCTTCGGCCGGCTCGGGAAAGACCTATACGCTTGCCTACAATTATATAAAACTGCTTCTCGGTTATAAAGACGAGAACGGTGTCTATCGTCTTGCCCGCGACGGAAAACGACATAGGTCGATACTCGCCATAACGTTTACCAACAAGGCCACGGAGGAGATGAAGCGCCGCATTGTGCACCAGCTTGCTCTCTTGGCCGGCAAAGGAGAGGGCCGCAGTGACTATGAGGAGCGTATGTGCACGGAATTCGGATGCTCGCCCGATAGTCTGCGTAAGAGTGCCTCGGCCGCTTTGCAGTCTTTGCTCGGCGACTATGGCAACTTTAATATAAGCACGATTGACTCATTTTTTCAGACTGTACTGCGTACGTTTGCCCGCGAAGCCAACCTTACCGGCAATTACGATGTGGACCTTGATGACGAGAACGCCATAATAGTGGGGGTGGACTCGATGCTCAGCTCGATAAACAGGGCCACTGCCGAAGAGATGTCAGGCAACAGGCGCATACGTCTTCTTGAAGTATGGCTTAAGCAGTTCATGCGTAAACTGATGCGCGACGGCAAAGGCTTCCTGCTGTTCAACCGCCGCACGAGGATAATCGAGGACCTGCATAAGTTTGTGCGCAGCGCCTTATCGGAGACATATAAGATACATGCCCGCGAAATCGATGCGTATCTTGATGACAGCAACCTTATACACGGCTTCATGAAGCGTCTTGACAAGGTGACCCGCGAGTACCCGGCATTGTTGCGAAGCTATGCGTCGGAGAGAGATGCGCTTCTCGAAGCGGCGGGAGTATACGGCAGCATGACCCATCATCTTAAAAACCGTATAAAAAAGTGGGCTTCGGGAGTGCCCGATGCAAGCGGGAAAACAGTGGCTTCGTATATTGACAACCATTACTCGGGCTATAAGAAGAACGCTTATCCCGGAGCCGGATCTGACAGTCTTGTCAGCGCTACCGTCAATGAATGTGTGAGGATGTGCCGCGATATAGAGTGTCTGTCGCTAATAAGAGACCAGATATACTTTATGGGGCTGCTTGGAGAGGTGCAGCGTTATATAAACGAGAATCAGAACGACAACAACGCCATACTGCTTCGCGATACAAATGACATACTGAGGCGTATAATCAGCGAGGAGGAGGCTCCATTTATCTATGAGCGCATGGGTGTGAGGCTCAGGCACTTCCTTATCGACGAGTTTCAGGACACGTCGCGTCTGCAGTGGCTGAATATCGAGTCATTGCTGCGCGAGAGCCTGTCGACCGACAATGACAATCTTATAATAGGCGACGAGAAGCAGTCGATATACCGTTTCCGTAATTCGGATGTCGATCTTATTGCGCGCGATGTGCCGCGTGAGTTTGCCCGTCAGAGCGAACTTCACGGCAATATACCGGAAGAGAATACCAACTGGCGCAGTTCATCGGAAGTAGTACGTTTTAACAATACGGTGTTTCGTTTTCTCTCTTCGGCGAAGGGTGTCGACGATATATATGCCAATGTGGTGCAGCGTGTGGCCAAGAAACAATTGCGCGGCTATGTTAAGGCGGTACGTTATGACGATAATGAGGAGGTGCTTGATGTCATGGCCGGAGAGATAAAGCGGCAGCTTGCATCGGGATTTTCACAGGGCGACATAACGGTGCTTGTGCGTACTTCGTCGGAAGGAGCCGCGGTGGTGGCCGACCTGTTGCGCCGCAAGAGCGAAGACCGCGAAATGGCTGACATTCAGGTGATGTCAGAGGATGCGTTGCTGATAGGCAACTCGCAGTCGGTACAGCTGATAGCGAGTGTGATGCATGATCTCGCGGCGCGTCTGTCGCGCGAGCGTGACATATGTGCTGACGTACGCCGTACTCCGGAGGACATATACAGCCGGTTTCGCTATTTTATGTCGCGTGACGAAGACAAGGGGTGCGCTATATCGGAGGCTTTCGGCAGTGAAGAGGTGCCTGACGGGTTTTTGCGCGAGGTAGCCGGTCTTACCGGTTCGGGATTGCCGTCGATAGTGGAGCGGATAATACACCGTTACATATCGCACGAGCGTCTTGCTTCAGACAATGTGTTTATATGTGCCTTTCAGGATATAATACTCGGTTTCAGCGAAAAACCGGGTGCCGACCTGCGGTCGTTTCTGAAGTGGTGGGATACAAAAGGGGCGCGCTCTGAATCGCTTGCTCTGCCGGCCGATGTCGAAGCCATAAAGGTTATGACGGTGCATAAGTCCAAAGGACTTGAGTTTCCGTGCGTACATGTGCCGTTTGTCGACTGGCCTTGGAGCAATACCCGCTTCGGTGAACTTGTGTGGTTTGACACCTGCGATGACTCGGGAGCGCCGTATCGTATTTTCGCCGACAATTTCGAACCGGATGAAATACCGCCGTTTCTGCCGCTATTGATAAGAAAAGAGCTCACCGGCATGCCTTTTGAAGCACAGTCACGTGCTGTTATAGACAAACAGTGTCTTGATGTGATGAATTGTGCTTATGTGGCGTTCACACGCGCTGTCAACGAACTGTTTATAGGGTATAAATGCAAGGCCAAAGATGACGGACGCTACGGCGAGTCATCGGTAGGCTCCCTGCTTGCCACCGCGTTTAATACGGTAGGTTATGCGTATTGTTCTTCGGAGCCCTGTATATCGGACCTGCTGATGGTTCTTGATGACAAGATTGATGACAATGGCACGTTTACAGCCGGAACTCCCGTCAAGTATGAACGTGAGCGCACTGCCGGTGTCACAAAGGCTATGCCGGCCTACTACTCATATGATAATGAAAAGGTGTGGGAGATGAGTCGCATAGAGGACTTCGACGAGATGGCGTATCCGAGGCGAAAGGGTATAATATATCACGACATAATGAGTGATATACGCACTCCGGAGGATGTGGAGGTTGCCGTAAGGCGGAGGGTGATGCGCGGATTCATTCCGGAAGAGGAGTCGAAGTCGTATGTCGACGTTATAACCGGCGCATTGGCTGACAGTCGGGTATATGCTTGGTTTAACGGCTATCGGCGGCTTCTGACCGAGCGTACGTTTGTTGCCGCGGGCGATGACGATACCCGTCATTATCGTCCCGACCGGATCGTATGGACTGCCTACGGACATATCGACATTGTCGATTATAAGTTTGGAGAAGAGGAGTCGTCGCGCTACCTGCGTCAGGTAGGACGGTATGTGCACTACGTGTCCGGTATGTTTCCCGGCGTGGATGTGCGCGGCTATCTGTGGTATCCCCTTCAGGGCACTATAATTGAGGTGTAAGGGGTCGTATATTAGCCAAATATTACTATCTTTGCAAAATTAAAAGTACCTTGGTTTTGAAAAAGCAGACAAGCAAAATATTAAAGGACCTGCTCAAGTATATATTGCCTGTGGCCTTGAGTGCATGGCTGTGTTATTATCTATATACGAAGATCGACATCGCGACGATGAAAGCGGCCATAAACGACTGCGATTACAAGTGGATAGGTGTGGCTCTCGTAATCAGTGTGTTTTCCCACATATTCCGGGCTATGAGATGGAGCATACAGCTTGATGCTCTCAATATACATACTCCTCTGCCGCCGCTTGTGTGGAGTATATTCGGCACTTATGCCATAAATCTGCTTGCTCCGCGTCTTGGTGAAGTATGGCGTACGGGTTACATAGCCAAGCGTCAGAATGCCCAGTTCACTACGGTATTCGGCTCTATGGTGTGTGACCGTCTGGCCGATACGGTTACGGTATTGCTGCTTACTCTTTTTACGTTCTGCATAGCCCGTGAGGCGTTTATGGCGTTCGGACACAAGTATCCGGAGACTTATCAGGGTATTGTGAATATGCTGCATTCACCATGGATATGGACAGCAGGAGTTGTGGCCGTAGCTCTTATCGTATGGCTGTTTGTAAGCCGCACCGATAACAAATGGGTGCTTAAGGTCCGTGATGCGGTGCGCAATCTCTGGAACGGTTTTGCCGTGGTAGGCACGATGCCTCATAAGGGCCGGTGGCTTTTGCTTACGGTTGCTATATGGGGGTGTTATTTCACCCAGCTTTATGTGGCGTTTTTTGCATTTTCTTTTACGACGCATCTCGGCATAGTGTGTGCGCTTGTGGCTTTTGTACTGTCGAGCATATCAATGGGCATCCCCAGCAACGGAGGTCTCGGACCGTGGCACCTTGCCATAATATTTGCTCTCGGCATTTATGGGGTCGACATAAATCAGGGCGGTGCCTTCGCCATGATTGTGTGGGGAGCGCAGACGTGCCTTCTGGTGCTTCTCGGCATTTATGCTTTTGTGTCGATAGCTATGGACAAGCGTCAGAAAACCGTCAGATAATTTAGAATCACTATATAATATGGATTTAGATTCAAAACCCGATTATTTTATGACTGATGATCCGGAGCCTTCAGAGGACACCGGACAGAAACCGGTGATACAGTTTGGCTGCGGACAGAAAGAAGCCGCTGCCGGAGGAGGAAGTGAAGGAGCCGTGCCGTGCCGGCGTCGCCGTCATCCTATGCGTCGCATGATTCTGTTGTCGGTGCTGTTTGTCCTTCTTGCGCTTGGCATAGGCTTCTGGGTACGCTACTTGAATCCTTATGAGACTGACATGAATGAAGTGGGCTATGTCGTTGACCTGAAAAAGCAGGGTGTATTATTCAAGACTTGGGAGGGGCAGATGATAGTCAGAAGCGCGCTTGTTGATTCGACGAAAACATATTCACGCGATTTTACGTTTTCAGTAGACAGAGATGAACTTGCAAGAAGACTGTCGGAATTTAAAGGTACCGCAATCCCGGTAAAGGTTACTTATAAGCGGTATTGGGGCATGCTTCCGTGGCGTGGCGCCAATACATGTATCGTGACCGAGGTGGAACCGCAACGTTAAAAAAACTCTAAATTTTGTATCTGACGGCTCAAATGCTTATTTTTGCGGGTTGTATGCTGTAATATGTATTCACTTTAATAATTCTATTCAGATATGGGTCAGATTAAGACAATCGGTATTCTCACGTCGGGAGGCGATGCCCCGGGAATGAACGCTGCCATACGTGCGGTGACTCGTTCGGCTATTTTCAGCGGATTCAAAGTAAAAGGTATATATCGCGGTTATCGCGGTCTTATAACCAACGAAATCGTTGAGTTCAAGACACAGAATGTATCCAATATCATACAGATGGGCGGTACGATACTTAAGACCGCCCGTTGCAAGGAGTTTGAGACTCCCGAAGGCCGTCAGCTGGCTTATGACACGGTAAAGCAGCATGAAATAGATGCGCTTGTTGTGATAGGCGGTGACGGTTCGCTTACCGGTGCGCGCATATTTGCCACCGAGTTTAACTTCCCTATCATCGGCTTGCCCGGAACAATCGACAATGACCTTTACGGTACAGACCGCACTATCGGCTACGACACCGCTCTTAACACGATTATGGAGTGTGTCGACAAGATACGCGATACGGCTACAAGCCATGAACGACTCTTTTTCATCGAGGTGATGGGCCGTGATGCCGGTTTTCTTGCGTTGAACGGCGCTATCGCTTCCGGTGCGGAGGCCGCTATTATTCCTGAGATATCGACGGAGGTCGACCAGTTGGGCGAACTTATACAGAACGGATTCCGCAAGAGTAAGAATTCGTCGATAGTACTTGTGGCCGAGAGTCCTGTCACCGGGGGAGCCATGGCTCTTGCAGAGCGTGTGAAAAACGAATATCCCGGTTATGATGTGAGAGTGTCTATACTCGGACATCTTCAGCGTGGCGGATCGCCTACGGCCTCTGACCGTATATTGGCCTCTCGACTCGGTTCTGCGGCAATTGACGCTCTACTCGAGGATCAGCGCAATGTCATGATAGGTATATCCAACGATGAGATTGTGTACGTGCCTTTCTCCAAGGCCATCAAGAACGACAAGCCCATAAACCGCGATCTGCTCAACACCCTCCGCCGACTGTCAATCTAAATTCACTCATCTCTCCACGAAATATCCTGCCGGGGCTGTGTCACTTCACAATGATGCAGCCTCTTTTTCATATTGACTTTTTCTTGTCAGATATGAGCGTCAGATTGCGGAGCAGACCGCAAAGCTTGGTGCGTTTTACGGCGGAGTGACGAAACAGGATGTTGAAGCTTTCGGGAGTCAATGCAGCCAGCCGTTGTTTGTCAAGGGCAAGGAATTGGTCGGAAGGGGCGAAATCGGCTATCTCCGTGGGTTGTGCGTGTCGGTTATGGGGGCATACCTGCTGGCAGGTGTCGCAGCCGTATATGCGGTTACCGGCGGGAGTGTCGGCCGGCAGGTCGCCGCGGTATTCGATAGTGAGGTAGGAGAGGCAGCGTGAGGCGTCGATTGTGCCGTCGCCTTTTATGGCTCCGGAGGGACATGCACGCATGCATGCTCCGCAACGTCCGCAATCTGTGTCGCATGGCTCGGAAGGGGTGAAGTTGACCGATGTCAGCACTTCACCGAGGAAAAAGTAGGACCCTTGACCGGGTATAATGAGCTGTGAGTTGATGCCTTCGAAGCCTATGCCGGCCTTTTGGGCCCAGTATCGTTCGTGCATCGGAGCCGTGTCAACGCAAACACGTGTTTCACCGCCATAGTTTTCTTTTATAAAGTGGGCGAGCATGCCGAGCCGTTCGCGCACTACTTCGTGGTAGTCGCGGCCGTAGGCATAGTAGGCAAACTGAGGGTTTTCTGCCGGTTGTTGATGTCGTGGAAAGTAGTTGAAGGCAGCCACGATGACGGTTCTGGCCGATGGAAGAAGTCCGCGTGGGTCGTTGCGCAGGCCGGTGTTGCGTGCCATATAGCCCATATCTCCGTGGCATCCGGCGGCTATCCAAGCATCGTAACGGGCTGCTGCCGTTGTGTCGACCGGTTCCGCGCGAGCCAGTCCTATGGCAGTAGCTCCAAGGCGGAGTGCTTCGGAGGTGACTGCATCGCTACATATCGATGGCTTCGAATTCATAGCCTTGCTCTTTTAGCCATTCGATTGCGCGCGGAAGCGCGTAGCGTAAGTTGCGTTCGGCTTTCAGCGAGTCGTGAAATACGACTATTGAGCCGTTGCGAGCAAACTTCTTCACGTTGTTGAGCACCTGCTCTCCGTTGAGTTTCTTGGAGTAGTCGCAGGTTACGAGGTCATACATGATGATGTTGAAATGATCTTTTATAACCTTTGCCTGACTCCATCGCATTATGCCGTGCGGCGGCCGGTATAGGTTGCTGTCAATGAGGTTGTCGGCCTCTTTGATGTTGCGCAGATAGTTGCGCGAGGCAACTTTGAAGCCCTGCAGGTGGTTCATCGTGTGGTTGCCCCAGCTATGGCCCCTCTTCTTTATCTCTTCAAGAAGTTCGGGATGTCGTCTTACATTATCGCCCACGGAAAAGAATGTGGCCTTTATGTTGTAGTAATCGAGCACGTCGAGCACCCACGGCGTGACTTCCGGTATGGGGCCGTCGTCAAACGTAAGGTAGATAACCTTGCGCTTCTTGCGTTTTATACGCCATACCGCCTCCGGGAAAAGGATGCGGTACAGCAGAGGGGGTTGCTCGATAAACATAGTATACGGCGGGTATGACGCTTTATTCGACTTTAACAGGGCTTGTTTCGGGACTTTGCTTGTAGTAACGGCTGAAGTTGACTCCTTCGTTCTGCAGTTGCTTCATGAGTTCTTGGGCGTCGCCTCCGTTTTCGGCATAGGCCGATATCAGCGATACGAAGTAGGAGTCGTAGATGTAGCGGTCGGTACGTGTAAGTGTGGCAAACTTCGCCGGAGTCAGGCTCTGGAAGTAGAGCACATACTGCTTGTACAGGTCTATCTCGTCACGGAGTACCTGAAGCGCACGCTCTTGGTCGGCCTTGTTGTCGGTTATGTCACCGAGACGTCCGTATATGTCGGCTATCTGCAGTCCTATGGTGACTCCGTAGGGTGCGGTGTAGACCGGTAGTTTGTCCATCATGAGGTCCATTACGGTCTGTGCCTTTGCATATCGGTCGGCTATGAACGATGTTATCTTGTCGCGCTGCGGAGCATCCATGTTCACACTGTCCTGATGGAAGTATATCTCAGCTGTCACGCCTTCGTTATACAAGGCGGTGGCAAGGTCGAGCATGGTGGTGCGTGTGGTGGTGACCATACGACGCACTGTCTCGTCGAGATAAATGTCATCGGCGCTTTCGGCTTTGTCGAGGCCTCCCCAACGGAACTTGTTGACAATGTTATCGTATGCCTTGTCTGTATTTACCGCCATGTGGTAGCCGTCATACTCCTTGTTTTTTATGGGGCCGACTTCATAGGCCATACCGGTCGACCGCATGTAGGGCGACAGGTTCAGGTAGTAACTGTCAGGTACTGTCATGGCGAAGTACACGGGGCGTTTCCAGCCGTTGGCCGCGTTTGTGGCAAGCATGTCAAGCGCTATGACATTGCTGAGGCGCAGACCGCCGTCAGGCTCTTCGGTTTGGTTGAGGTCTATATACTCTTCAACCGCAGGCAGTTCATCTTCAGTGACACGGCCCGACTTCAGCATGTCGTCCTTGTTTATGGGGAGATACATGTTGGGATACTTGAATTCATACAAGCCCCACTCGTTTTTGTTTGCATCGTCGGCATACAGTGCCTTGAGGGCTGACAGCACGTTCACTTTGGTCGTGTCAGGCTGCAGGTAGTAGCTGAACTGGCGTTTGTCATGAGCGTAAATATCAGGCGTGGCCATCATGTCAATGGCGGGAGCGTTGTAAGAGGGAAGACGCATCTGGTCCACATACCAGTCGGTTGTCAGATAGGAGAGGTTGACTACCCTGACATCGGTGCGAAAGCCTTCGACTTCCTGCGCGTACCACAACGGGAAAGTGTCGTTATCGCCGTTGGTAAATACAATGGCATTGGGTTCGAGGCTCGACAGGTAGTTCATGCCGAAATCGCGGGTGGTATAGCGTCCGGAGCGGTCATGGTCATCCCAAGTCTGTGATACAACCTGAAGAGGCAGCAGTATGCCGGCTGCTACAGCAATGTAGGCGAGCATACGCGATACCTTGTCGCCTGCCTTTACTTTGTCGCTGAATAGTATGACAAGCAGACGCCATATGCCGGCGACTCCCATGCCCACCCATATGGCGAATGCGTAGAACGATCCGGCAAACGCATAGTCGCGCTCGCGGGGCTGATTGGGCGTCTGGTTAAGATACAACACTATGGCGAGGCCTGTCATGAAGAACAGGAATGCCACAACCCAAAATTGTTCGATACCGCGGCGTGAAGTAAATGACTGCCATATGAGGCCTATGATGCCGAAAATGAGCGGCAGCATGAAAAACACGTTATGGCCTTTGTTGCCTGCTCCGAGGTCGTCAGGCAGAAGCGACTGGTCGCCGAGGCGCAGGTTATCGATTAACGGTATGCCCGATATCCAGTTGCCGTGAGTAACCTCACCGTTGCCTTGAATGTCATTCTGACGGCCTGCAAAGTTCCACATGAAGTAGCGCCAGTACATGTGATTGATCTGGTAATTGAAGAGATATTGCAGGTTTTCGGCAAATGTAGGCTTGATTTTGGTCTGCGGGGAGCCGTAGGGACGACCGTTTTCATCAACATATGTGTTGACGTTTACCGGTGTTCCTTTCATTCCGGTCCAGTCGCGATAAGCGGCGGCATACTTTCCGTCATACATACGCGGGAAGAGCATGTCGAGTTCAGGATTCATCACGTAGTCGGTCTTGTGGCCGGTGACTTCGTAGCGGTCGGGCTCGTCGGGCGATTTTTTCACGGTCTTGCCGTAGAGAGTCTTGCCCTCTTTCTTTAGAGCCTGCGGGCGTCCGGAGGCGTCTACCTGATATACTATGCCGGAGTTGAAAGTCTGTCCGTAGAATAGGGGACGGTCACCGTACTGCTCGCGGTTGAGGTAGGAGCTCAGCGCAAACACGTTGTCGGGAGAGTTCTGGTTCATCGGGGTGTTGGCCGAAGAGCGTATCAGCAACAAGGCATAGGACGAGTAGCCTATGAATATGACAAGAATGCTCAGTACGACAACATTGAATATGCGTACAGGCACACGCTTCATGAACTTGAACAGATACAGGAGCAGTCCGATAAATACGACTACGGGTATGAACCAGCCGTCGCCTATAAAGGGTATGCCCGAAAGGAATACGCTCAGGAAGAACGATATTTTTATACGCAGGGCATTGTTCTGGCGATATAGTTCATACACGGCCCATATCATGACCGCGAGTGTAAGGCAGGTGTAGATTATAGGTCCGCTGTTGTAGCTCCATCCGAGTCCGTTGACACATAGAAGTTCGCAGTACTGTGCCATTTCTATAAATCCGGGAACGAGTCCGTAAAGAATAAGTCCCACGATGACAAACGATACGAACAGGGCCATAAGCGACCCTTTTCCGTCGGGATTTTTGAACTTCTTGTAGTAGAACACAAGTACTATGGCCGGTATACAGAGCAGGTTGAGCAGGTGTACGGCGATGGATATGCCTATCACGTAGGCGATGAGCACCAAGTAGCGGTCGCTGTGTGGCTGGTCAGCCCGGTTTTCCCATTTGAGTATGAGCCAGAATACGAGGGCCGTGCAGAATGAGGAGAACGCATATACCTCGCCTTCGACAGCGGAAAACCAGAACGTGTCACTCCAAGTGTATACGAGTGAGCCGCATATGCCCGAACCGAATATTATGAGCATCTCGGTCAGGGATATCTGTTTTGCGTCATCGGCAACGACAAGTCGTCGTACCAGATGGGTTATGGTCCAGAAAAGCAGCAGTATAGTGGCTGCACTCAACAGTGCCGACATGGTGTTGACAGCCATGGCCACGTGCTGTACATCGGGTGCGAAGTTGACGAAAAATCTCGCCGCAAGCATGAAGATAGGGTTGCCCGGCGGGTGGCCTATCTCGAGTTTATAGCCTTGTGATATGAATTCGGGACAGTCCCAGAAACTCGCTGTCGGCTCTATAGTGAGCAGATAGGTTACTGCTGCAATGGCAAACATAAACCATCCGAGCGAGTTGTTGATTATGCGATATTTCTTCATGCGTTTATAATGTGTCTTATTCAAATTTCCAAGTGATTACGCCGGTCTGTGTAGCCGGGGCTTCCAGATCGACAGAGAATTTGGATTGCTGCGAGGCTTTTATGCAGTTTTGCCGTACTGCCGCGTTGGCGGCTGCAGGCCCTTCTCCCCATATGTAGGAAGGGAGTCCTATTACCTGCCCTTTGCGGTTCACGGTGACACTTATGCGTATTGTGCCCGACAGTGTGCTGTTGGGGCGTCCCCATGCTTCGGCGGTGCGTCCTTTGAGGCTGTGTCCGGCCATGCCGCTAAGGGCTCCGGTATTGGAATTGCCGTTGGGTGAGCCTGACTCGCCTTTGCCTGCCTTTTTTGTATTGTTGAAGCCGGTGCGCATCTTGTTTTTAATACGGGCTTGCTTCTCGGCTTCTTCCTTCTCGCGTTTTATTCGTGCCTGTTCGGCAAGTTCTTCTTTTGTAGGGCCTGTTTTTTCAGGCTTCGGTTTCTCTTTGACCTTCATCGGCGACTCGTTGGCAGTGCTTACCAAGGGCGGTGTTTCGGCTACAGCCTCTCCGGCATCAGTCAGGTCGCTGCCTTCAAGTGCGGCATCGGCCGCGTTGTCAGGTACAGGCCTATTATCGGTTTCCTGAACCGGTACCGGCATGTCGCCGAGTTTTACAAATTCACCGCCGAATACGATTTCGCTTGAGTCCACCGGCGGCCAGCGGCGTTCCTCCATCGGAGGTATCGTGACGCGATAGTACAGGCAAGTCAAGGCAATGACAAGAAGTGTCATTACCGTAATGGTAATTGCTGAAGCCGTTATTCTGTCGCGTTGTTGCTGTGTCATTTTCAATGACTTGTTATTGTATTTGGTCTATCGACGGTGCGGCCGGTGTGTCCGGCAGTTGTGCGGGTTTTGTCGCGAGCACCATCTTCAGGTTGTTGCGGGCCCCCATGTCGAGCACCTCCACTATTTTTCCGTAAGTCACCTCTTCATCGGCATAGATGGCTATGAAGCCTTCGGGCTCGTTCTGCTGTGCGAGCTGCAGAAACGTAAGAAGCGACGTGGTGTCTATAGACTGGGGCTCTTCGTCGCCGAATGACGCATACAGGTTGTTGTCCTTGTCTATGTATACCCTTGTGCCGGGCTTGAGCGCCGTCTGCACCGAACTTTGGGGCAGGTTTACCTCAAGCGCCGTGGGAAATACAAATGTGGATGTTATCATGAAAAAGATGAGCAACAGGAAGATAACGTCGGTCATCGACGCCATCGAGAACATTGCCATCATGTCATGTTGACGTTTAAGTGCCATGTCTTGTCAGGTATTATGCCGGCTCGTTGAGCAGGTCCATGAATTCCATAGTTTTACCTTCGAGCAGCTTCATGACGCCGTTTAGTTTTGCTACCAGCGCGTTGTAGGCAAACAGGGCCACGATGCCTACGGCAAGACCGGCTACGGTGGTGACGAGCGCCTCGTAGATACCACCGGCAAGTACGCTGACATTGGCCGATGAACCTGCGTTGGCGAGTGCGAAGAAAGCCTCGACCATGCCCACTACGGTGCCCAAGAATCCGAGCATCGGCGCTCCTGCTGCGGCTGTGGCAAGCCAAGTGAGGCCCTTGCCGAGATTGGCTATCTCGAGGTTGCCGGTGTTTTCGATGGCAACAAGCACATCGTTCATCGGGCGTCCTATGCGACTTATGCCTTTGAGTATTAGCCGGCTGTAGGGCGTGCCGTCTTTCTTGCAGAGATTTTTGGCGCTTTCTATTTCGCCTTCATGAATGTAGTCTTTTATGCGCTTCATGAACGAGGCGTCCTCACGGGCCGCACGCTGTATGACTATGTAGCGTTCTATAAATATGTATATGCTGATTATAAGCAGAATAGCGAGGGGTATCATGATGAAGCCGCCTTTCATGCACAGTTCCCACATGGACAACTCCACCGGTTCGGGGGATACGGTCGCGGTGGGTGTCGCCACAGTGCTTATGGCACTTACCGTGTCGGCAAACTGTTCGGCACTCTGTGCGATAATCGAGTTGAGGATTGACATAATTATGATTATGAATGTTTTATGATGTGATTACTTGTCGATTGCTATTTATGAAAGGCACTCTTTGTATTGCTTTATCGTCTCTTTCAGGCCCAAGTACAGGGCGTCGGCGATAATGGCATGCCCTATGGACACTTCATTGAGGTATGGTACTTTTTCGTGGAAATATCTGAGGTTGGCGAGGTTCAGATCGTGGCCGGCATTGACGCCGAGACCGCAGTTGTGGGCCGCCTTGCTCGCTTCCACATATGGCGCCACCGCCTTTTCGGGATCGGACGGATACATGTCGGCATAGGGCTTTGTATATAGCTCCACACGGTCCGCTCCGGTCTTGGCTGCCGCTTTTATCATAGCTACGTCAGGATCGACAAACACCGATGATCTTATGCCGGCTTCACGCAGACGGTCAATTATCTCGGTAAGAAATTCCTTATGTTCTGTAACATTCCATCCTGCATTGGATGTCAAGGCGTCGGGAGCGTCGGGTACGAGAGTCACCTGTTCGGGCTTTACTTTGAGCACGAGATCCATAAATTCCGGGCTCGGGTATCCCTCTATGTTGAATTCGGTCTTTATAAGCGGACGCAGAGCAAATACGTCCTCATGCTTTATGTGACGTTCGTCGGGCCGGGGGTGAACGGTTATGCCTTGCGCACCAAACGTTTCGCAGTCAACTGCAACACGCTCCACATCGGGCACATTCTCGCCGCGGGCGTTGCGGAGTGTAGCTACTTTGTTGATATTAACACTTAGATTAGTCATTCTTTTTATTAATCTCAGTTTAGTCGTAATGTGTTGTTATAATAAAAAGTTACGTCTGTGTGGAGAAAAATCCGTATATTTGTAACCTATTATTGCAACAAATGCAACTGCAAAAATAGTCAGAAATAATAAAACCACGAAACGTTTTGACCGCAAAAGATATTATATCGCCTCAAATTATACCTATATCGGCCGTTTCGGGCCGTAATGACGGGCCGTATTCCGAAAGTAAGGCCGTTAAAGCATCGGCGCCGCTGTCGCTGGTGCTGGAGCATATGGCTTCGGGGGCCGAAGTGGTTCCTGTCGTTGACGACGATACTGGAGAGCGCTTGGGGGCTGTCGACAGCATGTCGATGCTTGTAGCATTGTCATCTCTGTTTCCTCAGCTTAATGAATATTCGGAGCTTATGGTGACCTGTCCGCCAAGCATGTACAGCGCTTCGGCCATAGCCCACGCCGTGGAGGATGCCGATGCGCACCTGCTTAATCTTAATGTGGTGGGCGGCACGGAGCCCGACAGCCCCACCACGATACTTATAAGGGTCAATCATTCGCGCGGTGAGTCGGTGGCGAGGTCACTTGCCCGTTATGGTTACGACACGCTTAGCATGACCGGCACTCCCGGTGCGTTCAATGCCGATATGGTCGACAGGGTCAACGCATTGCTCCATTATCTTGAAGTGTGATATTATGAGGATAGCAGTATTCGGAAATACTTATCAAGAACAGCATCTTGATAAACTTCTGCAACTTTTTGAGCGCTTGTCGCTCCGGAATGCGAGGGTTGAGATGGAGCGCTCGTTTTACGATTATCTGTGCCGCATGCTCCCTGCGCCGCCCAAAGTCAACGGCATCATAACAGGCGAAGACTTCAACGCCGCGATAGCGCTTAGCATAGGTGGCGACGGCACGTTTTTGCGCACGGCACAGCGTGTGGGCAGCAAAGAGATACCTGTTTTAGGGATAAATACAGGGCATCTCGGCTATCTTGCCGATGTGAAAGTCGATGAAATGGATGCAGGTCTTGATAATCTGTTCAATGGCGAATTCAGGGTGGAGAACCGTACGATGATTGAAGTGACCTCGCCCGAAATCATGATTGACTGCTGGCCGTATGCACTTAATGAAGTGGCGATTCTAAAGCAGGATACCGCTTCGATGATCAACATGAAGGCTTCTATAGACGGTGCGGGACTTGCCGATTACCGTGCCGACGGGCTTATTATATCCACTCCCACGGGCTCTACCGGATACAATCTGTCGGTTGGAGGGCCTATCGTAGCGCCTTCGGCGCCGGTATGGGTCATATCGCCCGTAGCCGCCCATTCGCTGACCATGAGGCCGCTTGTGGTAAGTGACGACAGTGTGGTGTCGGTCACTACGTTGTCGCGGACGAGTTCCTACCGTGTGAGCCTTGACGGTCGCTCGGTGACGTTGCCTGTCAATACTACTATTGTCATGAAGCGGGCGCCGTTTGTGACAAAAGTCGTGCAACGCCTTGATCACCGCTTTGTCGACACCCTTCGCTCCAAATTGCTCTGGGGAGCCGGATAAGCATGATACTTTCGCGCTGTAATATACGGCATGACGTACTGGGCGATGTATGTGTTTCAGAGCGTTCCGATGCGCGACGGTTTATAGCCCGTTGGCGCGACGGGGTGGTGCATCTGACGGTGCCTTCCGGTGTCGTGGACCGTGAGATACTCGATGTGCTTGACCGTCTTGCTCCGCGGCTTATGTCAAAGCGTCCTGCAGTGTCGTATTATGACGATATGGTCATTGCGCTTGACGGTTTTGTTTTTGAGATAAAAAGTCAGAGCCATCGTCCGGCTTCAATCCTTGCGACGGTCAAAGAAGACCGTGCTTACCTTGAAGTAGGCACCGATATAGATATGTCGTCGGACAAAGGCCGCTGTATGGTAAGCTCTATGATGTGCCGCGTGGCGGCGAAGGTAGCGCCTCGTATGCTTCTGCCTGCGGCGGCTGAGCTTGCCCGGCGCCTTGGTGTGGAGCCTGCTTCGTGGCATATAATGAGCGGTTACCGTACGCTCGGCAAGTGCACTTCGGCCCGGTCCATCCATCTCAGTCATGCGCTTGTGTTTTTGCCTCGGGAGCTTCGCGATTATATCATATGTCATGAACTCGCTCATCTTACCTATATGTGTCACTCCCGGCGTTTTCATGAACTTTGCGACCGTTATTGCGGCGGCCGTGAAGCAGCCTGCATAGCCGCTCTGAAGTCTTACCGCTGGCCTATACTTCGCTGAATGCAGCCGTTCATGGTTTCATTTTTTTATATTGGGCGGTTTTTCCTTGGGCTTTTCGAAAATTCTGGCTAAGTTTGTAGGTTAATTGATAAAATTTACCGGTCCATGCAGAAAGTTAAACCCAAAAAGGCTCTCGGCCAGCATTTTCTTACCGACAAGTCGGTCGCGGAGCGCATTGCCTCCACTCTTGACATGTATAAGGGTGTGCCTGTACTCGAAGTAGGGCCCGGCATGGGTGTGCTTACCGAGTATCTTATTGACGGAGGCCATGATGTCACTGTCGTCGAGATCGACAAGGAGAGCGTTGATTATCTGAATGAGAATTTTCCGGAATTGAAAGGCAGGATAGTCGACGGAGATTTCCTGCAGATGGACCTGTCGGTGCTGATGGGTGGACGCAAGTTTTGCGTCATAGGCAATTATCCGTACAACATATCGTCGCAGATATTTTTCAAGGTTCTTGATTATAAGGACTCCATACCATGCTGTTCGGGCATGCTGCAGAAGGAGGTCGCCGAGAGGCTTGCCGCCGGACCCGGTTCAAAAGTATACGGTATACTTAGCGTGCTGCTTCAGGCATGGTATGATGTGGAGTATCTGTTTACCGTGGACGAACATGTATTTAATCCGCCGCCAAAAGTGAAATCGGGTGTCATACGCTGCACGCGCAACTCGGTGACGAGTCTCGGCTGTGACGAACGTTTGTTCAAAACAGTGGTGAAAACCTCTTTCGGTCAGCGGCGAAAGACGTTGCGCAACTCATTGCGTGGACTTCTGCCTCCTTCGGTGGCGGTTGACGAGGACCCGGTCTGGGCCATGAGACCCGAACAGCTCGGTGTGGACCGGTTTGTGGAACTTACAAAAAAAATTGCCGCCATGCGTGACGGCTCTATGTGCCGATGAAAGAGTATACACCTGAATATCTCGAGCATATAACGGGCGTGATAGACAATCGCGACGAGGATACGGCACGGACGGAGCTTTCCAAACTTCATCCGGCCGATATTGCCGAGCTATATCGCGACCTTGATCTCGAACAGGCTGAATTTCTGTTTAGATTACTTGATGCCGACCAAGCCGCCGATGTGCTTATGGAGCTTGACGAGGATGACCGTCACAAGCTGCTTAGCGCCATGTCAAGCGAAGATATCGCCAAGCAGGTCATAGATCATCTCGATACCGACGATGCGGTCGACATCATTCAGGAGCTTGACGAGGAGGACCGTGACGAGATTCTGTCGCACATCGACGATGTGGAGCAGGCCGGCGACATCATAGACCTGCTGAAGTATGACGAAGACACTGCCGGAGGCCTTATGGGCACGGAGATGATCGTCGTAAACGAGAACTGGAGTATGCCTCAGTGCGTTCAGGAGATGCGTAAGCAGGCCGAGGATCTTGACGATATATATTATGTATATGTGGTGGATAATGATTATCGTCTGCGGGGTGTGTTTCCGTTGAAAAAGATGATAACCCATCCGTCGGTGTCCAAGATAAAGCATGTCATGGAACTTGATCCTGTGTCGGTTAAAACCGATACTCCGGTCGACGAACTGACACTCGATTTTGAGAAGTATGACCTTGTGGCTATGCCTGTCGTAGACTCTATCGGACGCCTTGTGGGGCAGATTACTGTTGATGACGTTATGGATGAGGCGCGTGAGCAGAGCGAGCGTGACTACCAGCTGGCTTCGGGTCTTTCAGGCGATATAGAGAGTAACGATACTATGTTTCACCAGACCAAGGCCCGTCTGCCATGGCTGCTTATCGGTATGCTTGGCGGTATAGGAAACTCGCTTATACTCGGACATTTCGAATCGGGTTTTGCCTTGAATCCCGCTATGGCGCTGTTTATACCGCTTATCGGCGGAACGGGAGGTAATGTGGGCATACAGTCGTCGGCTATCATAGTACAGGGTCTTGCCAACGGCTCGCTTGACATAAAGAGTTCGACCAAGCAGCTTTTCAAAGAGCTCGGTGTAGGACTGCTCAATGCGTGTATCATATCTCTGTTGGTGCTTGTCTATAACATATTCGCGCTTGGGCCCGCACAGGTGACCACTGTGGCGGTGTCGCTGTCGCTGTTTGCGGTGGTGGTGTTCGCTTCTATATTCGGCACATTCGTGCCACTCACGCTTGAGCGGTTTAAAATTGATCCGGCCCTTGCCACCGGTCCGTTTATATCGATAACAAACGACATTATAGGCATGGTTATCTACATGTCGATCAGTTCGGCACTTATCGCGGCTTTCGGCACGAGTATTTAGGCCGTCGTGCTGTTAAAGTATTATCTGACATCTTTTTTGGCCCGGTTTTTGTTTAATACAAAGTAATAAGTACATATTTAATATAATATAAACGATTATGGAAAAAATACAACCCGGCAAATATGTCGAAATGGTTTATGACTTGTATGTGGTGAATGACGATGGCCAGACCTTGGTGCATCAGGTGGATGCCGAAGATCCCGAAAAGATTATATTCGGGGTGACGCGCGGTGTTATAGCTCCGCTCGAGAAAGCTATTGACGGTCTTGCCACAGGTGATAAATTTGACGTAAAGGTGTCGGCGGAAGAGAGCTTCGGCAATTATGATCCGGAGCAGGTGGCTCATCTTGAAAAAGAGCTGTTTGAGATCGACGGCAAGTTTGATGTCGAGCATATAAAGCCCGGAGCCGTAGTGCCCATGATGACTCAGGACGGTTTCCGCATTTCGGGCAAGGTGCTCGAGGTTACCGATAAAGAGGTTGTGATGGACTTCAATCATCCGCTTGCGGGCAAGGACGTGCGGTTTGTAGGCAGTATCGGAGTAGTACGCGATGCCACTCCGGAGGAGCTTAAGCCGGCACACGGTTGCGGCGGCTGTGGATGCGACCATGACAGCTGCGGCGAAGACGGCGGCTGTGACGACGGATGCTGTGGCGGCTGTCATTAATATATGTAAACATTGACACTCTGCAATATGACGGGGCATGAGCCATACGGCTCGTGCCCCGTGTTTTTATATGCCATTTGGGCCGGCTTTTGTTTGTGATAATCTGTTTAAATCGGTGTGATAGTCTTGTAAAGGCGTGATTTGGGTAAGTGTTGAAAATAGTGAATTTTTTTGAAGTTTAAACTAAAAATGATCTTTGTCGTCCCTCTTGATTATAAGAGAAAGAGTCTCAAATTATTGTGAGACTAAAATCTCAAATTCTTAATGCGCTAAGCAATAATAATTTATAAGAAATATGTCTCAAATAATTAGTTGAGACATATTAGGCTTTTAAAACTTTTTTCACTTGTCGGAATTAACATAATTTTGCCATGTACCGATTGCAGAATCATGCTTTCGCTACCATGTGAAACATTAATTACTCCGACTCATGGAAAACCGGTCACGGAACAACGATTTGATAGCCCAAAGCTACGTAGAGTACTATAATGAGGTGCTCAACTACATATCTGTGCGTGTAACCGACATCTTCGATGCCGAGAATATAGCTCAGGATGTGTGGGTGCGTCTTCTTGAGTATGATAAAGAGCTTTCGGCCGAGTCGTTGCGCTCGTTTATATACACTGTGGCGCGCAATCTGGTTAATGACCACCTGCGTCATATCTATCGTGTGCGCGCTGTGGTAAACGACGACATCAGTGTGGCGGCAAACATAGTCGACCATACTACGGAGGCGATGATCGTGGCTCGCGATATAGCTCGGTTTGAGGCAAAGTGTGTGAAGGCTCTTCCCGAACGTCGCCGTATTATATATGTATTTGCACGCTTCGAGGACAAGTCGGCCGATGACATAGCTATAGGCATGAATCTGTCGCTTCGTACGGTAGAAAACCAGTTGTGCAGAGCGCGTCGTACTGTGCGCGGATTCATATCGGCAATAGCTTAGAAAATCAATCAGAGATAACTATACAATAATTAACTTTAAATTAACCGTATGAAACAAACAGTGCTTAATGTTTTTCGTGCTGCCTTCATTGCGACACTCCTTGCCGGGCCGTCGCTGATGTTATCGTCCTGCGGTGACGAGACCGAAGGTAAAGCAAGTATCAATGACGCTGCACCGGCCAAAGTGACCGATGTGAGCTCGGTTGCGGGTCCCGGAGAGGTCTATCTTACTTGGACCGTACCCTCCGACCCGAGTTTCATGTACACTAAGATAACCTATAAAAACGCTAAAGGCGAAGAGGTCTATCAGGTGTTTTCAAAGGATCACGCCGATGAGAACGGTGTCGTAAAAGCCACGATTAGCGGTTTTGTAGCCACTGATCCGGTGGATTTTAATTTTTACGCATGCTCTCTGCGCGGCAATAACCAAGGTGCGGTGACATATGCCGGCACTCCCGGAGCTCCCGCATTCATCGCCGTATCGGAGTCGATTACTGCCGAAAGCGCATGGGGCGGTATCTACGTCGGATATAAGAATGAGACTGTGGCCAAAGTTTTTGTTGAGGTCAAGTATACCGACAAGTCCGACGCCTCCAAGAGCGGTACCTATAAGTTTGAAGCAGCTCCCAACAGCGAGAGCAAAACGTTTGTCCATCTTTTCACTTCCGACAAAGAGTTTATCAACGGCTCCACTGCATCATTGTCGATTACCGCGCAGGATGCTGACGGCAACTCCTCCGATATCCGTTCGATGGAGGCATACGCCAAGAAGGTTGTCGCGCTTGACCGCTCTGCTTGGACATTCCCCGGCTTCACTCAAAGCAATGATCCGCAGATAGGTTATTCCTCACAGGAAGCCGTCGGCGAGAACGGAGGCAAGAACGGTCGTGTAATCGAGATGATTGACGGCAACGAGGGTTCGTTCTGGCATACGTCATGGAAGACACCTTCGGCTTATCCGCACTTCTTTATCATAGACATGGGCGAGGATGTGGATGTGTCCAATGTATCGATACGTCGCCGTAGCGGAAACAACGGCACTCATACAGGCCAGACATTCTATACATGCTCCGAGGCCAATGCCAGCGGTGCCGACCCCAACGAATGGAGCTGGGACAATCAGGGCTGGTATGCGTTTGACCGTAATGTGGACCGCCATCAGCTCTTCGGCATGAAAGAAGTCAGAAAAGCTCGCTATATCAAGGCTTATTTTGCCGAGACAGACAAGGGTGGTGACTTTGTTATGGTATCGGAGTTCAACGCGTATACTCCTGCCGAGTAATCTTAAATCGTAATAAATCAGTCAAAACAATTTTGCAATGAACAAGAAAGCATATCTGTTAGCGGCAGTGCTCACTTTGGGAGCCCCCGCGATAAGCATGCCCCTTTTCGCGCAGTCATCGGCTCAGACTCAGGCCGGTACCGTAAGCGGTACGGTAATCGACGAGCTCGGCGACCCTGTCGTGGGTGCCACGGTACGCGTCAAAGGCAGCAAAACCGAGGCTACGGCCACCGATATCGACGGTCGTTTCACCATCCGCGCCAAGAAAGATGCAGTGCTCGAAGTGTCCTATATAGGCTATCGTCCGCTCGCCGTGTCGGTTAACGGCAAAAATAACCTTGAGCTGCATCTCGTGCCTTCGGCCACTGCTCTCGATGAAGTGATCGTGACAGGTTATACCACACAGAAGAAAGAGTCATTGACCGGTGCCATTGCCCAGATCAAAGGTGACGAAGTATATAAGAACCGTGGTGTCACTAACACTACTACCGCGCTGCAGGGCGAAATCCCCGGTCTGACCGTGACCCGTAAATCTTCCCGTCCCGGTAGCGAGGACGCGTCTATGGAGATACGTGGTGCATACTCAATCAACGGCGGCGGTCCGCTTATCCTTATCGACGGGCAGTCGGCCTCGCTTGACGAACTCAATTCGATGGACGGTAACGACATCGCCAACATATCGGTGTTGAAAGACGCTTCGGCTGCCATCTACGGTGCACGTTCGGCCGGTGGTGTCATTCTCGTTACGACCAAGCGCGGACGCATAGGCAAGCCGCAGGTGACCTATTCGGGTAGCTACAGCCGCACTATCGACGGAGCCGATCTTCCCATCACAAATAATCAGGAGTGGCTTCAGATGTGGTTTGAGGGTCAATATAACGATACAAAAGCATCCAATCCCGGTATCACCGACCATGATGAGCTTATGAGCCGCTTCAACTGGTGGATATTCAACACATTCGGAGGTACTCCCGCACAGCAGAATCCCGAAACCGGTGTCTGGGAGGCTATTCCCGGTGCCGACGCGGTGATAGGTCAGTCGCTTTACGAATCTCTTGTCGCCGGAAAGACAATGACTCTTATGCGCGGTTCGTTCATCGACCGCTGGGAGCCCGACAATTATCTGCTAGACTTCCTTTACGGCAATGCCGATACATGGAAGCATAATGTCAGCATATCCGGTGGCGATGATAAATTCAATTATCGCGCATCATTGAACTACTCTACCGCCCAGTCGCAGCTCAAGATTGCAGAAGACGGTGAGAAGAAGTATGGCGCCCGGTTGAACGCCGACTATAAGCCCAACGACATGTTCAAGATTGAGACCGGCATGTCATATGAACGTCGCGTAGTGCGCAATCCCTCACAGGGTATAGGCCGTGGTTGGCAGGACCCGTGGTTCTGGGCCATTACCAATCAGAACGGTGATCCGTACGATACATTCTCCAGCGAGCGCAATCCTTACGGATGGTTTACTCAAGGCGGCAAGAATGAAGACCGCTGGAATACGTTCCGTGCCAACGGAAAAATCACACTTGACATTTCACGTTATGTAAAAGGTCTTTCATTTGCCGTTTCCGGAGCATATAAGCGAGTGGAAAAAGAGAACACCAATACCAAGACGGAGGTGCGTTTTTATGACTGGGCGGGCAATAATACCACGAAGGGCGGTGTGCTTAATTCGCCGTCAGGTATCAGCGAGTACCATCGCTATTGGAACAGCTATACACTCGGTGCATTTGCTTACTATAACCGCAAGTTCGGACAGCATCAGGTTGACGCCATGGTCGGTTATACCGGTGAAAACGAAGATTATAAGAACCTTGGCGCGTCGCGCTGGAAAGGCGAGACCTATCCCGGTTCGGGTCTGACCGATATGAACGTATTTGTCGGCGGCGACAATAACGGGGCTGACGGCGGTTCTCATTCATGGAGCTTCCTGTCATGGGTCACCGATTTACGATACAACTATGATGACCGTTATCTTGTTTCATTCCTCGGCCGTCGCGACGGATCATCCAAGCTGAGCCCAAAGCAGCGCTGGAAGAATTTCTACTCCGTATCGGGAGGTTGGGTCGTTTCAGGCGAGAAGTTCTGGGAAAACATAGGCGCCGCCAATTATGTGAACTTCCTGAAAGTTCGTTATAACTATGGTAAGACCGGTTCTGTCAACGGCATAGGCAATTATGAATCGTTCTCGACCATAAGCACGGGCAGTGTATATCTCGGCACAACGAAGTTGCCGACCATGTGGATCAACGGCATGACTTCGAGCGACCGTACTTGGGAAAGTCTCATATCGCACAATGCCGGTATCGACTTCGGCTTCTTCAATAACCGTCTGCGTGCATCGTTTGACTGGTTCCAGAAGACCAACGACGGTATGTTTATCGACGTTACATATCCGGCCGTACTCGGTGCCTCGGCTCCGAAGACCAACAACGGTAAGCTACGTACCCGCGGTTGGGAGATTGAAGTAAACTGGCGCGACCGTATAGGTCAGGTCAACTATAATGTCGGTTTCAACGTGTTTGATGCCAAGACCAAACTTCTTGAACTTACCAATAACGAGAATGTTCCCACTGCCGGTATCAATTCCAAGCGTCTTATCGGCAAACCTATCAACGCCATCTATGTATTCCAGACCGACGGAGTATTCCAGACTCAGGAGGAGGTCGACGCATATTATGAGATGTATTACTGGAATGCCGACCATTCAGGACCTAAACAAGGCAACATTCTTCCTGCGCCTATCGAAAACTCGGTTGACCGTCTTCGTCCCGGTGCCCGCAAGCGTGTCGATGTCAACGGCAACGGAGTTATCGACGAGCATGACCTGTATTATGCCGGCGACACGGCTCCCCGCGTATCGTTCGGTATCAAAGGCGGCCTCGAATGGAAGGGTATCGACCTTTCTGTATTCTTCCAAGGTGTGGGCAAGCAGACCATTCTCCGTTCAGGCAATATGTATGCTCCATTCGTGGTTAACTACTGTTTGCAGAACAACACCTTCATCGGTAAGACATGGACTGAAGAAAATCACTCCAATGAATATACCATTCTGTCGCGAAGCAATAACTTCAACCGCTTCAACTACGCCAACTCCGACGTGTCGGTCAACAACAACCGCTATATACGTCTGAAGAATCTCGTGGTAGGTTACACGCTTCCCCGTCAGTGGACCTCGAAAGCCGGTGTGGAAAAATTCCGCGTTTATTTCTCGGGCGACGACCTTTGGGAGTGGTCCAAAGTACATGACGGATATGATCCCGAGTATGGTGAGGCATCAAGCAGTATCTTCCCCTTCAGCCGTATGCTGAACTTCGGTGTTGAACTTACTTTCTGATAACCGTTAAAGACATAAATATATGAAACTATACAATAAATCCATATTGATGCTTGCCGTCGGCCTTACAATGACGGCATGCTCCGACTTCCTTGACAAGGAGCCTACCGATCAGGGAACCGAAGCCATAACCTTCAAGACCCCGGAGCAGTTTGAACAGGCTGCCAACAGGCTTTACTGCTTCGGCGGCAAGTGGGATGTGAAATTTGAACTCAACCTTGACACATCAGGCATCGGAGCCAACGATGCCGGTACTACCGGAGAGAGCCACGGCACATGGGGTTTCGGAGGACATCGCGAATGCAATATCCTTCTTGAAAAGGCGGCCTCTTATGCCGGACCTCTCGAAGACATGACTGCCTCACATCCTATCGCCACTTCCGTAGGCACTGCATATTTTTTCCGTGCATGGCATCACTTCAATCAGCTTCGTACATTCGGTGGTGTGCCAATAATAGACCATGTGATCGATACAAGCGATCCTGTTGTTTACGGTAAGCGCAACAGCCGCTATGAAGTTGCCTACCTTGTTATGAACGACCTGAAAAGAGCCGTTGACCTGCTGCCCAAGCGCAGTACTCTCTCCGGCCTTGAAAACCGGGGTAAACTTACTCGTGAGGGAGCTCAGGGCTTTCTTGCACGCGTGGCTTTGTATGAAGCTACATGGGAGAAATATACTCCTTCTATAGGTATCGATCTTGACGGTGACGGAGAGAGCGTTGGTGCCGGTAAATTCAAGCCTGAAGGATATCCTTCGGTTGAGGAGTGGCTTGCATTGGCCCGTGACATGTCAAAGGCTGTCATAGATGAAGCCGAGCGCGGTACTTTCGCCCTCTGGGACGAGTGTTCCGACACGGGTCTGAGCTACTATTATCTTTTCAACCTCGACGATGCCAACGGCAATATAGCCAATTACAAAGGTGTAGGCAAAGCTACCAATAAGGAGTTTATTATAAACAATCCTTATGATGTGGACCTTAAAAAGGGCGGTAGCAACCTTGCATACACTGTCACTACAGGCCAGTCAAGCAATATTAGCGCATGGTTTGGCGAATCATTTGTATGCTCCAACGGTCTTCCGATTCACTTGAGCACATCTTCGAGCTATCAGGATGCTTATTATAACGAGGAATTTGGCGGATATGACACATTTGAGGGAGAGTTCGAGAACCGCGATATGCGATTTATAGGCTGTATAATACCTCCCTATAAAGTCACATGGACTGCCGCCACCGAATACGGCGACCCTATGACTGCTCTGGGCAATCCTTATCCCGAACCGCTTTTCCCGGAACCGTCCGACTCGTGGAATCCCTCTGACCCTGCAAATGTCAGCAAGCGTGGTGTCTATACTCCTATGATCGGTGTAAACTCCACCCACAATGGCTATGGATGCCGAAAGTATCTTATCGAAGGTGCAGGACGTTCTACCAATCAGGAGTCTGCCGACTGGCCCGTACTCCGTCTTGCCGAGGTACACTGCATATATGCCGAGGCTGTATGTGAACTTGGCAACGGAGCCATCTCCGACGCCGACCTCGACTTCTCTATCAACAAGAATAGAGCGCGTGCCAAGGTGGCCCGTTTGACCAACTCTCTTATTGCAGGCAAATTTGATGCAGGCTGGTTCAACTTCGCTACCGGAAGCTATGAGTGCCATGCCATGACAATGCTCGACGAGATACGCCGCGAGCGCACCTGCGAGCTCTTTGCCGAAAACTTCCGTATGGATGACCTCAAGCGCTGGGGTATAGCTCATATTAACCTTAACGGTCGTAAGCTCGGCCGTCGTATACTCGGTACCGCATATACCAATCCCGCCAACACGGTCAATGGCCCGAGCAATGTGTCAAACTATTACGGCGAACCGGCTTATAACCCTCAGACCCGTCCTCTTCAGTATGGAATGGCGTCGGAGGATCCTGCAAGTCCCGATTACGGCCGTCCTATAGCCACGCGCGCAGAAAATTGCTTCTGGAATGTAAGACAGTATCTTGATTTTATTCCTGAAGGTCAGCGACGTCTTAATCCCAATCTTACCCAAAACCCCGGATGGTAAAATATAAGGTTCATACAGAATCCCGATTGGTGTAAAAATCCCTCGTTAGAATTACTGCAAGGGTATGGGGCCGCGAATGACTCGCGGCCCTTTTATATTATATGTCTGTCACTGCAGCCGGTGATATGTTTTTAAATGCACAGCCGTGTCGTTATTGTATTGACTGTCTTATGGCCCAAGAGTCTTTGTGATGTTAATAAATCGTAAAACGCGGCATTTAACTAAAAGTGTGTTTATACAGATGGACTGTTCGTAGGGCTATTTATGGCAAAATGATATGAAATGCGTTGATAACAAATGATTTGCGTGTATTGTTTATGGTCTGCATTCATTTTAGATTTATTTCGTATGGCTTTATGAATCAATTCAATAGTAAGCGGTAACTTTGCATCGGCTTGATGAAAGTCACAGGCTTGGGAAAACACAGTCATCTCTCCTTATTATCATATACATCTACCTTCTGTTTTGACTGCGGTTCCCGGGTCATATAACGATTGTTGGCTTTAGTAGACAACAGATTGTTAGACGACAAGAAATATATACTTGAATTTTGGTTATGAGGGAGTGTGCTGCTGTGAAGTAGCGCACTTTCATTTTTATAAATCAATGTAAAAATGCGGTTGCTGACGAATGTTGGTAGGAGCGCCAGTACCACGGCGTCCGGCTACGAGCCGTATGGTATTCTACAACCGCCCTGCTTGTATGGCCTTCGGATTCGCGGGCGCCGTACTACTGGCGTCCACCGGCGTTGACCTATTATAATGAAGCCGCTTGACTTTTGGGTCAAGCGGCTTCATTGTATTTTCGTATCTGGTTGCGATTACTTGCTCTGACCGGCCTGATACTCGGCGCGGGCTATGTATTTGTCGATGTCCACGCGGTATTGGGCGGCGTATTCGGGATAGTCATTCTTGATAGACTTCAGTACCTTAAGCTCGCCGGCATAGTCCTTGAGTTCGCGGAGTACGGTGGCTTTCTTAAGCATGAAAAGCGGAGTGTAAAGGGCGTTGTCATCGCTCTCCTTTATGGCTTTGTCATAAGATGACAGGGCTTCGTTGTATTTTTTGAGATTTACGTAGCAGTCGCCTTCAAGTGACTTGGCGGCGGCGCCTACAATGCTTTCCTGAGGGTCATAGCCTTTCAGGTCATTAAGGGCGGCCTCATAATTGCCGTTCTTGTAGTTGAGAGTGGCTGCCATGAGTGCGGCGCGGTTGCCTGCGTCATATCCATATTTATCAGCCACTTGCTGATACTGTGTCAGGGCAAGAGAGTCGTTGCCTTGAGCGAGGGTGACATCGGCCTGCGATACAGCCTCGTTGCCTGACTTGATGCCGGGATTGCGGACCGCGAAGATATAGATTATCACGATGATGGCGATTGCTGATACTGCAATCATGAGCCATACAAGATATTTTTGACCGAGGGTCACTTTTTCTTTTAACTCTTTGTTGTCTTTTTCAACCTCTTCGAGAGCGATAGGTTGGTTGTTTTGGTCTTTTTCAGCCATTGTATAATTAATTTTTCTTTTATAACAATTTAAACCTGACTTTCGGTCATTATCGGCTGCAAAATTAACCCAATTTCCCCATACCTCAAAATTTTTTGAATATATATATTTGTATAAAGCGGCGCGGAAGTGTGATTTTAATGCCCGGATGATGGATAAATGGCATGAATTGATTAATTTTGCAGACAATTGATAAACAGAAGATAATTATGAATATACTTGAATTGAGCGAACAAGAAATAGTGCGTCGCGGAAGTCTTGACGAAATGCGTCGCCTCGGTATTGATCCATATCCTGCCGCCCTATATCCGGTCGACGCTTACACTGACGGAATCAAAGCGTCGTTTGACGATAATGCCCCGCAACGCGACGTGTGCGTTGCCGGTCGCATAATGAGCCGCCGTATCATGGGCAAGGCTTCTTTTATCGAGCTTCAGGACGCCAAAGGCCGTATTCAAGTTTATATAAGCCGCGATGACCTTTGCCCGGGAGAGGACAAGGACTTGTACAATGTAGTGTTCAAGAAACTTCTTGACATAGGCGACTTTATCGGCATAAAGGGCTTTGTGTTCCGCACCCAGATGGGCGAGATTACCGTTCACGCACGCGAGATTACCGTATTGAGCAAGTCACTGCGTCCGCTGCCTATCGTAAAGGTTAAGGATGGCGTTACCTATGACGCGTTTGACGACCCCGAACTCCGTTATCGTCGCCGTTATGTCGACCTTGTTGTTAATGAGCAGGTCAAGGACATATTTATAAAGCGCACAAAGGTGTTTAACTCTATGCGCGACTACTTCAACTCGCACGGTTATATGGAGGTTGAAACCCCTATACTCCAGTCGATACCCGGAGGAGCTGCCGCACGTCCGTTTATAACCCACCATAATGCACTTGACATACCGTTGTATCTTCGTATTGCCGACGAACTTTATCTGAAACGTCTTATAGTGGGCGGCTTCGAGGGTGTATACGAGTTCTCGAAGAATTTCCGCAATGAGGGCATGGACCGTACCCATAATCCCGAATTTACCTGCATGGAGATTTATGTCGCCTATAAGGACTACAACTGGATGATGGACTTCACCGAGCGCATGCTTGAAAAGATATGTCTTGACGTAAACGGCACAACCGAAGTGAAGGTCGGCGATAATGTCATCAGCTTCAAGGCTCCGTTCAAGCGTATCACTATGATAGATGCCATAAAGGAGCACACCGGCATCGACATAACCGGTATGGATGAAGAGCAGTTGCGTGCCACCGCTTCTAAACTCGGTATAGAGGTCGACGAGACAATGGGTAAAGGCAAACTCATCGATGAGATTTTCGGCGAGAAGTGCGAGGGTACATATATCCAGCCTACGTTCATAATCGATTATCCGATAGAGATGTCGCCTCTGACAAAGCGTCATCGCAATAACCCGGAGCTTACCGAGCGTTTCGAGCTTATGGTCAACGGCAAGGAGCTTGCCAACGCCTATTCGGAGCTCAATGACCCGATAGACCAGTATGAGCGCTTCGTAGAGCAGATGCGTCTGGCTGAAAAGGGCGACGACGAGGCCATGATAATCGACAAGGATTTTATAAGAGCGCTTGAATACGGTATGCCGCCGACATCAGGCATGGGTATAGGCATGGACCGCCTTGTAATGCTTATGACAGGACAGACTACCATACAGGAAGTGCTGCTATTCCCGCAGATGCGTCCTGAAAAGACGCAGACCCGCGACAAGGCCGAGGCATACACTGCGCTCGGCATACCGGAAGAGTGGGTGGCTCCATTGCAGAAAGCCGGTATACTTACAGTGGCTCAGCTTGTCGGTGCTAATCCCGGAAAACTGTTCCAAGACCTGTGTGGAATAAACAAGAAGTTCAAGCTTGAACTTAAGAATCCCGGTCAGGATGAGATAAAGGCTTGGATATCGGCGGCAGAGCAATGAAAACAACCTGTACTGACCGTAAGATAGCCGTCATGGGCGGGGGCTCATGGGCGACAGCGCTGGCCAAACTGCTTCTCGAAAACTGCCGGGAAATAATCTGGTACATGCGTCGTGATGACCGTATAGAAGCGTTCAAGCGTCGCGGACGCAACCCTGCCTACCTTTCCGACGTGGAGTTTCCTGTTGAGCGCATAAACTTTTACAGCGACATAAACGAGGCATGCCGTGCCGCCGATACATTGTTGATGGCCATGCCGTCGCCATATTTCAAGGCTCACCTTGCCAAGCTTACCGTAGACATATCGGACAAGGATATCGTCATAGCCACCAAAGGCATCGTGCCTGATGAAAACGAGCTGATAAGCGACTATATGGAAGCTCGTTACGGCATCGACCCGCGACGGGTGACTGTCATATCAGGACCGTGTCATGCTGAAGAAGTGGCTCTCGGACGTCTAAGTTATCTTACCGTGGCTTGTAGCGATATAGACCGGGCGATCGCTTTCACATCGCTGCTCAACGGCAGGTCCATGAAGACTTTCGTTTCGACCGACGTAAGGGGCATAGAGTATGCCGGAGTCCTTAAAAACGTTTATGCCATAGCTTCCGGTATGGTACACGGGTTCAAAGCCGGCGACAATTTTCAGGCGATACTCATATCAAATGCGGTCAGGGAGATGCGTCGGTTCGTAGATACGGCGGTGCCCGACCGTAGGGACACGGATGAGTCGGTATATCTCGGCGACCTTCTTGTCACGGCATATTCGCGTTTCTCACGTAACCATAATTTCGGTTCCATGATAGGCCGCGGAAGTGCCGTCAAAAGAGCCATGATGGAGATGGAGATGGTGGCCGAAGGATACTACGGAACGAAGTGCATCAAAGAGATCAATGACAGATATGGAGTCGACATGCCTATTCTCGACAATATGTATGACATACTTTATCGCGACTTACCTGTCGAGATAGCCATAGACCGTATGGCCAACAGTTTCTCCTAATAATTGTTATAACTTGATAACCCAATATTTTTGTCGAATCAATACTTCCTATTATGAAAAAGATTCAAGTAAACATCAATTCAGTGCTCTCGACCGTATCGGAAAAAGATATTCATGCCCTCGAGACTTCCACCGCTGCCGACGCCCTTGAAAAACTGCGTGAAGGTACCGGTGAAGGCAATGATTTTCTCGGATGGCTCGATCTCCCCTCGCGTACACCCATGCATCATCTTGACGAAATCATCGCTGTGGCCAATGATCTGCGCAACTCGTGCGATTATGTGGTGTCGGTAGGCATCGGAGGCTCCTATCTCGGTGCCAAAGCTGTCATCGAGGCACTGGGCAACTCCTTTGACGCATACACTCCTGCTACTCCCGGAAGTCCCAAGGTGCTCTTCGCCGGTCAGAACATAGGTGAGGATTATCTGCACGAACTTCAGGCATTTCTTGCTGACAAGCGTTTCGGCATCATCGTTATATCGAAGTCCGGTACTACTACCGAGCCGGCCATAGCTTTCCGTCTGCTCAAGGAGCAGCTTGAAAAGCAGGTGGGTAAGGCCGAAGCATGCAAGCGCATCGTAGCCATAACCGACGCCAAGCGCGGAGCTCTGCGTCAGCTTGCTACTGAAGAGGGTTACAAGACATTTGTTATCGATGACAATGTGGGCGGACGCTTCTCTGTGCTTACACCCGTGGGACTTCTTCCTATAGCCGTTGCCGGATATGATGTGAAGAAACTCGTCAAAGGCGCTCTCGCCATGCAGGAAGAGTGCATGACCTCTTCTGAGGCAAATGTATGCCAGCTTTATGCCTCTACACGCAATCTGCTTTACCGTGCCGGCAAGAAAATTGAGATTCTTGTCAACTACAATCCCAAACTCCACTACTTCGGCGAATGGTGGAAGCAGCTTTACGGCGAAAGCGAGGGCAAGGACCACAAGGGCATATTCCCCGCAGCTGTCGACTTCTCTACCGATCTTCACTCGATGGGCCAGTGGATACAGGACGGTGAACGCTCTATATTCGAGACTGTGATCTCTGTCGAGACTCCTGATAACAAGACCGTGATACCTTCCGATGACGCCAATCTCGATGGCCTCAATTACATAGCCGGCAAAAGAGTGGACGAGGTCAACAAGATGGCCGAACTCGGTACCCGCATAGCTCACGTTGACGGCGGTGTGCCTAATATCCGCATAACTGTTCCCGAGCTCAGCGAGGAGTATCTGGGCCAGCTTATATACTTCTTTGAGTTGTCATGCGGTATGTCAGGTTACATTCTCGGCGTGAATCCTTTCAATCAGCCCGGTGTGGAGGCTTACAAGCGCAATATGTTTGCCCTTCTTGAAAAACCCGGATATGAGGAAGACACCAAGGCTATTCAGGCCAAGTTAAATGATTGATTTACGGTTTACAAGCATAAATGAAAAAGGGCCTCCTGTTTTGGAGGCCCTTTTTCATTTATGATGATTGTATGGTCAGGAGTTTATTCCACTTTCTTTCTTTCGGATACAAACAGCGATTTCAGCAGTTCGGCCAAGCAGTATCGCGCATGCATCCATGTGTGATGCTGTTCGGGCCGCTCTATGTAGGTGGCCTTTATGCCTTTGTCATCAAAATACTTTTTATTGCGCACGACTTCAGGATATAGGAAGTCGTCGGTGCCTACGCTCATCCACAACAGGCTCATTGCATCGGCGGTGTCGGCGGCGTCGGGGAAGAAGAAGTCAAGAGTGGCGGGAGTGAGATAAGCGCTGAAAGAGCCGAGCCATCTGAATTTATCAGGGTATTTGAACGCGCAGTACATGGCTTGGCCGCCTCCTCGCGAAAATCCGGCAATGGCGTTGTGTTCGGGGCCTGACAGGGTGCGGTAATATGTCTCGACATAGGGTATGATATTTCCTGTGAGTTCTCGTGAGAATGCCTCGTACATCAGAGCCGCCTCGGGCGACGATGGCTGCGGTGTCTCGCCCATGTTGCCGTACGGCATCACTATGATCATAGGTATGGCCTCGCCGGTGGCTATGAGGTTGTCGAGAATGGTGTTGGCGCGTCCTACTTTAAACCAAGTCTCTTCGGTGTCGGTCGTGCCGCTTATAAGATACAGAACTGGGTACTGTTTTATAGGGTTTGCGTCGTACTCGGCCGGTGTGTAGACTATGATGTTGCGTGTCACCCCCAGTTCGTCGGAGTCATAGGTGCCGTAGTGTACCTTACCGTGCGGCACCTCGCGCACGGTATATAGTGTCTCGGTTCCCGGTATCTCAAGCAGGCTCGCCTTAAAGGTTTCGTTAGGAAAGGTATTGGGATTGCCGGGGTCTGACACGTCCACATCGTTTATGACGAAGTTGTAAGGGTAAATGTCGGGTTCTGGCAGCGGCAGCGTAAGCGACCATATGCCCGACGGATTTCTTTCCATTGGCAGTGTGCCCTCCATGAATTGGCCCTTCACCGCCACGCTTGTGGCATGTGGTGCATAGATGCGGAATGTCACGTCGGTGTCGGTGACTTCGGGCGAGGTAAGTATCTTGAAAAAATTGTCGGGTTCGGCGCCGTACATTGTCATGGCGGCCAATGCACCCGATAAAAGTATTGTAAGTCGGTTCATAATCGTAAAATTCAGGTATTTGCGAATATAAGTTAAAAAAACGACATCCCCAAATCTCCGCCGCACTATTATCTATATCCCCGTGTGGTATGTTTTTTCGTATCTATGTTTTTCCCTGCTATGCTGATGTATGCATCGGTGTATGACTCTGTTTTGAGCGACGTGGCATGTATATTTCCAATACTGATTTCAGATTGCTGGTAGGCCGATACCGACAGTCTTGAGGTCCTGACATCGGAAAGCTTTATGGAAGAAGCTGAATACGCTCTGATGTCAAGAGACTTAGGAATGTTTATGGAATCCGGCACAATGACCGATGCTCCGGCCATGGCCTCTATCCGCTGCACATAAGGCGCCGTTATCCATACCTTGACAGACTGTGACTTGTATATGACGTCAAACTTGTCGCTGTTTTCTATTTCGATAATAAGCCTGTTCAGTGCATCAGATTTTATATGGAGTGCATCCACCATGTTGGACGGTCCCTCCGCTTTCACAGATGTATGCTTTTGCTGTGAGTAATATACGGTTATGTACTTCGACGCGGCAGTAATGTCTGATATTTTATTGAAATAATAATTTTTTGTGACAATATTGTCTGACGGCTTTATCGATCTTTTATCGCACGATACGATTATCAGGGCAGAAGCTATAGCCAATAACGTTGCTGCCGTTTTTTTTACTGTAAACATAAGATGAAATTGTTATTTTGATGAGTTTTTATTCGGTTACTTATATGTTTTATCCGATGAAGTGATGCAGTATTGACTCGCCGTCAGAGTACGGGTATGGCAGCAGGCATATGGCGCCCAACAGAGCCGTAAATACGATGACTATGATTGCGATGCCCGTACGTACCAATGACGGAGGTATCTCCCCCGTTAGTTTGCTTACTTTTTCAGAGCGAAGCTCTGTCTTGTCGGTATTCTTTGTATCCATTGTCTGTTAGTTTCCGAGTTCAAGCTGATTCTTGACGAGGTTATAATATGCCCCTTTTGCCGCTATCAGCGATGCATGGTTGCCGGTCTCGACTACCTTGCCTTCGTCGATTACTATGATTTGGCCGGCATTTCTGACTGTTGACAGGCGGTGGGCCACTACGACTACAGTGCGTCCTTTGTAAAATTCATCAAGGTTCTCTACAATGGCCCTCTCGTTCTTGGCATCGAGGGCGTTTGTGGCTTCGTCAAGAAATATAAAGTCGGGATTCTTATATACGGCACGGGCTATGAGTATGCGTTGCTTCTGCCCTTTGCTAAGCCCGACTCCGTCGTGGCCTATCACTGTATTGTATTTCAGAGGAAGCCCCGTTACATAGTCGTGGATGTTGGCTATACGGGCGGCTTCTTCCATGCGCTCCACATCAATCTCTCCGTCATCGACCGCTATGTTGCGGGCTATAGACTCGGAGAATATCACTCCGTCCTGCATGACGACCCCGCAGTGGTTCCGCCACCATTTTAGATTGTAGTCACATATGTCGTGTCCGGCTATGGTTATTGTCCCCGACGTTACCGGGTAGTATCCGAGCATCAGCTTTATCAATGTCGTTTTACCGCTGCCGGAAGCCCCTACGATTGCGGTCACTTTTCCCTGCGGTATGTCAAACGATACACTCTCAAGGGTTTTCCTCAATGCGTGAGGGTCGTACTTGAAGTCAACATCTTTGATGCAGATTGACTTCTCTGTAGTAAATGCAGTAAGTCGGTTCTCGTCAGTCTCCTCATTCTTGCCGGTGTGGACTTCATTGATGCGTTCAAGCGATATTTTCACATCCTGCAGTGAATATATAAATGCCATAAGCTGCTCCACAGGCGAATTCAGCTGTCCGATTATGTACTGCACGGCGAGCATTGCGCCGAGAGTCATCTGCCCGTTTATTACCGCAGTAGCCGCAAGTACGGTTATGACTATGTTTTTCACCTCATTTATAAATATGGAGCCGGCTTCCTGAGTCTGCTGCAGCTTCAGCGACTTCATCTGCACATTAAAAAGGTCAGCCTGCGTATCCTCCCATTCCCAACGTCGCCGCCGCTCGCAATTCTGTAGCTTTATCTCCTGCATAGAAGTAATGAACTGATACGTCTTGTTCTGGTTTATGGCCTGCACCTCAAATGTTTCATAGTCCAGAAGTTTTCTTTTTTTTAGAAACGAGACAATCCAGAAACCATATGTGACACTCCCTAAAATAAAAATGATAAAAATAAGGGGGTTGTAAAAATACAGAACGAACCCAAATATGAAAAAATTAAAGAAAGTAAAAAGGGCTCCTAACATCTGTTTAGTCAGGAAGGTCTCCACCCTCGAATGGTCAGCCATTCGTTGCAGTAAATCACCGGTCAGTTTTACATCAAAAAAAGACATGGGTAGTTTTAGCAATTTAATAAAAAAATCACTGACAAGCGAAATATTAATTCTCATGGAAATGTGTAGCAATATCCAGCGGCGTACAAAATCAGTAGCGGTTTTACCTGTTATAATCATCAATTCTCCCAATAGAATAAGCCAAATAAGACCTATATCTTGATGTTTTATGCCTATATCTACAATAGATTGAGTCAGGAATGGCATTATCAGTTGTAATATACATCCCAGAAGTAATCCTAAAAATATTTGGATAAAGTGTTTTTTGAATTGGTTGAAATAGAGAAAGAAAAATTTAAATGATTTTTTATTTTTTGAAGCATCTGCTGTTACGTGTCCGAATCTCGGTGTTATTTCAATAATCATAGCTAATCCGAAATAAAATGCATCTTGCTGAATTAAGCACCAATGCTTTTCGAATTCACGAGCGGAATATACTATATTGCCTTTAGCCGGATCGGTTATGTAAAAAGTATTTCCATCAGGGCTAACTTTATATAAAACTACAAAATGATTTTGATTCCAATGTAGTATGCAAGGAGATTTTATCTCTTTCAATGCGTTGATGTTACATTTTATACAGGTTGATTTAAGCCCTATTGCATTTGTCGCATCAGATAGTGCGGAAAATGATACACCATTGTTTGCGGTATGGCAGTATGTGGAAATTTGCGCCAAAGAGTAATCTTTTCCATACATTTTACATATAGTGGCAAGGCAGGCTGCACCACACTGCATGGAATCCAACTGGTGTACAATATTGCATTTTTTCATTTTGCGGTATTGAATTTCCATTGAAGTCCTAACATAAAATATTGAGGCAAAACGTTACGGTATGTTTCTGTACGTCCTTGAGCATTGACAGAATAAAAGACATTGCTAAGATTGTGTAGTATGTCATATCCGTCGAGAGTGAACAGCAGGCTGCCTTTTAACATACTGTATGATATACGGGCATTCCAGACATAATTGTCCGTATTAAGATTATTATCCTGATACCCTCTCCTGCTATATACCGTAAAGTCTGTATTTATACCTATCCCGTAGGGTAGTTTGAAAACGCCTTGTAGCCCGTAATTAAATTCCACGGTATTGAACGAGGAAAAATCCTCGGCATCCCCTGTGAAATGTGAATAATTTATATTGCCGGTCAGTGCTATACGCTGTCCGAATTGCGTAACTCCGAATGATAGGTTTTCATCGACCGAATATTGGTTGACTCTATTGGGGTGTGGAGTGTTTTCAGTCACGATTATGTCAATACTGCGTGTGTATTTGCTTGTCATTGCGTGTTTTATTGAAAACATATTCATCTTGCCAAAATCCAGACTTACATAGTTGCTTCCCGAAATAATTCGGTTGCCGTTTACATTATAGGGCTTTAATATCTTGATACCGGTTTCATAGTCATATGTAAGTCCTTTTGCCATAGCATTATGTACTGCTTCATAGTCAAAAACGACGGCAGCATATAATTTTCTGCGAGGTATTGACAGTGAATAACTTGCGTTTAATCTAAAAGTGCCGGAATTTTTAAGGTCAGGATTGCCTTTGGCAATGATAAGCGGATCGGTTGTGTCTGTTATATCAATCATGTCGAGTAAATCCGGTGCTTTGGTCGTATAGGTTGCTGATGCAAACCATGTACTGTAGCCGTACATGTATTGTATGAATGAATTTCTCGTTTGCTCAAACAATGTACTTGTTCGGCGCTTGGATGTGCTTATGAGTCCTCGCTCATAATGTAGGCGATCCGTTGATATAATTATCGGGAATGATAACTGAAACCAACAGTTTCCGATTGTTCCGGTAAATCCGGGAGATATTGAGTGTGTAAAGTTTATGGATTTCTGTTTATAGCTGTTATCTATATCAAGAATCATGGTTGACAAATTATAATAAGAAGGCGATTTATCGGTATCGTCATTATCTTTAGATGAGTGATACAGCATTGAATTCGCATTCTTGTCGCTATATGAAAACATATAGTCGAAATATAGGCTTAATTTTCGTCCAAGAACATGAGTATAGGATGCTTTTGCGCCAAGATCTTTTCTCCTGTCGGGAAAATTATTTATATGACGTAGGGTAGACCTGTTTAATGTCGGTGTATTTTTGAAATCCAGCGAGTAACTTTCATCTTTGTTTTCATGATTGTTCTCACCGCTGAACCGGGCTTCGAACAGCACAACATTAAATGACTCGGGAATCTTCAATACAATACCCGTAGCTACATCATAGTTGATTTTGTGCCCGTCAAATGCTTCATCTGACAGCTTTCGGTTTATCAGGCTTCGCAGATTTTTATTGTCGGAATATATGTTGCGAATAAATTCCGAACTCCAATTAGATTGTTTTTCCGAAAAGGCGGCTTGGGTCTCGGTCAAGTATGCATTCCACCTTTTGTATTGCAACGAAGGATTCAGCCACCAGAGTATTTGTTCTTTCTCCATCTTTATGTCATGTCGGGTAGAGATGTTTGTATTTATACGGTTGACTTTGTTGTGTGAATAATTGTATGTGAAGGTCGGTTGTGTGAAATTGGTTTGAGCTATGGATGTAGCGTCGTGATTATCGGCTTTGTTTATGATAAGGTCTCCTCTGATTTTCCACACATTGTCGGGCAGATCATAGAAATAATCAACTCCGCTGGAAATGGTTTTCTTGGTTCCGGTACCTATTTTTGACGGAGACCAGTCTAAAATACCTTCTCCCGGTTTACGGCTCTCATTAATGTTATTGGCATTTGTGAATATCGAGATTCGACTGCGTGGTGTTATACGACTTAGGAAGCCTCTGCCGATATATCTGTCTGATGTACCGTAGCCGGCCATGAAATTGCCCAACCATGAGTCCATATAGTCTTTTTTTAACCTGACGTCCATTACAAGCTCTTTTTGTCCGGTCACTTCTTGGCCTATATAACTGTCAATGGCGTTAAGACGTTCATATAATTTTATATCTTTTACCGTGTAGGCGCCAAGATTTTCAAGCATTATATTGTTGTTTCCCTTAAAAAAGTCTTTTCCGTTAAGAATCAGATTGTCGACAAATTTGCCGTTGACGTATATACGTCCGTCATCATGCAACTCCACACCCGGTAGCTGTCTTATGAGTGCGTCAAGCATACTGCCGTCTGCCAGAATAAACGCGTCTGCGTTAAATACTACCGTGTCGCCTCGATTGTAAAATTTTACTTTGGAAGCGGTTACTGTCACTTCCGAGAGATTGTGGACTTTACGCTTGAGGTATATGTTGCCTAAATTCAGTAATGAGTTATTTAATCTTTTTGAGTTGAGGTTGATATAATGTGTCTCATGTTCATAGTCGGAAAGTCGTAGTATATAGCCGATACTGTTGTATTTAATGTTCATCCCGAATTCGGAAGTATAAATAGTGTCATTTTGATTTACATACATTCGTGATGCGAAACAACTGGCAATAATGCTACTGTCATTTGTGCTTAGTAGATCAATGCGGCTTCCTACCAATGCCTCTTTAGTGACATTATCATATATCTTGCCGGTCAAAGCCGTTTCTTTTGCTTCGACATAAGTAGGCCTTAATAAGAATATTAAACAAAATATGATGATATAAACCAACGTCTGAGGCATATAATTTATTATAATTTTTAAATTTGGAAATCGAGACCACATGTTCTAAGTAATATATAATTATGTGGCCTCGACAAGATGCTGAGACTGCTATCAGACAATAGCTAAATGGTTAAGTGTATTTTCCGCAGTAGTTATTCCCATTCAAGCATTGTCCATTGCCATGTTTGTAGTACTCACGACATTCATTAGATTTATACCAAAATGTGGTATAAGTCTGGCATGACCACCCTCCTAGAATGCGGTCAGTTTCCTCACGGGTCATTTCGATCATTTGAGGTGCTTCAATTAATTTGATTCTGTTCATTGTTTTGTTTTTTAGTTAGAAAAATGGGCCCTATTTTTAGTTCTCTATCTTTCATCGGAGTTTCCAATGTCATTTTATCGGAAAAGTCAAAAACGACTGATTTGCGTTGATAGTATTTATTGTTTAGGTTCAATATGTATTTGGTCCTGAAATCGGGAATAACAAATACGATGCGTTCCATGTCGTGAACTCCGTCGTCGGAAGTCCAGCTTTCATAAGAGGATTCTCCTTTAGTTACAACTGTTGAATCTGATGCATTCATCAGTTTGAACTCCGCCGGTACGGCTTCTTGAGATATTGAGTCCTTTATTGATGTGATTATGAATACCCATTGGTTTTGTGGAGTAGAAGGCATTTCTACGCTTTGTCCGGCTGATTTCACTGGTATAAAGACGAGGATGCTAAGGATGCCGATAATTAGTTTATTCATATTAGTTATTTTTGGATAGATAATGACAATATAAAAGTTCGTCCATACCATCTTTCAATAGGTGACATGTTTCAAGATGTCGTCCTTCATATTTGTTTAACATTCTGACGCGTGGACAACCGCCGTCACAAATAGGAAGTAAACCGCAATCCACACATTTATTATCATCTAATTGGTCGATGCCTGTAGTGTATTTGAGCATTAACTCTCTGTTATATGAGGTGTCTGCCAGATTTCCGACAACATACTCTTTACGACCTACTTCTTCCCAACATTTGTAAAGCTCACCCTCCGGACCGATGACTAAGGAATTGATATTTCGGGCGCTACAGCTATTTCTCATTATGGATGGGAAAAATGATATAGGCTTGATGTGATGATTATGGAAAAGAGTGCACATAAAATTGACAATCTGTTTATTGTTAAATGCGCAGGTCGGTATATCGTGCTCTCTATCAACAATGAATCCCGGGACTACATCTACGCATTTTATGCCTTTAGAAACAAAATAATCATAAACCATAAGGTAGTCATCCATGTTATTGGCGTCAATATTGACTCGAATCACAATGCGTACGGATGGCGCATTCTCAATGCAATATGATATATTACGGATAATCCTGTCAAATGTAGGTGCTCCTGATTTGAGGCATCGCTTTTTGTCGTGAGAGTCAGCTAATCCATCCAATGTAATCTGGATCATGGATATCTTTAACTCCTCCAGACACGATACTACGTCAGGAGTCAGTAGATACCCTTTTGAAATCATAGATGCGGAATAGCTTGGTACTATATCGATTAGTCTTTTTGTCAGACTTTGTATTCTTCTGAATCCGAGTAGAGGTTCGCCTCCAAACCACATGATACTTAAATGTTTCAAGCTATCCTTGTGCTCTACAAAAGATACGATATTATTCTCTACCTCGTCAGTCATGAAGCTGTTGGGATGACTGGCTTCGAAGCAATAAGGACAATCAAAATTACAAGATAATGTAGGATTTATTGTCAGATGTAAGCTTTCATGGTTGAATTTACGTTGCTGGGATATAAAACGTATTTGATTTAGAACCATATCTTCATCTACATTTACAACTTGCATTTGGTTGAGAGTGGACATGACTTCACTGTCAATCTCTACCGCTTGATTGCCATCGCGAAGTTTAAGTAGGGTGCCATATGTATCTGAGTCCAATAAAGCAAAGCTATTGGATAGAGAGCTATACAAGAAGTGATGACCTCCTTTTCTGAATAAAAAGCTATATTTGGACCATGTAGCCATGTATGTGTATTTAAGTTAATGGATTACTAAGATGGTTTGTTACAGTTGGATTTCGCCATGGGCTATCCATGACTCAGTGATAATTTCAATACGGTATAGTCCGGAAGACGATATTGGGAACGAGGTGTTTATTTCAGAGTCATATCCTACCATGTTTTCATTTAAGTAGAGGTATACCTCTCCGTCAGTGTCACCGTTATAACATATATTGATGGTCCGGCTCTCTTCATCATAATATGCTTCTGTTGGAATACGCATAGGAGCACGATGAACTTTTGATGGGTGGTTGTTTTTCCGTCGTACTTCCAAATTTAACAATTTCAGGGAAGAGTTAGCATCAGTTTCCTCAGCGATTGACGGGAGAGAGAATGCTATCATTACGAGAATAAGTGATAAAATCTTTTTCATTGTTGGGTTTTGATTGATTTAACAATGCAAAATTACGATGACAGACTTTCACTCTCCAAAACAAAACTTTCATGTTTTGAAAAATTTTCTCGCGCTTATCTGCTGACTATAAGCGAAATATATTCAAGGTGTGATTTTGTTTCGGCGCAATGTTCCGCCGACTTTCATAATTCTTTAAGAAGTTTACGTACATAGATGCCTATGTTGGTTTCATGCTTGTCAATGCCGAGTTTTTTGCGGATGGCGCTGCTTATGTTGACATAACTGCGTTTCTTCATATAATTGCCGACCTCTTTGCCCCGTAAGCCTATCGCGTAAAGACATACGTAATTAATCTCCTTTATAGTAAGGCCGTGGTCTTCGAAGTATTGTATGAAGCGAGGATGCGACACCTGAAAGGCCTGCCGGTTGTTGTCCATGAAGCCGTCGGTGTCGTCGGTCAGCTCCCTTACCCAAGCGTCATAAGGCTTGATGTATTGATCATTGTCGGTAATATACCCGGCCAGCAGCGAGTTTAGCATCTCGATGCGTATACGTATGACGTCGCGTATCTCCTGCGGCAGCTCTTGTTGCGACTCAAGGAGTTGCTTCAGGTTTTCACTCTCATTTTCGAGTTGCTCGACTCGATGTGTGAGGTTCTCCGCCTCAAGTGCTTTTTTATCTCGCTCCGATTTTAGTCGCTCATTCTCCAGTGCTGTTGTCCTTGCTTTATGAAGTGCGAGTTCCTTTTTGGTCCTGTTGTTACGCACAATCAATAGTAGTATGAATATGCCCAGAGTCAAAATTATGATGCCGCCGATACACATCCATATGATGCGTGATTTTAATTCGGCATCGGCCTGAGCTTTTAGCTCTATCTGATTCTTCTCTTCAATGGAGCGTACTGTTTGATTGAATTTAAGCGCATCTATAGAATTTGTTATACGATTAAAATCGAAGTATGTTGACAGGGCCTCTTTATAATTGCCTATATCTTTATAAACAGTGCAGGATATGGCTTGGTATTTAAGTGTGTCATATTCAATACCGCTTTTATTTACATGATTAAGCATTTGCCTTGCTTTATCGTTGTCACCCAGTTTATTATATGCGAGGGCAAGATTCATTACCGCATTTGTATCTAACTCAAGTAAATTGACATGATAGTCTATTGCTTTTCTTATTTCATCATCGGAGCCAAATTCAATAGTGTATGATAACATGTAGTCTTTTAGCAAATAGCGTTGCTCTTCGCTTAGTTCATCGAAACCGGTGCATAGATTTAAAATGCTATCGGCCCTTGACTTGTCACTTAGTATAATGGTACCATTCAAGGCATTTAGCAGGCAATCAAATTCATAATCTTTGCGTGACACGCCTTTGTATGTATCGGCTGCCTTTAAATAGTTGTCGGTATAGCTGTCGAAATGGTAGAAGTCATGATAAAGATAGCCCAGAGAGACATAGGTTCGTGCTATAACTAATGAGTCGGAGCATTGAGGGGCTACGTCAATGGCTTTGGCAAATGTGTTGAGGGCATTGTCACGGTCGCCTTGATTCTGAAATATGCGGCCTTGGTAGTAGTATGTGCGGAGTTTTTCGTTGGGGGTGCCTTTGCTGAGATAGTAGTCGATTGCCGGCTGCAGCACTTTGAAGTCGGTAGTGTCGATGTAGTTTTTGTCCAGCGCCATGGACATAAGCAGGGCGTAGCGTGCCTGAGCGGGCTTTGAGTACAGAGTCGCCTGATCAATCGTTTCCAGTATGGCCATAGCGGAGTCGGGGTGTGTCTCCATTAAGGCCTCGGCGTGGTCGAGCGCTTTGTTTTCTACATGGTTGTAGCAAGATGACATGCTAAAGATCAGCGAAAGCGATATAAGTATATACAGTCGGCTCAACAAGCTGATTATGTGGCGGCTGCCGGTAGATATGGCCGCGTTGTGTGAACTGGTGTCCATAGATGATATGATTGGCGCAGTATTATTGTCGGTTTTTGCTTTCGCAAAGTTATAAAATTTTAGTAATTATGCCGACATCCCAATCGGATTATAAGCAAACTGCTTGATTTGGAGAGCCATTTGGACAAGCAATGTGTGAGAAACATAAGTTTTTTGTAATTTTGCAGCTCAAAATAATGGATTATGAAAACTATCGTCGATATCGACAATTGGCAACGACGCGACAACTACATGTTTTTCCGCGGTTATGTCAGTTCGTGGTATGCCGTGACTACCGAGCTTGACTGTACTGATGCTTTCCGTCGCAGCAAGGCTGACGGCAGCTCGTTTTTTCTGCGTTATCTTTATGCCGTGCTATGTGCGGCCAACGAGGTTGAGGCGCTACGTTACCGTATAGACCGCGAGGGGCGTCCGGTGCTGTATGACAGTATCGACATAATTACGCCCATAGCAGTGGCGGGGCGCTCGTTTGTTACGGTAAGAATACCCTATGTGGCTGACTTTGAAGGGTTCTGTACTGAAGCTACCCGTATTATATCATCGATATCGCCCGATGATAATCCTTATGGTGTAGAGGAGCGCATGTCGGCTGATGACGACTACGGGGTGATACATATGAGTGCCGTACCTAAACTTTATTTCACGTCAATCACTTATACCGTGGCCGGCGGCGGTCAGGCTTGCTCGCATCCGTTAAGCACTATGGGCAAGGCGGTGACGCGCGAGGGCGGCCGTATGGTCATGCCCTATTCGGTGTATGTCGACCATGCATTTGTCGACGGCTCTCATCTGACAAGATTTTTTGAACTTATACAGGAAAAACTCGCTCTGGTATGAACGGCTGGTTGACAATATTGCTGTTGGTCGTGGCCAATGTTTTTATGACGTTTGCATGGTATGGCCATCTGAAGTTGCAGGATATGAAAGTTATAACCGACAACACGCCTCTTTATATAGTTGTGCTTTTGTCTTGGGGCATAGCGTTGGCTGAATACTTTTTTCAGGTACCGGCCAACCGCATGGGTTTCGAGGGCAATGGCGGCGCGTTCTCGCTTATGCAGCTGAAGGTTATTCAGGAGGTTATAACTCTTGTGGTGTTCACTCTGTTTACAGTAGTGTTTTTCAAGGGCGAGGCTCTGCACTGGAACCATCTTGCCGCCTTTGTATGCCTTATCCTTGCCGTCTACTTCGTGTTTATGAAGTAGACGGCAACGGACAGGTCAAGTATAGTTTTATTTGTAGTCAAATGTGGCTTTGGCGCGTATGTCTGTCGACGAAGAACCTACGTATGCCGTGAACTTGCCCGGTTCGGCAATCCAGCCTTTCGTCGTTTCGTCGTAAAATTTAAGATCGTCGGGTGTGATGGTGAATGTCACGTTCTTTGTCTCGCCGGGAGCAAGGCTGATTTTGCTGAAGCCTTTCAGCTCTTTGAGCGGACGGAACACCGAGGCTTTGTCGTCGCCTATATACAGCTGTACCACTTCTTTACCTGCGCTTTTGCCCGTATTGGTGACGGGTATCGATAGGGTTATGGATCCGTCGGCAGCTATGGTCTTGGATGAGAGTTCGGCCTTGCCGTATGTGAAGTCGGTGTAGCTGAGTCCGTGTCCGAAACTGTATTTCGGCGCTATTTTCTTGGTGTCGTGCCAACGATAGCCAACGAGTATGTCTTCGAGATACTTCTCGTTGATGCTGTCGCCGGGATAGCATATGTCGCCGAAAGAGTGGGCGCCGCAGTCTTCGAGTTTCACCGGGAATGAGAACGGTAGCTTGCCGGAGGGATTAACCTTGCCGCTTAGCACATTAGCGAGCGATTGTCCGCCCATCGTGCCGAGATACCATCCCTGCACTATGGCAGGAATCTTTGCTTCCCACGGCATCTCCACGGCGTTTCCGCTAAGAAGTACTACAACGGTGTTGGGGTTGACGGCCTCGATGGCTGCGATAAGTTCGGGCTGTCCGAAAGGCAGGCCGTACTCTATGCGGTCGGCGGCTTCACAGTCCTGACGGGTGTTCTTGTTTAGACCGCCGAATATAACCACGAGGTCGGCGTTGCGGGCCATCTCCACCGCTTCGGCGCGCAGCGAGTCGGTCACGGACTGAGGTATCTCTTCGACTGCGTCATACATGGGGCGTCCGGCCTTGTAGCCTTGTGCGAATTTTACTTTGTCGCCATACAAGGATTTCATGCCGTCTAGCGGGCTTACCATGTCTTTTACCTTGAGCTCGCTGGAGCCTCCACCTTCGTTAAGCATGCGCACCGCGTTGTCGCCCACCACGAGTATCGAGCCGAAGCGTGAGGGGTCGATGGGTAGCAGGGGAGCGCCTTTTTTGGTGACGGGGGCATTTTTCAGAAGCACTATGGCTTCGTCGCCTATGGCTTCTGCTACAGCGTAATGCTCGGGTGAGTGTATCGAGCCGAAAGGTTTGTTGCGGTTCATGGCCGTGCGGAAGTTAAGACGCAGCAGACGGCGCACTTTGTCGTCGAGTGTTGACATGGGCACTTCGCCTTTCTGAAGCATCTCTTTGTAAGGATTGGCGAGGTAGTAATCGTCATATGTAAATGCGCTCTCGGAGGTGAGGCCGTTGGTGTATGACCCCATCTCGAGGTCAAGGCCGTAGAGTGCGGCTTCGCGTGTGTCGTGACATCCGCCCCAGTCGGTCACCACTACTCCGTCAAATTTCCAGTCGTCCTTTAGGATTTTGTTGAGCATCAAGTCGTTGTGGCAGGCGTGCTGACCGCGTATCTTGTTGTATGAGCCCATGATCGACCATACTTCGCCATCCTCTACCGCGGCTTTGAAAGCGGGCAGATAGATTTCGTTGAGCGCACGGTCGCTAAGCTCTACGTTGATGTGGCCGCGCCAGCGTTCCTGATTGTTGAGCGCGTAGTGCTTGACGCATGCCGATACTCCGTTCTGTTGCATGCCCTTTATGTAGGGTACGACAAGAACCGAGGCCAGATACGGGTCTTCGCCCATGTACTCGAAGTTGCGGCCGTTAAGTGGTGTGCGGTATATGTTTACGCCGGGGCCGAGCATCATGTCCTTCTCGCGGTATAGCGCTTCTTCGCCGATAGCGTTGCCGTAGGCCATCGATAGTTCGGGGTTCCATGTGGCGGCGAGTGCTGTCAGTGCCGGAAACGCCGTGATGGAGTCGTTGGTGTGTCCTGCGCTTCCCCAGTCGTTCCAGTTGATTTCGGCGCGTACTCCGTGAGGACCGTCGCTCATCCACAGGTCGGGTATGCCGAGCCGGGGCACTCCCGCGCTGGCAAATTTGCCTTCGGCGTGGCACATGGCGATTTTCTCATCCAAGGTCATGCGCGACAGAGCGTCTTCGACGCGTTGTTCGAGCGGTAATGATTCGTCAAGGTAAGCCGGTTTGTCGGCACCGGCGGCATAAAGGCCGCATACAGCTGCTGTGGCGGCGGCCAGATGTCTTAATGTCATGATTTTATTCAATGGTTTAGGGTTAAAATCCGTTGGTTTATACTGCAAAATTAGTGTTCGCGCGCGTAATACACATTATATAAATGTTTGCAAGATGGTAATATGCAACATTTCAGCCATTGATACATAACAAAACAAGGCTGCACCCTGCGGCGCAGCCTGTTGTAATTACTGTTTTACGGTAGAGATGGAGTTATTTTGCGAGGTAGGGTTTTACGGCTTTCCAAGCTACGGCGGCTATGAGAGCGCCTGCAAGCGGGCCTACTACCATGATCCAGAAGTCACCGAATGCCCCGGGGCTCCACAATGCCGGACCGAAGCTGCGTGCGGGGTTCACCGAACAGTTGTCGACAGGTATGCCTACTATGTTGACGAGGCCGAGTGCTATACCGATTGCAAGACCGGCAAATTTGCCGAAGCCGACTTTGTCATCGGTTGCGCCGAGGATGATGAACACGAAGAAGAATGTCAGCAATATTTCGGCGAGAAGAGCCATGCCTGAAGTGGCGCCGGGCTGAAGCACGTTGGTGGCGAGGTTGTTGGCGCCGGTGATGCCGCCGAAAGTATACTCGGGCGACATGTTGACAAACCAGAACAGGAAGCCGGCTCCGACGGCTGCTCCGACAAGCTGGAATGCCCAGTAGCACAGCATGTCCTTGAGGTTCATCTTGCCGCTGACCCACATGGCAAACGACACCGCCGGGTTGACGTGGCACCCCGAGATGTTGCCGATACAATAACACAGACAGATGAGGACGAGGCCGAAACATACTCCAATGCCGTAACCGCCGATTGACGGACCTGCCAATACCGCGCTTCCGCAGGCAAGCAGCACGAGGAACATAGTGCCTATTCCTTCAGCCAGATACTTTTTAAAATCATTCATGTGACTTTAGTTTTGATGTTAGTAAATAAAATGTATGTTAGGAAAATTAACTGTCGTGTGCGGTCTTGTCAGAGTTCCTCTTCGATAGAGTAGTTGATGAAGTCTATGAGCGGCTTGAGCAGCCTGAAGCGTTCCGACGCTATCTCGGGCCATGCGGGGTCGTTGAAAAACGTTTTGTCGCATGGACACCATTTGCCTATGTCCTTGAGGCGGAGTATATCGATCATCGGGTGGTCTTTAGGCCAGCCTTTGGGCGCGGTTTTCAGTCTTTCGCCTACCCAGCCGGGGAAATACCTGTTCAACTCCGGAGTTCGTGCTATCTCATGCCATTCGTCGTCGTTGTCGGTTATGGCCGTGCGCAGTTTTTTAAGCACCGGAGCTTCGGGATGCCATATGCCTCCGTATAGCCCGCTCTCTTCGGGCCTTATGTCGAGCTGCAGATAGTAGCATGCGCGGTCGGCATGTCGTCCGTATGCGCTGACAAGCGCTGAGAAGTATATCTTGTAGGGTGTCTTGTCGAGAGAGAACCGGGTATCGCGGTATATGCGGTAGGCGCATTCTTTGGCCGTGTATCTTTTAAGTGCCGTATCCCACTGTCCCATAAGGTCGATGAGCCGCTGCAGGTCATCGAGCCATAATCCGCGCAACTCGTCGTACTCGCTTTTGTGTGCGGCAAACCACTCGCGGTTGTTATTGGCTGCAAGGCGGGTCAGAAAGTCGTATAAACGCGGTATGTAGTATGACATATGTACTATTTTATTTCAGTCCATTCGGCATCGCTTATCTGCTCCTCCGTTTCATATTTCACATTTGTACGGTGCTCCGTGCCCGATGACGATGCCACCTCTTCAAATTCGACATATTCACCTTCCGACTTGTCAAAGATTTTTTTCTTACGTTCGGGGCGGGAGTGAGAATAGTGGCGGCTGTATGGATTGCCGTAGGAGTATGACCGCGACCGTCCGTAGTTATGGAAGTTGCGCCAGTTGCGCCATATACGCTGGATTATGCTTACGGGTACGGCTACAGCCAGAAGTATGAATAAAAAAAATATTACTGCTAAAAAACTCATATTAAGATAACGAAATTTTGGGGAGATTGTTGTGTCGCGGCCCTATGGTCAGGCTTGTGTCTTGGACGGCACCAACGACATGAGCAAATACAGAATTATGGTCCATGCGAGTCCGGGCACTCCGCAAAATACCACAAAGAGAATGGCCGCCATGATGATAATGTAGCGGCGAAGGTTTTCCCGAAGGCTGAAGTTCTTGAATTTCAGCGAGAACATCTTGAGGCCGGTGAGCACCATGAGCAATGACATGACTATGACTCCTGCCGACATAATGATGTCGCCGGGATAGCCGTAGCTGTTTATGGCGGCGCAGGCGCCTATCCAGAATATGGCATTGGCCGGAATGGGCAGTCCGAGAAATGACGTGGTCTGGCGGTCGTCGATGTTGAACCGCGCAAGCCGTAACTCGCCCATGACCGGTATGAACAGTGCTGTAAACGCAGGCCATGCGGCCTCTCCGTACAGGCTCATGGTATTGAATACCAGCATGCCGGGCGCTACGCCGAAGCTCACCAAGTCGCTCAGCGAATCAAGCTCTTTGCCGAGGGTGGAGTAAGCGTGCAGGGCGCGGGCGGCGGCTCCGTCAAGAAAGTCGCATACGGCAGCCACTCCGATTAATATAAATGCAAGCTGGTAGCCTTTCAGACTGCCGACAAGAATCGTGTCGTAGCCAAAGGAGGCTATTATAGCCATACAGCCACATACAAGGCTGAGACATGTTATGGTGTTGGGTATGTTGGATTTTATCTTGTCTAACATGGCCGTGAGTTGTTTTTATGTCCGGGGGTCATTGTCGCTTCAGACGTGCCACCTCGGTGACTCCGCCGGTGGTCTTGTCGCCGAGCTTGACGAGTATTTCGGCGTCAAGCGGCAGATACAGGTCTATGCGTGAGCCGAATTTTATGAAGCCCATATGGTCGTTTATGGATGCCTCGTCGCCGGGGCGGGCGTAAGTCACTATACGGCGTGCGAGGGCGCCGGCCACTTGGCGCATGAGTATGTTCTGTCCGTTAAGTGCTCTGATGACTACTGTCGACCGCTCGTTTTCGGTGCTTGATTTTGGCAGATATGCCGACAGGAAGCGACCGGAGTGGTGGGCTACATACATAACCTCGCCGTCAACCGGAAACCAGTTGGCATGCACGTTGAGCACTGTCATGAATACCGACAGCTGTATGCACCGGCAGTGAAGATACTCGTCCTCGAAAGTCTCCTCAAGCGCCACGACCTTGCCGTCGGCCGAAGCCACGACCACATTGTCGCGGTTGCCGCGGAAGTTACGTCGCGGTGACCGGAAAAAGTTGAGCACAAGCAGATATATTATGCCCGATATGGCCGAGAATGTAATCGGAATCGCTATAGGGCGAATAAACAACCATGCCGGAAAGTTTATAACCAGCAGTATTGCCAATAGTATTGCCAATATGTTAAGTCCTTCTTGGTGGATTTTTACTTTCATCTCGCCGCTACAATAATAATGCAAAGGTATAATTTCCTAATTATAAATACAAATTTAACATATAAGTAATGTAAAAAACTTTCACATTTCGTTTACTAAATTCAAATTTATTAGTACTTTTGTTCCTATAATATTAGGAATTGCCCGTAGAGCACAACGTGTTATTTTTCAGAATGATAAATTGTAAGGATAGCACTGTGGTCGGTTACGGATATTAAGTAAGAATACTAAAAACAGATACATTTATTAACATTTCAAACCAAGTCATTATTATGATGAAGAGACTACTTCTCTTGGCCGGTGCAATCTGGCTCATGTGTGCCGCGGCTATCGCTGCGGATATTAAGTGTAGTGGCGTTGTGGTTGATGATCAGGGTGAGCCCATTATAGGTGCCACCGTTTCGGTGCCCGGCACTAATATTGCCACCGCTACCGACATCGACGGACGTTTTGCGCTTAACGTGCCTGACGGCAAAAAAATACATATTTCATATATAGGCTACAAGCCTGTCGATCTCGCTTCAAAAGCCGATATGGGCGACATACAGCTTGAGATCGAGGCTCAGATGCTTAAAGACGTTGTTGTCGAGCAGTCGGCTGCAAGAACACGTCTTACTCCGGTGGCCGTGTCGACAATAGGCGCGCAGACCATCGACCTTAAGCTTGGCAATCAGGAGCTGCCTGAAGTGCTCAAGACCACTCCCGGTGTGTGGACCACTCGCGACGGCGGTGGCTTCGGCGACGCCAAGACCAACATGCGCGGCTTCAAGAGCCCCAATGTGGCCGTTATGGTCAACGGTATTCCTATCAATGACATGGAATGGGGCGGTGTTTACTGGAGCAACTGGGCCGGACTCGGCGACGTGGCCGCCAACATACAGACGCAGCGCGGTCTCGGAGCCAACATCGTGTCGACTCCTTCTGTAGGCGGTACTATCAATATCACCACACGCACCATCGACGTGGAAAAGGGCGGTGCCCTCTGGTACGGTATGGGCAACGACGGCATGAACAACTACGGTCTGAAACTGTCGACCGGACTCATGAAAAACGGATGGGCGGTGACCGTGCTCGGTTCGCGCAAGTGGGGCGACGGTTACATTCAAGGCACTCCGTTTAACAGCTACAACTACTTTGTCAACGTGTCGAAGCGCATCAACGAGAACCATCAGCTGTCATTGACCGCTTTCGGCGCTCCCCAGACCCACTACAAGCGTAACTCCAATTACGGCGGTCTTACCATCGAGGGCTGGCAGACCTACGGACGCCAGTATATGGGCGACGGCAACGCCATGTACCGCTACAATCCGGCGTTCGGTTACGACAAGACCGGCCAGATGCGCAGCTCTGAATACAACTTCTACCACAAGCCTCAGATTTCGCTCAATCATATATGGAAGATCGACGAGACCTCGTCGCTGTCATCGGCCGTTTATGTGTCGATAGCAAGCGGTGGCGGATACAGCGGTCAGGGTTCGGGGCTTGACGGCTACACCTATGCCGACTGGCGCGGCGCAAGCTACGGTGTGCTTAACATGAAGTTCCGCCGTCCCGACGGCACTTTTGACTATGCGGCCATTCAGGACCTCAACGCCAACTCGACCAACGGTTCGAAGCTTGTCATGTCGAAGTCTATCAACTCTCACAAGTGGTATGGTCTCGTGTCATCGTACAAGAAAGAGATCAATCAGACCAACGGCAACCGCCTCAATCTTACAGGTGGTATCGACCTCCGTTACTATGTGGGCGACCATAAAAACAAGATCAACGACCTCTACGACGGAGCATACTTCATAGACTACAGTACCCGTAAGGGCGTGGATCCCGCTCTCAATGCGGCTGCTGCCGACCCGGAGTGGAAGTTCCAGAAGCTCGGTGTGGGCGATATCGTGTACCGCAACTATCTCGGCTATACGGTTCAGGAGGGCATCTACGGTCAGGCCGAGTACACCATTCTTGACGGTAAGCTCAATACCGTGCTTTCCGGAGCGCTAAACAACACCAGCAACTGGCGCCGCGACATGTTCTACTACGACAAGGCTCATGAGCGTTCCGATACAAAGAGTTTCATCGGCGGAACCATCAAGGGCGGTGCCAACTACAATATCGACGAGCACAACAACGTGTTCTTCAATCTCGGCTACATAAGCCGTGCTCCTTTCTTCTCGGGCGGCGTGTTCCTCAACGCCACCACCTCCAACGCCATCAACAAGGATGCCGTAAACGAGAAAGTAATGTCATACGAAGTAGGCTACGGCTTTAAGTCGCGTACATTTGCCTTGAACGTCAACGCCTATTGGACCAAGTGGATGGACCGCAGCGGACTTTCGCGCCGCGGCGACTTCTCACAGGCCGACGGCAGCTACTATATGAACATGACCGGTGTCGACGCACGCCATATGGGTATCGAGATGAACTTCAACTGGGTGCCTGTGCGCTGGCTTAGCATCGAGGGTATGTTGTCTTGGGGCGACTGGATCTGGGACAGCAACGCACAGGGTTACTTCTATAACGAGCTCGGCCAGCCTATTCAGAACCTTACCACCGGCGATATAGCCGACGGTATAGGCGCTGAAAACCACCTCCACTCCACTCTTAACCAGAAGGGTGTCAAGGTCGGCGGTTCGGCTCAGACCACCGGTTCGCTCTCGGCAACCTTTATGCCGTTCAAGGGCTTCCGTATCGGTGCCGACTGGGTGATGAGCGCCCGTAACTACAGCGACTTCTATATAAGCGGAAGCTCGCTCGGCACAAAGGCCATCAACGTCAACAAACTCTGGGAGATACCTTGGGGACAGCAGTTTGACTTCAATGCAAGCTATCGCTTCAAGATAGGCGACATCAACGCCACCCTTTATGGTAACATCTACAACATCTTTGACTATAATTATGTCATGGATGCCGAGGTGCCCACCGACTCCAACGGTACTTGGCAGGAGGCTTACAGCGTGTTCTACTCGTTTGGCCGCACCTACTCGCTACGTATGAAGATTTATTTCTAATTTAACAGACTGTATATTAATATGAAACACAATATTTTCAAAGGTTTGCTCGCGTGCGGCGCAATGCTGGCGCTTGCCGGATGCTCCGAAAACGCTTGGAACGACGAGTATCTTGACGGCTTTGAAGTGCCTCCGGTTGATGATCGCATCGAGGAACTCACTTATGAGCTTACCGCCGACGACTATACGAAGATCGCCGCTGTTGACGCTGTTGTCGATTATGTAGAGAAGACTCAGGGCCTTTCGGAAAAAGATGCCAAAAGCGCATTGACCAAGTGGGCTGCAAACGGATATTTCACAGACCAGTATCCTGCCAATGACCTGCTGCCGCTGTGGATGAACTCCTACTCATTCCCTTACGTGGCCGCAAGCAACAAGTCCACACTCGAAATCACATATAAGGAGCAGGTGGCATCCGATCCCGTATGCGACGCTATATATAAAGGTAGGGTTATAACCCTTGAGAACGATGACTACATGAAGGCTTGGGGAGGCAATGACTTCACCAACGCTTTCACGCCCTCGATGCCGGCATCGAGCTATTTGCCCGCAATTCTTGCTGACAAATATACTTTAGTCGAGCAGGAAGCCGACTCCTATGTGCTTGTAAACTTCAATGTAGCGGAGTCCGAGCCGGCTTTTGAACCTGTTACCCTTACCGATATCGACAAAGTGGTTGTAAACGGTTCATACACCCTCTACGGTACGATTACAGCCATCTGTGCGCAGGGTTATATACTTACCGACGCTACCGGAAGCCTGCTCGTTTATTATGGAAAAACATTTACCCCCGATTCTTATAAAATAGGCGATATCGTTCAGGTGAGCGGTAAAGGTGCGCAGTACAATGGCGGATTGCAGCTTGCTCCCGAGGCTGGTAAGGAGAGTGTGCTCGGTGGTGAAATCTACAGCTATCCCACGCCGGTAGCTATGGACGGCGCCAAGATGAACGAGATGCGTGATGTTATTCTGGCAAACGGTACGAGCGGCACTATGCCGGTGTATGTGGAGTTTAGCGCATCTGTTATCTCTACAGGCAGCTACACCAATTTCAAGGTCGACGGTGGTGAGACAACCGGTAGCGCCTACCAGCTTACCGATGAGGCAAAGGAGCTTTTCGTGAAAAACGAGACAGCCGCCATCAAGGGCTATGTACTTTCGGTAAATACCGATCGCAACACCCATGCTCCCACATATGTCAACTTCGTGATAACCGAGGTCAATGGCAAGGCAGTAGCCGAAATGGCCGAGGACAAGCCCGTAGTGCCCGCTCCGGTAGAGATTGAGTCGCGTCCTGACAACGCACTTTATGTCTACAATGGCTCGGCATGGACCGAGGCTTCATCGGTCTATCTGATCAATCAGGATGAACTTGCCACAATGGGCATTACCAACGGCTATATGGCAAATGCCACCGCTTGGACCAACATCCCCATCTTCCTCAAGCAGACATTCCCTTATGCCGTAGCGGGCGACAGCAAGCTTGTGGCATTCCAGTCAGGAGCGAAGTATGCCAATTGCGGTCGTTTTGACTACGACGGCGCTGTTTGGACCAAATATGACAATATCGAGACAAAGACCGACGCTTATGCAAAGGCCAACAACAAGTGGATGTTCAATCCTGACAAACTGATGGTGCTTCCTGCCCGTTCAGAGGCTGCCAAGGCTTTCTATCAGGTGACTGTCGACTGGGTAAGCGCCAATGAAGGTTCCGGCTATATAGACCGTGGCAATTCGGAATTTTTCTCAGGTTGCTCCGCTTATTACGGCAACGTTAACCTCGATATTTCGCAGGTAGAGAAGTATGCCGCTTCGATGTGGCCCGATATGTCACAGAACGTGGTCATACCGCAGATGCGTCACAACTTCCTTTACGTCACCATGCCGGCGACTTTAAAAACACAGTATCCTAATGCCGACCTGATACCCGGCTATGAGGCTCCTATCATATATGAGATTGATTATGTGTCATATTACGGTAGCAGCGCTTTCGAAGGTCAGAGCGGTAACGTCAACGATACCGTGAAGTATGAAGTGGTAGGTCCTGCCGAGTTCAAGCTCGTCTACTCGACATGGCTTGGCGGTGAAGTCAAGGACACCCCCGCAGAATAATCTCTGCTGACACCAACGACAAAGGCATGGAGCGCACGCTCCATGCCTTTGTCGTTGGTGTCTTTTCCGCCCAATACCGATGTGTCTGTAGGGGCGCCAGTAGTACGGCGCCCGCCCACCCGTATGGCCCAATACCGTGGTGAATCCGCACGGCCCAATACCGATGAGAATCGGATGTGTCTGTAGGGGCGCCAGTAGTACGGCGCCCGCCCACCCGTATGGCCCAATACCGTGGTGAATCCGCACGGCCCAATACCGATGAGAATCGGATGTGTCTGTAGGGGCGCCAGTAGTACGGCG
>NZ_VSMC01000001.1:0-59410 GCF_008728965.1 Heminiphilus faecis | reverse complement strand
CCCGCGAATCCGCACGGCCCAATACCGATGAGAATCGGATGTGTCTGTAGGGGCGCCAGTAGTACGGCGCCCGCGAATCCGCACGGCCCAATCCCGATGAGAATCGGATGTGTCTGTAGGGGCGCCAGTACCACACGGTTGCCGTCCAATCAACGTTGATCCGGGATTTTCCGCATGGCTTGCTCAATTTTGCAATGAAAATGGGTTCCGATATTTAGAGCCTGCCAAGGCTCCTGCCTCACGTTAGCCGGGGACAAGGCATCCGAAGGATGACGCAGTCTCCGGTATGTCGTATTTCCCCTCATCGATGAGTCTGTAAAGACTCATGCCTGAATCGAGCCATCAGTCGAAACAAGCACGAGTCTTGTCAGACTCAAACAACTTTTACTGCGAATTTCGCAATCCGGGCACTTTGTACCCGGCTAACGTTTGGCGTGAGCCTTTACAGGCTCGCAGCCCCAATATACATGACGTCTGCGCCTGTACCGTGGCGAATCCGTACGGCCGCCGTAGTGAATCGGATGTGCCTGTAGGGGCGCCAGTACCACGGCGCCCGCGTCTCCGTACGGCCCAATATACTTGGCGTCTGCGCCTGTACGTTTGTGGAACCCTGATGGCCATACGGGTCGTAACCGGGCGCCGTGATACTGGCGCCCCTACCGCACGGTTGTCGTCCAATCAACGTTGGCCCGGGATTTTCCGCGACCGGACGCCGTGGTACTGGCGCCCCTACCGCACGGTTGTCGTCCAATCAACGCTGGCCCGGGATTTTCCGTAACCGGGCGCCGTGATACTGGCGCCAGTACCGCACGGTTGCCGTCCAATCAACGTTGATCCGGGATTTTCCGCGTATCCGTATGGCTTGCTCAATTTTGCAATGAAAATGGGTTCCGATATTTAGAGCCTGTCAAGGCTCCTGCCTCACGTTAGCCGGGGACAAGGCATCCGAAGGATGACGCAGTCTCCGGTATGTCGTATTTTCCCTCATCGATGAGTCTGTAAAGACTCATGCCTGAATCGAGCCATCAGTCGAAACAAGCACGAGTCTTGTCAGACTCAAACAACTTTTACTGCGAATTTCGCAATCCGGGCACTTTGTACCCGGCTAACGTTTGGCGTGAGCCTTTACAGGCTCGCAGCCCCAATATACGTGGCGTCTGCGCCTGTACGTTGGTAAAATCCGGATGGCTCAATGTCGATGTGAATCGGATAAGTCTGTAGGGGCGCCAGTACCACGGCGCCCGCGAATCCGTACGGCCCAATATACGTGGCGTCTGCGCCAATACGTTTGTGGAACCCTGACGGCCCTACGGGTCGTAACCGGGCGCCGTGGTACTGGCGCCCCTACCGCACGGTTGTCGTTCAATCAACGTTGGCCCGGGATTTTCCGCGACCGGACGCTGTTTAATGATTTATCGGATAGGCAGGCGCTAAAAGTATTTGCGAAAGCGGCGCGGATGTAGTAACTTTACACAATAAAAGTAGATTCATGGCTCATAAAATTGTCGAAACTCCACTTATGAAGCAATACATCGAGATGAAACAAAAACATCCCGATGCCATATTGCTGTTTCGTGTCGGCGACTTTTACGAAACATTTTCCGATGATGCCATAATTACGTCGGAGATACTCGGTATAACACTCACCCGACGCGCCAACGGGGTATCGCAATATGTAGAACTGGCCGGGTTTCCGCATCACGCACTCGATACATATCTACCCAAACTTGTAAGGGCCGGAAAACGTGTGGCCATATGCGAGCAGCTTGAGGATCCGAAGCTGACCAAGAAGCTTGTCAAGCGTGGCATAACAGAACTTGTTACCCCCGGAGTGTCAATCAACGACACAGTGCTTAACCATAAAGAAAATAACTTTGTGGCGGCATTGCATGCTACCAAGGCGGGGGTCGTCGGGGTGGCATTCCTTGATATCTCCACAGGTGAGTTCCTGACGGCCGAGGGTACCGCCGATTATATAGATAAACTGCTTAATAATTTCGCCCCTAAGGAGGTGCTGATCGAGCGCGGGTCACGCAAGTGGCTCGATGCTACGTTCAATACCCGCTATCTTGCTTTTGAACTGGACGACTGGATATTTACCGAGGAGGCTGCACTCGACCGGCTGCTGAAGCACTTCGAGACGCGCAACCTCAAAGGATTCGGTGTCCACGCCATGCATGCCGCTATTGTTGCCTCCGGAGCCATACTCCATTATCTTGACATAACAAAACATACCGAAATAGGGCATATACTGAAGTTGCGCCGCATCGAAGAGAGTAGCTATGTAAGGCTTGACAAGTTCACTGTACGCAATCTGGAACTCGTCGATACAATGGCCGACGAGGGCAGAAGCCTGCTCGGAGTCATTGACCGTACGGTCAGTCCCATGGGCGCCCGATTGCTTCGCAGATGGCTTCTGTTTCCGCTCAAAGATGTCAAGGCCATAAACTCGCGTCTTGATATAGTTGAGTATTTCTTCCGTCATCCTGAAGAGCGCGACCAGATAAAGACTTTTCTTGAGCAGATAGGCGACATGGAGCGCATAATATCCAAAGTTGCCGTAGGACGAGTGACGCCACGTGAAGTAGTGCAGCTGCGCAATGCCCTTACCGCTATCAATCCAATAAAGACGCTATGCTGCAATTCTGACCTTGAGGCGCTGAAAACCATAGGCGAGCAGCTTAATCCGTGCACGCTTATACGCGACCGTATAGACCGCGAGATTGTCGATGACGCTCCCATAGCCATTAACCGCGGTACGGTTATAAAGCACGGGGTCGACGCCGAGCTTGACGAATTGCGCGACATAGCGTATCAGGGCAAAGATTATCTAATGAAGCTTCAGGCACGCGAAGTGGCCGCCACCGGCATCCCGAGCCTGAAGATAGGTTACAATAATGTGTTCGGCTACTATATCGAGGTTACCAACACTCACAAGTCAAAAGTGCCCGGAGAGTGGATACGCAAGCAGACTCTTGTCAATGCGGAGCGTTATATCACTCAGGAACTTAAAGACTATGAAGAGAAAATACTCGGAGCGCAGGAGAAGATAGCCATAATAGAAACCCGGCTGTATAATGACTTGGTGGCGCGGCTCGTAGAATTTATACCCGCCATTCAGCTTGATTCGTCGCTTGTGGCCCATATCGACGTATTGCTGTCGTTTACACGTGTGGCGATGGAGAACCATTACAACCGTCCGGTAGTCGATGACTCGCTTGTAATAGACATAAAGGAGGGGCGCCACCCTGTGATCGAGAAGCAGCTGCCGCCCGGTGAGCCGTACATAACCAACAGTGTGAACCTGAGCAATACGGGCACGCAGATCATGATGATCACCGGTCCGAACATGTCGGGTAAGTCAGCCCTGTTGCGTCAGACCGCCCTTAATGTTATACTTGCGCAGATAGGCAGCTTCGTGGCGGCCGAGAGCGCCCGCATAGGAGTTGTGGACAAGGTGTTTACACGTGTCGGGGCGAGCGACAATATATCGCTCGGCGAGTCCACGTTTATGGTCGAGATGAACGAGGCGGCCTCGATACTCAACAACATGAGCGAACGCAGTCTTATACTGTTTGACGAGCTTGGACGCGGTACTTCCACATACGACGGCATATCCATAGCTTGGGCCATAGTGGAGCATATCCATGAGCACGGCTCAATGCATCCCAAGACTCTCTTTGCCACCCATTACCATGAACTCAACGAGATGGCTGCGAGCTTCCCGAGGGTAGTGAACTATAATGTGTCGGTAAAGGAGATCAACGGCAAGGTCGTGTTTCTACGCAAGCTCGCCAAAGGGGGCAGCGAACACAGTTTCGGTATACATGTCGCTAAGCTCGCCGGCATGCCGCAGACTATAGTAAAGCGTGCCGACCAAGTGTTGAAGCATCTTGAGAGCAATAACCGTCAGGACTCGATAGGTAAGAATATGAGCAATATAGCCGAAGAGCGCGGAGGCGTGCAGTTGTCATTCTTTCAGCTTGACGACCCAGTACTCACGCAGATACGTGACGAAATACTGCATACCGACATCAACAATCTTACGCCTATGGCCGCTCTCAACAAACTCCATGACATAAAGTCGATAATCACCGGCAAAACCGACTGACATTTTTCTGTTTTTTTGCCTGATTCAGAACTTACAGACAGTAGCTTTTTTATCCGCTATATTTTGTTTTGCGGACCTAAGTACTTTTCGCTGTATTTTGCTTGGTACTCTGACGGGAGCATGCCGAACTCGGTCTTGAAGTACTTGCGGAAGAGATTGAGGTTGTTGAAGCCGGTCTGATAGGTGACCTCTGCGATACTCAACTGACTTTCGCGGAGCATTTGGGCCGCGCGTTTCAACCGCAGTATTCTTATAAACTCTATCGGAGTCTTGCCTGTTATTGACAGGAGCTTTTTGTAAAGGTGCACACGGCTCATGCCGAGCTCGCCGCTGAGTTCCTCTACCGACAGGTCGCTCCGGCTCAGATTGTTTTCCACATATTGTATGGCCTTGTTTATCAACTTCTCGTCAAGCGACGTTATGTTGATTTTGCTTGGTGATACATCCATGGGTTTGCTGTGGGAGTCGCGTCGGCGCTGCAGCAGATTTTTAATACGCAGTGTCAGAATATTAAGATTGAACGGCTTCGTTATATAGTCGTCGGCACCGACCTCAAGCCCTTTCTGTTCATGCTCTTTGGCTGCACGCGCCGTCAGCAGAATGACAAGTATGTGTGATGTGCGTATATCGTTTTTCACAAGACGGCAGAGTTCGTTGCCGTCCATTTCGGGCATCATCACATCGCTGACGATAATGTCGGGCTGTAGTTCGGGCAACATTTTCCATGCCTCGGCGCCGTCAGCCGCTTCATATATGTTATAATCATGCTTGAGACAGTCTTTCATGAACATGCGGAAATCATCGTTGTCATCGACAAGAAGGATTGACGGGCGCATGTTATCCCCCCCTAAATTACTGTCATTTAGTTCGTTGTCTTCTTGCCCGCAGTGTATCACAGGTATTTCTACTGTTTCTGTCTGTTCGGCTACGGAACAGTCGCTGTCTGTGGCGCTCACGCGTTCCACCGGTATTCTGACGACAAATACTGATCCTTTGCCTATGTTGTCATGAACTTCTATGGTGCCCTTGTGAAGGGTTACAAATTCTTTTACAAGATTAAGCCCCACGCCGCTGCCGCTTGCTATCCTGCTGTCTTTTCGCGGTACCTGATAGAAGCGTTCAAATATCATGGATTTGTGCTCGTCGCTTATGCCGCATCCGTTGTCGGCTACTTTTATCTCCAGCATCTCCTGTCCGTTTTCGGTTTTAGGCACGATGTCGAGCGATACATCCACGCGTCCTCCCTCGGGTGTGAACTTGAATGCGTTAGACAGCAGATTCATGACTATCTTGTTGATCTTGTCTTCGTCAAAGACCATGTAAAGTTTCTTGACAGGCGAGAAGAATGTAAGATTTATATTGCGTTGCTCGGAGTATCCGGCAAAGTTGTTGCACTGGGTGCGTATAGTCTCCACTATGTCGCCTCCCGCTGCCGAGAGTGTATGCCCGGTCATGTCGCTCTTGCGGAAGTCGAGCAACTGGTTTACCATGTCAAGCAGTCTCATGGCATTGTTGTGGGCTATGGTGAGCTTGTCGCGGAAGTCAGTGTCGTCTATACGTTCCATGACATATTCAAGCGGGGTGAGTATAAGGGTGAGCGGTGTGCGCAGGTCATGGCTTATGTTGGTGAAGAAGCGGAGCTTCATATTGTCGATTTCATGCTTTTGATTGGCCTCCTGCTGTATCTGCAAGAGTTTGTACTTCTGTGCCTCGCTGTGGCGCATGTAGGCTTTTACGAGCAGAATCACTCCTACGAGCATAAGAGCATATATTATGTAGGCTATCCAAGAGCGGTAAAACGGCGGAGCTATCACTATGCGCAGTTCGGCTGCGTTCTCTCCGACAAGTCCGTTGTCATTGACGGGCTTGACTTTCAGCGTATATGTTCCGGGACCGAGGTTGGTGTACGTGAGGTTGTTGTCGGTGGTGTATGTCCAGTCGGTGTCGAAGCCTTCAAGCATGTACATATAGCCGTTCTTTTCGAGTTTGCAATAGTCCATTGACGAAAAGGTGACGCTGAATATGTTTTGGCCGTAATCAAGTTTTATCTCATCGGTGTAATTCAATGCCCGGTCAAGTATGCGGTTGCCTTGATACAGAGAGTCTATTTTAACGCTTTTATTGAACAGTGAAAGGTTGGTGAAGCGTATTTCGGGCATAGGAGTGCTGTATGCGAGATTTATAGGGTCAAATATGCTGACGCCGCTGACTCCTCCCAATACTATTTTTCCGGATGCGGCCTTTATTATGGCTCTCGGATTGCATTGCTGGTTGTCTATTGCGCTGAGGTCGTCATATTTCTTGATTTCATAGTCATATCCGGTCTTGCGTCCGCTGACAATTACATGGTATATGCCGTCGGAAGTTGTGATCCACATGTTTTTGTCATTGTCCTCGACAGCTCCGCATATAATGGAATTGCGCAGATCGCCCTCAATGACGGTAACTTCGTCATGGCTTCGGTCATATATGTTCATGCCCTCTTGGGTCGATATCCACAGCAGGCCGCGGCTGTCCTCCGTGATATGTGTTATGAGCTGGTTGGAAAAGGATTTCTCGCCGCGCCGGTCGCCTATCTGTTTTTCGTATTTACCGGTGACAGGGTAGTATATAAGTATACCGTACGTGGTGGCCATATACAGATTTCCGTCTTTTGCCGCGCATATGGATGCTATCTGTTCATTGTTGAACTGTCCGCCGATGTCGTTGTAGTGTATTGACCGTTCCGACTCCGGATCTATACCCCACAGTCCGGCTCCCCACGTGCCTATCCATAAGTATCCCGACCGGTCCTGAGTCATGCACCATATGGATTTGTTGGCGTACGAATCTTTATTGTCATGATCGAGCCTGTGTGACGAGAATTTTCCGGAATCATACGACAGCAGTCCTCCCTGATAAGTTCCGAGCCATAGTTTGCCGTTGTCGCTTTGAGCTATGCTCAGTATGACGTCGTCGGGAAAAGAATTATAGGGTGCGGCCAAAGGTATAAATGTCTTCTCTTTGGAGGTCTTGTTTACTGTAATCAGGCCGTTTGTCACTCCGAGGTACAGATTGCCGTCTCGGTCTTCGGTTATCGAACTAATGTCGGGTATGAAGTTTTTATGGCTGTTGAACTCCGGAAAGTGATCGGTGTAGAACCTGAACATGTTCTCGTTGTAATATGACACGCCACGCTTGAACGTACCGGCCCATATGCCGCCGTCAGGATCGGCATACAGACATGTGAGATTATTCTGGCTTATGCTTCGTTCGTCGGTTGTACGGTGTTCGATATACCGTATTGTTTTCTGTTTTTTGTCTATTATGTTTATGCCGCCGTGGTCTATGCCTATCCATATGCGTCCGTACCGGTCATTTATTATCGATTTTATATGATTGCCAGTAAGTCTGTAGGTGGAGCTTTCATCGGTGTTGACAGCCTCCCATCTTTTTTCGTGGCTGTAATAAACCCATATGCCTTTATCGGAGTATATCCAGTAATCTCTGTCGCGGTCCGTGAAAATCTTGTATCGCTCATCGGTATCTGCCGGTATTTTAGTCAGATAGTCGTTTTCATAGTCGGCTTTAGCTACTGACAGTCTGTCGATATGGTCGAAAAAACCGTTGGAGTATATGCGCAGTACTCCGTGACGGTCATCGCTCATTGAGGTTAGGATGGCTCCGGACTTGGCTAACGCTGGGCTTGCCGGTGTCAGCGTGAGCTTTTTGTCGGCAAAACTGTATCGGTAAGTGCCTTTTGTGTCGTTGTGAAACCACAGGTCTTTTTTTTCGTCGACATATATCGTCGATATCATGTCGGTGATGCCATATTTATCTTCCAATACGGTCTTCGCATCGATAAATATTTCTTTTTGCGGGTCATAGCAGCTGTATATGTCGGTACGTAGTTTGATCCATAACATACCTGTGGCATCTTCCTGAACGTTTATTATGAATGAGTTGGGCAGGTTGCCGGGCACGGTGTCGCGGGCAAATACTTTAAATGTATATCCGTCGTATCTGTTAAGTCCGTGGGAGGTTGAAAACCACATGAAGCCCTGTGAGTCGCGGGTTATATGGTTGACTTGGTTGTCACTCATGCCGTCGGTCATCGTGATGTGCCTGAACATGATGTTTTCCTCGGCATACCCCGACAACGCGGCAAGGATTAGAAGTATAGAAATGTAATGTTTCATCTGATGACCGGTTTTCGTCGGCAAATATAATTATTTATCGGGGCGATACGAGCGGTGAGAATGTATAAATATATGTGAGTTTCAATCGGTTTAACAAAGGTGTATCTTATTAATAACATAAGTTGAGCGTGTATTTAACTTATGGAGCGTCGATGTATTATATACGATGCCGGTTTATTGCCCGATCTATTTTACCTTTGCAATTACCATAAAAGACACCTCTTAGGCTGGTCAACATCACATGGAATAAGTAACCCCAAAATACCGGATATCAAAATGAACCGAATCGTATCATCTCTGACTGCATTGTGCGTTATAGCCGGCAGCATGACGGTAAACACCGATGCATCTTCCAAAAACACCAAGAAGAGTCCTGACTGGGACTTTAACAATCCGCAGCTCGGCACCGAGTGGAGCTATAAGGCCGGTGACTCTGCGGAAAAGTACTCCCTGACCGAGCGTGGCGGTTTTCTGCGTATGAGAGGCGGCAGCCCCATATCGGAACAGAAAGGCGCTACGGCACTTGTGGGACGTCAGCAGGAACATGCCGATTTTCAGGCTTCAACACGCTTTGAAGTGGCAGAAGGAGCCACTGCCGGCATAACCGCTTATGTAGCTCCTGACGCACACTGCGATCTGTGTGTAGAAGATGGACAGATACATTTTCGCTATAATGCGGGCGGCAAACGGCATGACGAAGTGATTGGCGCAGCTCCCGAGGGATTTGTAGAAGTGAAAGTCAAAGGTACTTCCGATTCTTATGCGTTTTTTTATTCGACCGACGGCTCTGATTTCAAAGAGGCCGGACATGTCGACGCCTCACTTGTGAACGGCGCGTCAAAGAGTCGCGGACCCGTTTATATAGGCCTTTTTGCAGAAAACAATGGATATGCCGATTTTGACTGTTTCAAATACCGTGAAGTCATACCGGAAATATCGCCGAAACTGATTTCAAAAAACGGCAATCCGCTTCTCGACTTCCTTTTTACCGCTGACCCGACCGCTGTCGAGCATGACGGACGGTTGTATGTATATGCTACAAACGACCATCAGCAGTACGAAGGTGTGGGCCGCGACGGTAAAAATACCTATGAGAAGATAAAGACGCTTGCTATGATGTCGACCGACGATATGGTCAACTGGACCTATCACGGACTTATAAATGTCGGCGAAATTGCTCCTTGGATTATGGCGTCATGGGCTCCTTCGATTATTAAACGTCAGGAAAGCGACGGCAAGACTCATTTTTATCTTTATTTCTCCAACAGCGGCTTCGGTACCGGAGTGCTCACCGCTACATCTCCGGTAGGGCCTTGGACAAGCCCGCTTGACAAGAGTCTTGTGGATGCCAATACCCCCGGACTCGGCAAGTGCAAAGTGCCTTTTGACCCGGGTGCGGTCATAGATGCCGACGGCACCGGATGGCTATCTATAGGAGCCGGTAACAGCATAATAATGCGGCTCGGCGCCGACATGACAAGTATAGACAGCGAAATGAAGGAGCTTCCGGCCCCGCATCATTTCGAAGCCAACGAGCTCAATTATATAAACGGTACTTATGTGTATACTTACAATACCGACTGGAAGGACCGCAGCGACTGGACGGCAAGTGCCGATGTGCCCACGATATGCTCTATGAGCTATATGACAAGCAAGACCCCTCTTGATTCCGACAGCTGGAAGTATCATCATCACTATCTGATGAATCCCGGTGACTATGGATTTGACTACTCCAATAATCACACCCATCTAAATAAATATAAAGACCGCTGGTATGTATTTTATCATACCATGTCGCTCCAGAACAGTTTTAATACCGATGGAGGGTTCAGAAGCGTGTGTGTCGACGAAATCAAGGTTGATGAAGATAAGCTTGACATAGCCATGGCCGACCAGACACTCGGAGGTCCTGCACAGCTCAAGCCGCTTGATCCGTTTGCGATACAGCAGGCCGCTACCACGGTAGCCACGAAAGGAGTGAAATATGTACCTGCTTCCGAGCCGGGAAGCATGACTGCCATGCCGGTTGAAAAGGAAGCTCTGATCATGGTGCGTGGCGTGGAGTTCAGCAGGAAGCCGAGCCGGTGTCATGTCATAGCTTCAGGAAAGGGTACTATAGAGGTACGAAAAGGTTCGGCCGACGGTGAGCTGCTCGCTACGGTCAATGTCGATGCGGCCGGAGCCAAGCTCCACAAGGCGAAAGTGGCCGGCACTGTCGGCAGTGATCCCTGCGATTTGTGTTTCGTGCTTAAAGGTGATGGCATGGGTTTTGGCAGTTGGCAGTTCAAATAGCAGTACATAGTCGTGACTTTATCTGAAATGAAGAGGTCCATAGCTTTAATGACAATAGCTGTCTTATGGCAATTTATTGTCGTTGCCGGTAACAATCATCACGACTGGGAGGATGAGAATATAGTAGGTATCAATAAGTTGCCCTATCACGCGACAATGGTCCTTCCGTCATTGCGTGATGCGGATGAACGATGGCTGTCGCTTGACGGAATATGGCATTTTAAATGGTCGCCTGATCCAGACTGCCGACCCGCTGATTTTTATCGCAGCGGATTCGATACATCGGACTGGAGCGAGATAGATGTTCCCGGCCATTGGCAACTTCAAGGTTTCGGTAAGGCCATATACACCAACCAGCCTTATCCTTTTGTATTGAATCCTCCTAAAGTGACCGATGAGCCCCCCGCACACTATTACAGTTATTTACATCGTAATCCGGTGGGCTCTTACCGCAGGAGTTTCGATATTGACAGACTTGCCGCTGACAGACGCTACATACTTCATTTTGACGGAGTGGAATCCGCCATGTATGTATGGATCAACGGACACAATGTAGGCTATAGCCAGAATTCCAACAGTCCTGCCGAGTTTGACATAACCGAATTTCTTGTCAAAGGCGAAAATACGATAGCCGTGGAAGTATATCGCTGGTGCGACGGCAGCTATCTTGAGGATCAGGATATGTGGAGATTGAGTGGAATATTTCGCAGTGTCGGAATATGGACCAGACCTGATGTGCATATCAATGACTACTTTATTCAATCGACGTTGGATGACTCGATGGATAATGGTGATGTGGCACTGACGTTTGATGTCATCAACTTATCGGGTAAGGATGCAGGAGGGGTGGCGGTCGAACTGTCGGTCCGAGGTACCGACCGTAACGGCAATGTCGTTTCTGTTACGGCTGAGAAGCCGTTGGCGGTCCTGAAAAATAAAGAAAACGTACGATATACGGTTAATTGTCCCGTAACCGCTCCGTCATTATGGAGTGCGGAAACTCCCAATCTGTATGATGTCACGATACGGATGAAAAAAAGAGGCGTTTTAGTCGAGACATTCACATATCATACCGGATTTCGTAAAATAAAGATCGACGGTGAAATTTTCAAGATTAACGGCGTTCCGGTTAAGCTGAAAGGAATAAACCGTCATGAGTTTTTACCTCGGAGCGGGCGCACTGTCGACGCATCGTCTATACATAATGACCTCATATTGATGAAGCGTGCAAATATCAATATGATACGTACCAGTCATTATCCCGATGTGCCGTTGTTTTATGAACTATGTGACCGCTACGGATTTTATGTGATGGATGAAGCCAATCATGAAAGCCACGGTCTGGGTCTGGGGAATAAAATACTCGGTGACGCTCCTTCATGGGAGAAGGCTCATGTTGACAGAGCATTGTCGCTTGTCGAGCGTGACAAGAATCATCCGTGCGTGATAATCTGGTCGATGGGTAATGAAGGCGGAAGCGGGGCCAATCTTAAGGCTATGCGCAATGCGGTGTTGTCAATCGACAGTACACGCGTCATATATAGCGACACCGACCGTTCGATATCTGATATATATGACGAAGGCTACTTGTCGCCCAACGATTATAAGGCCTTGGCAGATAGAATATCTGATCGTCCTGTATTTATGCGTGAGTATGCTTATGCTATGGGGAACTCGACCGGTAATCTTAAAGAGTACATGGACGTTTTTTACAGTAATCCGGGCATATTGGGCGGTGCAATATGGGAGTGGTGCGACAAAAGCCTTATAAAAAACATAAACAGCGACAGTGTCGACTATCGTAAAATGCCTGACACCCAACATCCTGCCAATGATGAATTCTGGGCCATAGGCGGGGATTTCGGCGATTTCCCGAATGATGCCAATTACGGCATAGACGGTATTGTCGGTTCTGACCGTGTGCCTCACCCCGGATATTATGAGGTAAGGAAAGTATATCAGAATCTTGAATTTGCCATAGCTGACACGTCGTTAATGACAGTATCGGTAGAGAACCGTTATGATTTTCTGCCGGCTGATGATTTCGACTATGTATGCGAGTGGTATGTTGACGGACATCCTGTGTCACGCGATTACGTCATGTTGAAAGACGGTATACTGCATGCTTCTGAAAAGCCTGACACCGTAGGCGAGAAATGCCTTAACATATCGGCTGTGTTGCGTAAACCAACATTGTGGGCTGATAAGGGATTTGCAGTAGCCATGGAGCAATTTGTATTCGATGAATATGCTGACAGATGCGCTGTTGAAAAATCGCGCGCAGACATGACTGTCAATGAATCCGACAGATTAATAACCGTAGAACGTAAAGATGGTTTTAAACTGTCATTTGACAAAATCAGCGGAGCACTCGTCGGCTGGTACTATATGGACCGGGCTGTCATAGAGGCGCCGCTGGAGCCGTATTTCTGGAAACCGGCCAACGATGTGCAGCGACATAACGGATATAATGAACGGTTCGGAGTATGGAAAGAAGAGATAAAATCACGCCATGTGACAGGCTGCGACGTATGTGTGACCGATAGTTGCGTGCGCGTATCGTTTGATATTGATTTGTCGGCCGTGGGAGCTTCTTACAATCTTCAGTATGATATCGCTGGCTCAGGAGTTGTACGTGTATCAGGCCGGTATAATCCGTATAATCCTGTAGCTCAGTTTATGCCCAAGTATGGCTTCAGAGTCGGCATACCTATAAAATATGATAATATCACATGGTATGGACGAGGTGAATGGGAGAGCTATCCCGACCGTAAAACCGGAGCATTCATAGGCCTGTACCGGAAGACACTCGACTGTTTCGGCCCTGATTATGTCATGGCTCAGGATAATTCAAACCGTACCGACGTCAGGTGGTTCTCGCTCACTGATGCGTCGGGTCAAGGTTTACGTTTTACTTCTGCGACTCCTTTCAATTTCAGGGCGTGGCCGTATGATGAAGATGATATCGAGGCTGTAAAACACAAGTATGAGCTGCCGATACGAAGTTGTATGACGGTCAATATAGACAGATTTATACATGGCGTAGGCGGAAATGACGGCTGGGGAGCCAAGACAGCGCCGGAATATTGTGTTGACGCTACTGAAAATTATTGTTTTGACATTTTAATATCACCTATAGACTAATAAACAAAATTATATGAAGAGAATAGCATTGATCGGTCTCGTTTTGACGATGGCATTAAGCGGTTACGCACAGTATCGCTTTGACAAACCTCTTTACGGTGCGGCCTACTATCACGAGTACATGCCTTACGACAGGCTTGACAAGGACATAGCCATGATGAAAGATGCAGGCATGACGGTGGTGCGCGTCGGCGAGTCGTCGTGGGGATTGTTTGAGCCGCAGGAGGGAAAGTTCCGATTTGAGTGGATGGACACAATACTCGACAAGTTTCATGCCGCCGGCATAGAGGTCATCCTCGGAACGCCTACTTACTCTATTCCGGCATGGCTTGCCCACAAGCATCCCGAGGTGCTCTCTGAAAAGATGAACGGCGAAAAGTCGCATTACGGCATACGTCAGAACATGGATTTCACCAATCCGACCTATCTGTTTTACAGCGAGCGCATAATACGCAAGATGCTTGAACGTTACGCCAAGCATCCGGCTGTCATAGGCTATCAGGTCGACAATGAGCTTGAGGCGCGCGGAGTAAACAACCGCGATTACTTCATCGGTTTCCGCAATTATATGAAAGATAAGTTTGGCGGCGACCTTGACCTGCTTACAAAAGAGTGGGGTATGAACTACTGGGGCATGAACATCAACACATGGGAGGAATTTTATGAACGTGACGGAGTGACGAGCCCTTCGTATAAAAACGAGTGGGAGCGTTATAACCGCAAACGCATAGCCGACTTTCTAAACTGGCAGTGCGACATCGTGAACGAATACAAGCGCCCCGACCAGTTTGTGACCCACTGTTTCATGCCTGCGTTTCATAATGTCGACCAAGTGGAGTCGTTCCGTCAGATGGAATATCCGGCCATCAACGTGTACCACGGTGTTCAGGATGGTCAGGACGGCCAGCTGATAGCCTATGCCGGCGACTATATGAGAACTGTGGCGGGCAACAACTATCTGATCACCGAGACAAACGCTCAGGGTACCGGATGGGACTCAAAGAGCCAGTATCCGCCTTACGACAACCAGCTTCGTCAAAACGTATACTCACATTACGCATCCGGCGCCAATATGGTGGAGTATTGGCACTGGGCCACACTGCACTACGGTCAGGAGACATACTGGCGCGGTGTAATCGGCCACGATCTGCAGCCAAACCGCGTGTACCGCGAGTTCCAACGTACGGCCCGCGAACTCGAGAAGATAGGCTCGGACATAGTCAATCTGAAGAAAAACAACAAAGTAGCCATATTATACAGCCACGACTCGCACCATGCGCTCACGTTTATGCCGTATCATAACGGAGGCGGTTATCCGGTCGATGCCAATTATCCGGTTGACCTTGTGCATAAAGCGTTGTATTTCCAGAATATAGAGACCGATATCGTGCCGTGTGACAGGATGCGTGACTTCAGCAAGTACTCGATGCTTGTCATACCGCCGCTGTATGTGGCCGACGACAGTCTGCTCATGTCTATCGACAAGTTCGTGAAGGACGGAGGCTATGTGGTGATGATGCACAAAAGCGGCTACTGCAACGAGCACTCGGCTGTGCGTTCAGTACCGGCTCCCGGTCCGCTCCGTGATGCCTGCGGCTTCTACTATCAGGAGTATTCCACAATCGGTAATATGAAACTGAAAGACAATGTTTTCGGCCTCGGCGATCGCAACAGTATAAACACATGGTATGAATTTCTTGTGCCGGAGACTGCCAAACCGCTTGCCTACGGCGATCATCCTTTTTTCGGACAGTGGCCTGTCATTACCGAAAACAGTTACGGCAAGGGCAAGCTTTATTACATCGGAGCATATCCGTCGCAGGAGTTGCTTGATAAAATAGTGAGGATGGCAGCTGTCGAAAAGGGTATAATAGCCGATGATGAGCATCGTTTCCCTGTAATCATGCGCTCCGGGGTTAACGGACAGGGTCGCACTCTTGACTATGTGTTCAATTACAGCGGCGCTCCCGTCAATGTGGTCTATGACCGCGGCCGGGCTGTCAATCTGCTTACCGGTGCCGAGATAGCCGAAGGCGACAGTATCGCAGTTGGTCCGTGGGATGTGGCTATACTTCGTCGTAAATAGTGAAACGTTATCTGGATGAATATTAAATTTATATTGCCGGTATTGCTGTTTGTCGCTGCCTTGGGGCTGTCCTCGTCTGCGGAAGCGGCATGTGTTACTGAGCGCTGTTATCTGTCGGGTATGGATAAAGACAGCGAAGTGATGTGGGACTTCATGTGTACGTCGGGCCGCAACAGTGGCCGGTGGACGCGCATAAAGGTGCCTTCATGCTGGGAGACCCAAGGCTTCGGCAATTACTATTATGGATGGGAAGAGCCGTTCGGCTCTGACGAGACCGGCTACTATCGTCATCGTTTCAAGGCCGACGGCTCATGGCGCGGATCGCATGTCGACATCGTGTTTGAAGGCGTGATGACCGACACAGAGGTGCGGCTCAACGGCCGCCTTGTCGGTCCGGTGCATGAAGGTGGTTTTTATCGTTTTCGCTACGATATTTCTGACCGACTGAAATACGAGGCTGAAAATGTGCTTGAGGTCAAGGTCACCAAATGTCCTGCCGACAGCTCCATATACCGTGCCGAGCGGCAGACTGACTTCTGGCTATTCGGAGGCATCTATCGTCCGGTATATCTGGAGATAAAACCTGACATTCATTTTGTTGACATGGCGGTAGACGCACGTGCCGACGGCACATTGCGTGTCAGGCCCTGCCTGTCGGGTGCCGGTTCCGGAGCCGAGGTGTCGGTTTACGTTGAGACCCTTGACGGCAACCGTGTGTCAGCATCTGTGACAGGAAGAGGCGAAGAGGTTATATCCACAGTCGTGGAGGGTGTTGTGCCGTGGAGTCATGAGCGTCCCCAGCTATATCGTGTGGTTGCCGAATTGCATGACAAGGGTGGACTTCGCCACCGGATAACCGATAAGATAGGTTTTCGCACGGTTGAGTATCGTGCCGGTGACGGATTTTATCTAAACGGACGCCGTATTATTTTCAAGGGTGTCAACCGTCATTGTTTCTGGCCTGAGAGTGGCCGTACGCTGTCGCGCGACATATCGCTTGGCGATGCCCGCCTTATAAAAGAGATGAACATGAATGCGGTGAGGATGTCGCATTATCCGCCTGACAAAGAGTTTCTTGAGATATGCGATTCTATAGGACTGTTGGTTATCGACGAGCTGTGTGGCTGGCAGAAGAAGTATGACACGGCTCCTGCCCGGCGGCTTGTCCGCGAGGTAGTGGAGCGCGACCGCAATCATCCGTCGATAGTAATGTGGGCTAACGGCAACGAAGGAGGCTGGAACACCGGGGTCGATGATGATTATCGTATATATGACCTTCAGGAGCGTTTCGTGATGCACCCGTGGGAGCGTTTCCGCGGCACCGACACCAAACATTATCCTGACTATAATTATGTGGTGAATTCCACTATATATGACCGTGACATATATTTTCCTACAGAGTTTATGCACGGCATCTTTGACGGAGGCGCCGCTGCATCGCTGAGCGACTTCTGGGACGTGATGATGAAGCACCGCGCTCCGGCAGGCGGCTTCCTTTGGGCCCTGCTTGACGAGGGACTGGTACGCGCCGACCGCAATGACAGCATAGACTGTCGATTTGACCTTGCCCCTGACGGCATTCTGGGTCCGTACCGCCAGAAGGAGGGCAGCTTCTATGCCGTAAGACAGATATGGTCGCCTGTGCGCGTAACCACACGCACACTTCCTGAAGGCGCTGACGTCACGGTGGCTGTCGAAAACGACTATATGTTCACAGACTTGTCGGAGTGCGGCTTTACATATGAGCTTGCCGACGTGTCACGACAACCCGGTGGCTCCTATACCGCAACTGTGGCCCTGCGCGGCCAAGTGGCCGCCCCGCAGTGTGCTCCCGGAGAGCGCCGCATGCTTCCGTTGGGGCTTCCCGCAGGGTGGGACAGTCACGATATGCTGCGTTTGACGGTTACCTCGCCGCAGGGCGCCGAAGTGTACACTTACAGTTGGCCCATAGGTACCGGCAACCGTCTGCAGAAGCGTCTGCTCGGCTCATTTACAGCACAGCGGCCCGAAATTACTGAAGATGACACCCATGTATGTGTATTTCATGCCGGCAATCGTTATACGTTTGACCGCTCCACCGGGCGGCTTGATTCAGTAGTGACTCCTCGCGGGCACTTCTCGCTAACCGGTGTGCCGAAGATTGCCACGTCAGGCAATGATTGCAGCGGCCTTAACTGCTACCGCGACGGCGACAGCTACTGTGTGGAGCCGCGCTACGATGACGGCCGGTGGATGCGCTGGGTGTTTGCTCCGGGCGAGCCGGTGCGACTTGACTATTCGTTCTCTGTTCACGGCGAGGCTGATTTCATAGGTTTGGGACTTGATTATCCCGAGGACAAGATCATTGATATGGAATGGGTGGGCGAAGGCCCCTACCGCGTATGGAAAAACCGCATGGAAGGTACCGCTTTCGGCTGCCACCGCAAGACTTATAACAACACCGTCACGGGTGAGTCATGGCTCTATCCTGAGTTCAAGGGCTACCATGCCGACTGCCGTGCGGTGACTGTCAATACTACCGAGGGCTCTGTCACATTCATTCCCTCGCGTCCCGGACTCTTCTTCCAGATGCTCCGTCCGCAGGCGCCTCGTCACGACGGCAACGGCTATACGACGGCCGGTTTTCCCGACACATCCTTCGGCTTCATGCACGCCATAGCGCCTGTGGGCACAAAGTTTCAGCATCCCTCTCAGCTCGGTCCTTCGGGCCAGAAGAATATGCAGCTCAACTATGTGCCATATAGCGGCAGCCTGTGGATGATATTACAAAATGACTGAATTAACATAAATTTAATACACTGATTATGAAAACGAGTGCTAAAAAATCGATTCTGCTTGCATCTGCCCTGATGTGCTGTGCAGCCCTATATGCACAACGTGAAAAGGCCGATACCGGTAAGTTCGAGCCTACTTGGGAGTCTTTGTCACAGTACGAGACGCCCGAATGGTTCCGCAATGCGAAATTCGGCATCTGGGCCCACTGGGGGCCGCAGTGCCAGCCCGAGGCCGGTGACTGGTACGGCCGGAGCATGTATGAGGAGGGTGGCCACGCTTACAAGGTGCATCTTGAGAAGTACGGCCATCCGTCGGAGTTCGGCTTCAAGGATGTTATCAACGAGTGGAAGGCCGACAAGTGGGATCCCGAACGCCTTGTGGCTCTATACAAGAGGGTGGGGGCGCAGTATTTCTTCGCCATGGGAAATCATCATGACAATATGGACCTGTGGGACAGCAAGTACCAACGCTGGAACTCTGTCAACATGGGCCCCCGGCGCGACATCCTCGCCGAGTGGGAGAAAGCGGCGCGCCGCAACGGACTGCCGTTTGGTGTAAGCATACATTCATCACATGCATGGACATGGTACGAGACCGCGCAGGGCGCCGACAAAACCGGACCCTACGCAGGCATATCCTATGACGCCCGTGTAGTTACCAAGGAAGACGGTAAAGGCAAATGGTGGGAAGGCTATGACCCGCAGGAGCTTTACGTGCAGCACCACTCACTCAGCGGTCATGCGTGGAGCATATGGGACTGGCCCGAAGGTACTTCTGTGCCCCCGCAGTGGTATTATGACAACTTTTTCAACCGCACCGTCGATATGATTAACCGTTACAATCCCGACCTCGTTTACTTTGATGACAGTGTGCTTCCTTTCTGGCCTGTTGACAATACCGGCCTTGATGTTGTGGCTCACTTCTATAACCGTAATATGAAGCGTCACGACGGACACCTTGAGGCAGTGGTGTTCGGCAAGAAGCTCAACGACGACCACAAGAAAGCTCTTGTATGGGATGTTGAGAAAGGTGTGCCCGGAGAGTGTCAGGACAAGGCATGGCAGACATGTACCTGTCTCGGTAACTGGCATTACGACACATCGTGCTACGTCGACAATTGGTACAAATCGGCATCGACCGTGATTCACATGCTTGTCGACATCGTGAGCAAGAACGGCAACATGCTGCTCAGTGTGCCTATAAAGGGCGACGGCAGCATCGACGACAAGGAAGAGAAGATACTGGAGGATATAGCCGCATGGATGGATGTCAACAAAGAGGGCATATTCGATACCCGTCCTTGGGTAGTATATGGCGAGGGGCCGTCTACCGAGAACTCCGCTCCGCTTGACGGAGCCGGATTCAACGAGGGCAAAAACGCACCTTATACACCGGCCGACATACGTTTTGTCAAGAAGGGAGATGTGCTTTACGCCCATGTGCTTGCATGGCCCGATGACAACAAGGTGCTTATCAAGTCGCTCGCCGCCGGCAGCGGTCTTTATCCTGAAAAGATAAAGAAAGTGGAGCTGCTCGGAGCTGGCAAGGTGAGCCACCGCCGCACCGCCGACGGCCTTACCGTTAACCTTCCCCGTAATAAAAAGCCCAACGACATATCGCTTGTGCTAAAAATAACAAAATAAGACCAATAAGACTAATTAGTCCAATTGGTCTAATGTCTAACGACTAATGACTAACAACTAACAACCAATGACTGACAAAACCAATATTATCCGACGATTTTTAGCGGGCGGCATGGCGGTGGCCATGACCGCGCTCATCTCACATGCGGAGATAGCGTTGCCCGATATAATCAGCAATAACATGGTACTCCAGCAGCAAAGCGACGCCCGCCTGTGGGGTTGGAGCTCTCCCGGCGCCGTCATCACGGTCATTCCGGGATGGGACGGCAGAACATATACCGTAAAAGCCGACAGGAATGGCCGATGGGATGTGGCGGTTGCCACTACCGATGCCGGATATACGCCTCATACTCTGTCGATAAGCGGCGACGGCTCCGATATAAAGCTTGAAAACATACTTATAGGTGAGGTGTGGTTCTGCTCGGGACAATCCAACATGGAGATGCCTCTTAACGGCTTCTGGTGCCAGCCTGTTGAAAACGCAGGACGCGCCATAGCCTATGCCGGCCGCTATCCCGGTGTGCGTGTGGCTACCGTCGAGCGTAAGGGCGAGTATGAACCGCAGACTGCGGCCGCAGGCAAATGGAAGGAGAGCAAGCCCGAAAATGCGGGCGACTTCTCGGCTACGGCCTACTTCTTTGCCCGCTCGCTCAATGACATTCTCGGAGTGCCTGTAGGGGTGATAAACTGCTCGCTCGGCGGTAGCCGTGTCGAGGGTTGGATGCCAAAATGGAAGCTCGACACATATCCCGACTGCGACGTGGCCAAAGAAAAGGCTACTCCTGACTCGGTGCTGCACCTCTGGGAGCGTATAAATATAATGTACAACGCCATGTTGCATCCGATAGCAGGCTATACCGTCAAGGGATTTCTCTGGAATCAGGGCGAGGCTAACGTAGGCGCTCATGCTGACTATCCCCAGCGTCTGGCCGATATGGTAAAGATATGGCGCGACGAGTGGAATCAGGGCGAACTTCCCTTCTATTTCGTGGAGATACCCGCATGGAGCTACGGTAATCCTGACGGATCCATCGCGGCACTTCTACGTGAGTCGCAGCACAAAGCCGCGGCCATGATACCCTCTTCAGGCTGCATAAGCACCACCGATCTAATCTATCCGCATGAAATTAACGACATACACGGTTCAAAAAAGGAGGAGATAGGCGAGCGTCTCGCGTTCATGGCTGCCGCCAAGACCTATGGACTTACCGGTGTGCCATGCGACTATCCGCGCTACAAGTCGGTGGAACTGCAGGGCAAACGTGCGGTCATACATCTTGACAACGTTGTCAACGGACTAACCCCCAATGCCGAACTCGAGGGCTTCGAGGTGGCCGGTGAAGACCGAGTGTTTCACCCCGCCAAGGCCAAGGAACTGTGGTACTGTCATGCCATAGAGGTGACTTCCGATGATGTCGATGACATTAAGGCGGTGCGTTATTGTTTCAAGAACTTCTCCATAGGCGGCATCCATAATCATGTGGGGCTTCCCCTCGTGCCTTTCCGTACCGACAACTGGAACGAGTGACCATGCATTAACAATACGTTATTCTTTTTATAACATTTTTACACCGTGCAATCTGGGTCCGTGTGCGCTTAACCATAACAAATTTTAAGCGCCGTGGACTCCAGAATCTCTAATTTTGCCGGACAACAAAACCAATTCAATAATTTAACCTCAAATCTGTATGAGCAATGAGTAAACTGATTTTGCGAAAAACTCTTGTTCGCATTAGCGAAGCAGTTGTGGCGTTGTGCCTTTTACTGCCTGCACTATCGATGCAGGCTGCGGCCGCGCCCAAGATTTCTGTTTCCGGTACGGTTACGTCACAAGTTGACAATGAACCGCTTATCGGAGTCAGTGTGAGAATTAAGGGCTCTTCTCAGGGAGTGGCTACCGATATTGACGGAAAGTATGCGCTTCAGGCCGAGAAGGGTCAGGTGCTGCAGTTGACCTATATCGGTTATAAGCCTGTGGAAGTTACCATCGACCGCGCCGTCATTGATGTGACGATGCAGGAAGACTTCACCACCCTTGACGATGTGGTGGTAGTAGGTTACGGTACTATGAAACGCAGCGACATTACCGGTTCTGTGGTTTCGGTGGGAGCCGATGAAATCAAGAAGACAGTCGTGACCTCGGTCGATCAGGCCCTTCAGGGTCGTGCAGCCGGTGTGCAGGTTACGCAGAACTCCGGTTCGCCCGGTGGCGGTATATCGGTGGCTATCCGCGGTACCAACTCTCTTAACGGCAATGAGCCGCTGTACGTCATTGACGGTGTGGCTGTTGACGGCAAGTCATCTGACGGCAAGACATCAGCTCTTTCTACCATCAACCCTTCCGACATCGTATCGATGGAGGTCCTCAAGGACGCTTCGGCAACCGCTATCTACGGTAGCCGTGCGTCAAACGGTGTGGTACTTATAACCACCAAACGCGGTCAGGCAGGCAAGACCCGTGTCACTTATGAAGGTTATTATGCCCTTCAGCAGATACCCAAGCGCCTTGAGACCATGAACCTACGCGAATATGCCGTTCTTTATAACGAGCGAGTAGACGTTCTCGGCTGGGGCGAACGTGAGGAATTTGCCGATCCTTCCATACTCGGCGACGGTACCAACTGGCAGAAAGAGATTTTCGGTAACGCCGGCATGTGGAACCATCAGGTTACTGTCAGCGGCGGTAATGAAGCCACCCAGTTCCTTGTAAGCGGCAGCTACACCGATCAGGACGGTATAGCCGTAGGCTCCAATTTCCAGCGCTTCACCGCACGTATAAATGTTGACTCCAAGGTCACCAGCTGGCTTCAGATAGGAGCGCAGTCGTCGCTTTCACGCACCAAGCGTAACAATACGATCGATGACAACAATGTTATCCAGACCGCTCTCCGTCAGCTCCCCGAGGTGCCCGCCAAGAATCCCGACGGCTCTTGGGGCTATCAGGAAGACAACCAGCTCGGTATTTACTATACCAACCCTCTTGCCGACGCTCTTACCCGTACTAACTACAATAAAGGTCTTCAGGCCCTTATAAACGCTTATGCCAATTTCACCATACTTCCGGGCCTTACCGCACGTATCGAGTATGGCGGTACGTTTGATCATGGTAACTGGTATTACTTCCAGCCTGAGATGACTATCGGACAGTTCACACAGACAAGTAGGAGTGAACGTCAGTCTTCTGATAGCCGTTATATCAACTTCAAGCAGTATGTGACCTATATGAAGGACTTTGGCAAGCACAGCATCAACGTAATGGCTGGTCACGAGTCTCAGGAGTCGGAATGGGAAAATCTTTCAGCAGCCCGCACAGGCTATCTGTTCAATAATGTGCCTTCTCTCAGCGTGGGTGACCTGAAGACAGCTTCCAACGGTAGCAGTAGCGGATCATTTGCCATAGAGTCCTACTTCGGACGTGTCAACTATAATTTCGACAACCGTTACCTACTTACAGCCACCATACGTGCCGACGGCTCTTCGGCTTTCGGTTCAGACAACCGCTGGGGTTACTTCCCCTCGGTGGCTCTCGCATGGCGCTTGAAAAACGAGTCTTTCCTTAAAGATGTGCAGTGGCTCGCCGATGCCAAGCTGCGTCTCGGATGGGGTCTTGTCGGTAACCAGAATGCAGGTAACTATGCTTACGGCTCAACAATGGCTTCAGTGGCTACGGCTTGGGGTACCGGTTTTTATCCCGCCAACTTCGCCAATAGCAAGCTAAAATGGGAGGAGACTCATTCTTACAACGTAGGTTTTGACCTTGCCATGTTCAATAATCGTGTCGAATTTATTTTTGACGCTTACCTGAAGAATACCGATAACCTGCTTATGCAGGCCTCTTTGCCTTCTTATATCAGTGGTGTCATAGCTTCACCGTGGGTCAACACCGGCGAGATGCGTAATAAAGGTTTTGAGTTTACTCTCAACACTGTCAACATCTCTAACCGCGATTTCTCTTGGACTTCGGGGCTGACTTTCTCTCTCAACCGCAACAAAGTGCTGAAGCTATATACCGAGAGCAGTGGTATACCGGGTATAATAGGCAGCGATGTGTTTACTTATACCACAGTGGGCAATCCCGTGGCTCAGTTCTATGGCTATCAGGTTATAGGCATGTTTGAGAAAGAAAGCGACTTCTATCGTAAGGACGCCAACGGTGACTTCATTCTTGATGCCAACGGCAACCGTCAGTTTGTGGCAATTCCTGAAGAAAAGGAGATTGCCGAGGGTACCGGCATATGGTATGGCGACTATATTTATGCAGACCTCAACGACGACGGTGTCATAGACGAGAAGGACCGTACCTACATAGGCAATCCCGAACCCAAATTCTCGTTTGGTTTCAACAACACCATCAACTGGAAGGGCTTTGACTTCAACCTATTCCTAACCGCCTCCATAGGCAATGACGGTTACAATTATCTGCGTGCTGATCAGAGTGACCCCGCCAACCGTTGGTCTACGCTTAAATCAGTATGCGACTTTGCCAAACTCGCTCTTATAGATCCGGAAGGTGACCGTACTCTTGACAACATGTATGTCTCCAACCCGGGAGCATCGACCTATCGTATCGACCAAGGATCCAACAACCAGAATGCCCGTACGAGCAGTGTATTTGTCGAGGATGCTTCTTACCTGCGTATCAAGAACCTGTCGGTAGGCTACACTCTGCCGGTTTCGTTCACCCGCAAGTTCAGCATAGAGTCTCTCCGTGTATACTGCAACATACAGAACCTGCATACTTTCACCAAGTACAAGGGTTACGACCCCGAAATCGGTGCTTACAATCAGCAGGTGCTTTTGCGTGGTGTGGACTATGCTCGCTACCCGTCGCAGCGTATGTTTACTTTCGGACTTAACGTAAGCCTATAATCTTTAATGTAACACCAATTGAAATTATAACATGAAACTTTCAAAATATATACTTGGACTGGCAGTGATGCTCGGCACGGCTTCATGCGGTGACGACTTCCTTAACAAGGTGCCCGACGGCAGCTATGTTGAGGATAACTTCTATGCCAATGACGCAGCTATCGCCGCATCAACCGGGCCTCTCTACAACCGTGCATGGTTTGACTATAACTCGCGTGCCATATGGATGCTTGGCAGCATGCGGGCAAATGATGTTTTCTCACTATACAATTCACCACAGTTCGCTCTCTTTACTGTAGACGCTCTGAATAGTGATCTTTCCAATGCTTGGCAGGGACTCTTCTCTGTTGTGACTATGGCCAATGCCTCGATCAACAACATAAACACCAAGTGTCTTCCTGAAGTGACCGAACGAGCCAAAGAAGCCGGCATAGCTGAAGCACGACTTATGAGAGCATGCGCCTATTACTATGCCATACATATCTGGGGACCTGTCATCTTGTTTGAAAACAATCAGGATGTGGTGGACAATCCCGTTCGTCCCCTCAACTATGAGGAGGATGTGTTTGAGTTCATAATCCGCGACCTTGAATATGCGGCAGCAAAGCTTCCGGAGACACCATCTGCTCCCGGACGCGCCACCAGCTGGAGTGCCAAAGCCATGCTGGCCAAGACTTATCTCAGTCGCTCAGGATGGGGTAAGCCGGAGCGTGATCAGGCTGACCTTGACAAGTGTAAGGAAGTGTGCATGGATATCATCCAAAACAGCGGCGCACAGTTGATGGAGGACTATCATGACCTCTTCAAGTATCGTCATAACAATAACATAGAGTCGTTGCTCCAGCTTCAGTGGTATGCATCGGCCGACGGTCCGTGGTATGTTAAAAATACTCTGATTTCTGACCTTTGCGGAGACTCAAAAATGATAGGCGGAGTAGGTTGCTGGAGTGCACTCAATCCGGGTATCGACATGCTGATGCAATATCGTTATAAGGGAAGCAACGGACAGGACAAGTGGGAGGTGATACGCCGCGATGCTACATTTGTCACTCCCGGTGTACATTATGATTATATCTGCATTGCCGAAGGCGGATATACTTATGACGGCACTTCTTCTATATTGAAAAAAGGTGTTCCCGGTGGTCCTAATGATGACAATGACGGATATGTATCGGATATGAACTCGCCGTTGAACACTTACATAGTACGTCTTGCTAACATATATCTTACTTATACCGAAGCTTGTCTTGGAAATAAGGAGTCGATATCGGGTGACGATATCCAGTACTTCAACGCTTTGCGCCGTCGCGCCGGCATTGATGAAGTGGCTTCTGTGACTCTTGATGACCTCATCCGTGAGAACCGTGTCGAGTTCTCTCTTGAGTACCAGAACTGGTACTATCTGATAGACATTTACAAGTGGAAGCCCGAGAAGATGCTTGCATATTTCAACAATCAGTACCGCGGTTACACTTGGGACAAGATTGAGATGGGCGAAAATCAGGAGATAAAATTGGTGGCTACAGAGGATTGGAAGACCTACGAGGATACTCCTATAGGTCCGGCCATTGTGCCTTCTGTAAAAGCTAACGTTACTGCCAACAGCATCTTCCTGCCTTATCCTGAAGCAGACGTTATTCAAAATCCGTTGCTGAAGGCAGAGCCCGAACATTATAATTTTAACGATTAACTCACCGTATCATGAACAGACTTTATATATTGCTGGCAGCTCTGCTCGCCAATATCGCGATGCTGTCGCTCGCATCTTGTTCCGACGATGACAACGGCGGCGGTCAGCCTGTGATCGAGTGTGTGCGCACTACCGATCCGGAGCTTGCCGACTCGACGTTCACCGATGCCACCGTAGGGCAGATGATACTTATACAGGGTGCCAACCTGAGCAATGCTATCCATGTGTACATCAATGATCAGGATGTATACTTCAACAGCAACTACAATACCGATACCCACATTATCGTGACCATACCGAGCGACCTTGTGGTGCGCGGTATGGACGAGAGTGTTCCCCTTGAAATCCGCGTGGAAACGTCACATGGTACGGCCACTTACGCTTTCCATGTGGTAGCTGGCGTGCCATCACTTGAACTTTACAAGGCCGATCTTGCACCAAATGCTGATGGTATACCTGAAATGGTACCCGGACAGGAAGTGAAACTTGTGGGTACGCTACTTCACGAAATCGAGCATATTTACGTGACCGACCTTGATACGGTACCTATGTTTGAAGTGACCGAGTATAAACTTAATGCCGATCGTACCGAGATAACTCTGACCATGCCCGCCAACGAAATACCTGATTACGGTATCTACATGGTTGAGTGCTATGCCGGTAATGCATACTGCGGTTTTTCCAAGTCGCCGATGGAACCGGAAATTCACGACATATCGACCGATATGCCTGTACCGGGTCAGAAAGTCGTAATCTATGGTAAGTATCTGACCAACCTCACATCAATAAATCTTGGTGGCGAAATAGAAATAGCTCTTGATGGTGTGGTAGAAAACGACGCTATGAGTGAACTCGTATTCACTATGCCTGACGAGTTACCGTCAAAGGATGCCAACGGCATTATTTCGGTTTCTACTCTCGGAGGTAAAGCTACATTGCCGTTCTACCGCTATGACTGGATATACGAGGACTTTGACGGAAACGGTACTCAGATGGCTTACGGATGGGGAACCGGTCTTAAAGGTGGTAATCCCGAGTGGGGATGGGAGTCGCTACCCGCAACATGTCCTATTACCAAATCGTCCGGAAACTTTGTCTATTTCGATGGATTTACAGCTTGGTGGGATCATAATCTTACAATAAATTCCAAACAGGCTCCTCAAGGTATCGATCCTTCTACTCCTTTAAGCAAGATTGAATTCCGTTATGCGGTTTACTTACAAGACCAGTATACTGCCGCTTCAACGATGACAACCAAATTAAAGATATTGGGCAAAGAGAAGGGTGGTATTGCTATCGCCGACCGGGCTACCGGTGAGCTGATGCTCGCAGATTGGATGTCTGTAGCTGTGCCGATGACTGAATTCGCTCCTGATGTTACTACTTGGGGTGACCTTTGTGCCGCCGATGCCGGAGGTGACAACTTCACTATTTTCCTTGAATATGACAATGCCGGCGATGATGTGCGCATTGCTTACGATAACTTCCGTTTCTACGTTAAAAAAGACTGACGAATATGAGATATCAACTTACATCAATAAACAGGCTTATGCTTTTCATAAGCCTGTTACTCCCCTCGATCGGACTCGTATCGTGCTCCGACGACGATGACAAATTTGTGCCCGACGGTCCTGTGGAACTCACGGTGACCCGCGACGGCGCGGCAGTGACGGCTCTTGACTTCGGTACCTACGGAGGCAATGTCTTGCTGACACTCGAAACCAATGCTTATTGGGATATAACCGTATCGGACAATGCTGACTGGCTGGTGCTCTCAAACCGCTCCGGCGATCCGACAATGGGTATGCCCGATAAAGAGGATACTCCCCGCTACATCAAGCTTACGGCCAAGCCGCTCGGCAGCGAACCCACCCGCTCATGTACGGTTACATTCCGTGCCGCCGACGAAGTAAAGACAGTCACCGTAACCCAGACGCAACCCGCCAACGCCGACGAGTCAGGTTGGGAAACCGCCTATGTGGCTAACCGCAATATGGGCGTCGGTGTCAACCTCTGGAACACTCTTGATGCTGTAGGAGACTGGTTTGATCCTGACGATATCGAGGCTTGGGAGACATGCTGGGGACAGCCTCTTGCAAAGCAGGAGTGGTTTGACGCCGTTGCGGCATCCGGTTTTAAGGCTGTGCGTGTGCCTGTTTCTTGGGGCGGCCACATGGACGAAAACGACATCGTGAAAGAGCCGTGGATGAACCGTGTCGAAGAAGTGGTAAACTATGCTCTAAATGCCGGACTCTATTGTATACTGAATGTACATCATGACACCGGCGACGGCGGATGGATTCAGGCCGACAAGGATAAATTCGATGATATATCGCCGCGTTTCATCAAGTTGTGGAAGCAGATAGCCGAGCGCTTCAACAAGTATGACCACAAACTGCTTTTCGAGGGCTACAATGAGATGCTTGACTCGCAGAACTCTTGGGTGGAGCCTATGGAAGGAGGCTATGAGGCCATCAACATGTATGCGCAGACGTTTGTCAATACCGTGCGTGCCACAGGAGGTAATAACCTGCACCGCAACCTGATCGTCAACACTTACGGAGCCGGTGGAAGCGCCACCCGTCTTGACAATTTCGTTTTGCCGCAGGATAATATTCCCGGCCATATCATGTTGCAGGTACATAACTATACTCCCGCAGGATTCTCCAACCTCGACGGATCACTTACGGAGGATACTCCTGAAGAGGAATTGCCTCTATGGACCCGCGACTTCGAGAAACTGCTCGGCAGTGAACTCGACCTGCTTATCGAATTCTCCAACACCAATGGAGTACCTGTCGTAATTGGTGAGTGCGGTGCATACGAGCGCATCAAGGAAGAGGAGCGTGCCAAGTTTGCGGAGTTCATTACATGCTATCCCAAAGGCAAAGGCAACATAAGCGTCTTCTTCTGGGGACAGGTCATAGATCGTAACACCTGTGAAGAACTTTATCCCTTGTTCATTGACGGTTTCTTGAAAGGGCTGAACTAACACACAGCTAATACTACTGCAATTTTAGGTTTATGTAACACCCCCGACAGTATGCTACTGCCGGGGGTGCTTTGTACTCTCACTACCATAGGTCGGCATCGGTTGGCAATGGTTGGTAGGGGTGCCGTGGTACTGGGTCGCTACATGTGTTTGCATCCTCCCGTGGTATAGGTATTAGCCGGATGCCGTGTGTTTTAGGGTTGTGGGGAGGATGGCCACTTGGTGGTGAGTCGGCGCAACTCGGTGTCGGTGATAGGAATGACCGTACCGTGGCGCGGATGGAAGTCCATCGACACTTCCGAGTCGATGACCTTGAAATTGCGCAGGTCGTCGGTTTCGGTGAATTGGTAGCGTCCTTTCATATATACGTCATACATTAATATATACTTGTCGGTGCCGATGAGCCTGAAGGTGCCTGCGCCCTCGACCGCGTCAGATGTCTGCTGCTTGTAGTCATCCTGCTCCTCCCATTTTCCTGAGGTCAGTGACGGTGACGTTGCCACTTTTATGCCGTTGCCGTGACCTTCGGTCTTGTAGAACAGGTGGTACATGTTGTCATGGTACACTATATCGCCGTCTATGCATGATTTGCCGTTTTTCGGCAGAAACAGCGGCCGTGGTTCACCTTCTATGTCGGTAAAGTCTGGGTTGGCGTAGGCGTAGTAGATTATATCGGGACCGTCGCCATGCTTCATCGACCAGTATACCATGTATTTTCCCGCCGCACGGTCATATATGGTCTGCGGTGCCCACACGCGCTTTAGGTCGTTCTGGCCGGCGTACTTCTTCTGAATGTTGATTACCGAACTTTCCCAAGTTATAAGGTCATACGACTTCATCAGTACCATGGCGCGGTTTGAGTCCCATCCGTTGGCCGATACCATGTCGGTCACCACCATGTAAAATGTCTTGCCGTCTTCGCATCGGAGTATGTGCGGGTCGCGCACGCCGCCCGTCGACGATATGTCGCGTGAGTCTATCACGGGCTTGCCGTCGTTGAGGGTCCGGTAGTTGTACCCGTCGGTGCTTACCGCGAAGCATATCTGTTCCTGCTCCATGCGGTTGCCGGTGAAATAGGTGAATAGGTAGGCGCTGAAGTCGCTGTCGGTGTTCTGCGCCAATCCCGCCAATGAGGGAAGCATAATGGCCAATGCCGATAAAATTCTTGTTTTCATGACTGCTCAATATGATAATGTGATTTTTTTGCAAAGATAATACAGGCAAATATACTATAATCACGTATAATTATGTCAATTATGAGGTAAATTATGACCAAAATATCGGTTTATACCCTCGGAATATAAGAAAATTGCCTATTTTTGTGAAAGTGCGATGAGTGCATACCCGAGTGTGTACGTAGTATTAACAATCATATCTGACTAAAATCTAAAACCAAGCGATGAGAAAGAGTCTTTTCAGGATTGCCGTGGTACTGACCCTGCTGACAATGGCATGGGGCAACGCTGTCAATGCCGTCGGTACGCGTTTCGAGGCTGGCAACGGCACATTTCTGCTTAACGGCAAGCCATTTGTGGTGAAAGCCGCCGAACTGCACTATCCGCGCATTCCCAAACCTTATTGGGATCAGCGCATAAAGCTGTGCAAGGCCCTCGGCATGAACACGGTGTGTCTGTATGTGTTCTGGAACTCCCACGAACCGAAGCCCGACAGTTTTGACTTCACGGGGCAGAATGACCTGCGTGAGTTTGTTAATCTCTGTCAGGCCAATGACATGAAAGTCATACTCCGTCCCGGCCCCTATGTATGTGCCGAATGGGAGATGGGTGGCCTGCCGTGGTGGTTGTTGAAGAAGAAAGACATAAGGCTGCGTGAGTCTGACCCGTACTTTCTTGAACGCGTCGATAAGTTTCAGAAGGCGGTGGCCGGTCAGGTCGCCGACCTGACCATAGCCGACGGCGGTCCTATAATAATGGTACAGGTCGAGAACGAATACGGCTCTTACGGCATTGACAAGCAATATGTGTCGCAGATTCGCGACATGCTCCGAAAGAATTTCGGCGACAATGTCACTTTATTTCAGTGCGACTGGTCCTCCAACTTCCTCAATAACGGTCTTGACGACCTTATATGGACTATGAATTTCGGTACAGGCGCAAATATCGACCAGCAGTTTGCCCGGTTGAAAGAGGTGCGCCCCGACAGTCCCCTGATGTGCTCTGAGTTCTGGAGCGGATGGTTTGACAAGTGGGGAGCCAACCATGAGACGCGTCAGGCCGAAGATATGATAGCCGGTATCGACGAGATGCTCTCCAAGGGCATTTCGTTCAGCCTTTATATGACTCACGGCGGTACCAACTGGGGCCACTGGGCCGGTGCCAACTCTCCGGGATTCGCCCCCGATGTCACTTCCTATGACTACGACGCCCCTATAAGCGAGTCGGGACAGACCACGCCGAAATACATGGCTCTCCGGGCTACGCTCGCCAAATATATGGATGGCGCGAAGCAGGCCAAGGTGCCCGCACTGATAAAGCCGGTGTCCGTTCCCGCATTTGCCTTCACCGAAGTGGCTCCGCTGTGGGACAATCTGCCGGCGCCGAAGAGCGATGTCGACATAAAGACTATGGAGGAGTATGATCAGGGCTTCGGCAGTATACTCTACCGTACAGTATTGCCTGCTCTCGACGAGCCCGCGCTGCTGACGGTAAGTGATGCTCATGACTTCGCGCAGGTGTTTGTCGACGGTCGCTATATAGGCAGACTCGACCGGCGCAATGGCGATAAAGAGCTTACTTTGCCTGCATGTAGCAGGGGTGCGCGCCTCGATATACTTGTGGAAGCCATGGGCCGCATAAACTTCGGCCGTGCCATCAAGGACTTCAAAGGCATAACCGATAGAGTGACACTAACCGCTGACAAAGACGGGCACAAATGGGTGTGCGACCTGAAAAACTGGCAGGTGTTCAATATCGAGGATGCATACGATACGTATGCTGCCATGAGTTTCCGTCCTTTAGCCGGTGTGGAGAAGTCGGGCGACAGGCTGCCTATGGGTGTCTACCGGGCCACGTTTAATGTCAGGAAGCCCTCTGACACATTCCTGAATTTCGAGACTTGGGGCAAGGGACTTGTGTATGTTAATGGACATCCGATGGGCCGTATATGGGAAATAGGACCGCAGCAGACTCTATACATGCCCGGTTGCTGGCTTAATAAAGGTGAGAACGAGATACTCGTTTTTGACATACTCGGCCCGCGCGAGGCCCGGAGCGAAGGCTTGAAGGAGCCTAAGCTCGACCAGCTTCTCGTGCAAAAGCCGCTTACTCACCGCACCGAGGGGCAAAAACTCGACCTGTCGGGTGAAAAGCCCGTAGTGGCCGGTTCGTTCAAGCCCGGCAACGGATGGCAGGAGGTGAGGTTTGACTCCCCGGCCAAAGGCCGTTATGTGTGTGTTGAGGCTCTCGACGCTGTCGACGGCAAGGATGTGGCCGCTATAGCCGAGATGTATCTGCTTGATGACAAGGGCGAGCGCTTGTCGCGTGAGCCGTGGACTGTTGTGTATGCCGACAGCGAGGATGTGGCCAGAGTCAATCGGTCGGCCGACAAGACATTTGACCTTCAGGAGTCGACTTACTGGTCTACGGAGCCCGGTGTGCCGTTTCCGCATGCTGTGGTCATAGACCTCGGTTCCGACCGCATACTGTCGGGCTTCCGTTATCTGCCGCGTATGGAGGCCGAAGTTCCCGGAGCTATCAGAAATTACCGTATCTACGTGAGCGCATCTCCTTTCAGACTGTAGCGCACTATGATATGAAATTAACATCATATAAAATTTGTTTTTGCTATTGACTTATTAGTATCTTTGTATAATCAACCAATTCAATGTCATGATAAAATTACTGTCGTTTGCCTGTGTTGTTGCCATGAGCACCATATCGGTAGGGGCCAAAACTCCTTATTGGCTCGATCCTGAAGTAAATGAAGTGAATCGCTTGCCGATGCACACGTCCTATTTTGCATATGAGTCAGCTGACAAGCTCGGACAAGGTAAGGTGTCGAGCGATAATTACCGCTCACTTGAGGGCACTTGGAAGTTCAATTGGGTAAAAGACGCCGACATGCGGCCCACAGATTTTTACAAGCCCGCTTTCGATGACTCTTCATGGTCGGTCATCGAGGTGCCCGGCATGTGGGAACTCAACGGGTTCGGCGATCCGATATATGTCAATGTCGGCTATGCTTGGCGCGGACATTTTGCCAACAATCCTCCCGAAGTGCCGTTAAAAGACAATCATGTGGGCACATATCGCCGCGAAATCGAGATTCCCGCCGACTGGAAGGGTAAAGACATAATAGCGCATTTCGGCTCGGCCACTTCCAACATAGAGGTGTGGGTTAACGGCAAGTTTGTAGGTTACGGCGAGGACAGCAAACTCGCACAGGAATTTAACCTTACCCCGTATGTGAAACCCGGCGAAAAGAATCTTATCGCGCTGCAGATGTTTCGTTGGAGCGACGGTACTTATCTGGAGGATCAGGACTTCTTCCGCTTCTCCGGACTTGCCCGCGAAAACTACCTTTATGCGCGCAACCGCAATCGCATCGAGGATATACGGGCCAACGGCGACCTCACATCGGATTATCGCGACGGAGTGCTCACGGTTAGCGTTGATGTCAAAGGTTCGGGCAATCTTGACCTGAAGCTGATGGCTCCCGACGGAAAAGTGGTGGCCGCCTATGAAAAGCCCGGAGTAAAGGGTAAGGTAAATGTAACTCTCGATGTTGAGAATCCGCTTAAATGGACCTCCGAGACTCCCGATCTGTACACGCTTGTGGCTACTTTCTCGAAGAAAGGACAACCTGTTGAGATAATACCCGTCAATGTCGGCTTCCGCAAGATTGAGATAAAGAACTCGCAGCTTCTTGTCAACGGTCAGCCGGTACTTATAAAGGGTGCCGACCGTCATGAACTCGACCCAGATGCCGGTTATGTGGTGTCGACCGAACGTATGCTTCAGGATATAGCCATGATGAAGGCTCTTAATATAAACGCCGTGCGTACGTCGCACTATCCTAACGATCCGCGTTGGTATGACCTCTGTGACCGTTATGGTATATATGTCGTGGCTGAGGCCAATATAGAGTCACACGGTATGGGCTACGGCGACAGGACACTGGCCAAAAATCCGGCATACCGCAAGGCTCATCTTGAACGCAATGACCGAAATGTAAAGGCTAATTACAATCATCCGTCCATAATAGTGTGGTCGCTCGGTAACGAAGCCGGCTACGGACCTAACTTCGAGGAGGCTTATGAGCTTGTAAAAGCTTCCGACCCTACTCGCCCCGTACAGTATGAGCAGGCGGGAAAGACCGGTAAGACCGATATTTTCTGCCCGATGTATTACGGTTATGGCGGTTGTGAGAGCTATTCTACCGATGCTTCCTTTGTCAAGCCGCTGATACAGTGTGAGTATGCCCATGCCATGGGTAACTCCGAAGGCGGTTTTAAGGAATATTGGGATCTTGTCAGGAAGTATCCCAAGTATCAGGGCGGCTTTATCTGGGACTTCGTCGACCAGTCGATAAGGTGGCGTGGCAAGAACGGTCGTGTCATATATGCTTACGGCGGTGACTTTAATCCTACCGATGCTTCCGACGGCAATTTCTGCGACAACGGACTTATATCGCCCGACCGTGTTCCCAATCCACATGCTTACGAGGTACAGCGCGTATATCAGAACATATGGACCTCTCTTGACAAGCCCGGTCGTGTTAAAGTGTATAACGAAAACTTCTTTACTGACTTGAGCAATGTGGCCCTTCAGTGGGAGCTTCTTCACAACGGCGTTGTAGAGCGTCGCGGTGAGGTTGCCGACATTGATGTGGCTCCCCGGCAGAGCGCATCCGTTGACCTTGATTACGGCAAGATATGCAATTGCGGCGAGTGGCTGCTCAATGTGGCTTATGTGAACAAGTCGCGCGACGGTCTTCTTCCTGCCGGTTCTGTCGTGGCACGTCAGCAGCTTACGCTTATCAATGCCCCGTCTCGTCATCATACGGCAAAGGCAGAGGCTCCGGCGGTCGTGATTTCCACCGATACCGTCAAAGGCCCTCATTTCATGATTGCCTTCAATAAAGCCTCCGGCTTTATTTCCGAGTACGTGTTTGACGGTACGCAGCTCCTTAAGGATGGTGCAGAGATTACCCCCAACTTCTGGCGCGCACCTACTGACAACGATTACGGCGCAAATCTTCAGAAAGAGTACCGCGCATGGCTGAACCCCGAGATGAAGCTTGTCGGCTTTACTCAGGAAGAAGTCGGCGGCAAGGCCCTGTTCTCGGCTTCCTATGACATGCCTTCGGTAAAAGCGAAAATGACTGTGACGTATACTATAGACGGTAACGGTGAAGTAAATATCGTGGAGAAGATGACCGCCGACAAGAACGCCAAGGTGTCGGGGCTCTTCCGCTTCGGTATGCAAGTGCCTATGCCCGCTTCGTTTGAGACTGTTGAGTATTACGGACGTGGTCCGGGCGAGAACTACGCTGACCGTCAGCAGGCTTCCGATCTTGGCATATATCGCCAGACCGTGTCGGAGCAGCCTTATCCATACATACGTCCGCAGGAGACCGGTACTCGTACCGACCTTCGTTACTGGACAGTGCTTGATGCTTCGGGTACGGGAGTTAAATTTACCGCGGCCAAGCCGTTCTCCGCATCGGCGTTGCACTACTGCATATCGACTCTTGACGGCGGCAAGGACAAGACCAATACCCACTGGGGGGAACTTGACGCCGATGACGTGACCAATGTATGTGTTGACCTTAGCCAGATAGGACTCGCCTGCGAAAACAGTTGGGGAGCTCGTCCCCGTCCGGAGTATATGCTGCCCTATGGCGACTATACGTTTGACTATACGATAACCCCTGTAAAAAACAATTACGGAGTTAAGGCCGGTCATTGACAGACCGCCGGCTCTATTGTAAAAACATATAATAGCAATTACGCATAATGGCGTTGATTGACAGACCTGATAATACCCACGGCCGTATTGCGGCCGTGGGTATGTTTGATGGAGTGCACGACGGACACAGGAGTCTGTTCGAGACTCTGTCGGCTCACGGACGCCGGCTTGGGCTGAAGCCTGCGGCGGTGACATTTCGCAGTCATCCGCGTACTCTTACTTCCGGCAGCAATATGGCTATGCTGTCTACTCTTGACGAGAAACTCCGGCTTATCGAGGCCGAAGGTGTCGATGTCATATTGCTTGATTTCGACGAAGATTTGCGCATGATGCCGGCTGGAAAATTTATGGCTATGCTTGCCCGCGATTATGGTGTAGAGGCTATGGTGATCGGATTTAATAACCGTTTCGGCCATGACCGTCCCGATTCTATCGAGGCATATGGCGAGCTTGGAAAAAAATGCGGCATAAAGGTCTTTGCCGCCGATGAATTCAAGTGCGGCTCCGTGTCCAAGGTGAGCTCTTCGGCTATACGGAGTCTGCTCGGCGATGGTCGCGTTGAAGAGGCGGCCTGCCTTCTCGGACGTCCGTATGTGATAGAGGGTTCGGTGGTGCATGGCAAGGAACTCGGCAGGAAACTCGGTTTTCCTACTGCAAATATTGAGCCTCTGTGTCACGGCATTCTTGTCCCTGCCAATGGGGTTTATGCCGTTCGTGTAGCTCTTGCCGACGGCAGTGTGTGGCCCGGTATGCTGAACATAGGTCATCGTCCTACCGTGGATGGCGATGACGCGCCGCGGTCAATCGAAGTGCATATAATAGGTTTTGACGGTGATATTTACGGCTCCCTCGTCGCCGTGGAGTTCGTAGCCTTTCTTCGTCATGAACAGGCTTTTACGTCGCTTGAAGCCCTTAAAGGGCAGCTCGCCGCCGATGCCCGGCGTACTGTGGCTGCTGTAGGTTAGCGCATTAGTGCGCGGCCGCACCACACAAGTATCACTCCTATGATGACGCTCGCCAGAGTATACAGGAGCGCCGTTGTCCACTCCTGCTTGCCCCAGAGACTGTAAATTTCGGCCGCGAAAAGCGAAAACGTTGTGAAACCTCCGCAGAAGCCTGTTGTAAGAAGAAGTGTGTGCATAAGATGCAGTCGTTCTACAAGGCCCAAAAACAATCCTATGAGAAAACATCCTGTGATATTTACTAAGAACGTGCCGACAGGGAAGTCGCCCTGCCACCATCGTGCGCACCATTTCCCTACAAGATAGCGGCAACATGTGCCGACAAAGCCGCCGCATCCGGCTATAAGCATCTCCTTTATCATTATTCAATGTTATTTTTCTGTGATTATGATAAATTTAATATAATCAATCAAACTAATTATTATCCAGTATGTTCATAATATGAATGACGGCATGAAAGACATTACGCCTTACTGACCATTATTTATTAAAAACTTATTGAATTACAAACTTAACAATCATTTTTATGTTAGACAAAAATTTCCGAAATGGTGATGCAAAAACCGATACATTCGGCTCAAATGTAATGCTTCAGCCGTCTCCAGTACAGACTATTCCTGACGGGCCTACAAAGCCTGAGATCGCTTATCAGATGGTGAAAGACGAGACTTTTGCACAGACTCAGCCACGTCTTAATCTTGCGACATTTGTGACTACCTATATGGATGAGTACGGCACAAAATTGATGAATGAGGCCATTAATGTAAACTATATCGATGAGACGGAATATCCACGTATAGCATATATGAATGGCAAGTGTATAAATATTGTGGCTAACCTATGGAATACTCCGGAGACCGACACATGGAAGACCGGAGCCGTAGCTATCGGTTCGTCAGAGGCATGTATGCTGGGCGGTATAGCCGCGTGGATACGTTGGCGTGAGCGCCGTAAAGCAGCCGGTAAACCTTATGACAAGCCTAATTTTATAATTTCTACGGGCTATCAGATCGTTTGGGAAAAATTTGCCCAGTTATGGCAGATTGAGATGCGTACAGTGCCATTGTCTCTTGAAAAAACCACTCTTGATCCGGAAGCGGTCATTAAGATGTGTGATGAAAACACAATATGTGTTGTGCCCATACAAGGTGTCACATGGACAGGCCTTAACGATGATGTTGAAGCCCTTGATGCGGCTCTCGACGAATTTAACGCAAAGACTGGGTATGACATACCTATTCATGTCGATGCTGCTACCGGTGGTTTTATATTGCCGTTCCTCGATCCTGACAAAAAGTGGGATTTCCGTCTGAAATGGGTGCTTTCGATAAGTACTTCAGGTCATAAGTTCGGTCTTGTATATCCGGGCCTTGGCTGGGTCGTGTGGAAAGACAAGAAGTATCTTCCTGATGTGATGTCGTTCAGTGTCAATTATCTTGGTGCCGAGATACGCCAAGTAGGGCTTAACTTCTCGCGTCCGGCCGCACAGATACTCGGTCAGTATTACCAGTTTATACGTCTGGGATTCCAAGGCTACAAGGAGGTGCAGTTCAATTCATTGGCCATATGTCAGTATCTTCATGACGAAATTGCCAAAATAGACGCGTTTGTACCTTATTCCAAAGATGTGCCCAACCCGTTGTTTGCTTGGCTGATGAAGCCTGAGTATCAAAAGACAGCAAAGTGGACTCTGTATGATCTTCAGGACAAACTCGCACAGAAGGGCTGGATGGTTCCGGCTTATACAATGCCGGCCGATATCGAAGATATAGTGGTCATGCGAGTGGTATGTAAACAGGGATTCAGCCGTGATATGGCCGACCAGTTGTTGGCAGATATCAATTTCGCTCTCGGCGAACTCAATGCGTTGGAGTACCCGACTACTACCCGTATAGCTATGGAGAAGAACGTACCGTTGCAGACAAAGTCATTTAACCACACAGGACGATAGGTCTGATATTATAGATTATGAATCATCGGTGATTATGGCTTTATTCGCCGTAATCACCGCTTTTTATTTAGAAAGATGGAGAAGACTATAACTATAGACCAGATAGAGCAAGCCGCTCAGGAAGCTTTTGATGAAACAAAATCTTTATCGGGAGGCGTCAATGCGCATTATATACCTTATCTGGCAAATATTGATCCCGGCCTGTTCGGTATTAGTATAACTCTGCTTAACGGTAAGTGTATAAACATAGGGGATACGTCATATCGGTTCGGTATAGAGTCCGTATCAAAAGTGCCTACCGCTATATTGGTCATGCGACAGCAAGGACCCGAGGTGTTGTTGAATAAAATCGGAGCCGATGCTACGGGATTGCCATTTAATTCTATATTTGCCATATTATTGGAAAATGACCATCCTTCCACTCCTTTGGTCAATGCCGGCGCCATATCGGCTTGTTCTATGGTTTTGCCCGCAGGCGACTCTGCCGGTAAATGGAAAGCCATTGTGGATAACATAACCGAGTTGTGCGGCTCAGCTCCCGTATTGATAGAACAACTATATGAAAGCGAGAGTGCGACCAATTTCAACAACAGAGCTATCGCATGGCTGCTTAAGAACTACAATCGCATTTACGATGATGTGAATATGAGCTTAGACCTTTATACACGCCAGTGTTCGCTCGGTATAACGTCGGCCCAGCTTGCCGTCATGGCTGCGACCATAGCCAACAACGGGGTCAACCCTGTATCAGGCAAGGCGGTGTTTGACGAGGCTATAACACCGAAGATCACTTCTCTTATAGCTACCGTAGGATTTTATGAACATACAGGCGACTGGCTGTATACATCAGGTATTCCCGCCAAGAGTGGGGTAGGCGGCGGTGTGATCGGAGTATTGCCGGGAGTGATGGGCATATCGGCTTTTGCCCCGCCTCTTGATGAAGCCGGCAATTCAGTCAAGGCTCAGGCTGTCATGAAGTCTTTTGTAAATAAACTCGGACTTGGCATATTCAACGGCAATCGAGTAAGCGTAAAATATTAATTCACTCACCTCAACTATATTAATTATGGCTAATACAAATGTTAAATCGGCGGTGAAACTGGGTGTATTCACGCTGGTGATAATGAATGTCGTGGCCGTGGTGTCGCTCCGCGGACTTCCGGCAGAGGCTGAATATGGTGTCAGCTCTGCGTTTTACTATCTTTTTGCGGCGTTGGTATTCCTTATTCCGGTATCGCTTGTGGCGGCTGAGCTTGCTGCGATGTTTCCCTACCAGCAGGGAGGTATGTTTCGATGGATAGGGGAGGCATTCGGTCAGAAACTCGGGTTTCTGGGTATATGGCTTCAGTGGGTCGAGAGTACCATATGGTTTCCTACGGTGTTGACTTTCGGTGCCGTGTCGCTTGCATTCATAGGTATGGATCATGTGGCTGATTCTCATCTTGCCTCCAATAAAATCTATACTATTGTTGTGGTTCTTGCTATTTATTGGATAGCGACGCTTATATCCATGAAAGGACTTGGCTGGGTCGGTAAAGTATCCAAGATAGGCGGTATTGTAGGCACGGTAATACCAGCATGCATACTTGTTATTTTGGCTATAATATATTTATGTATGGGTGGTACGCCGCAGATGGATTTTCATGGCGACTTTTTTCCTGATTTTTCAAATTTTGACAATGTGGTGTTGGCCGCTTCTATTTTTCTGTTTTACGCCGGCATGGAGATGTCGGGCATACATGTGAGGGATGTCGCCAATCCTACCGTGAATTATCCTAAGGCAGTATTTGTAGGAGCTATAATCACCGTACTCATATTTGTTCTTGGCACATATGCTCTCGGAGTTATTATTCCGGCCAAAGATATAAATCTTGTACAGAGTCTTCTTGTAGGATTCGACAACTATTTCCAATTCATGCATCTTAATTGGCTGACTCCGGTAATAGCCATAGCATTGGCTTTTGGAGTGCTTGCAGGTGTGCTGACATGGGTGGCAGGTCCGTCCAAGGGTATTTTTGCCGTGGGACAGGCCGGGTATCTGCCTCCTTTCTTTCAGAAGACCAATAAGTCGGGTGTACAAAAGAATATACTTTATGTACAGGGAGGTGCCGTGACGTTTCTTGCCCTTCTGTTTGTGGTCATGCCTTCGGTAGAGAGTTTCTATCAGATTTTGTCGCAATTGACGGTACTGCTCTACCTTATCGCATACCTGCTCATGTTTGCCGCAGCAATCTATCTGCGTTACAGAATGAAAACTACCAAGCGTCCATTCCGTATAGGCAGTAAAGGCAACGGTCTTATGTGGATTGTAGGCGGTGTGGGATTTTTAGGTTCTTTGCTGGCATTTGTGTTAAGCTTCTTCCCGCCCGACCAGATACCGATGGGTTCGACGACAGTATGGTATGCCGTATTGTTCGGAGGAGTATTTATATTTGTGGTTGCTCCCTTTATAATACTTCATTTCCGCAAGCCGTCATGGGTTGATCCGAAGAGCGATTTCGTACCATTTCATTGGCAGACCGATTCCGAGTCGCAGGCTAAGCTTGCTGCCGCTGCCAAGGCTTTTGAAGAAAAGAACGATGTGACAACTGCCGATGCTCCGGCAAAGTGAACGTTTATCCAAACATAAAAAACAGGCTGTGTTTTGCACAGCCTGTTTTTTATACCAGTAAGCAGTCATCGGCGGCTCCAGCGGCCAAAAATTGATTTTTTGAACATAGCTTTGTTGCGGGCTGCCTCCTCGCTTCCGTATTCTATGGCGCGGTCAAAGTATTCTATGCCTCGAGGTATATCGGTGTCGGTGCCGCGTCCGAAGGCGTATGCTACGCCGAGAGCATTGAGTACCTGCGCGTCAAGCGGCTCCCATATTTCATCAACGATATCTTCGATTTCCGACAGGCGTCGATAGGCCATGTCGTCATCCTGAATCGTACCGAGACCGTCCTGATGGAGTATGGCCAGTTCGGCGGCCGGCCGCCATCGCCTCTCTTCATCGTAGCTGTCATATGACTTCCCGAGCCAGTAAACGGCCTTGGCATAGTCGCGAGTGACATTGCCCCGACCTTCAAAATAGAAGTTTCCAAGTTCAAACATGGCTCCCGGTTCTCCGGCTTCAGCTGCTATGTTGTAGTACTCAAACGCCTTGTCGAGATTCTGCGGAGTGCCATAGCCGCGTCCATAGCAGGTGGCAAGGTTGTAGGCAGAGCGCTTGTCGCCGAGGTCATAAGCTCTTCTGTAGTATATTAATGCTTCTTTTTCGCGGTTTTCGTATTCATCTTCGAGATACTTCCCGAAATCGCTGCATACGAGCGGGTCACCGTTGTCGGCAAGCTGTTGGAAATATTCTTCATATGTATCTTCGTCTATGTCGGCCAGTCCGGAGTCGTAGATGGTCCGGTAGTTGCCGAACGCGCATGACAATCCTGCATCAAATGATTTCTCATAGTATTCGGCTGCAATTGGATAAGCGAATTCATTATACTCTTCCTCGTCGTTGTACTTGTCGGCCTCTCCTTTCTCGATGATAAGATAGTCGCCCCAGAACATGGCGTTGCCTATCATGTAAAGGCAGAAGGCGTCGCCTCCTTTGGCTTGGTCAAGAATTTCGCTAAATGCTTCCTTGACTGAACTGAATGGCATGTCGCGCATTACTCCCGGAGTAAGATTGCCATTACGAAGGGCACAGAGTACTCCCGAGGCGCTCCCTCGGCGTACGCTCTCTTTTATTAATTGCGAGGCTCGGTCTTCGTCTACATCAAAGTCGCCTCCGCACCATACGTACTCTTCGCCCATATGACAGCGTCCAAGGTAGCAGAAGGCATCGGCATCGCCTTTGTTGGCCGCTTTTTCAAGCATGGCATAGCCCTGCTGCATCTTTTCTTTATTGAAACTTTTCCATATGAGGTCGATGGCTGTTGCGACCTCGGGACTGTATGTACCGTTCATGATATGGTTAAATTATGTCGTTTTATTGAACACCCTTCAATTCTTTAAAATATGCTTCCACATCAAATTCCTCCCAATCGGGTGTCAGGGTCGGTAATTTGTAATTGTAGTAATCCGAGAACCAGTGGCGCACATGGCCTCCATAACGTGTATGAGTACGGAAGCCGACACGGTCGCCGTCAGAATTGTCGGCTGTAAGTTCTACTTTGTAGTCGTTGACTCCACCCGATACCTCGAGGTAGCCGTATTGTCCGGATGGTGCCTGAAGCATGACACTGCCGGCCATGCCGTTTTCGAGCATCTCTATGGCGGCTATTACGTCATCAAGGTCGAAACGTTCATACTCTTCGCGGTCAACGTATAGCACCTGCGGTTCAAGATAGTCAGAATCGGCAAGTCTGTATTGCATATGCCAGTCATCAATATCCGGAACAATGTCATTCTTAAAAAAGTCAGTGAGTACGGCTATGGCTTTTTCAGGAGAGCATGATCCCTTCTTTACATACCTTACGGAGCCGTTATCGGTAGAGTCGATATATACGGATATTCCCGCTTCCTCGCTGCCATCTTCATATCCCCATACTATGCTGTGGCACTGTCCTGATTTTGTTTCGACCGGTATGCAGCGTGTCAGTACTATGAGTCCGTGGCCAATGTCATGGACAGCATGACGTATGCTTTCGACGGTGACAAGTGATGTACGGGAGCCGTCGGCGCTTGTCGACATGACATATTCAGGTCGTGATGGACTGTTAACGGTCCGGGAGGATGCGTTGTGCGGGTTGAAGATTGATTTGATATTGTTCAGGAGTGACATTTTACTGACGGATCTTCGTATATCGTACAAATATAAATACGTTTAAGGGACTATGCAAAATATGGTTCAATAGTTTTGCGAAAAAAATGTTGTGGTTTCGAAATATAAATGTATCTTTGCGAAACGAAACTTATGCGTTAACTAAAATTTAATATATGAAGAAGGTGCTTAACTTAATTGCGGGGTTATTGGTATTGTATATACCGGTGACGGGGCAGACACTCCTTTCTACTGACGGTAATCTGTCTATGACATTTTCATTGACCGATAACGGTACGCCACGGTATTCGCTTGATTACAAATCAAAGCCGGCAGTCAGGCCGAGTAGTCTCGGCTTTAAACTGAAAAAGGGCGGTGACCTGAAAGACGGCTTTGAGATTGTGTCGGTCGATACGGCTTCGGTCGATACTACATGGCGGCCCGTGTGGGGCGAGGAGGCCGAGATACGCGACAACCACCGTGAAATGCTTGTGAATCTACGTCAGAAGTCTACCAACAGGCTTATGTCGGTACGTTTCCGCCTGTTCGATGACGGTCTCGGTTTCCGTTATGAATTTCCCATGCAGAAGAAGTTAAGTTACTTTGTTATTACCGACGAGCTTACCGAGTTTGCCATGGCCGGCGACCATGAGGCTTATTGGATACCTGCCGATTATGATACTCAGGAGTATGAGTATACGCGTAGCCGCCTGTCGGACATAGCCTCGCTTGCCGACAGTGTGACCGGTCCGACCTACATATGGGTAGACCGTCCGTCAGATAAGGCCGTGCAGACATCATTGCAGATGAAGACCGACGACGGACTGTATATAAACATACATGAGGCTGCTCTGGTCGACTATCCGTGCATGCACCTTGAACTTGACAACACCAACTTGGTGTTCAAGTCATTGCTCACCCCCGACCCTGCGGGCGATATGGCTTATATGCAGACCGATTGCGTGACTCCATGGCGTACGGTGATTGTAAGTGACGATGCCCGCGACATACTTGCCTCGCGCATAACCCTTAACTTAAACGAGCCGTGTAAAATAGAGGATACGTCATGGATAAAGACATGCAAGTATATAGGCATATGGTGGGAGATGATTAACCGGAAAAGCAAATGGAGCTATACAAATGACCTGCCTAATATACACCTTGACAAGGTTGATTATAATAAAGTGAATCCTCACGGACAGCACGGCGCCACTACTGATAAGGTAAAACGTTATATCGATTTTGCCGCCGAACACGGTTTTGACGGTGTTCTGGTAGAGGGCTGGAATACAGGTTGGGAAGATTGGTCCAACAAGATGAAAGACGAGGTTTTTGATTTTGTCACCCCTTATCCCGACTTCAATCTGCCGGAGATACGCGATTATGCCAAGTCAAAGGGAGTTAAGATGATAATGCACCATGAGACATCAAGTTCTGTGCGTAACTACGAGCGCCGTATGGATGAGGCTTACAAGTTTATGAAAGACAACGGCTATGATGCTGTAAAGAGCGGTTATGTCGGCAAAATCATTCCGGCAGGGAGCAATCATTTCAGCCAGTGGCTTGTAAACCACTATCTTTATGCCGTGAAAAAGGCCGCTGACTATAAGATTATGGTTAACGCACATGAAGCGGTGCGTCCTACGGGATTGTGCCGTACATGGCCCAACCTTATCGGCAATGAATCGGCTCGCGGCTCGGAATATCAGGCATTCGGAGGCAGCAAGCCGAGTCATACCACCATCCTGCCTTTTACTCGCCTTATCGGTGGTCCGATGGATTATACTCCCGGTCTGTTTGAAAACAACATATCAAAATATAATCCTAAGAACAAGTCATGGGTCAATACGACGCTCACCAATCAGTTGTCGCTTTATGTGACCATGTCAAGTCCGCTCCAGATGGCGGCAGACCTGCCGGAAACCTATGAGCAATTCATGGATGCATTTCAGTTCATCAAGGATGTGGCTCTCGACTGGGACAAGAGCTACTATCTTGAAGCCGAGCCTATGGAGTATCTGACCGTGGCCCGCAAGGCAAAGGGCGAGGACAAGTGGTTTGTCGGAGGCACAAACGGAGCTGAACGCAGGGTATCTGATGTGTCTTTCGGTTTCCTTCCTGCCGGCAAGTATAAAGCTACGATATATCGCGACGGCAAGGATGCCCATTACCGCACCAATCCTCAATCCTATATAATAGAGGAGAAGATCGTGACGCCTAAATCACGCATAAAGATACCGGAAGCGCCGGGTGGCGGCTACGCCATATCGATAGTTCCCGCAAAATAGCAGCAATGATGATATAGTTTAAGTTAGATAAGTTGGTATAAAAATGTGAAAGGCGGCACTTGTCAGGTGTCGCCTTTCTTATTCTGTCAGCGGCAAAATACGGTTAATACAGATATGGAGAAGCAATCTTTTAACAACCGTTTTTTACAGTGCCACCTTTCTATGTGTTTGATAATTGCCGGCCGATTAACGGGCGAGTAGTTTCAATAACTGTTCGGTCGCGTTTTTAGTATCGACTTTCGTGATTATGTGGGTCACATGATGGTCGGCATCGGTGATGAATGTCGTGCGCACGGTGCCCATGTACTCGCGTCCGGCCATCTTTTTCTTCTGCCACACGCCGAATGCCTGATTGACCGTTGTGTCGGGATCGCTTAGCAGTATGAACGGCAAGGAGTATTTGTCGGCAAACTTCACGTGGCTTGCCACAGAGTCTTTGCTTATGCCTATTATCTCGTAGCCCAATGCTTTAAGCTCGCCGTAGCCGTCGCGTATGGAGCATGCTTCGGCCGTACATCCGGGAGTGTTGTCTTTCGGATAAAAATATATTATCAGCGGCTTGCCGGCAAAATCGGCTGCTTTTATTTCACGTCCCTCCGTATTCAATCCGAGTACTTCGGGTATTTTGTCACCTGTCACCATTGTTGCCGGTTTATACGGTTAGTATCTCTTTTTCCTTTGCGGCAAAGAGCTCGTCGATTTTCTTCAAGTATTTGTCATGAAGTTTCTGGGCTGTGCCTTCCGCATCTTTTTCTACGTCCTCGGGCATGCCCTGCTTTATTGCTTTCTTAAGGCCTTCTATGGCATCGCGACGTGCGTTGCGTACCGATACCTTGGCATTTTCCGCTTCGGCTTTTGACTGTTTTACAAGTTGCTTGCGGCGCTCTTCGGTAAGTGGCGGTATGGATATACGTATGATTTCACCGTTGTTTTCGGGGGTTATGCCGAGTTCAGAGTTTATGATGGCCTTTTCAATTTCCTTGAACATGGCTTTCTCCCAAGGGGTAATGGTGATTGTACGCGCATCGGGCACGCTTACGTTGGCCACGTTGGAGATAGGCACGGCACTACCGTAGTATTCGACACGTATGCCGTCGAGTATTTTCGGATTGGCTTTGCCTGCACGTATGTGAGCGAGTGATTCGTCAAGATACGCTACCGCCATTTCCATTTTTTCTTCGGCGGGGTCGAGATAAGTTTTAACGTCAGTCATAATGGTATGTATTTTGATTTGTTAATAGACAAGAGTACCGATGGATTCTCCGGCAAGGACTTTTTTTAGGTTGCCGGGGGTGTCCATGTCAAATACGATTATCGGCAGACGGTTTTCTTTGCAGAGTGCCGTGGCCGTGAGGTCCATGACTTTAAGTCCGCGTGTATATACTTCGTCATAGGTGATTTCCGAGAATTTGGTGGCTGTCGGGTCTTTCTCCGGATCGGCGGTGTATATGCCGTCGACACGTGTGCCTTTTAGCATAACGTCGGCTTCGACTTCGATGCCTCGCAGAGCAGAACCGGTGTCGGTGGTAAAGAACGGATTGCCGGTGCCGCCTGAAATGATGGCTACCTTGCCCTCTTTCATGGCTTCAATGGCGCGCCACTTGCTGTAATGCTCTCCGATGGGAAACATGTTTATGGCCGTAAACACTTTGGCCGGTTGTCCCGAGGCCTCAAGCGCGGAGCTGAGTGCGAGCGAGTTGATGACAGTGGCCAACATGCCCATCTGGTCGCCTTTAACCCGGTCGAAACCTTTTGACGCTCCGCTCAGGCCGCGAAATATGTTGCCTCCGCCTATGACTATGGCTACCTGAACTCCCGATGCTGCCACATCCTTTATCTGCGCGGCATATTCGTTAAGACGTACTGTGTCGATTCCGTAACCTTGCGCCCCCATGAGCGACTCTCCGCTTAGTTTCAGCAAAATGCGCTTATAATTTGTTCTCATGTCGATACATTATATATTATAATTGTTTATCTTTACAAAGATAATGCAACAGAAGCGAAAAATGCAATTAAGCCATGCGGAAAAAATTATTTAGCGGAGAAAATAAGCGTGTTGTGTATGTTGCCACGGTTTTGGTGACATTGATGTTTTCATTTGTATCGCAAGCCGCCGTGAATTCGCGCGACTATAAAACTGTGGCCGCCAAAGCGGCGAGGTTTTTTAAATACAAAGATTGGGCTAATGCCGCAGCCATGTATGAACTTATGCTTGAGGACAGCGCCAAAGTGGTCGATACATACAGTCATGCGATTGTTGTGGCGGCCATGAGGAAGCTGCCCGATTATGAGATTTCGCTTCTTGAACGTGCTCAGCAACAGCTTATACCTGTCGACTCCATATACTCCGGCGTGAGGCGTGTAAGTTTCGCTATGGGACAGACTTCGCTGTATGAAGAATTCCTCATGCTTGTAAAGGACAGGCAGCCGTGGCTTAAACGCAGTATAGAAAAACAACTGCTCAGCTACTATGTGTTTCGTCGCAATGCGCCCATGATAATCGAGTACAGCAAGATAATGCTTACCGGTGCTCCCGACAATCGGCAGTATCTTGCTTCTTTGGCCGACGGCTATATGTGCGCGGGCGATGAGGCCCAAGGCATAGATGTGTACAGTAAATTGCTGTCACTGTATCCCGACGATTACGATACTCTGCTTATATTGGGTAATTATTATTATATTAAAGGCGAAAAAGAGCCGGCCCTTAGTTATCTCTTACAGGCCGACTCTATAAAGTCAACTCCTTATGTCATGGAGTTGGTCAAAAGTCTTTCATCGCCTGACTGACACTGCCGTCAAGCGCTTGTGCGATGATGTCATCGCGTGGCTTCGTATATCAGCTTGGGTATGTCGGTATTGTTGTTTACGCCGGTGAATTTATCAGCTCCAGCTCCAATGGCAAATACCGGTACGGGATTGGCCGTATGGCTGCTGTTTATGAAAGCGGTGCCCACTTGTTTGTTATATATCTTGAATATTTCTACTACAAATGCATTATATACATTGTATAATGCCTTTTCACTCAGTGCCGTACGCTCGATAAATGTGCGGTTGAATGTATTGTGCAGACTTTCGGTCGTTTTTTCGTCTAAGGGTATTGCTCCCCATAAGCCGAGTTTGTCCGAGAGCATCGACTTCATCTCCTCCCATGTAACAGGTGTGTTATTCTCGAGCAGGTTGCGGCAGTAGTCGGTTAGGAGGTCTTTGCTTATGCGCTGGTTGTCGATAAGGCCGAGGCCGCCTTTGGTCTTGCGTGACAAGGCCATGCCACCTGTATCATGATCGGCCGTGACTACGATAAGAGTCTCGTCAGGATGTTGCAAATAAAAATCGTAGGCTATTTTTATGGCATCCTGAAAGTTTAATATCTCTTTTATCACACCTCCGGGGTCGTTGGCATGTGCGGCATGGTCTATGTTGCCCCCTTCGATCATCATGAAGAAGCGGTCGGGAGAACGACGGCTCACTTGGGCGAGACCGGCGCGGGTGAGTTCAGGCAGGGTCAATGCCCCGGGTATAGAATCGATTGTATAGCCGATGTCATTATTGTTGCCCCATACACCCTCCGGGCTTAGGATTATCAGCCGTTCGGCATCTGTGTTCTCGTATCCGTCTGTGCCGTACAATATTTTTATTCCTGATTTTTTGAGCATTTCGGCCGCTGCGTTGGGGTGTCCTTCACTGTCTTTAAGTCCACGCAATGAGGCTCCGCCCATGAATTCGTAGCCTGACTTTATGGCATCTTCATCAATGCCGGCGTGCATTCCGCGGTCAAGACGATTGGCGTAAAATGCCGCGGGGGTGGCGTCGTCGGGTGCTACCGACGTGAGTATGCCCACTCCCCAGCCTTCATCCTTGAGTGTGCGGGCTATGGACTTGTAGTGGGTGGTTGAGTCGGGTGACATGGCTATCATGTAGTTGTTGGTCTTGAAGCCGGTAGACAGTGCTGTGCCGGCCGCTGCAGAGTCGGTCACTGGCGATGAGGCGGAGTAGGTCCATGCATGTGAGGCTACAGGAAACTGCATCATAAGCAACGGCTCTTCGTTTCCAAGCACCATGCGGTTGTAGTATTGTGTGGCATTGACATGGCCCATGCCCATGCCGTCGCCGATAAAATAGAAAACGTATCGTGCTTTTGCTCCGGCCACGGTAGCTGTCGCAATCAGCAGTGCAAGAAGTATAGATCGGTAGTATTTCATAATAACTGTTGTTAAAAATATTATTTCATATTATTAAGATGTAGTAGCGAGTCTATAACGCGTCGGTCGTTGTTTAGCCGCGGTACTTTGCGTTGCCCGCCGAGTTTTCCTGTTGAGGCGAGCCATTCGTCAAAGACTCCCGGGCGCCCTTTGACTATACTTAGCCGGTCCAAAAACAGATTGCCCGCGCGTTTTGCCTGATAGTCGGAGTTCTCATGGCATAGATGGCGGTCGAGAGTGTCGGCAAAAGCCTCTATGTCGTCAGGCTCCCGGTTGAACTCGATTAGCCATTCATGGCGACCTCTCGACTTGTCGCCGGCATAAACCGGAGCAGCGGTATAGTTGGTTATGGCGCAGTCGAGTTCACGGCATGTCGAGGCTATGGCGGCATCGGCATTGTATACCATCAACTCTTCACCGAATGCATTGATATAGTGCTTGGTGCGTCCCGATATTATTATTTTGAGCGGATTCACCGATACTACTGTCACGGTGTCGCCCAGTGCATAGCGCCACAGCCCGTTGCATGATGTGATGATCATGGCGTAAGTATGCCCTTCTTTCACCTCCCATGCCGGAAGAGCCCGGGGAAACTTGTCGTCGACTTCGTCGGTAGGGATGAATTCGTAGAATATGCCTAAGTCAAGAAGCAGAAGCAGCGACGGGTCGTCGATTTCAGACTGTACGGCGAAGAAACCCTCTGAAGCGTTGTAGGTTTCGATATAACGCATCCGTGAGCGGTCGGTGATGTGTGCATACTGCTCGCGGTAAGGCTTGAACGATATGCCGCCATGGAAAAAGACTTCAAGATGTGGCCATACATCATGTATGGTTGCGGCTCCGGCGGCGGTTATGACTTCTTTAAGCACGGTCAGAAACCATGACGGTACGCCCGATATATTAGTGATGTCGCTGCGCATCGACGCTTTGACAAGTGCAGGAAGTTTCTGCCGCCAGTCTTCCATGAGGGCTATGCGCTTTGACGGAACTCTGACAAGATTGACCAGCGGGCTGATGGCATCGATAAGGTTGGCTGACAGATCGCCTACTTTTACTCCTGCGGGAAGTGTGAGCTCGTTGGCAAAACTGCCTCCGAGTATGAAGCCTTTTCCGTCAAACATGCGGCTGTCCGGATAGAGATTAAGGTAAGTGCTCACTACATCGCTGCCGCCCTGATAGTGGTTGCGGCGCAGCGAGTCGGCGGTGACGGGTATATATTTGCTTTTTCCGTCAGAGGTACCTGACGATTGGGCAAAACGTCGGGTTGTTCCTGGCCACAGTATATTCTTTTCACCTGCTATCATGCGCTCTACCAACGGCCTTATGTCGGCATACCCGCTTACCGGAACATGGCTTCTGTAGTCGTCATAGCAATTTATGTTAACAAAACCGTAGCGCTCTCCGACGAGTGTGTCGCGGGCGTTTTTCAACAGCATGCCGAGCTGCGAGCGTTGTGTGTCCCGAGCATGCATTGTTGTATATGTTATAGCGCCGATCCGCTTCAAAAAATGCGGTCGGACGAGCGAGGTTAAATTCATTGACTGTTTTTAATCGTAATTCAACAAAGTTACACTAAATTTGTTGAAAAATTAAACGCATCTTTAAGATTATAACATTAATTAAAGACAGTATGAAGAAGACCTTTTTATTGGGGATTATGCTTACGGTGCTATCGGTGTGCTTGGTGTCATGCGATGACGAGGACTATGATCCGATAAACGCTCCGTTTCTCGGAAGCTGGATTCAGGATGACGGAAGCAGCCGGTTCATTTTTGATAGCGACGGCTGGGGCACTTACAGTGACTTCAGCGGTTCATACAGTTTTACTTGGGACTGGGATGACTATGAAGTGGAGATATACTTTCAGAACGGCGATGAGTGGGACTATGGCTGGGACATGGAAGGGCCTGCCAACCTGATTCTATATGATGACTATATGGGCGTAGAACTGTACTACACCCGTTTTTAGAGTTTATCGGGTATGTCTTTACGGAAAGCGGTGCGGCGGCGGTGTTGGCGACGTTCAAAAAACTTCCACTGTTGCTGCACGTTTTCGTTTTCGGCAAGTTCGGGATTGCTCTCTGCCCATCGATAGCCGTTTTTAATATATACCGGTATCAGGTCGGTAAATAGCAGTGCGTTCACACCCTTGCTCTGATACTCTGGTTTTACAGCCACGAGCAGAAGGTCTACAGTGTCGTTGGGGCGGTAGAGTGCTTTTAGCAGATGTGTCCAGCCAAACGGAAACAACCGTCCGCGCGACTTCTGCAGCGCCCGCGACAGCGACGGAATGGATATTCCCACTCCCACCAATTTGTCGTCGGCGTCAACTATGACACACACATTTTCAAGTCGCAGAATGGGAAGGTATATGCTTATGTAGTAGTCAATCTGCCTTTTTGTCAGGGGCGAGTAGCCGTACAGACTGTCATATGCCTCGTTGATGAGTTCAAACAGTGCCTGTCCATACTGCTCTTTCAGCTTTTTTGAACTTGTAAACTTTATGGTGCGAAGTCTGTATTTGCGCCTTACTATGTCGCCTACGCGCTGAAGCTGGTTGGGAATTCTGTCGGGAACGGTCATGCGGTATTCCACCCATTCGGCATCACTTCTGAAGCCGAGGCGTTCCATATGGCGCGGATAATATGGGTAGTTGTATATAGTGGCCATAGTGCCGAGTTCGTCAAAGCCATAGGTGAGCATGCCTTCATGGTCCATGTCGCTGAAGCCCATTGGACCTACGATGGAGTTTAGACCCTGCGACTTGCCCCATCGCATCAGTTCGTTGAACAGTGCGTCGACTACTTCGTCATCGTCTATGAAGTCCATGAAGCCGAAGCGCAGATCGTGCGATCCTGTGCGGTCGTTGACGATTGAGTTCACGATGCCGGTTATGCGGCCTACGGGTTTGCCGTCGCGATAAGCCATCCATGACTTTGCCGTGCAGTACTCGAAAGCCGGATTTTTGTCGGGCGACAATGTGTCTATTTCGTCGTATATAAGTGGTGGTACAAAGAAGTCATTGCCTTTATACAGGTCTATGCCAAACTTGACATACTCCTTGAGCTGCGATCGGGTAGAGTCGATTTCTCTTATTTCAACTGACATTGTGATAGCTATTTTACGTTTTCAATCGACGGTCGATTGTCGGCCGATGCCGGATGGCGGGTGTTTAACCAAGCGAGCATTACGATCATCAATGAAAGAAAAACAATCAGTAAGACGTATAGTTGATTGCTTGACCGGTGTTCAAGTGCGAGGTGCAGGTCCTGAACATCGCGGTAACGCTTGTCGGGATCAGGCTCCATGCACTTTTTGGCCACTTTGCGGAGTAGTGTGTTCTTACCCTCCACATGGTCGAGTGCTTCGTTGAGTACGAGGCCGTAGTTATATATGTCTTCCGACATGTCGGCCGGCTCCATGTGTTTCAATTGATCAAAGCCTACGTCTATCAGTTTCAGATTGCCTATATTCTCTGTGAAAATTATAGTTTCAGGACGTATCGGATGATGTACGATGTGATTGGCCTGTATGTAGTCGATTGCATCAAGAAGGTCGTGGCGTAACTTTTGTATTATCTCCGGAGTCACCTTGTTTTCGTTCATCAATTTGCGGAGCGAGTCGCCATATACGTCATCGGTGATGATGCACTTGCCCAGCCCGGGTATCTCCTCGAAGTCGTTGATCATGACGATGTGGGGATGGGCGAGGTTATAACGTACTTCAAACTCTTTTTCAATCATCGCCATAAAGTCGGGGTGGTCGGCATATTCCGGCTTAAGGGTCTTGAGCATCACCCATTTTCCGTATTTTTTTGCCGTATATACGAGATAGTATTCCTCCTCCCACTCGGGAAGAAGCGTTATCTCGGTCCATTTCTCGGCAGAGGGCTGTGGTGCGGCTTCGTTCTTTGTCATCGGTTGAAACGTTGTTTGAATGGCAAAAATACAAAAGTTTTTTATTAAATGTCGGGTATAGGTATCTACTTTTAATTACATAACCCCGATTTTACGAAATTTTATGACGCCCCGTCATAAAATCAGGGAATTCATAAGGCGTATGGACGTGAGTCAGCACGCGGTATTTATGTATCACATAACACGGAGCACAACAATTCTGTAGTGCTCCGTGATGAACTTGCGGTAGTGCCTGAGCAGCGCCTATACCGTAAAAGCGGGTCGAGAAATCAGTATTGTTCTTTCTCGTTGGGAAAATCGCGGGTTTTGACATCATCGATGTAGTGGGCCACGGCGTCGTTGATGACTGTCGACAGGTCGGCGTAACGGCGTAAGAAGCGCGGTGAGAAGCCTTTGTTTATGCCAAGCATATCGTGCATGACGAGTACTTGACCGTCAACGCCTCCTCCGGCGCCAATGCCGATTACGGGTATCGACACCTCGGCTGCTACGCGTGTGGCGAGTTGCGCCGGTATTTTTTCAAGAACGAGAGCGAAGCAGCCTATCTCTTCAAGCAATTTGGCGTCAGCGACGAGTTTCTCGGCTTCGGCCTCCTCTTTGGCGCGCACTGCATAGGTGCCAAACTTGTTGATGGACTGCGGGGTGAGTCCGAGATGCCCCATGACGGGTATGCCGGCACATAAAACGCGTTCGATAGATTCGCGTATTTCAGCTCCTCCTTCCATTTTCACAGCTTCGGCATGGCTTTCTTTCATGATTCTTATTGCCGAAGCAAGTGCTTCCTTACTGTTGCCCTGATAACTGCCGAATGGCAGGTCTACCACCACAAGCGCTCTCTTGACGCCTTTTACCACTGACTTGGCATGATATATCATCTGGTCAAGGGTAATGGGCAGGGTGGTTATGTTGCCTGCCATGACGTTAGAGGCGGAGTCGCCCACGAGTATAACATCCATGCCGGCTTCATCAATGAGTTTTGCCATTGAGAAGTCGTAGGCTGTAAGCATGGCTATCTTTTCGCCGCGGGATTTCATCTCGATAAGGCGATGAGTGGTCACTTTGCGTTGGTCTTCTGTGTAAGTTGACATTTTGTTATTGTTTAAAAGGACGCGCAAAGTTACCTTTTATCTTATTGACAAACAAATATAACTGTTTTTTATTAGGCATGCACAAAATAATAGTATGCCGACTTGCATTATTGCAATTATTGAAGTATTTTTGCAATGTAAAACCACCTCAATTATGGAAACATCACACTCTCAGGATGCAATAATAGGCCGTATAAGGCATATAATGCAGTTGCAGCATCTCTCGCAGTCACAACTTGCGAAAACGATTGGCATAGACGCCTCCAATGTGTCAAAGTACCTTAGCGGGCGACTGCCTGTCAGCGAGGCTCTGCTCAACCGCATAGTCGTGAACCTGAACATATCCAAAGACTGGTTGCGCGACGGTAAGGGATTGCCGTTCGACAAAGTGTCGCGGGCTATGTCCGTGTCGTCGGGAGAGGTAGCGGTGTCGTGTATCAACGAGGGTATTCCGGTTTACGATATAGATGTGGCTGCCGGATGTACCGAGATGACGCGTGCGTTTACAGAGGAGAATGTCATAGGCCGGCTTAATTTCCCCAATCTGAATCCCGAATGGATTGTGGTCAGGGCCAAGGGCGACTCTATGATGCCGAAAATTAACAATGGCGGTTATGTGGCTTTTTTGCCTCAGAGTGATCTGCAGAACATATTGTGGGGGCAGATATATGTCGTGGTTATGGAAAACCGTAGGGTGGTGAAGTATGTGCGGCGTCATCAGGAAGATCCGTCAAAAGTGGTGTTGCGGAGCGAAAACCGCAATTATGATGACATGGACGTGGCTATCAATGACATATGCGCGCTTTATGTGGTGGAACGTATTATTAATATTCAGGATTGTGTCTGAACGATAAAGTAGTTTAACATGGGAAAAAACAAGTTGAAAAAATTTAGCGACATGGAGTCGATGGAGTGTGTCTTTCAGTATCCTTTCAGCGTATTGAAGGAGCAGGGATTCCCTATGAAGGGCCGTTGGCATTCTGATTACTTTCACAATGACAATCCTGTCATACTCGAGCTTGGTTGCGGCAAGGGTGAATATACGGTAGGTCTTGCCTCGCGGTTTCCCGATAAAAACTTTATCGGTATAGACATAAAGGGTGCGCGGATGTGGTCGGGTGCATGTCAGGTACGCGACCGTAAGATGGGAAATGCCGCATTTCTGCGTACGAGCATAGAGCTGTTGCCATACTTTTTCGCTCCCGGGGAGGTAGACGAGATATGGATAACGTTTCCCGACCCGCAGATGAAGAAAGTCAACAAACGCCTGACAGGTACGCGATTTATGCGACTTTACCGAGAGGTCCTTAAGGACGGAGGCCGGGTGCATCTGAAGACCGACAGCCCGTTTCTGTATACTTATACAGGCATTATGGCCCGTCATAATTCGTTGCCGCTTCTTGCCGACACATGCGATCTGTATGGCAATCCGCAGGGCGTCGACGATATTCTCGGCATACGCACTTTTTACGAGCAGCAGTGGCTTGACCGCGGGCTGACCATAAAGTATATATCATGGAATTTGCCGGCGCAGGGTGAACTCTCCGAACCGGAAGTAGAGATAGAACCCGACACATATCGCAGTTTCTCACGCGGGGAGTTGCAATGCCCCGAACTTTGCAACCCGCAGGTGCGTATTAAAAACAATGACAAACAATAAATATAACAATATGGAGCCTATTTATCCGAAACTTATACTTGACGCACTTGCTACGGTGCGTTATCCCGGCAACGGGAAAAATATAGTCGAACTCGGCATGGTTGAGGACGATATACGTATTGACGGCAATACAGTGAGCTTTTCCCTGATATTTGACAAACCTACCGACCCCTTTGTGAAGTCGGTTGTCAAGGCGGCCGAGACCGCCATAACTACTTTCATATCGCCCGAAGTGGATATTAAGGGCCGCATCGCTGCCAAATTCCGCAATAGCGGTCCGGCTCCTAAACCTGAAAACCCGCTTCCCGGTGTGAAAAATATTATCGGCGTGTCGTCGGGCAAGGGTGGTGTAGGCAAGTCGACTGTGGCAAGTAACCTTGCCGTGGCTCTCGCGAGGCTAGGTTATAAGGTCGGGTTGCTCGACGCAGATATTTTCGGCCCCTCTGTGCCCAAGATGTTTGGTGTAGAGGACGAGCCTCTTTATATGGAGAAAGTGGGGGGGCAGGATTATATCGTGCCCATTGAACGCTACGGTGTGAAGCTGTTGTCGATAGGCCTTCTTATGGAGCGTGACGCGCCGGCGTTATGGCGCGGAGCCATGGCGTCACGTGCGCTTAATCAGCTTATTACGCAGGGTATGTGGGGCGATCTTGATTATTTCCTTATAGACATGCCTCCCGGCACGAGCGATATACATCTTACTTTGGTGCAGACTCTTGCCATTACCGGAGTTATAATTATAAGTACGCCGCAGGAAGTGGCCTTGGCCGATGCACGTAAAGGCATAGGCATGTTTACTGATGATAAGGTAAATGTGCCCGTACTTGGTATTGTGGAGAATATGGCGTGGTTTACTCCGGCTGCTCATCCTGACGAGCGCTATTATATTTTTGGCCGGGACGGTGCTGTGGAACTTGCCCGCCGGCTGAAGGTAAAGCTGCTCGCCCAGATACCCATAGTCGGTTCTATATGTGAAGGCGGCGACAGCGGGGAGCCTATCGCGCTCAGGGAGTCGATAACCGGCGAAGCGTTTATGACTCTCGGTCGTGCCGTTGTCGAGGCTGTAGACGAACGCAATGACTCTCTGCCCGCCACTTCAAAGGTCGAGACTCACTCATAAACTGCATAATGAACAAAGCATGGACACCCTCGGATGTCCATGCTTCATTGTAAGTAAAACGGATTGTTGTTATTATTTCCCAAGAGCCTCTTTTACCTTGTCGGCGGCATTTTGGGCTGCCTCTGCGGCTTTGGCCTTGGTATTGTCTACCGCCTTGGCGGCAGCATCCTTGACGTCAGAAGCCTTATCACTCACAGCATCTTTTACATCAGATGCTTTAGCGGCTATGGAGTCGCCGGCAACTTCTGCGGCATCCTTGACATTATCGACAACAGAGTCGGTAGCATTCTTGATCTTGTCCATAACTGGTGTGGCCGACGGATCCTTTGCGGCTATAACCGGAGCTACTTCCTGCAGATAAACCTGTGCTGCGCTGTCCTTGCCTTCCTTGATTAATTTTTCAGCATAGGCCTGAGCCTGTTGTACGTAAACTTTCATGCTGTCCGGATTGGTACAGCTTTCGATTTTTGCCTTAAGATCGGCACCTTCATCCTTGGCTTTTTCAGTTGTTGAGCACGCAGCCATGACGATAGTAGCGACAACCGCTACAGAGAGAAATAACTTCTTCATAAGTTTAAAAAAATAAAAATACCATTTACGACTATAACACATAAACTTGAAAATGTTTCATCTCATAGTGAAAAAATAGGCAGGTTGGACATTTGGGGTGATGGATTGTATATCAAAAGTGCTAAGTGGACATTTTGGGTGATAACCGAGCAGTAGTCAATCTGTGTTGGGCGTTCTAATAGTGCCTTTTGAGATATTCATCTAT
>NZ_VSMC01000019.1 GCF_008728965.1 Heminiphilus faecis | reverse complement strand
CGACTTCAAAATTATCTATGAGTACCTCCGGCAGGATGGCTCGAAGCAGTTTTTCCGATTTCATGATGCAAAGGTAATACTATACCACGATACATCCACGTCGCCCACCGGGAAAATCCGCTGACCCCTAATTGCAATGTGGGCGCGCCTAACCTGCTGATTATACGAAAGGAGGCCGCAACCAAGTTGCAGCCTCGCGACAGGTGAAAACCTGTATATGGTGGGGCGGACTAAGGTCATCGCGACCATTTCCAATCCTTGCTCCGTCCGAGATTTCGGATTCTCTCTTTTATAGGAAAGAAATAGAGCCCACTCTTTCTAATTACTTTTATAACTTTGCAATAATGTTCTAATGGTAATGATTGTGATATTTTATCTCATTAGAAATAATAGTACCACATACATCTAATGATATTGCAAAGATAGCTTCAGCCTGTTGCAATCGTGTTACACCAAAATGTCATTTTAATTAATTTTAAGCGCCGTTGCAAAATTTAAAGAAATCATCCGACAAAAGCCCGGAAAACACACAATATATTGTTGTCTGCATTTTTTTTCGGAACTTTGCATACAAAATAGAAAACAAGACATATAAAGCATCACATAATGATAGTTCTCATAGCAATAATGCTTACCGGCGTCGCAACAGGTCTGCTGTTACGCAACCGACGCATACCTTGGATAAGCGCCACAATCACAAGCCTCGTATGGCTTCTGCTGTTTCTGCTCGGGCTTGAAGCCGGAGCCAACGACGCAGTGATACATGGAGCACTGAGTTTAGGATGGCAGGCGATAGTTCTATCCTTGGCCGCGACACTCGGCAGCGCCGTCGCAGCCTGCATATTATGGAAATACATAACCGGAAAAAAGAGCAAACGATGAAAGGGAGTATTGTAATAATACTATTTTTTTTAATCGGGGTCGTATGCGGCATCGCCGGATGGATTAAACTGCCTGACACCGATTACGGCATAAGCTTCTACGCGCTGGCCGCCCTTATGTTTTTCGTAGGAATGAATGTAGGACATGACGCAGACTCTCTCAAAGGCATCAGGAGCGCAGACCCGCGCCTGCTGTTATTACCGCTTATGACAATCGGCGGCACATTGGCTGGATGCGCTCTAATAAGCCTGTTTATACCCCGCACTGCCACTGAATGCCTTGCCATAGGCTCAGGCTTCGGATATTACTCTCTGTCAAGTATATTCATATCAGAATATTACGGAGCCGAACTTGGCACGATAGCGTTGCTCTCCAATATATTCCGCGAAATCATCACTCTTCTCGGAGCTCCCGTACTCGCTACAATTTTCGGTCGTCTTGCTCCGATATCGGCCGGAGGCGCCACCTCAATGGACACCACCCTTCCTATAATATCGCAGGTATCAGGGCGCGACATGGTCATAGTGTCGGTATTTCACGGCTTCGTCGTAGACTTCTCGGTTCCGTTTTTAGTGACCTTTTTCTGCACATTATAACCAAGAGAAACGAATGTTAAAACATTAGATATAACTTATTATTTCAGAATAAAATATTAACTTTGCGCCGAAAACAGACAGGGTATACACCCGGGTGGAGAAATTTGGCTGCTTGCAACCACTGTAAAAAATGCTAAAACCGCAAGATTCATTTGCAATCGGCAAGTTTTGGTCAGACTACGCTCCGCACGGCATATGCCCGATGTGGAGATTTTTTATTTCAATCAGTTTATAAACTTTATCAAAAATAAGATGAACAACTACCTTTTTACATCGGAATCGGTCTCGGAAGGCCATCCCGACAAAGTCGCCGACCAGATATCGGACGCAATTCTTGACGAATTCCTTGCCCATGATCCGCAATCCAAAGTAGCATGCGAGACCCTTGTCACCACCGGACAAGTAGTAGTGGCCGGAGAGGTCAAGAGCAACGCCTACATAGACCTGATGGATGTCACCCGCCGCGTGATCAACGAGATAGGCTACAACCGCAGCGAACTTAAATTTGACGGCAACGCATGCGGAGTATTTTCCGCCTTACACGAGCAAAGCGTCGATATAAACCGCGGTGTCGAACGCGCCATTGAAGAGGAGCAAGGAGCCGGCGACCAAGGAATGATGTTCGGCTATGCATGCAACGAGACACCCAACTACATGCCTCTTCCCCTCGACCTGAGCCATATGCTTCTACGCGAACTGTCGGCAATACGTCGCGAAAGCATTGACATGACTTATCTTAGACCCGACGCCAAAAGTCAGGTCACGGTAGAGTATTCACCCGAAGGCAAACCGGTAAGAATACACACCATCGTCATATCTACCCAGCACGACGAGTTCATCCCCGCCGACAATGCCGCATCGCAGGATGAAGCCGACATGATGATGCTCGAGAAGATACGCGATGACGTAAAAACCATACTGCTGCCTCGTGTTGTGTCAAAACTGCCAGAGTCGGTACAACAGTTGTTTGACGACAAGCTGATACTGCATGTAAATCCCACCGGCAAGTTTGTAATCGGCGGCCCTCACGGCGACACAGGTCTTACCGGACGTAAAATAATAGTTGACACCTACGGCGGCCGCGGAGCGCATGGCGGCGGCGCATTTTCAGGCAAAGACCCGTCTAAAGTAGACCGTTCCGCAGCTTATGCGGCCCGTCACATAGCCAAAAATCTTGTGGCAGCCGGCGTTGCCGACGAAGCCCTTGTACAGGTGGCCTACGCCATAGGCGTGGCAGAGCCTGTGAGCCTGTATGTAAACACCCGCAACACGGCCAAAGTCAACATGAGCGACGCCGAAATATCACAACGTGTAAAAGAACTGTTTGACATGAGGCCCAACGCTATCGAAAAACGTCTGAAACTCCGCAATCCCATATATCAGGAGACAGCGGCATTCGGACATGTTGGCCGCGAACCGATGACTGTAAAAAAGACCTTCACGTCAAAATACGAACCGGAAAAAACGCTCGAAGTCGAACTGTTTACATGGGAAAAACTTGACAAGACCGAAGATATCAAACGTGCTTTCGGACTTTAAAGCCACCCACGCCGGACGCATCATGACACTTAACTACGTAATTATTACGGTTTATGATAAATTTGCGATTTGAGGCTGTGATTTACGATTTAAAATTAGTATCTTTGTGCGATTTTGTCTTCATGCGCCTCGCATAAAGACAGAAACCACTCATTATCAATGATAAAAAATTAAATTCAAAGCAATAAATGGCAACACTTGAAAAAATCCGCAAGAGATCTACTCTGCTCCTCATCGTGGTAGGTGCCGCGTTATTGGCATTTGTCATCGGTGACTTCTTTACTTCAGGCCGCACACTTTTCGGCAATGGCACAACCATAGCCAAAGTCGGCAGTCACAAAATCGACATCCAAGAATTTCAACGCCGCTATGAGGAGGCCAACCAGCAGTACCAGCAGCAAAACGCCAAAATCGATCCTGCCGCCCTGCACCAGCGCGTTCTTTACGGCATGATACAGGAGCAACTTCTCAATCAGGAGATCGAAGACCTTGGCATACAGGTCACCGACGACGAACTCTCAAAGTCAATGCTCGGCTCAAACGCACACTATGCAATGATACAGTTTGCCCAGCAGATGGGTTTTGAATCGCCCCAGCAGCTATATGATGTGGCTTTCAATCCCGGCAAGTACGGAGTACCCGCCGAACAGGCCCAGCAGGTGCAAGCTCTTTGGCTGCGTCAGGAGCAACAGATGGAGCAGCTCCTCAAGCAACAGAAATTTCAGGCATTGCTTGCCGGAGCTCTTGTAGCCAACGAACTTGATGCAAAATCATATTATGACGGAAACGCTTCGACAAGCCACATGGCTTACGTAAAGAAAAGCTATATGGATCTTCCCAACGACAAGTATCCGGTAAGCAAGGAAGAGCTCAAAGCCCAGTACAACAAAGACAAAAACATGTATAAGGTTGACGACGAGATACGCAAAGTCAACTACATTGCCGTAAACATCGAGCCTTCACAGGCTGATATAGCTGAAGGCCGCACACTTGTTGACACTACAGTAGTCAAACTTGCCGCCACAAAAGACCTTGATGCCGTAAACGGCGACAGCAACTTCGGAGTTGAACGCCGCTCAACCACTGCATCGGCCATAACAAACCCGCAGCTTAAGTCATTTGTAACCGACAGCACTGCCGGTGCGGTAAAAATGCTTTCGTTCATCAACGACGAATACACAATAGCCAAACTGCTCAGCAAGAAGATGGCGGTAGACTCGATAAACATCGACTTCATCGCATATCAGGGCGATGCCGCCGGACGCGACTCGCTACTTGCCGCTCTCAACTCGGGTGTAGCATTTGACGAAGCTCTCAAAATGCCCGGCGTGGCAGGAGGTCAGGCCGATGTATGGAACTCATTCGCTTCCGCTCCCGATAATGAGCTCAAAGAGCGTATACTTAACGCCGGCACCGGTTACTTCATATCGGACAGCACCGCTACCGACGCCCGCATAGTGCGCGTTAACAGCAAGAAAGCGCCCGTAGCCGTATACGACTATGCCACCGTTACATATAAGGTATATCCCTCCGACGCCACTATAGCCAAACTCAACGAGGACCTCGCTTCATTTATGAGCGGCATAACCGACGCCGACTCGCTTACAGTAGTAAGAGCTCTCAATGCCGGCTATTCGCTGCAACCCGCTGTAATAACCGCCAACAGCGCCGCTCTCGGCAATGTTCCCTACAGCCGCAATGCCGTAAAATGGGCTATGGACGCCAAGAAAGGACAAGTATCGCCCATTATGGAGGACGGACAGAATGACCGCCTTATCGTAGTGGCTCTCGATGAAGTTATAAAACCCGGTTATATGCCACTCTCCGATGATGACGTGCTCATGGCCGTAACGGAAAAAGTACGCAATTCAAAGAAAGCAGCCGACCTCATCGCCCAGTACAAAGGCAAGGCTTCAGACCTCGCAGGATACGCTCAGGCGATGCAATCCACCGTAGACTCTACCGATGTCACATTCGGACAGATGTTCATACCCGGCGTGGGAGCCATGGAGTCAGTGCTTCTCGGTCAGGTACCCGTATCGGAAAAAGGAGCCTTGGTAGGCCCGATAGAAGGCACCAACGGAGTTTATGTATATCAGGTATATGACATAGACAGCCAGTCACGCCCCTACGACTATAAGGAAAATGCAGCCCGCTATGACCAGCAGTACGGCAATCAGGCTGTGCTCCAGAACTTCTTTGACATAATGATGAAGAAGAACAAAGTGGTCAACAACACTCTTCAGTTCTACAACGATTGACCTTCATGAAGGTCATACCGATATGACATGACGGGAATTGCGCAAGTGATTCCCGTTTTTTAATATATTTTTCGTAAGTTTGCTTTATGATAAAAAATCTGCTATTTGATCTTGGCGGTGTCATTATGGATATACGCCGCGAGAACTGCGAGGAGGCATTCCGTTCATTGGGCATGGCCGACATAGGTGAATTTCTCGGTGATTACGGACAAAAGGGCCCTTTTGCCGATCTGGAAGCCGGAAAGGTCAGCGAGTCGGAGTTTCGCAAAGCGGTACGGCTCCATATACCATGTCAGGTCACGGATGAAGATATCGACCGCGCCCTCAACGAATTTCTCATAGGCATACCGCGTAAACGCCTTGAAAAGCTACGCGAATTGCGCCGGAAATACCGCATATACATGCTGTCCAACACCAACTCCATAATGTGGGACCGCGACATAAGCAAAGCCTTTCAGCAGGAGGGCCTTTCGGTCAACGACTACTTCGACGGCATTGTCACCTCATACGAAGCCGGATGCTGCAAGCCCGACCCTCGCATATTCCTTACCGTGACCGAGCGCTTCGGCATCGCTCCTGAAGAGACACTGTTTCTCGATGATTCTCAGTCCAACGTCGAGGCGGCCTCAAAGCTCGGCTTCGGAACACTGCACGTGCCACCCGGCTCTGAATATTACGAACTCATAGAACAATCACCATCAATCTGAAAATAACACATCATGGACGTTATAAACTTTGACGAGCACCGCTCGATTATCAGCCAATACATGATGGAACTGCGAAATGTCGACATACAGCACGACATGCTGCGCTTCCGTCGGAACCTTGAACGTATAGGCGAGCTGATGGCCTATGAGATAAGCCGTACTTTTGACTACAAAAAGATTGAGATAACAACACCGCTGGCATCGGCAGAGTGTGAGGTCGTGGCCGACGGCATAGTCCTCGGAACAATATTCCGTGCCGGCATACCGTTTCATTTAGGCTTCCTCAACACTCTCGACAAAAGCGAAAACGCATTTGTATCGGCTTACCGCAAGTATAAGGAAAAAGAAAATTTCGACGTGTTTATCGAATATATAGCCTCGCCGCGTCTTGACGGAAAGATCCTCATACTTGTTGACCCGATGCTTGCTACAGGCGCATCAATGGAGTTGAGCTATCGTGCCCTGTTGACCAAAGGCACACCCGCCAAGATACACATAGCTTCAGTCATAGCATCGCAAACCGCCATAGACTATATCAAAGCTACGTTTCCCGACAACAAGACTACCATATGGGTAGGCGCCATTGATCCTGAAATAAACTCACACAGCTATATAGTGCCCGGATTGGGCGACGCAGGCGACCTCGCATACGGCATAAAAGACTGACAACATCATCTTAAAGGAATTTTAGCCTTTAAATACGCATCAGCGGCAAGACACAGCTGACCGGCCGAAAACAAACCATGTCTGCAGGCATGCCGTTGTACGGATATTCCTGCAGACATGGCTGTTTTTTAACAATATATTGCACCGCAAACAGTCAGGAACTTGGTCAGGCTTTGCCCGAAGCCGACATCCATTTTGACAAAGAAAACACAAACTCAAGACCGTGTGGCTGACGATTGCGCACCTTTATGGTACCCCCCATGACAAGCATGGTATTTTTCACGATAGGCAATCCTAATCCTGTGCCTCCCACCTTGCGTGAACGACCCTTGTCTATGCGGTAGAATCGGTCAAACAGATGAGGCAGATGCTCCTCGCCCACACCCGTTCCGTCATCATAAAACGAGAACCGGTATTCGCGCGAATTATCGCCTATGAGCTTTATAGCACACATCGTACCCTTTGAATGGAAATCGGCATTTCGGATAAGATTCACGACCATGCCGTACAATAGGTTGTAGTTGCCCAACACATAACAATCAATCGGGACATCAAATTCAAACCTGACACCGTTGTTGAGCTTAATGCTCTCAATTTCAGCCGACACGTTGGAGAGTAGGTCATAGAAGTCAACACGTTCTTTCATGACTCCCGCGCCCCCTTCTTCAAGTCGTGTTATAGAAGACAGGTCGTTCAACATATTGCACAGGCGGCTCATATGGCCCTGCGCCTTTTCGATAAAGCGCTCACGCGACGCCTCATCCATTTCCGGATGGCCAGCCAACGTGTCGAGATAACCTTTTATCACTCCCACCGGAGTCTTCAGCTCGTGATTTATATTGTTGGCAAGCTGTTTTGTGACGCGCAATTTTTCTTCATTGGCCTTAAGAGCTATGCGGTGCTCGCGCTCCGATCGCTCAATGGCCTCGGTCTTGTCTTTGTACAAGGATACAATCTTGCGCGATATATCGCCCAGTTCGTCATGCGGAAATGACTGTTCGTCATCGGTAAGATCGGCTCCTGCCGCAGCCTTAGATGCAAATGAGTGCAGAAGCGCCACGTTTTTACCGAGATAACGAGTGGACAGATAAGCAAATAGAGTCACAATCAGCGCTACCGGCACAAATACAAGCCATATGCCCTTGTCGACGGCCATAGCTTTGACAAGAGTCTCGGTATAAGGCATAGCCGTAAGAACAAATATCTTGTCATCGGCACTCTTGCGTACTCCGAAAAAATAGTAAGGATTATCGTCCTCGACACTGCTTCGGCGAAATGAGGTACCGTAACCTCTATCAAGCATCTTGGCAAATTCAGGCGTATACTCACCGTCTATATGAGTGGGTATAGGCGTGCCTATACAGTAAAGGAGCGTGCCGTCCTCCTGATATACCGACATTCTTATGCCGTTGAACTCAGACTTCTCATAATACTGCGATATGAAGTTCATAAACGGCTTGAGCTCCATGTCATTTTCATAAGCGTTTATGACACGGGAGTTAATCAGACGCAAGTCCTCGTTTAGGTGCTTCTCACGAAACTCTTTCTCGCTACGGTAAGTGTATATAGCAAGTGTAGCTATAAGCGTCCACAGGAGCACAACCAACGGTAGAAACAGCCGCCACTGATACTTAATTGGTCTCCTTAAATCCATATCCGAAGCCCAATCGAGTGATAATATTGTTGCCGTACGGATCTATTTTCTTACGAAGACGCGTGATATTGGTGTCGATAGTGCGGTTGGACACTATGACATCCTCGGGCCATACCTCACGTATTATTTCCTCACGCGAGTAAATGCGGTTGCGATGAGTAAAGAAAAACAGCAGTATCTCAAACTCGGTCTTGGTAAGGGTTACCGGCTCTCCGTTAAGATAGCAGGCCTTTTCGTTTCGGTCTATTCTAAGAGTTTTAAAATTTATGTCGGGCTCTTGTATGCCTTTCGATATATTGTAGGCATACTGCTGCGATACATGGCTCCGGCGCAACACTGCACGTACTCTCGCAAGCACCTCGCTCACCACAAACGGCTTGGTTATATAATCGTCGCCTCCAAGATTAAGACCCATAACGGTATCATCGGCGTCGTCAAGAGCCGAACAGAAGATGACAGGAGTATTTTCAGTCGAAATGTTGTTTTTCAATCGTTTAGCAAAATCAAATCCACTTATCTTGTCCATCATTATATCGAGAATGAACAGAGAGTAGCTTGACAGATCCATGGTAAGAGCCTCTTCTCCCGATAGAGCATAGTCCACTTCATAGCCGTCAAGTTCTAGATTGTACTTAAGAATGTCGCAGATCGACTCTTCATCGTCCACTACCAGAATTTTAATTCTCATTATAACCGGTTTTAATTTTTACATTGCTAAGTTACTTAGAAAACGCGTACTCGATGGTTAATGAAAGTTAAAAATTAGAATGCATCGAACCATTTGACCGGCAAAATGTTCTAAAGGTATAATTACTATATTTGCACTGTGTTTTTCATGGTATTAGATTTAAGGTTAATTACAAAGGGTGAGTCGTGAGACCCGCCCTTTGTAATTTTTATGCCATACGATATTTTCGGCCCGATTTTTGTTATAACTATAAATATAAACAATAACTAAATTTCAAGCACATGAACGAAAGCCACAAATCGGGATTTGTCAACATCGTAGGCAACCCGAATGTAGGAAAGTCCACACTCATGAATGACCTCGTGGGCGAACGCATAAGCATCATAACGTCAAAGGCGCAGACCACACGTCACCGTATAACGGGCATAGTGAATACCGATGACTATCAGATAGTATTTTCCGACACCCCGGGAGTACTGAAGCCAAATTATAAAATGCAGGAAGCCATGAGAGACTTCTCGGAAGGTGCGTTAACCGATGCCGACGTGCTTCTATATGTGACCGATGTCGTGGAAGACCCCACAAAAAACGCCGATTTCCTTGCAAAGGTAGCCAAAGAGACAGTACCGGTACTGCTCGTGATCAACAAAATAGACCTGCTAAAAGGCAATGAAGAGCTGGAAGCGATAGTAACACGATGGAAGGAACTGCTGCCTAACGCCGAAGTCTACCCCACATCGGCTAAACTCGGCTTCAACGTCAATGCGCTCATGCAACGCATAGTAGAGTTGCTTCCGGTAGCGCCGCCATATTTCGGCAAAGATGCCCTGACCGACAAGCCGGCCCGCTTCTTTGTAACCGAAATAATCAGAGAAAAACTGCTCCTCAACCTTGACAAGGAGGTACCCTACTCGGTAGAAGTGGTTGTAGAAAAATTTGACGAAAAAGAAGACAGCATACACATAATGACTGTCATTTACGTTGAACGCGACTCACAGAAGGGCATCATAATAGGAAAAGGAGGCTCAATGCTCAAAAAGATCGGCACAGAAGCACGCAAGGATATCGAGAAATTCTTTGACAAGAGAGTATATCTCGAACTGTTTGTAAAAGTCGAGAAAGACTGGCGTAACAGAGAAAACAAATTACGCTCGTTCGGCTACATCGAATAATGCCCTATAGGGGGCCTTTAACGGCTCACCATATCTACAAAACGATACCGCACGCCTTTACGTGGATCGGTCATGTAAGCCGAAGCTTCCGTGACCGACCACTTTGTCATGTCTATTTCCGGCATGAATGTGTCGGCATCAGGCACTTCGGCATCTATCTCGGTAAGGTAAATACGGTCAGCTGCCGGCAGCGCCTGCCGGTATATCTCCCCTCCTCCTATGACAAACACCTCGTCGGCACCGGCACACATCGACAATGCATCGTCAAGCGACTGAGCTGTCTCGACTGAAGGAGCGCTATAGTCAGCCTGACGGGTTATGACTACGTTGCGGCGACCGGGCAAAGCTCCGTTGGGAAACGACTCGAAAGTCTTACGGCCCATTATGACAGGCTTGCCCATTGTAAGGCGTTTGAAACGCTTAAGGTCATCGCTTATATGAAACAACAGATCGCCTCCGCGTCCTATGGCGCCTGCACCGGCGCAGGCCACAATTATCGATATTACTTGAGGTCGTTCTGCAATCATACGGCTACAATGGCTTTAATGTGTGGATGAGGATCATAATCTTCAAGTGAGAAGTCTTCATACCGGAAATCAAATATCGACTTGACATCGGGATTTATCTTCATAACAGGCAGACGGCGCGGCTCACGTGCAAGCTGGGTATCTACTTGATCGAAGTGGTTGCTGTATATGTGGGCATCGCCGAGAGTATGCACGAAATCACCGGCCTTGAGCCCGGTCACCTGCGCCATCATCATCAGCAACAGGGCGTAAGAGGCTATATTGAAAGGCACTCCGAGAAATATGTCGGCCGAGCGCTGGTAAAGCTGCAGACTGAGGCGCCCGTCGGCCACATAAAACTGAAAAAAGGCATGGCAGGGCGGCAGATTCATATTTGGCAGATCGGCCACATTCCAAGCATTTACTATTATACGCCGGGAGTCGGGATTATTAATTATAGTGTCGACCGCTTCCTGTATCTGGTCGATATGGCCGCCATTGTAGTCAGGCCATGAACGCCACTGGTAGCCATAAATGTGGCCGAGCGACCCGTCAGGATCGGCCCATTCATTCCATATCCTCACACCGTGTTCCTGAAGGTAGCGGGCATTCGTATCGCCCTTAAGAAACCACAGCAGCTCATAGATTATGGACTTGAGATGCAGCTTCTTGGTCGTAAGCAGCGGAAAGCCCTCTTCGAGATTAAACCGCATCTGATAGCCAAACACGCTTCTTGTACCGGTACCGGTGCGGTCGCCCTTGTCAATGCCATGTTCACGCACATGGCGCAGCAGTTCAAGATATTGCTTCATTATCTTCTTGTTTTATTGTTTTCACCTGATTGTCCACTCCTCCGACCGACGAAGCCGTAGCCTCACCCACTTTAGCGCCTGACAGACGCTGCATCAGCGGCCATGACAGCCGCTTACGCGATGTGCGGTAAAATATGGCGTCATCCTTACACACCGACAGGCAGTTAAAGCAGTTGACACACCGCGACCCATCGACCACATGGTCGTTGAGATTTATACACGAGGCCTTGCACACATCCTCACACCTACGGCAGTTGGTACAGCGGTCGGTATCGATGTCTATGCGGCAGAGCGCATAACGGCTCGCATAACCGAGCATCGTACCCACCGGGCAAAGAGTGTTGCAGAACGTGCGTCCGAAAAACCAAGCCGGGATGCTCACGGCAAGCATGGTCACCACCGATATTATTATGCCGAACACCGACGCCCTCACGATGCCCACGTAGTATACATCCCAGCCTCCGGCGACAGTCCCCGTATAAGCTATGAGATTATTCACCGCTCCCCACAAGGGCCTGAGCACCGACACCACAAACTTACTGTAAATGCAATATGGTTCTATGACCACAGGCACTATGGCTATGCCACCGGCGATGCACGACAGAGTCAGCAGTAGAAAAAACGACCGAAAATCAAAAGGACGCGAATAACGGTAGGGGCTGCGCCTGACAGCGGCACCCACACGGGCCACTCCGTCAATCCAAGTGCCGAGCGGACACACGGAAGAGCAATATATGCGGCCAAACAGAAATGACACCGCCATCCAGAAAACCAATGACGCCACCGAAAGCGACATTGCCACCGGAAAAACTTGAATACGGCTTATCCACCCGAGCGGACGCAGAAATATGTCGCTGTAGACAATCCACAGCAGAGTCGCCGCCACAAACATGGCCAACGACACCACAATGCGTATTATTTTCAATCGGTTACGGCTCATTTCATTGAACTTGTGCGAAACAAAGGTACACAAAAACCGCGAAACTAACCTAACCGCCTATTCAATTTCAGGATTATATTCAATGATATCGGGAATTCCGCTCCAACAGGTAGACGCCTCGTAAGCCGATTTTGTACCGACAGGCACATAAAGCACCTTGACATCGGGCATTACCTCCAGAACAGGTGGCACATCCCAGCCGACATACAGATCAACGACCTTGCACCGCTTAAAAGCATCATGCGAGATATCCGACAGACCGTAAGGAAGATACAGACTGTTAATGCGGCTACCGGTGTCGAACACATAATTGCCTATGGACTTAAGCCTCGATTCCGGACCGATGACTATATCGACGAGATTAAGGCAACCCTTGAAAGCACCATTCTTGACAGTTATGACATCCTCGGGAATTTCGATACGATCCAATCCCCTGCAATTGCGGAAACAATAAGAACCTATAGTCTCGGTATTGCCCGGTATCCTCAACGATACGATATTGGCGGCCCCGTCAAAATAGTAATCCGGCAATGTTGCATAATCGACCGTCGGTATTTGTTCAGGCATGTCTATTGACAGTTCCGGGTCATACGGTTTGTCACCCGGCACAATAGATGCATTCCATAAGTCCAGCTCCAGCGGATAATGCTGCGACACCGCTCCGGACTTAAATAACCGTTTCGCGAGTACATATAGGTCAAGAGCATTGATACGGCCCACAAGTTCAAGTGCTCTTATATTCCCGAGATTATCCTCATCATCGCCAAGCAGTACATACAATTGACCGGCACCGGTGGTGACTATAACCGTATTCTCTGAAAATTTTGCAGGCTGCTGCCGCAGACTTATTGTGCGGCACTTGACCCCGTCAACATAAATATCAGCAAAAGCCACTCGCCCAAAACCTTCATTAGCGTCAACGTTCAACGACAGAGCATATCCCTTCTCTTTCTTCACCAGTTCATGCTTAATCCACTTTATTGTAGAAAACTTAAACCGACACGTAAGCGTACCGTTAGTCTCCAGTTCTATTTCCGCCGACTCTCCAGCGCTGCCAAACACATATTCATCACGCGAAGTCGTGACATACCCTACCGGCGACTGGCTGACCTTAACCGAAAAGCCGGCATCGCCCACAACTACGGTTACCAAAGCCTCACGTGTATTGGAGTCATCGGATCTGTCGCACCTTATCGTAACACATCCGTGCCCCTGTTCCAGATAACTATCCGTAATAATCCACTGATAGCTCTCATTATCATTGTAAACAACCGACACTACAGGCTCCAAGTCTTCCGAAGTGGAGAAATGAAGATTGACCTCTCCACCCTCCGAATTAAACAACAAGCCCTCCTTGACGGCCGCCTCACTCTCCGGAGCCAGCTCCAGAGACACGCCGGAGTCCTTGTCACAAGACACAACCATAGCCAACAACGCGATAAGAAGCACCGAAAGAAATGTTTTTTCATAACAATCAGATTTTATTTTAAAAGAGTATATATTTTATCTATCACAAAGATAATACACAAAATAGGGAATCTCATTATAAAACAAGCTGATTAATTACAAATAATTTGTTTTTGCGCTTATTTTTGTATATCTTTGACTATGGATGAGAAAATTATGTCCATTCATTTATTAACCTCATTATTGAACCTGAACGGAAAAATCGCAGTTTGACATGAAGAAAACCACTCTTTTTATCACATTCCTAATCATATGTATTGTATGCCTCCTGTCATCGTGCACCACTTCAAAGTCGGTCGTATCAAGCAATGTAAACTTGAACAAGTACGAGTATGCCGCCATAATAAACAATGACACATATCACATACCGGCCGAACTGATGCAGTATGAGATTCAATTGTTTGACGCCGTCGAAGGCTCCGGGTTGAAACTTATCAGCGACTGGCGCATCAACGAGCTGTCGGCGCAACAGCAGGAAAGACTTCTGATAGTCAAATACGGGGTAAACGTAACCGATGAGGAGACAATAATAACAGTCAATTTCATTGACTATCTGTCGGGACGCCCCATAGCATCATGCCGCGGAGCTTCATCGAGTCTCGGAATAAGTCATGAAGCCGATATGAGGGGCGCCTTGAAAAATGTAGCCAAACAGATAGCCTAAACCTTCAAGACCCATTAATTTATGAAGTCCACACCATTTATAAAACTGATATGCATCATTATCCTGTCGGCATCATTAGCAAGCTGCGACAAGGAAGAGGATGATTTCATCAAGGAGCCGACCGCTACCAGCACCATCATAACCGGCCGAATATGCACGCCCGAAGGCACACCTTTTGCCGACATACCGGTCAGCGTGGATTACGAATGGCGAGATATCACCGGCTCGTTGTTAAAACATAAAGCGAAAGGCACAACCGATAAAGACGGTAAATACCGCATATTCTTTGAGATTGGCGAAGACATCGGAGACGCGAGGGGGCTCCACTACCTCAGAGTGGATTTGAGCAGCATATCGCCGGACAAACACATCATGCCATTCCCAGACCGGAAACTCGAGTTCTTTATATCAGACTGGAATAAGGAGGGCAAGACCCTGAAACTCAATATAACAATACCACGTAAAAAGCTGACCGAAATAACCATTGTCAATGACGGTTTCAACATTACAGAAGGTGAATATGCCGTGGCCAATACATTTTCGTATGGCGACAACTGGCAGTCAATATCCTACGAAGGGGCAAAGGACAACAGCAGTGTCACTACATACGAGCCGATAACGATTGACAAAACCGGGAACCACTGCATAACGGTCCCGCTTGCCGTGGGCGTTAAAAACTCACTCCGAATCGTATACCGCAATAACGAGCCTCTTATGGGCTACACCCCGGTCAGCGATATAAAAGAGATTAATGTTACCGACACTTATTCAGATGAAGTGACAATTGACATAAACAACCTGTCGCAATCATACCGGTTCAAAATCAAACCGACAAGCCGCCCCACGACACTCATGGGCGAGGATTATACGTTAGCGGCCCCGCTCGATCTTGTGTCGTTTCGCATAACCGACGGCTACGCCAATGACAAAGTAGGGCTGGATATGCCGTCATTTATAGAGCCATACGATTCGATAGTGTGGAGCGCAAAGGAGTTGCCCGACACATACAAAGTGTACAGCAAGTATACCGACAGTGACGGAGAAGGCAAAAAACTGACCCGGAAGTTCAGTACCTATTTCTATCATGAAGGACAGATAACCAACTACCTCAAAGGGTATAAAAACGACAAGGTCATTCACGTCGATTCAACAAAAATCATGGTTTATAACCGCGATTTTCTGTGTTTTGACTGGACGAAAGGCAATGTGTCGTTGACCGGAGGAAGTTCATGCGTATATAATCGTCTTGACCGCATGTATGAATACGCAGTGACACATACATTACAGAAAGACAATACCCGGTGGCTTTCAATTTCAGTAATTCCGGCCGACAACTCCCACCCGGTTTCAGCAGAGAAGGCCAAAGCGGGATTACAACATCTGCTCCCACAAAACGGCATAGAAAAAGGTCACCTGAATTTATCGACGGCAGATGAGATATTCACATGCCTGCCCTCCGGAGCAAAGCCCGTAGAGTTTTACGAAAATGCATCAACCCGCATACTACTTGTACACATGCCGGCGACAGAGTACACGGATGATACGTATTCGCTACACGTAGAATCAAAATAATCGCATATTAATCACGAATGTCATATCTCATAAATATTACATTTGTAAGGCGGCTTATGGCTCTCTTAACGAATTTTCATTAACTTTGCGTCATGAACGACTTTTTCAAGATCATCAAACGCTTTGTGCCTCCCTACAAGAAGTATCTGGCGCTTAATATAATATTCAACATACTGGCGGCGTTTCTTACGCTGTTCTCGTTCGCTTTCATAGTGCCGATACTCGAAATGCTGTTCGGCATTGAGGAGATGGCCTATACTCCGATGCACACCGGCGACGGTAACTCGCTTAAAGATGTAGCTATAAACAACTTTTATTACTACACCCAGCTCATGATCACCGACTGGGGACCTTCGGGCGCTCTTGCCGGGCTCGCAGCCATGCTCGTATTCATGACCGCCCTTAAGACAGGCGCCACATATCTCAGTTCTTACTTCATAATACCTATGCGTTCAGGCATAGTGCGCGATATACGCAACTACATGTACAATAAAATAGTAAGTCTGCCTATATCGTTCTTTACCGATTCGCGCAAGGGCGACGTCATGGCCCGCATGACCGGCGACGTTGCCGAAATCGAAAACTCCATCATGTCATCGCTTGACATGTTTTTCAAGAATCCTATCATGATCATAGTATGCCTTACTATGATGATTACCATATCATGGCAGCTTACAGTGTTTGTACTGATACTTCTTCCGTTGGCCGGCCTCGTCATGGGGCGCGTGGGCAAGCGGCTCAAACGCCAGTCGCTTGAAGCACAGAACCAATGGGGACTGCTCATGTCAAACATCGAAGAGACCCTTGGAGGACTGCGTATAATAAAGGCATTTAATGCCGAGCACAAAGTTCGTAGCCGCTTCAAGCGCGAAAACCAGAAATTCTATAAAATCAGCAACCGCATAGCCCGCCGTCAATCGCTCGCCCACCCCATGAGCGAATTTCTCGGCACATTCACCATAGCCATCGTACTTTGGTTCGGCGGTACGCTCATTCTGGTAGGCAACTACTCGCTCGACGCCGGCTTCTTCATCTACTACATGGTGATTTTCTACAGCATCATCAACCCGGCCAAGGAGCTGTCAAAAGCCGTATATTCGATACAGAAAGGTCTTGCATCGATGGAACGCGTAGACCGCATACTGAATGCACAAAATCCGATAAAAGACCCGGCCGAACCAAAAAAAATCGACAGGTTAGAAGGCACCATCGACTACAATGATGTGACATTCTCCTACGGCACCATGCCGGTGCTGAAGGACGTGTCATTGCACATACCTGCCGGGGCCACTGTAGCCATTGTGGGACAGAGCGGCTCAGGCAAATCGACTCTGGCCGACCTACTGCCGCGCTTCTACGACATCGACAAGGGCAGCATAGCCATCGACGGCATCAACGTCAAAGACATGAAAGTCAAGGATCTGCGCAGCTTCATGGGCAATGTCAACCAAGAGGCCATACTATTCAACGACACCTTCTACAACAACATCACCTTCGGAGTCGAAGAGGCTTCGATGGAGAAAGTCATAGAAGCGGCCAAGATAGCCAACGCCCATGACTTTATAATGGCGTCGGAAAACGGATACGATACCAATATAGGCGACCGCGGATGCCGCCTGTCGGGTGGACAGCGTCAACGCATATCGATAGCCCGGGCCATACTAAAGAACCCGCCTATATTAATACTTGACGAAGCTACATCGGCTCTTGACAGCGAAAACGAAAAGCTCGTGCAAAGCGCTCTTGACCGGTTGATGAAAGACCGCACCACCATAGTCATAGCCCACAGGCTGTCGACAATCAAGAATGCCGACATAATATGCGTGATGCACGACGGACGCATAGTCGAAGCCGGAGGTCATGATGAGCTAATAGCTAAAAACGGCTACTACAAACGCCTCGTCGACATGCAGAAATTTTAAAAACATTCATCATTAATCTTATATTTATCATGTCTATCCTGCAACCCGGTAAGAAGATCGCCATATGCAGCGACCATGCCGGATATGAACTCAAAAGCGTTATAGAAGGCTACCTGCTTTCACAAGGTATCGAGTGTGAAGATTTCGGCACTTTCAGCGGCGAGAGCTGCGACTACGCAGACTTTGCACATCCATGCGCCAGTGCCGTAGAAGAGGGCCGCGACTATCCCGGCATCGGCATCTGCGGCAGCGGCAACGGTATCGGCATGACACTCAACAAGCATCAGGGCATACGGGCTGCTCTCTGTTGGAATGTAGAACTGGCACGACTTGCACGCGCCCACAACGACGCCAACATACTTGTGCTACCGGCACGGTTCATAGAACCGACTCTTGCGTTAGCCATAGTCGACGAGTTCCTTAAAACTCCTTTTGACGGCGGCCGCCACGAGAAACGCATAGCAAAAATGCCTGTAAAATAGCGGTATCGCTATTGATTATACAGTCAATATTTGTACATTTGAGGCAAATGGATTAATTTTGCGGTGACTACTACACGTCATCGCAAAAGATGACATATTGTTTAACTAATATTTCTTCAATTGGATATAGACCCGTTACCGGCTACATCCCCTCTGTCGGGGATGATAATAATGGCAGCCGAAAACATGGTGGACGTAGCGGCGCCCACCGCCGGAAGTATAATAGCTCTGATACTCGCCGCGATAGCGCTTGTTATGTCAGGCTTCGTCTCAGGAAGTGAAATCGCATATTTCTCTCTTACACCCTCCCAACTCGAAAGCCTTGGAGAGTCGCCTAAAGGCGAGACTATCAACCGGCTTATCAAAGCACCTGAAAGACTGCTGGCGACGATACTTATCGCCAATAATCTTGTCAACGTCACTATCGTAATACTCTGTAACTTCGCTTTCAATCAGATATTTGTATTCCATAGCGGAGTGCTCAACTTCATCTTTCAGAGTGTGGTGCTCACGTTCCTCATTCTGCTTTTCGGCGAAATACTGCCGAAACTGTATGCCAACACATATACCGTGAAATGGGCGAAAATGGCGACAGGAGGCATAAGCACGGCCGTAAGACTTCTGTTTCCTATATCATCAATGCTTGTGAAAAGCTCGGGCATTGTCAGCCGCATAGTCACTAAAAAAGCAGAGAACATATCGGTCAACGACCTCTCGCAGGCTCTTGAGATAACCGATGTGAAGGCTGTCGAGGAGAAGGAGATGCTCGAAGGCATACTTGAATTCGGCGACACCACGGCTTCGGAAATCATGACACCGCGCGTAGACATGACCGATATTGAGATTTCCTCGACTTTTGACGAAGTGATGGACATAGTACTTTCAAGCGGCTTTTCGCGCCTGCCTGTATATGACGGTACCGATGACAATATCAAGGGCGTGCTCTACAGCCGCGATCTGTTGCCCTACATAGGCAAGGACATCCACGACTTCGAATGGCAGAAACTCGTCCGCGAACCATACTTTGTGCCGGAGTCACGTATGATCGATGACTTGCTCGAAGACTTCCGCCGCCGACGAATACATATGGCCATCGTAGTCGACGAATTCGGAGGCACACAGGGGCTTGTAACCCTTGAGGATGTTCTTGAAGAGATTGTCGGCGACATAAATGACGAATATGACGAGGAGGAAGTGACCTACAAACGTCTTCCTGACGACACATATATATTTGACGGGAAGACCCTACTTACCGATTTCTTCCGGGTGACTCGTCTAAATGAAGAGGATTACGCCGGAGTAACCGAAGACTGCGACACTCTTGCAGGCATGCTGCTCGCCATAAAAGGCGACTTCCCCAAAGCCAAAGAATCAATAGTATACGGACGTTGCCGTTTTCTTGTGCTTACCATCGAACGCCATCGTATAGCCGGAGTGCGCGTAAAGGTGATGCCCGAAGACGAAGAAAACCGATGATGCGCCTGCATGTCATATCGTTTTTAATATTCTCAGCCACGGTATCATGTATGTGCACGGGGTGTGCCGAAAACAACGCGATACCCCGTCCCGAGGCATATCACCGCATAACCCCTTACGACACCGTGTACCGACAAGCCGATAATCTGCCGGTAAAACTGATGCTGAACGCTCAGGCCGATATCACGACAAAATACTCCGGCGGCAACACATGGATCGACGTAGCCTACCGGCGCTATAGCGCGGTTCTGCGCTACACGCTTGTGCAGGGTACAAAACAGTCCGCAGAAAAGGCATTGGCCAACCGCATTGAGCGCGCATCAATAAATACCGGAGGCCGGCCATCGGAGATAACCGAGCTTACCTCTCCCGGAGGATTCTCGTCGACCGTCATAGTCACTCCGGACGCTACCGTAACACCGTTGCAGCACATAGCCTCCGACGGCAAAGGCACTCTTGTCTACGGCAGCCTTGAAATACTGCATGAAGTTACCGACCCGGAAGAGACGCGGCCGATAATCGAAGCGGTAACACTCGATGTTTTGGAAGCGGCAAAAAACCTTTCCACAAAACAATGATAGACAAATTCACAATCGATACTGCTGAAATTTACATTACCCGTTTTACCCCTGAAGAAGAGGCGGCGGGGCAGATCGGCGCGCAGCGTCTTGCCGTGGCACGATTGCTCCTGTACGCACTCGGACGTGACACCGCCGTCATGCACCGCGATGACGGCTCACCCTACATTGACGGCATAGGACGTGAAGTGTCGATATCGCACTGCAAGGGCTATGCCGTCGTAGGACTATACGACGGAGCGCGCTTCGGCATAGACATAGAACGGCCACGCGCCACTCTGCAGAGGGTCACGCGCAAGTTTCTGTCAGCTGACGAAATGAAGCGCTTACGCACCACCGAAGAGCTTTTGAGAGCATGGACCATAAAGGAGGCCCTCTACAAAGCGGCTGCAGCACCGGGCATTTCATTAGCCGACGGCCTTGTACTGCCCACGCCGGAAAGCCCCCATACATCATATGCAAAAAAGGACGGCATAGCCGTCCCCTATAAAATATCATCGTTCGTTTACGATGACTGCATTATTTCCGTCGCGCTTCCTGCCGCCGAATAATCAACGGTAAGCCGCTCCATGCATGTCAGTCTTCAAAAAGCCCCAGCATTTCAGTCATGGAGTCGTCTTCGGAGCACGGGTTCATCATCAGCAGCCCCAGCCCCAGCGCGATCAACACTTTACAAAAAAATCGCTTCCCCATCTTTAATTATATTTGAATCGTTATACAATATAAGTTGATAACCGCGCAGACGGCCCGATGGTTCACCGACGCGACCGAAACCGCATGTTAAAAACGGGTCAGCAGCAGATTGGCAGTTTAACAACCGTACTTTTACATTGATCCAAAAGGCTCCCCGACCCATATGTCATATCGGACCGGGGGGGATTGCCGTCGTCCGGAAGCAGGGTCAGTCCGGCTCAACTCTGCTCCATGCCGCGAAACCAGTCATCGACAGTCGGAGTATCCTCGGCCAAGCCGGTACCGGCCTCGTAACCGTACTCCTCGCCGTGCTGCGACTTGTCAAGCCCTATCTCCTCGCTGCGGCGCGACACACGCAGAGGTATAATCTTGTTGGTCAGCCAATACAGTCCGTAGCTCATGGCAAATGTGTAGGCAAACACCATCAGCAGCACAAGTATGTGGTTCCAGAAAAAAGTGCTGTGCGATATCATGTCGGGATTGCTTTCGGCAAAAAAAGTCGTAAGAAAACACTCCGGTCAGCACCGTACCGAGTATACCGCCCAGACCGTGAGTGGGAAACACGTCGAGAGCATCGTCAAGCATCTGGCTGTAACCCTTCCACGACACGGCCATGTTGCAGCATATGGTGATGACAAACGACATGAATATGCTTTGTCCGACCGTAACCCAGCCCGCGCACGGAGTGATGGCCACAAGACCGACTACCGCGCCTATTGCGGCACCCATGGCCGACGGCTTGCGGCCGCGCAGGGCGTCAAACACCACCCATGTTATCATAGCCGTGGCGGCGGCGGTGTTAGTGTTGAGAAACGCGGCTACGGCTATACCGTCGGCAGCGAGCGAGCTACCCCCGTTAAAGCCGAACCACCCGAGCCACAACAGCGCGGCGCCGAGTAATACAAACGGCACATTGGCCGGCTTGGCAGCCTCCTGCGAAGGTGTACGCCGACCGAGAAACAAAGCTCCCGCGAGCGCGGCGATACCCGACGCGGCGTGTACCACTATGCCTCCGGCGAAGTCATGCACATCCATCATGCCGAACAGCCCCTCGGGGTGCCATGTACAATGGGCGAGCGGGCAATACACCACAACGACCCACAGCACCATAAACAGCAGATAGCCGGCAAAATGCACACGCTCCGCAAACGACCCGGTGATAAGCGACGGAGTTATAATGGCAAACTTCATCTGAAACAAGGCAAACAACGCCAGCGGTATAGTAGTCGTGGCAATGCCTATCTGCGACAGGTCACCGGCACCGGTCACGTTACCGACTCCCACATTTTTGAACAAGAAGAAGTCGGCAGGATTACCTATCACATGACCTATGTCATTGCCGAAAGCAAGACCGAAACCAAACACCACCCATATCACACTCACAAAGCCCATCACTATAAAGCTCTGCAACATAGTGGAAATCACATTCTTGACGCGCACCATTCCACCATAGAAAAACGACAGACCCGGCGTCATCATCAATACAAAAATCGTGGCCGTAATCATCCACGCCACGTTAGCAAACAAGTGATCGTTAGGCATATCAAAGATGCCTTCAGCCGGAGTCACAAACAAACCCAAAACACTGACGGCCAGCATAACAATAAATGTAAACAGCCATCCGTAACTGATCCTTCTCCCTCGAATAGTCATACAACAAACAAATTAAGTTAACAAAACCTTATGACACCCGCCCACGGGGTGCTGACATAATAGCAAACAGCCGTCAACACGCAAGCATATCAAGCAAAAAGCAATCATATCTGCCGCAAAATAAGAAATAAGTAAGCAAATATGCAAATTATTTGGTAATTTTCTTTAAAATATTTTAATTATTCCTCCGATAGCCCTATTACGTTCTCCTGTCCGAATATGAAGCGCCGAAAATGCTTATTATATCCGACCCAACAGATATTGCAATTTTCATCTCCGTAATCCATATCGCTTTTTGACAATAAATGACTGTATGAGCCGCGGAGAGCAATTTCACTTCCTTTAATTTGGGCCGATATTGGAAAAAATCGTAACTTTGCACAACTTACGACTCGTGGAAACAGATGAAAAAAGTATTGCTTCTCGGCTCCGGCGCTCTTAAGATAGGGCAAGCGGGCGAATTTGACTACTCAGGATCGCAGGCACTCAAGGCTTTGCGCGAAGAGGGCATTTCAACAGTGTTAATCAATCCCAACATCGCCACTATCCAGACCTCGGAAGGCGTGGCCGATAAAGTGTATTTCCTCCCAATCACCCCGTACTTCGTCGAAGAAGTCATCAAGAAAGAGCGTCCCGACGGCATATTGCTCGCTTTCGGTGGACAGACCGCACTCAACTGCGGTACGGAGCTTTACCTGAGCGGCGTGCTTGACAAATACGACGTCAAGGTGCTCGGCACATCGGTCGAGGCCATCATGATAACAGAGGACCGCGACCTGTTCGTGAAAAAGCTCAATGAGATTGACGTAAAGACGCCCGTGTCGCAGGCTGTGGAAAGCCTTGATGCAGCCGTAGAAGTCGCCCACCGTATCGGATATCCCGTGATGGTACGTTCAGGCTACGCGCTCGGCGGTCTCGGTTCCGGCATATGCACTAACGACGAGGAATTTACCAAACACTGCGAGAGCGCTCTCGCCTACTCCAAGCAGATACTTGTCGAGGAGTCGCTGAAAGGATGGAAAGAGATTGAGTTTGAAGTGATCCGCGACGCCAACGACCACTGCTTCACCGTAGTGCCGATGGAGAACTTCGACCCTCTGGGCATACACACCGGCGAGTCCATTGTCGTAGCCCCCATAGTGTCACTCACCAAAGAGCAGATAAAGATGCTCGAGGACATAGCCACAAAGGTCGTGCGTCACATAGGCATCGTGGGCGAGTGCAACATCCAGTATGCATTTAACGCCGAGACCAACGACTACCGCATCATCGAAATCAACGCCCGTCTCAGCCGTTCGTCAGCTCTCGCGTCAAAGGCGTCGGGCTATCCGCTGGCTTTTGTAGCCGCAAAACTCGCTCTCGGATACACACTTGACCAGATAGGCGAAATGGGCACTCCCAACTCTGCTTACGTAGCTCCGTCAGTCGACTACATGATTGTAAAGATACCCCGCTGGGACCTCACCAAATTTGTCGGTGTCGACCGCGAAATCGGCTCATCCATGAAGTCCGTAGGCGAAATCATGTCTATAGGCAAGTCATTTGAAGAAATAATACAGAAAGGTCTGCGTATGATAGGTCAGGGCATGCACGGATTCGTCGGCAACAACGACATCCGTTTCGATGACCTCGACAAAGCACTGTCTCACCCCACCGATCTGCGCGTCTTCGCCATTGCTCAGGCTCTTGAAAAAGGCTACACGGTAGAACGTATCGAAGACCTGACCAAGATTGACCGCTGGTTTATCGAGCGCCTCAACAATATAGTACGCTACTCCGGAGTGCTGAAGGGCTATGACAAGATAGAAGACCTGCCAAAGGATGTACTGCAAGAAGCCAAACGTCTCGGCTTCTCCGACTTCCAGATAGCACGCTTCGTGGAAAATCCGTCAGGCAACATGGAGCCGGAGATACTCCGTGTGCGCAATCACCGCAAGGCCCTTGAAGTAACACCACGCGTTCGGCGCATCAACACGGTGGCTTCGGAGTATCCCGACCTCACCAATTACCTGTATGTCACTTACGGTGCCGACGAGAACTCGATACCCTACGACATGAATGCCGGCAACAATATTGTAGTGCTCGGATCCGGGGCTTACCGCATAGGCAGTTCGGTTGAGTTTGACTGGTGTTCGGTCAATGCAGCAAGCACATGCCGCAAACTCGGCTACAAGTCAATCATGATAAACTACAATCCTGAGACTGTGTCGACCGACTATGACATGTGCGACCGGCTCTATTTCGACGAGTTGAGCTTCGAACGTGTCATGGACATCATCGACCTTGAAGCGCCCCGCGGAGTCATCGTGAGCGTTGGCGGACAGATACCCAACAACCTCGCCATGAAGCTGCACCGCCGCCACGTGCCCATCCTCGGCACCTCGCCCGTGTCAATCGACCGCGCCGAAAACCGACACAAGTTCTCTGCCATGCTCGACCAGCTTGGCATCGACCAGCCCCGATGGAAAGAACTTACCACGCTTAGCGAGATCGAGTCGTTTGTCGAAGAAGTAGGCTTCCCCGTACTGATACGCCCGAGCTATGTGCTATCCGGCGCCGCCATGAACGTATGTTATGACTACGAACAAATGACGCGCTTCCTCGATCAGGCTGCCAAGGTGTCCAAAGAGTATCCGGTTGTCGTATCTGAATTCCTGCAGAACGCCAAGGAGATCGAGTTTGACGCGGTAGCCCGCAACGGTGAGATTGTGGAGTACGCTATTTCCGAACATATCGAATTTGCCGGCGTACACTCCGGCGACGCTACTCTCGTGTTCCCCGCACAGAAAATATACCTCGCCACAGCACGCCGCATCAAACGCATAAGCGCCAAGATAGCCCGCGAGCTCAACATATCGGGCCCGTTCAACATCCAGTACCTCGCCAAAGACAACGACGTGAAGGTCATCGAGTGCAATCTGCGTGCCTCACGTTCGTTCCCCTTTGTCAGCAAAGTACTGAAAAAGAACTTCATCGAAACCGCCACCCGCATCATGCTCGGCGAGAAGGTAGAGAAAGTAGACACCTCGACTTTTGACATCGACTACATAGGCATAAAGGCTTCACAGTTCTCATTTGCCCGTCTCCACAAAGCCGACCCGGTGCTTGGAGTCGACATGTCGTCGACCGGCGAAGTGGGATGCCTCGGCAAAGACTTTGACGAAGCTCTGCTCAACGCCATGATATCGGTAGGACACCATGTGCCCGAAACCGGAGTGCTTGTCAGCTCCGGCGACGTTCGCGGCAAGGTCGACATGCTTGACGCATGCCGTCTGCTTGACGAACACGGCTACAAGATATACGCTACTGAAGGCACAGCCAAGTTCCTCAACAACAACGGCATCGAGGCCCACGCCGTATGCTGGCCTGACGAAGAAGGCGAGAATGTGCTCGACATCATAGCCGGCCACAAGGTTGACCTCGTGATCAACATTCCAAAAAATCATACCAAGCGCGAGCTTACCAACGGTTACCGCATACGCCGCTGGGCCATTGACCACAACATACCGTTGCTGACCAACGCGCGCCTTGCCGGAGCCTACGTAAAGGCATTCCTCAACAAGCCAGTTACCGCTCTCGGCATCACCCCGTGGCAAGAATACAAATAAAATACCAACTCAACCTATATACATTCCCTGCCGCGCATCATCGCGACAGGGAATGTTTTTTATTGGAGCCATGCGGCTGGCAGGAGCCTTCACAGGCTCCGCAGGGGCGGAGACGCAGGTACCGGAGACTGCGCCGTCTGACGACGGCTTGTCCCCGGCTAACATTTGGCAGGAGTCCTTGTCGGACTCCGCGGATATCCCGGTAACACAACAAACAGAGCGAGGACAATGTGGACGGGATCCGGACTCCGCGGGTGTTCCGGTAACACGGCAAACAGAGCGAGGACAATGTGGACGGGAGCCGGACTCCGCGGATGTCCCGGTAACACGACAAACAGAGCGAGGACAATGTGGACGGGAGCCGGACTCCGCGGATATCCCGGCACCACAACAAACGACAGAGCGTGGGAGCGGATTGGGCGACTGAAAGTCGCTTGCTGTTTGTTAGCCGGGTACGAAGTGCCCGGTATCAAGATTACGGCCATTTTAGAGTCTGCAAAGACTCTTGCCAAACATCAGACTTTTGGAAAAAAGGGCTCTTCAGGGGAAATGCCTTGTTCAATCAACCAATTCCTGTATTCTTCGATAAAGGGAACATGACGGTGATGTTCTTTCTGTCTGACTATGTATTCTTTTACCGTATCAATATCGGAATTGCGCAAAGTAAAAGCTCCATAGCCCTCTTCCCACCCGGTCCATCCGATACAAATCTCTCCACCGATTATCCGACTGGAATTTTGCTTTATATATTTAATATATTCAGATAGCGATATGTCGGAAGGTAAACTGACAAGCATGTGAACATGGTCTTCGTAACCGCCGATGCGATGCACAACCGCTTTTTTATCAAGCGACAGGACATAGAGTAACGTATATATACGCCTCTCTACCTGTGGTGCAATTGACTTTACACGGTTTTTAGTACTAAAAATAATATGATAGTTCAATTGAGTGAAGCTCATGGACAAATTTAACGAATAGTTTGATAACACACAAACAAAAAGCAAGGTTAATGTCAGGGCAGGAGCCTTGGCAGGCTCCGCTGGGATGGCGACACATATACCGGAGACTGCACCGTCTACCGACGGCTTGTCCCCGGCTAACATTTGGCAGGAGTCCTTATCGGACTCCACGGATGTCCCGGTAACACGGCAAACGACAGAGCGTGGGAGCGGATTGGGCGACTGAAAGTCGCTTGCTGTTTGTTAGCCGGGTACGAAGTGCCCGGTATCGAGATTACGGCCATTTTAGAGTCTGTAAAGACTCTTGCCAAATGAGGAATGGCGATTCAGGGGAAAAGCAAGGTTAATGTCAGGGCAGGAGCCTTCACAGGCTCCGCTGGGGCGGCGACACATATACCGGAGACTGCGCCGTCTACCGACGGCTTGTCCCCGGCTAACATTTGGCAGGAGTCCTTGCCGGACTCCACGGATGTTCCGGTAACACGGCAAACAGAGCGTGGACAATGTGGACGGGAGCCGGACTCCACGGATGTCCCGGTACCACGGCAAACGACAGAGTGTGGGAGCGGATTGGGCGACTGAAAGTCGCTTGCTATTTGTTAGCCGGGTACGAAGTGCCCGGTATCGAGATTACGGCCATTTTAGAGTCTGCAAAGACTCTTGCCAAACATCAGTCTTTTTTGAGGAATGGCGATATAGGGGAAAAGCAAGGTTAATGTCAGGGCAGGAGCCTTCACAGGCTCCGCTGGGGCGGAGACGCAGATACCGGAGACTGCGCCGTCTACCGACGGCTTGTCCCCGGCTAACATTTGGCAGGAGTCCTTATCGGACTCCGCGGATGCTCCGGTAACACTACATACAGAGCGTGGACAATGTGGACGGGAGCCGGACTCCACGGATGTCCCGGTAACACGGCAAACGACAGAGTGTGGGAGCGGATTGGGCGACTGAAAGTCGCTTGCTGTTTGTTAGCCGGGTACGAAGTGCCCGGTATCGAGATTACGGCCATTTTAGAGTCTGCAAAGACTCTTGCCAAACATCAGTCTTTTTTGAGGAATGGCGATATAGGGGAAAAGCAAGGTTAATGTCAGGGCAGGAGCCTTCACAGGCTCCGCTGGGGCGGAGACGCAGATACTCAGACGACGGCTTGTCCCCGGCTAACATTTGGCAGGAGTCCTTATCGGACTCCGCGGATGCTCCGGTAACACTACATACAGAACGAGGACAATGTGGACGGGAGCCGGACTCCACGGATGTCCCGGTACCACGGCAAACGACAGAGCGTGGACAATGTGGACAGCATCCGGACTCCGCGGATGTCCCGGTAACACGGCAAACAGTGCGAGGGCCATGCGGGTCGTAGGCGGATACCGTGGTATCGGCCTACCTACCGACAAGTATGTGGACGGTGCGTAAAAGCCGGAGGGTGCGCCTTCACAGGTACACCCTCCGTTCTGTAGTATAAAGCTGTTTTTGTAGCCGGGATTAACGCACTATTCGTGCTGTTGTGGCGTCGACGCTCACAACTTTCTCCGCATTGCGGAGCTGAAGCTCCCTGCCCATATTCAAGGTAGACGCCATATTGCGTGACGGAGCCGATATAGTCAACGGAGTTGCCGCCGAAGCAGCCTCTGCCGTTGGTTCTATTCGAAGTAGATACGGTTCTATCATCGTGAGATAAACCAATTTAGCTCGTGTACTGCTGTCAACAGTCGTTTTTGAAGTAAAGAGTTCAAGACGTATAGCGGTAGATACATAACTACCCCACATACCGTCATCTTCAAAGAAGCCGACTGACACCGGCGTACCGTCACTAAGCACACTATACGTAAGCTCGGCAGCCATGCCGGCCGATTTACTCCATGTAAGATAACCTTCGATAGTATCCCATATTATAGTATGCAGATAATATGTTTTACCCCCATTAATAAAGTTACGGATAAACTGACCGCCCTTGATTGATATCGAACCGGTAACGGCATTATAAACAACAGGTATCAAATCTTTCTCATTAAGTTGAAGATAATGATTCGAACCATCCTTTACAATATCCACATAATACCCCTTATCCGCACCATTAGCATCAGTAAAGAAGAACATCCACTCGCCGGCTATATCCTTGTCGAAGTCGCACTGCGCAACCGGTATGCGGTCCTCTATAGTGCCTACTTTGTAGAATATATTGCATCGGCGTACATGTCCGGTGCTGTTCTCGGTCATGCTCACTACAAGCGCGTCATCGACAATTGAGGCCGTACACCAGTCGGCATCGGTAGTTACAGTTACCGGAGCGTTGGTCTTAAACGGATATGTAAGGGTAGTGGCGTCGTCACCTGAGCCGATATTGAGCACACCGCCCATGTCAAATATAAGTCCCGACTGAATTACCGAGATTTCGGCAGTCTTGCTGCCGGCCTTTATCGTCAAAGTGGAAGAACGTCCGTCAAGTGACGTATTTTCTGTAACACTAACCGATATGGTATTGCCGCTCACCGCGGTGGTCACCCATCCCTGATCGGATGAGGTGACTGTCACGGGATCGGTAGTATCGACCACTATAGAGCCCTGCGAAGCAGCGGCCGGAAATGAGGTCTCGCGGCTCAATATCGACAATGTCGAGGTACCGTCGCCGACCCACTTGTCATCATCGTCATCGCAAGCCGTGAAAGCGACGCCGGCGATGATGGCTATCATAAGTATATTGAATATTTTTTTCATATATGCGTTATTTTACTTTTTAACCATAGTTTCGATATAAGTCATCTGATAGCCGTCGCCTCCATTTACACGCCATTTACGAGCGGCCTGACCTCTCGGTTGTCCACCTACCGTTCCGGTGAAGTAATAGGCTGCAAATGAATTCGGCGGGTAGCCCAATTCTGCATATCCGTTAGACGTAAATTCATACGCTCCGGGGGTTTCCGGATCCTTTATGATGTACATGCCGGCGGTCTCATCCCATGTGATCGAACCCGACCCGGTAGCCGGGTTTATTCCCCATGCACAGAACCATATAAGCTGTCCGTTGCTATCATCGACCGCTACCTGCTGAGAGCAGATTTCAAGTACGCCCAACGACTTCTTAAACGTCGCCACCACATCATAGTTATCATTCAATCCTTTAATCAGATAACGGTTATTTGCCTTATCAGGCACCAAAGTCACGTCTACTGTCGAAGGGTCACCACCGGGATTGAAGTAAATGGTAAACTCGCCTGCATACTCCTCAAATTTCGTGTAGGTAGCAGGCAGAGTTCCAGCTAACGATACAGCGTTGCCTTTGGAGTCGGTACCGCTGTATACCATGTTGTCCGGGTCATAGACAAGTTCCTCGACAGTGGCGTCGCCGACCGTCACAGGCGACATAAAACGTATGCCGGTGGGCGTAGGCAGAAAGTAGTTGCCGTCATACTGGTCTTCACCCTCACCCCAAGCGATTGCCATATAACGTACGTCAAGATCTATGCCCACTTCAACGGCGGCAGAGCCGACTGTACCTGAAGCCGAAGTCAGGAACATGTTGTCGGACATAGCGGCTACCGCATCTATGTACTGCGCGGCATCGCCTTCGAGACGGCGCATGTACATGATGTTGCCGGTACGCTTCCCGCGCAGTTTGATGACATTGTCGGTCACATCCATGATAGCAAATTCAAAGTCACCGTCATAAGCCTCATAATGTCCTGACGAAGGAGTGGAAAAGAAGTGCATAAGAGTGTTGTAGGAATCAAAAGTCAGCGTAGGACCGTTGTCACCTTTCATCTTATAAAGACTCGTTTCAAAAACACCCGGAGCGAGTTCACAACCCACTGTAGCTTGAGCATCGTCAAACTTGACCGTATATATATAGCCTCCATATTTTATATTACGGTCGGGATAGTACTCAAATACCCAGCCATTATCGGAGCTTGTCAACACTTTCTTGGTATTGTCGAGCACCTCCTGCACTCGGAGTGATGTCGGTTCATCGAATATATCTTCCTGATCTTTAAGACATGATTGGAGCAGTGTAGCCGATAGGGCTATCAGCATTGCCGGTAATATTCTGTTAAATCTCATAATTTCGTTCATTTAATAGGTTAATCCACTGTTAAATCGGAAAGATCAACCTTACCGCTGACCACGTCGTTCTGACGACGCTGAAGCGTGGCGCGGAGGTCATCCATGTCTATATTGAAGTGTTCTTCCATATAGGTCCGTACGATATCGAGTTTCTGCAGTATCAGCTCACGACTTGATGAAGAAGCTTCAGACAGCATAGCGTTCCAGTCCTCCGTGCTGTTTGTTACGTAGATTGACATCATCTCGGCAAAGTCCTCCTGATAGGAGTGCTGCGCATAAGAGGATATAAAGCCATTGTCAATATACTCCTGATTGAACGGAGACTCGCTCCACATATCGGCCACATACCCCGACCCGGTCACCAACTGAAAATCGGCCGGTATAGACTTGGTCTGATTAAGGATGTGAGTAAATTCATGGTGGATGGTCTTGAAATAATAGTGGTTTAGCTGTGCGGCATTTCCGAGACATTGCGGCAGATAGTTGAGACCTGCAAGGAATATCTTGCGGCCACCCTCGGCGGTACCGAGTATAAACGTGCCGTTATTTTTGTACTCCCACTCGCCGACCGTATAGAACATCTTGGGAAAGTAGCGGCAGGTAAAGTCAGTACCGGCCACTTCGTTATATGTCTCGATACACAGGTATTTAATCAGATGGGCCATAGTCACGGCATCCTCGTAACGTGCCGGAACAAGATAGTAGTCGAAGTCACCCTCTATATCCTCGTAGCGATATTTGAAGTCGATGTTATAGGGCTTGTTGAAGTTGGCGAGCAGCCAAGTATCAAGTTCTGTAGGATCGGTACTGTCGGGCGTGATGACGCTGATGCTTGTATCGGGGTCATCGGACGAGCAGCCGATAAAAGCCGCAGCCGACACCGCCAACAGCGCTACACTTAATATTTTGCTTGTTTTCATTATAATCTTTCTTTATACTTTGTCAAAAAACTTAATGGGTACGCATTAGCGTGGATTGGCTTCAAAACCGGCGTCACGCACTTTCTGAGGTATCTGGTGGACGCGGCGCAGGTCATCCTTGCCGAGAAAGTCGGTACGTGTCTCTGGCTGACCGGCAGGATTAAGTGTGCGGCGTACGATTTCTATACCATAGCGTTTGATGTCAAACCAACGTATACCCGCATGCATTGTCTCAAGACGACGGAACTGAAGCATACACTGCAGCATGCACTCCTGAACGGATCCTTCGGCATCAATGGCAAAAGCAGGATTAAGATGCTTCTTGATAGTCGACCGAAGACCGTTGTCCGTATCGTCTTTCGGGTCTTTGTCGTAACAGTACCCGATAGGCTTATAGAACTCCTGAATATTGTCGGGAGTCAGAGTCTTGGTGCTCTTGGTGAAATTCTGCATCCAAGTGGTAAGATCGGCGGCAGCTTCGTCATAGCGCTTAAGCATTATGTAAGCCTCGGCACGGTTGAGCAGGGCCTCATCGGATGTAAAGGCCGGATATACGGCACGGCGATAACCGACTTGGGCCACAGGATCAGTGAATTCAAAGAGGTTGCCGTATTTCCAAAATATGACACGTGTTGTATTTCCGATGTAAGCCTTGGGTGTATGCCACAATGTTGTACCCGTACCGAATATATTCTGAGCGCTCATATCCTCATTATTTGCCAGATATTGACTATGGTTGTAACGGTTACAAGTGCCGTAGTAATTAGACCATATAACACCCATAGAAGAATAGGCAGTCAACAAAAGCAGGTTAGCATTGGACGAGGCACTGATATACTCATTTGATATGGCATCAATGCTTTGTGTCATGGACGCCATGGACTTCCAATCGCGAAGCATTGTCTTGGGCTGTGAGCCGAGACACTTGTTAGCATAATTGATAGCTTTCTCCCACTGCTCGGTGTATAGATAGTAACGGGTGGCGAAAGCATAAGCGGCCTTGACATTGAAGTGGTATTTTGGGACAGTGTAGTGTGAGTCGCCAAGATATTTGAGACCTTCTTCGATGTCGGCTTCTATCTTTTTATAGAAATCGGCGAGATTGCCGCGCTCATACTGGGGCATAAGCTCGGTTTCGGGGGCTTCCATATAGGGCAGACCGAGATCGCCGGCTGCGTCCTGAGTCCATGGCTGACAGAACATGCATGCAAGCATAAAGTGATTGTAGGCACGACTTATAAGCGCCTCGCCACGACACTCGTCAATAGTGGCGGAAGGAGCGGCAGTCTCAATTGCAGCCAACGCCTCATTAGCGGATGCTATCGCTATATAAGCTCCTGACCAGAAACGTTCGAGTGATTCGTTATTGCTCTCTGTCTCGTCAGTCCATGAATAGGTCTGATCATAAAAGCGATTGGTATAAGGTATATTGTCACCAATGTTGTCGGTATTGTCAGATGACAACTCCGCAACAAGTACATAGTCGTTTTCAACATAACTTGACGTAAGCATCGCCTTTATCTTATCTTCAGTGTCAAGCGTTGCACGGTTGTCGGGCATTGTGTCCAGATAGTCATCACACCCGGTAAGAGCTACAGTGACCAACGCAAGCGCCGAAACGTATTTCATATATTTTTTCATATCTGTATTCTATTTTCTTTTTTAGAAACCTAAGTTAACAGTAAGCGTGAACTGCTTGGGAGTAGGAGCGGCTACACCGCCGGTGTTGAAGAACTCCGGATCCTGTCCGTTGAGCTTTTTGTCGGCGTAGATAAGGAACATGTTGGTTGCTTGTAGCTTGGCGCTAAGACGAGCAAGACGAAGTGCATTAAGCACCTTTTGTGGAAAGTCATAGTTTACCGATATCTCCTTCATGCGTATAAAGTCGCCCTTTGCGATACGCTCTGTGGAGTAGTTGTAAGCGTTATACGCATAAGAAAGATTGGAGTCGTTCTTGTTCTGACGCTTTGAAGCAATTGTCGGGATAGTGGTGCGGTTTTCATCACCGGCCACACCCCAGCGGTTTTTGAATTCCTTGGGAGTAGCTGTAAGGTCGTCATATTCGTTACGGAACACAGGATCAAGACGAATGACATTGCCAAACGAGTAAGTGATATACACGTTGAGAGTAAGACCCTTGTAGCGGAATATGTTGCCGAACGAACCGATATCGGTAGGATCAATGCTACCCGAATATTCGAGGAACTTAAGTTTCTCGGGATCGGAAGTCTGGAAGTAGATACCGGTGGTGGAGATGTTGCCGTCCTGATCGAGGAACGTAGGCAGACCCTCTTCGTTAAGTCCCTTGAACGGAATGGAGAAGAGCGAACGTACCGGATAGCCCTCCTGTGCGAAACCGTTACCTGATATAAGGTCAAACATGCGTTTGGATGTCTCCAGCTTGGTCACTTCGTTCTTGTTGTAAGAGTATATGAAGTTGGTGGTCCAAGTGAAGTCGCGTGTGACGATGTTGCGGGTGGTAAGCGAGAGTTCGACACCGTGCGATTTCATCTCGGCGATGTTGCCGAGCTTGGTTATCTGACCGCCGATACCCTGTGTGGTAGCCACACCGATAAGGTCGAAGTTGTTGCGCTTGTACCAATCAAACTCAAGGTTGATGCGGTTGTCGAGCACACCTGTCGAAAGGCCGAGGTTAAGTTCGTGCTTTTTCTCGTAGGTAAGAGAGCCGTTGGCAAGGTCATCTATGTACAACGAGCTTTCACCAACGCCTGCAAACGGACGCCACGGATTGGCCGCCATGAGAATGGAGTAAGCGTTGCTGATCGAAGGACGGTCACCGGTTAATGAGTAAGAGGCGCGGAGGGTCATGTGGCTCCAAGTAGGCACGAAGCGTTCAAACCATGACTCGTTGTGGAGGTTCCAAGAACCTGATATGTTCCATGTTGGCAACCAGCGCGAGGAACGGCTCTTGCCGAGCTGGTTGGTGCCTTCGTAACGGAGTGTGCCGTTGAAAGTATAACGGCTCTTGTAAGAATAGGTAACGTTGCCGAAGAAAGCGACGCTTCGCTGATGGGCGTTGGTAAGCGAGTAGTATGGAGTATTCTCCTCCTGACCGCGCTTGAATGCCTGATAAGCATAGTTAGGTATCTCACCCATGCTGTACTGCATACCCCAGCCGCGGAACCATGTAGAGTGACGGTCTACGGAGTTTGTCTCCATACCGGCGTAGAGATTGACGATATGGTCTTCATTGAATACGTCGTTATAGCGGGCAGCGGCACGCATGTCCCACTTGAACATGTCACGGTCGGCACGTTCATAAATACCTCCGTTAGGAAGAATGGTGACAGGAAGTGCATATACATTGTCGGGATCGGTATATAGCAACGGGTTTTTGTCACGGATGGCAGCCGTAGGCATGGCGCGATAGGCCTGTGCCTGATTTGAGTCGTCGGTGATGAAGTGTTCCTGCTGTGTGGTGGTCTTCTGCACACCGCCGAGAAGCGAAAGCTCAACCTTACGTATGGGTTTGTAAGTCAATATACCGGTAAGGCGGAAGTCATTGACGCCAAGCTGCATGTAGTTGTTTTTCAATTCATGGAGTATGTTGAACGGGGCATAGCTGCGTGTGTAGAACTCGCCGGCATCAAGAGTACGCGAGGTGTTCATCGAGTATGAGTAGGGGTTGATGTCGAAGTCGCGCTTCACCTCACCCGACACCATGTCGACGTCGCTTCCAAGTGTACCGGGGGCACGCTGCTTACGGAACGAGGCGTTGCTTATAAGGTTGACCGACACCTTGTCGGAGATGTTGAACGTAGAGTTGAGGTTGGCGGTGTAGCGCTGGATGCGGCTCTGTTTGTACCATCCCGGGTCGTACATGGCGCTGGCCGACACATAGTGCTGCGCCTTCTCGGTACCTGACGATATGCTGACGGAGTGAGTCTGCATGACAGAGGTAGAGAAAAGTTCGTCAAACCAGTCGGTATTGCGGTATTCGGCGGCGCGCAGATAAGCGGCGCGGGCTTCAGGAGTGTTGGGTAGTCCGAACTGGCCGGTGGTGGCGTCGTATTCCGACAACAGCTGATACATTTTACCGTATACACCGCTCGACGATGCGTTGGCTATTTCGGCGTAGTTGAGATAACCTTTCTTGGCAAGCTCCTGATAAATATCCATCTGATCCTGCGAGTTCATGATGTTGAAGGTGCTGTAGCTGGGCTTCAGACGCATGGTGAACTCGCCGGTATAGTTGATGGAATTGCGTCCGGCGGTACCCTTCTTGGTAGTAACGACAATCACACCCGCCATAGCGCGCGCACCATATATAGATGTGGCCGACCCGTCCTTAAGTATGTCGAAGCTCTCGATGTCGTCGGCGTTGAGTCCGGCTATGGCCGATGATATAAGGGTCTCTGCGTTACCTGACGACAGTTCGTCGGCCGATACTTCAAGTACGTCCTCCATGATGACACCGTCGACAACCCACAGCGGCTTGGAGCTACCGTAGATAGATGTGGCACCGCGTACGCGTATCTTTGGAGCGGTACCGAAAGTACCCGACACGTTCTGCACCGACACACCGGCCGCACGACCTTCGAGCGAACGCGATATATCGGCCATACCGCTTATGCGCGCCTGCTGTGCGTCAACCTTCGTGGCCGCACCGGTGAAAAGGCGCTTATCCATCTTCTGCATACCGGTCACCACCACTTCCTCAAGCTCCTGCGAACTCGACTCCATGACGATGTGCATGGGAGTGCCTTGTACTTTAACAGTGACTGTCTTCATTCCCACATACTTCACTTCCAGCTGGGAATTGGTGGAAGGAGCAGTGATAGTAAACTTTCCATCGAGGTCCGTGGCAACCGCGGTCTTGGTACCCTTGACCGATACGGTTGCGCCGATCAGCGGCTCATCATCGGAAGCGGAAAGGACCACACCCGTCACCTTGACTTGGGCGAAAAGTCCTATGCCGATGATCAGACCTGACAATAACAGCAATAATCTTTTTTCCATAAATTAGTTAATATGATTGATTAAACTCTAAATTGCAAAATGACACAAAAACAACTTTTCAAAATCATAAACGCCATCAATTACGAGAAACAATAGCAAAATTTCAAAAACATCAGCACTTCTGTATCAAAATTCAAATTTGACATGCTCAAAGATATAATTATTTGTTTAAACTTTATTAACTACCCCCCCCCCATTTTATAGAATTTTAACTAAATTAGCTATAGCCACGTTAATAAACTATCGTTTTTAACACAACCTCAATTACATTACAACACAAATACACGGCTGATATCATCAATTTGATAGAGCTAACACAGCATACATGTATTAATTTTATATAATTTTCAAAAAAATAGAGATAACAGAGCCCCTCATACGCATGAAAGGCCGATACGCATATCTAAAAACACAAGACAACACACCCCGTAGCGCCGGATACTCAAGACGCAACTGCAAAATAGCAAATATAGCGTTAGCCGGGCACTCTGCACCCGACTAACGCTACTTCAATTATTGCGAGCCTGAAAGACTCACGCCATTACCGCAAGGTTTGGGTAATTTAGATCTTTCCGACCTGCCGCTACACACCCGGTTTATCGGTGGGCGAGGATGGCACGGTGTCAACATCCTTAAACAGCTTACCGAGCACCTTTTCTTGGAAATTCTGCATGAGCTCCCAGAAATTAGGAACGAAAAGCGTGCCCAGAACAGCATTCATCAACATACCGAACACGACGGCAGAACCGAGCGACACACGGCTTTCGGCACCGGCCCCGTGAGCAAACATCATGGGCATCACGCCGAAAATAAAAGCTATGGCGGTCATCATGATAGGACGGAAACGTATCACGCCCGCATTAAGCGCCGATTGCCTGACGGGAAGACCCGACTTGCGGAAATATGTGGCGTACTCCACGATAAGTATGGCGTTTTTCGCCGACAGTCCCAGAAGGAGGATAAGCCCGATCTGAGTGTATATGCTTATACTCTGATTCATAAACAAGCAGCCGAGCACAGTACCGAGAATGGCCACAGGCATCGACAGAACGACAGCCACCGGATCGGTCCAGCTCTCATACTGAGCGGCAAGTACAAGCAGTGTAAGTATGATGGCGAAGATAAACACCACGGCTACCGTAGTACCCGACTGTGTTTCCTGATAGGCCTGTCCGGTCCATGAGAACGAGTAGTTGCTGCCCAAGGTGTCATGAACAAGGCGCTCCATAGCCTTTATACCGTCGCTCGAACTCACCCCCTTGGCGATATTGGCGGTTATCGACGCCGTGGGATACATATTATAACGCGAGGCGGTAGGTTCGCCCATCGTCTGAGCTATAGTGGTAAACGAAGCAAACGGCACCATGTCGCCGGAAGCGTTGCGCACACTCAGTTTAAGCACATCCTCGATATTGCCGCGCGCGCTGTCGTCACCTTTCAGAGTCACCTGATAGACACGGCCAAATTCGGTAAAATCATTTACATAACTGCCCCCCATGTAAGCGCTCAAAGTACTGAATATATCGCTCATAGACAGGCCCTGCAGTTTTACCTTGTCGCGGTTTATATCAAGTCGGTACTGCGGCACTACGCCCTGATACAGGCTGGTTATCGACTCAATGGCCGGCTCCGTCTTCGCAGCCTCCTGAAGACTCGCCACGGCCTTCATCATTTCTGTGGCGCCGAGATTATTTATGTCAAGCAGCTGCATCTCAAGCCCCGATGACATGCCAAGGCCCTGTATGGTAGGCGGATTCACCGAAAATATTATGGCTTCCTGATAGCTCTGAGCCATGCGGTTTACGCTGTCTATTATGGCATATACGCTCTGTGAAGCCTTTTTGCGTTCGTTCCACGGTCTGAGCACTACAAAAAGCGATCCCATATTGGACGATGCCCCGCCGCCCATAAAAGAATAGCCGGATATGGACATGACATCGGCCACTTCGGGAAGCTCATGTCTTATGCGCGCCGACAGGTCGTTCACCACTTTCTCGGTGCGTTCGAGCGAAGCACCTTCGGGAAGCTGTATCGATGACATAAAGTAGCCCTGATCCTCTTCGGGCACATAGCTTGTGGGCCACATCAGAAACACAGCCACGCCGGCCGCCGCAATCACAAAAAATACGGCAAGCGACAGTCCGGCCTTGTGAAGCATGTGTCCTATCGTGGCCTTGTAAAAATTCTCGACAGCCGCATAACCCTTATTGAACACACGATAAATGACATTCTTGACGTTTTTATTGCGCGGAGTCAGGAAGAGTGCACACATGGCCGGAGTAAATGTAAGCGCATTAAAGCCCGAAAAGGCGGTAGACACCGCTATAGTAAGCGCAAACTGCTTGTAAAGCTGACCCGTGATGCCGCTGACAAAGGCCGTGGGTATGAATACAGACAGCAGCACCAGTACTTCGCCGATGACAGGACCTGTCAGCTCGTTCATGGCCTTCTCCGCAGCCTGACGCCTCGACAGCTTGCCCTCGTCGACAAGTCGCGAGCAGTCCTCCACCACTACAATGGCGTCATCGACCACAATGGCTATGGCAAGCACAAGGCCAAAGAGTGTAAGCGTATTTATAGTGAACCCCATTAGCTTCATCACGGCAAACGTAGCTATCAGCGACACCGGTATAGTAAGCATCGGTATGATGACCGCGCGCCAGTTCTGAAGAAATAAGAGTATCACTATCATCACGATAAGAGACGTCTCGACAAAAGTCACCAGCACTTCGTCGATAGATGCGTTGACAAAGTCCGACGTATCAAGAACGACGTTATATTTGACTCCCGGCGGGAAGTACTGGCTCAGTCGGTCAAGCTCCTCACGGGCCGCCTTGGACACCTTTAACGCATTGGCCCCGGGCAATTGTTTTATACCGAGCAGAGCGGCCTCCTTGCCCGATACGAATGTCGTGGCCGAGTATGATATACTGCCTAAGTCGATTTTGGCGACATCGCGCAGGCGCAACAGCCCGTTGCCGTCAGAGCGTATTATGATGTTGCCGAACTCCTCGGCAGTGCTCAATTCGCCCTGCGACGTGAGGGTAAACTGAAAGGCATCCTTATCGGGATTGGGAGCTCCGCCCACTTCACCGGCCGACACGGTCATGTTCTGTGACTGAATGGCCGCATATACATCCGAAGGTGTCAGTCCGCGTGCCCTCATCAGTTCCGGATCAAGCCATATCCTCATGCTGTAGTCGCCGCCGCCGAATGCCTGAACGCCACCCACTCCTTTTACTCGGGTAAGTGCGTTGACAAGATTGATATTGGCGTAGTTGGTAAGATAAAGAGCGTCATAGCGCCCTGTGCTGTCGCCTTCCAGCGAGCAGAACAGCACTATATTGGTCGACTCCTTGTTGACCGATATGCCCTGCTGCTTGACAGAGGTGGGCAATGTCGGCTCCGCAAGATTAAGACGGTTCTGCACGTTGATGGCTGCTTCGTCTATGTCGGTACCGAGCTCAAATGTTATCGTGAGCATGTAACTGCCGTCACTGCCGGAGTTAGAACTCATATACAGCATGTTTTCCACTCCGTTTATCTGTTCCTCTATAGGCACGCCCACAGTGCGTGCGACAGTCTGTGCGTTGGCACCGGGATAAGTGGCCATGACGCTCACCGTAGGCGGTGTGATGTCGGGGAACTGGGCCACAGGTAATGATTTTATGGTAAGCAGACCGGCAAACACCATTATGATCGCCAGCACCGTAGCGAAAATAGGTCGGTCGATAAAGAACTTCGAAAACATCGCCTCAACTTTTTATATTGTCATTAATTCATTTTACCGTCACAGGCTTGACTGGCATTCCGTCGCGCACCTTAAGAAGCGCCGATGTCACATAACGGGTGCCGGGAGTGATGCCTTTGGTAACGACGCGCAATGAATCATGATACAGGCCACCGACCTCGACAGGAGTATACACGACCTTGTCGGAGTCATTGACCACATACAGATACTTGCCAAGCTGATCGGTACCTATGGACGCGTCTTTTACAAGAATAGCTTCCGGCTCATTGCCGTAAGGCAGGTTGACGGTGGCATACATACCGGGACGCAGCTCGCCGTAAGAGTTATCGAGCCTGACATGTATGTCAAGCGTACCGGTGGACTTGTCTACCGCCGGCGACGTATAGGACAGGTCAGCGGTGTACTCATGTGGCAGCGGCTCGGAAAATGACAACGGTACATTGCGGTAAAGGGCCTCTTTCTCAGGGTCACCTTTGGCTCCTGCCATACGTTCATACTGCGCATCTTCGATTGAAAACGCTATGATCACCGAAGAGTCATCATACAAGGTGGCAAGTTTTACGGGAGTGCCCTCGCCGTTTATGTAGTTGCCCACATCGACCGCGCCCGATGTGATATGGCCTGAAAACGGAGCCCTTACGGTACAGTAGGCCAGATTGGTCGATGCTATACCCAGCGCAGCCTGCGCATTTTTTATGGCAGCCTGCGCCTGCTCCATATTGCTCTGCCCCTGAATGACTTCCATCTGCGACACCGCATCGCTCTCAAATGCCTTTTTGAGGGCCTCGTATTGCCTTGATGCGTATGCATACTCGCTCTTGGCGGTTGTCAATGCTGCTTGCGCCTGCGCCACCGCATCACGGTATTTGGTCGACTCAATTGTAAAAAGCACCTGTCCTTTGGTGACAAACGAACCCGATTCGAAGTTCTTGGACAGCAGCGTGCCGTTGACGCGCCCCACCACCTGAGCCGTAAGATTGGCTATGGCATATCCGGGGTAGGTCTTGTAGAGGGTCACGGAGTCTACGACAGGTAACGCCACATCGACTGACGGAACCTCGTCACCGGTTTTGTGATCGGGCTTGCGTCCGCATGATACCGCCACAGCGGTAACCGCTATCGCACACGCATATTGCAAAATAGTAAGGTGTCTCATCGCTATAATTTTTATTCAAGTTGACTTATGTCCCACCCTCCGCCAAGGGCTTCATACAGGTTCACCAGCGCAGCCAAAGCATTGCCTTTGGATACTATAATCGAATTCTGATTCTCAAGCACATTCAATTGTGCCGTGACCACATCATTGAACGGGTTCAGTCCTCGTTTATACAGGTCAAGCGACAGTTCCAGCGATTTGTCGCTGTGCGTTATCACCTCTTCAAGCACATCAATGTTTTTCAGAGTGCTTACATAGGCCGATATCGCATCGTCCACCTCCTGTACAGCCGTCATCACCGCAAGATTGTAGTTGTCTATGCCTATCTCCATCTGCTGCCGGGCTATGGCTGCATTGTATTTTCGGGCCATACCGTCAAATATAGTCCATGAAAGCGTGGGAGCTATGCTGTAGGTCAGTGACTCCGACTTGAACAGACTTCCGGGACGATGGGCCGATGTACCTATAGAACCGCTGATCGACAAGGTGGGAAGAAACTCTTTTTTCGCTATTCCGAGCGCGGCGGCATAGCCGGCAAGTTCATACTCGGCCTGCACGATATCAGGACGCCGGCGCAACAGCTCTGCAGGTATGCCCACCGGCACTATCTGATTATAGTCAGGCAGCGGAGCCGCTACATCGAGTTTAGGATACAGTTCTTCGGGATATACGCCTACCAGCGTAGCCAAGCCGTTGATTGTGCGGTGTATGGCCGACCGGAGTCCCGGAACAGAAGCCTGCGTGGAATAATATACGACTTTGGCCTGCGACACGTCAAGCATCGAAGCAAGACCCGCCTCATGACGCGCCTCGGTGATCTTCACTATTTTCTCCTGCGACGCTATGTGCTCGCCGGCCACCGCCAGTTCGGCCTGATATACACGCAGGTTTATATAGGCTTTGGCTATGTTGCCGCACAGAGAGGTCATCACAGCCGCATACTCGGCTCGCGTGGCCTTGAACGACGCTTTCTGCTGTTTTGCCCGCGCGGTGATCTTGCCGAATACGTCTATCTCCCAATTCATATTCACACCGAGAGAGAAGTAGTCTATCGTCGAGGCATGTCCATGGTCATCGGCCATCATGCCCGAAGTGCGGTTTTTATTCCATCCGCCGCTCAAGTTCAACGTAGGGAAATAACCTGACCTCGCACTATTGAGCGACTGACGCGCCATTTCAATCCGGCGGGCTGCCATCAGCACGTTGTAATTGTTTTCCACACCCATGACTATCAGAGAGTCAAGCACCGGATCGTCAAAGTAGTTCCACCAACGGTCATCGGTAGGTAGCGACTGATCAAAATGCTCGTCATAGACCCATTGCGAAGGCAACGAGTCGTTGAGCAGATCACCGGGCAAAGTCGCAGCCGGCATCCTAAACGGACACGCTATAAAAAGCGTCAGTGTCATAAAAACGGCTAAACTAGATCTCATCTCAAATAATACGTTTATATCTATTCATAACCGTTGAATGACTCTCCGCGTTTAGCTATATAATCACATTTTAATCATTTTTAACCCGGCATGGCGAAAGCAGACATTCAACGCAAATAAATACGGCGCAATCATCAGCGAAGGAGTCTAAGAAATTAGCGCCCGATGCAGTGGACAGATCATTATGACACACCCTAAGCTCCATCTTATAATGTAATTCAAAAATTAATCAGATATTAAGCGGCATGTTATAATTAATTTAACCGCACAGCGCTACTTTTGTAGTTATAAAACGATGTAACCTAAAATCATCATGACACAGGCAATCAAGTATCTTTTGGCATGTGCCGCCCTCATACCGGCACAGTCAGTCTATTCGGGAAATAATGGCGACAACTGCCGCAGCTATGACTTTTCAGACTCCGCACTACCGCTTACAACCGTAGGACGCGGCTCGTGCAGCGTTACCGACGGAGTGTTACGCTCTCAGGGAGCTTATGCGTTGTTTGGCTCACCCGATATGAAAAATTATTCATTCTCGTTCAAGGCACGTGCTCCACAAGAAGCAGAGCAAGTGCAGATATGGGGAGGGTTCCGTAACAGCAACCGCTTTGACCGCTACATGGTCGGCATAAAAGGAGGCCTTCAGGATGACGTGTATCTGATGCGTACCGGCTATATGGGCACCGATGAGTTCATGGGTGTGCGCCCGTTGAATTTTCATCCCGTACCGGGGGAATGGTACACTCTGCGAGTAGAGGCATGCGGCAACCGCATACGTGTATTCGTAGGCGACGAACCGCTGCCCTACATCGACGTTACAGATTCTAACGGCGAAGCCCTCACTCCTTCGGGAGAAGTATCGCTCGGCGGCGCATGGATAGAGACCGAGTTTGACGACCTCGTCATAACGCCATTGAATGACAATGCCTTGGACGGTATAGCCGACACAGAATACTGCCAACGGCTCACCCCCGTGCAGAAAGAGAATATGCGCCGGGAGCAGCGGGCCGCTTACCACCCCATAAAAGCCGGCAGACTCAACGGCAGCCGCACCGATATATCACTCGACGGCAACTGGCTGTTCATGCCAGTTTACGAGTGTGACGACGAGCTATCGGCAGCCTCGCCCGCTGCCGACGACAGCAACTGGCACGTGATGACTGTGCCTGACTTTTGGAATCCGATACGGATATGGCTCCACGGCGAGACAATGCCCTCGCCGCGCGGACAGCAGCACAAGGGAGTCAGCGACACATACTACCAACGCGAGACCGACCGCTGCGAGAACTACACATTCGATTATCGCAAAACCGGAGCCGCTTGGTACCGCCAATGGCTCGAACTTCCGGCTGACGTGAAAGGCCGGCAGATGACACTGACCTTCGATGCGGTGTCAAAAACCGCTGAAATATATATAAACGGCCGGCAGGCAGCCACACATGTGGGCATGTTCGGCGAAATTGTACTGGATGCCACTCCATATCTGCACCCGGGCCGCAACCTCATCGCCGTAAAGGTGACCCGCGACATAAACGACACCGCCGCACAGACAAGCGATGCGATGGAAAATTACTACTCTTCGGTGCGCAAGGATGTGGAGGACAACAAAGACGACGCTCAGGCCAACAAAACTGTACTCACCGACATACCCCACGGCTTCTATGGCGATAATCCGGCGGGCATATGGCAACCGGTCAAGCTAACTATAAGCGACCCGCTTAAAGTAGAAGATGTATTTATAAAACCGGCTCTTGACGGAGCGGAATTTGACATAACCGTCAAAAACAGCAGCCTGAAAGGAAAGCGTAAATTTGCTGTCAGGGCAGATATTGTAGACCGGCAGAGCCGTGACACCCTGTACAGCGCGACACTACACTCCGGGCTTTCACTCGGCGCAGGACAGAGCGCCACATACACATACCGCGTCGACGGTCTGAATCCGAAACTGTGGGAACCCGCCACTCCAAATCTTTATGACTTCACGTTCAGTCTTGTATCTGATGGAGGAAGCAAGGAGATAGACCGCACGACCATAACATCGGGCTTCCGCACCTTCGAGGCACGCAATGACGGCTTCCTGTATCTCAACGGACGGCGCTACTGGTTGCGCGGAGGCAACCACATACCGTTTGCCATATGCCCCAACGACGAGAAACTGGCCGACACATTCATGCAACTCATGCGCGAAGGCAACGTCAACTCTACCCGAACTCACACAACTCCGTGGAACGAAATGTGGATGGCCGCCGCCGACCGCAACGGCATAGCCGTCAGCTTCGAGGGCACATGGTCATGGCTCATGATCCACTCCACACCGATACCGGACAAAGGTGTTCTCGAATTATGGGCCGACGAATGGCTTAAAGTAATGAACAAGTACAAAAATCACCCGTCACTGGTGCTATGGACCGTCAACAACGAAATGAAGTTCTACGACCTTGATGCCGACAAGGAGCGAGCCATGCAGAAATTCCGCATAATCTCGGATGTGGTAAAACGAATGCGCGCACTCGACCCCACGCGCCCCGTCAGTTTCGACTCCAACTACATACGCCGCAACGGACTCAACCGCTTCGGATCCGACTTCATGGCCACGGTCGATGACGGCGACATAGATGACAACCACGCTTATTACAACTGGTACGACTTCTCGCTCTTCCGCTTCTTCAACGGAGAGTTTCAGAAGCAATTCAAAACTCCGGGACGCCCGCTTATAAGTCAGGAGATGAGCACAGGTTATCCAAACGGCGAAACAGGCCACCCCACCCGCTCATACCAGCTTATTCATCAGAATCCCTATACGCTTATCGGTTACGAAGCATATGACTGGGCCGACCCCGCCTCCTTCCTTAAAGTACAGTCATTTATCACCGGCGAACTGGCCGAAGCGCTGCGCCGTACCGGCGATCAGGTATCGGGCATCATGCACTTCGCATACATGACATGGTTCCGTCAGTGCTACGACCACAAAGCCATAACCCCGTGGCCTACATATCACGCGCTTAAACGCGCATTGCAGCCGGTGCTTGTCAGCGCAGAGCTCTGGGGCCGCAATCTGTACGCCGGTGAAAGACTTCCGGTACGCATCTATACGGTCAATGACGACGAACAGGGACGCGACCTTCCCGCGACCACCCTCGAGTGGCGCATAACAGACGATAACGACCGTACTCTTGCAAGCGGCACGGAGCTATTTCCCGAAGTACCCTATTACGGCCGTCGATACATAGAACCCGACATAGCACTACCGCAGACCCTGCCGGCCGACAAGGTAAAATCCAAACTCAAATTAAGACTTACAGGCAAAGACTCCGTACTCTCTGAAAACGAATATGACCTTCTGCTCGCCCGAAAAGACTGGAACTCCGGCAAAGTGCTGACCGACAAGAGTACCCCCATTCTCATACTTGACCGAAACGGCATGACCGATGTGCTCAACCATCTCGGCATAAAAACGACTCCGATAACTTCGGCAAGCGACCTTCTGAAGTCGAAGCACAAAAAATCATTGTGCATAATATCGGGGGGTGCCGAATGCAGCGATGCCGAGGCCGCAGCGCTACGCGCTTACCAGTCGGCCGGGGGCAAACTGCTGATACTTGACAGCAAAGAAACCGCACGCAAAATATATCCTGAATACATAACCGGATGGATCATACCCACCGAAGGCGACATTAGCGTCATGGAACGTCCTGACGCCGGTGTATTCGATGACATAGACGTACTCGAACTTCGATACTTCAACAACAACCGCCGCGAGATACCGCTGGTTTGCAACGCCGCGCTAAAAGCGGTACGCCATCAGAATGTCACCGAACTGGCAAGCCAGATGAAAATCCACGCCTACATAGACGGCGGCAAACCGGAAGACAGGATCGAACGCATAGAATCTATGCGCGGACTTACTCTGCTCGGCATTCGTGACGGCAAAGGCGACGCCATCGTATCGACCATGTGTACGGAAAAAGCCACGACCGACCCCATAGCCGGACGCCTTCTCGTAAACCTCATAAATGAACTTATAACGACAAAATAACCCTATCATGAACAACATCGTAAAAATAGCCGCTGCCGCGGGGCTGCTCGCTCTTATGCCGTCGCAGGCATCGGCCAAAGTGACATTGCCCGCCATATTTTCCGACGGCATGGTGCTACAGCAGCAGAGCAGCGTGGCTCTGTGGGGCACTACCGACAGAAAAGGCAAGGCTGTTGAAGTAAAGACATCGTGGAACGACAGCACCTACACCGTCATGCCCGACGCACAAGGCTACTGGCGGCTCAAAGTGAAAACCGGAAACTATGGAGGACCCTATACCGTCAGCGTCAGCGACGGCAGCCCCGTGACAATAGATAACGTTATGCTCGGCGAAGTATGGCTGTGTTCAGGTCAATCCAACATGGACATGCGTGTCGACGGCCAATACGGCGACCCGGTCATAGGAGCGCTGGAAGCCACTGTGACTTCCGAAAATCCCGACATAAGGATGTTTACAGTAGGCCACAAACTCATTTCCGAACCACAGACCGACTGCAAGGGACAATGGGAAGAAGCATCGCCGGCAACTGTGCCCGAATTTTCAGCCGCCGCCTACTTCTTTGCCCGCAAACTCAATGACGTGCTGCACATGCCCGTAGGCATAATACACACCAGCTACGGAGGGTCAAGAGTCGAGGCATGGATGAGTGCCGAAAGCGTGGCGCCTTACCAAGGAGTGCCTGAAGTGCACGACGAGTCCATACTGTACAACGGCATGCTGGCTCCGATACTCGGCTACGGCATAAAAGGATGCTTATGGTATCAGGGCGAGGCCAACGTGGACGCACCCGACCACTACATAAAGCTGCTGCCCGCCATGGTGACCGACTGGCGCAAACGCTGGGATATGGGCGAATTTCCGTTTTACTACGCACAGATAGCACCGTACAACTACAACAAGGGCGAAGGCAAAGGCGAGAACTCGGCATACCTGCGCGAGGCACAGCTGAAATGCACCGGGCTCATCCCTTCGTCGGGCATGATAGTGCTGCTTGACATAGGCGACCCAGTAAGCATACACCCTATGGAGAAGCTGACTGTAGGCAACCGCTTCGCATATTTGGCACTGTCTGACACATACGGACTGGAGGGCTTCCCCTCTTCGGGACCCGTATACAAATCGGCCGTAACCGAGGACGACAAAATTATAGTAACATTTGACGGAGTGGGCAAGGGCCTTACCTCATTCCATAAACCGCTCACAGGGTTTGAAGTAGCGGGTAAAGACTATGTGTTTCATCCCGCCGACGCATACATCGGCAACGGCAGACAGACTGTCGTAGTCTCCAGCCCTGAAGTGCCCCACCCTGTAGCCGTACGCTACGGGTTCAAGGACTACGTCGACGGCTCACTCTTCAACTTCTGGGGTCTTCCCGTCTCCTCCTTCCGCTCCGACAACCGGTAACGCAGTATCATCCTGCGTGTATATACAATTATCTCCGCTTGGTACCGTTGCCTAAGTTACCAAGCGGAGATAATTTATTTTATAATCTATGTTTATTTAGATTTTGTCGACTTCGAGGTCGCCGTTGAATACTTCGTGCCACGGCAGTCCCTGTGCGGCTATGACTTCGAGGAACGGATCGGGGTCAAACTCCTCGACATTGTGTACGCCGGGTTTCACCCACTTGCCGGTAAGGAACATCATGGCTCCTGCCATGGCCGGCACACCGGTCGTGTAGCTGACAGCCTGCATGCCGGTCTCCTTATAGGCGGCCTCATGACTGCAGTTGTTATATATATAATACGTCAGGTCCTTGCCCTCCTTGTCCTTGCCCGATATGCGGCAGCCTATCGAGGTCTCGCCGTGATAATTCTCGCCGAGATCCTGCGGGTTGGGCAGCACGGCCTTCAAGAACTGCAGAGGTATGATTTTAGTACCGTTGTACTCGACTTCGTCTATACGCGCCATGCCTATGTTCTGAATGACACGCAGATGTGTCAGATACTCTTGTCCGAAAGTCATCCAGAAGCGTGCGCGCTTGATTGTCGGGAAGTTTATGACCAGCGATTCAAGTTCCTCATGATAAAGCAGATAAGAGTCACGCGGGCCTATATTAGGATAATTGAGCGGAGCATGTATTTCGAGGGGCTTGGTTACCACCCACTTGCCCTCTTCATAATAGCGTCCGTTCTGGGTAATCTCACGTATGTTGATTTCGGGATTGAAATTGGTGGCAAATGCCTTGCCATGGTCGCCGGCGTTGCAGTCCACAATATCAAGATACTCCATTTCAGAAAAATAGTGCTTGGCCGCGTAAGCGGTAAACACTCCCGACACTCCCGGGTCGAAACCACAACCGAGTATCGCGGTCAAGCCGGCTTTCTCAAAACGCTCACGATAAGCCCACTGCCAAGAGTACTCGAAGTGAGCCTCATCCTTAGGCTCATAGTTGGCCGTATCAAGATAGTTTACGCCACACTCCAGACAGGCATCCATTATAGTAAGATCCTGATAAGGCAGAGCCACGTTTATGACCAAGTCGGGCTTGTGACGGCGGAAAAGAGCCACAAGTTCCTCTACGCTGTCGGCGTCAACACAGTCGGTGGTTATGTTGGAAGCACCTATGGCATCAGCAATGGCGTCACACTTGCTTTTAGTACGCGAAGCAAGCACTATCTCGGTAAAAACCCCGGGATTCTGCGCACACTTATGAGCGACGACAGTGCCGACACCGCCCGCTCCTATAATTATGACTTTTGACATTATAATATCTTTTAAAATGAATCTTTAACGACAAGAACGGTTTTAATTATTTTTGTCCCTGAGCAGGTCACGGATCTCGGTCAGAAGCACTTCCTCTTTGGTCGGCTCGGGGGGAGCTGCGGGGGCCTCTTCCTCGCGCTTCTTAAACTTCAGGATGACACGAAGCGCCACAAATATGCTTAAAGCTATTATAAGAAAATCAACTATGTTCTGAATAAACATGCCATAATTCACAGCTACCTCGGCCACTTCAGGGCTTACCCCCTCGACAGCAGCCTGAGCCGGCGTGATGACATACTTCATGTCCTTGAACGACAGGCCACCGGTACAAACTGAAATAACCGGCATGATCACATCGTTGACAAGCGACGAAACAATCTTACCAAACGCACCGCCGACAATAACACCGACGGCCATGTCAACCACATTGCCTTTCATGGCAAATGCCTTGAAGTCTTCTAAAAACTTACCCATAGTCTATTCTTTTTTTCTGTAAAACGCTTTACGATGCATTTTCACGCAAAATTAAAGAATTTTTTCCTTTATTTTATGTGCATTACGAGTTTATTGAAAAAAAAGTAGTAATTTTGTATGCCTCAAAAGGTAGATGATTAACATAACCCAATAATTAATTAAAACTATGACTAAAGTAGGTATTAATGGTTTTGGCCGCATCGGACGTTTCGTATTCCGTGCTTCCACCAAGAGAGATGACATCGAAGTTGTCGCTATCAACGACCTTCTTCCCGTTGACTACATGGCTTACATGCTTAAGTATGACACAATGCACGGCAAATTTGACGGCACTGTTGACTACTGCACCGAGAAGAACATCCTTATCGTAAACGGCAAGGAAATCCGCGTTACCGCATGCCGCGACCCGAAAGAAATCAACTGGGGTGCTGTAGGCGCAGAATACGTTGTTGAGTCAACCGGTCTTTTCCTTACCAAGGAAAAAGCACAGGCTCACATCGAAGCCGGAGCAAAATATGTAGTTATGTCAGCTCCCTCTAAGGACGACACCCCCATGTTTGTATGCGGCGTTAACCTCGACAAATATGAAAAGGGCACTCAGTTCGTGTCAAACGCTTCTTGCACCACCAACTGCTTGGCTCCCATCACCAAGGTGCTCAACGACAAGTTTGGCGTTGTTGAAGGCCTTATGACTACAGTTCACTCTACTACCGCCACTCAGAAGACAGTTGACGGTCCCTCTATGAAGGACTGGCGTGGTGGCCGTGCCGCTTCAGGCAACATCATCCCCTCTTCTACAGGTGCTGCCAAAGCTGTAGGTAAAGTTATCCCCGAACTCAACGGCAAGCTTACCGGTATGTCTATGCGTGTCCCCACTCTCGACGTATCAGTTGTTGACCTTACCGTTAACCTCGCCAAGCCCGCTACTTACGACGAAATCTGCGCCGCTATGAAGGAAGCTTCTGAAGGCGAACTCAAGGGTATCCTCGGTTACACCGAAGATGCAGTCGTATCAAGCGACTTCCTCGGTGACGCCCGCACTTCTATCTTCGACGCAAAGGCCGGTATCCAGCTGACTCCGACTTTCGTTAAGGTTGTATCTTGGTACGACAACGAAATCGGCTACTCTAACAAGGTTCTCGACCTCATCGCCCACATGAAGAAAGTAAACGGCTAATAAACCGCATATTTTTCATAAACGTCAGCGGTCCTCCACAGAGGGCCGCTGATTTTTTATCTAAAGCCATCCAACACAACAGGCTGAAACACGACCTCTCCATACATAATTCAGGCACTGAAATATGGCCGTACGGCAGTGACTGCGTTATCACCGGATGGAAATATAATTGTTCCATGCCGCCGGAGAGGATTGCATCCGAAAGCCGCACCTTCAGGTTTAAAAACATAACATACTACATGTCGATACCTACGGGTAGTTAATCCAGATATAATTTAACCTGTTGTTTACACTGACTCATCCGCAATCTCTTATATAGCACCGATGGTTTGCATATGCCGGACGAGTGTATTTTAACATTGATGTCATTTTCTCATTAACATTCATAAAATGGCGCATTAAGCGATAGATTGCCAGAGGGTTGGGGATTACACGAATTTGTTAATGCCCGATTCTACATAAAAACGCCATCGTGACATATTATCTTTGCGAGAAACGACAGTCAAACCTATATCGTATTATGAAACGCAGACCGAAATTTGACAAGCTATGGAGCGAGTCCATAGCCATGCTTCCCGCAGAACTCCGGCAACCGCTCGTCGAAGCCATCAAGGAGTATCAGACGACCGGCACAGAGCCGGCCGGGCTTCATCCGACAGCTCAATGTGTGTTCAACCTGCTGAAGCCTGTTATCGACCGTCGCGCCAAGGCCGCTTCCTATCAGCGCCGGCGCCGCGAGGCCGAGGCCCAAGTGCAGCGAGCGCCCGCCACCGCCGATACCGGACACCTCGTCAAGCAGGACCGCAGGTACATACGCCTCATAGCCAAGCGCTATAACCTTGTCCACTGCCGCATCAAGTCGGAGATTGACCGTGTATCAGCCATGCTTGCCGACAACGGCATAGACCGCATACCCGTCAGCACATACAAGGAATACCTCGAACAGCACCTCGCCGCATCATAAGGCACCGCAACCGTATTTTGCCTTTTATGCGCTGATTTTCAGCATTAACCGCATCAACATATGTTTGTTTTCCCTGAGCATATAGCAGCAGAGCCGCTGCTTTTCAGGAAAACGGCGGCTCTTTATATGAAGAAACGTGCCTCGCATATGCGAGGATACGGAAACAACTGTATCTAACGGATACGTGTGAGAGTAAGGCGGTCTACAACGGCATGATTCGTGCCGAGATTCATATTCTCATCGGTAGGCTCAAACAACACGGTTACCACGTGACTGCCGGGAGTAAGGTCTACAGCGATGGAGTTGGTGCGCCCCCAGTCATCCCAGTTGCCTCGTCCACGGTGAGGCATAACCGCCACACCTGCTTTCTTGCCGTCAACCAATACCGAGCGTACCGCACACTTGTTCTCCGTATTTACAGGACCGTTGCCGTTGGCATAACGTAATGTAAGCGCATAACTACCCCCTTCAGCTACCCTGACAGGTATTTTGAGCGCCGGAGTGTTATGGTCGAGTTCGACAAAGCCTTTTCCCGAATAGCCTTTTATAGGATGAGCCGGCTGATATGAAATCTCCGAAGAGGTCATGGCCACTCCCTCATCCGGCATCTCGAACGAGAATGAGGCCCGGGTCGAACGCGGCTCGGAACCAAATGACTCCACACCGCCATCGGACACACCGATAACCTGATATTCACCCGGCTGCGATACATCATATGTGGTGGTATTGACTTCGGCTATACGCTCTCCGTCGCGAAGCACCACATAGTGGTTGATATACTCTATGGGATTCCAGTTGAGCACACCGTCCTCAATCCATGTGATCGGAGTCACCGGAGCCTTGACATTGGGCACATTGTTGACCTTCAACGGTTCTATGGCATTATCGGCCATGACGATCTGCACGTCATATCGTCCTTTGGCATCGGCGGGGATAAACGGCGCATGCTCTTTGCCGTTGACAGTAAACGACTTGATTCTATCACCGTATCCCGAAACGGTTATGTCAAGAACGGCATCACGATATCTGAAACCAGTCAGAGTACGCACATCGGCCATGGCTTCAGGCACAAACGGGTGAAATACAAGCCTGTCTTTTTCAAATTCGATGCCGAACAGCACACGGTGGGTTAATGCTATATTTCCGGCAAGACACCACAGCATGTTGGACGAATTAAGCTCGGTGGCTATGTCGCCGTTGTCGAGATTGAAGTTTTCCTTGTTGGTACAGAACAGAGCCGCCGGACGGAACACCGACCCTATGCCCTGAAGCACACCCTGCTCGTTGCCGGCTTTGGCGTTGGCTATGGTCCACCATGCCCCCACCCACGGCCACAGGGCATTGTTATGATAGGCGGGCATATCGGAAATCTGCGGATAGAATATGGCGGCACCAAACGGAGTGGTAGGATTGCTCTCGGTAATCTTGGCAGCCCGCTCGGGCGAGGCCACATCCCATAATATGGCCAAAGACTCGCCGAGGGTTTCGGCCCGGGGATTCATTATCAGATTGTCGCGTCCGTAAAGATACATGCCGTAATACCCCTTGTCGTCAAGCCACAGCTCCCTGTCGATAGCCTCGGCAAGAGCAAGCGAACGCTCACGATAAAATTCAGCCTCTTTCTTCTTGCCGAGCTCGCCGGCTATGTCGGCAAGCACCTTAAGGGCCTGCATATGCACGACAGAGGTGCCGAGGGCCTCGCTCTGTGATATGTCTACGGTCTGCATCCACTTGGGATAGCTCTGCTCGCGCCAGTCTATAAACGAAGTCTCGCCTTTGACCAGACCGGTCCGGTCATCATACACGGTGGCCAAGTCATCGTCAATAGAATTCTTTATGACAGGATATATGTACTCAAGCCATTTGCGGTCGCCCGTCACTTTGTAAAGCTCATATGCGGCTACGGCCCATATCATGCGGTCAGTGCTTACAGGCCATGCTCCGCCCGAACCTGTATCCTGAACTATGCGCCCGTTGGGGTTGACCTTCTTCGTCAGCGATATCTCGGATGCCTCGGGCTGAAGATAAGCCATCGACAGAAGTATCGAATAGCTGACATCGCGGGTCCATACCCCCGACCATTCCTTGCCGGTACGCAGGGTTGTGTCAGGCTCCACGGCATTGATCATCTCGTCAAGGCCCATGTTGTAGACGGCATTGTGCAGGCGGTTCGACGATTTAAGTCCGGGATAGGACGATATGTCGTTTTTCAACTTCCAAGACTTCTCTACGGGCATGAAGTATCCGGGCTGCGCCGAGTACGTCGACACAAGCTCGAAGTCATTGGGTGCGGTGGCCATATACTCGCCTTGGGTAACCGTATCGCCGTGCCACACATAGGCGTCGGTCCTCACTATTTCGCCGGCTTGTGCGGGCACGGCCGCGCACATAGCCAGAGCATAAGGTATAATCTGTTTCATAACTTACAAAAGTAACGAATAAAGTTAACTATACATTATGTATATGTATCATATTTTAGAGAGTTTAACGACTTATACTTCAATATGACAGCCATTCAACCAGCTGCGGCAACGAGGCATCCTTAAGCACCACCGTATTGTCTGAATCCATCACATATATGACCGGCATGGCCGGCAAAGAGTATATGTCGCGGTTTGCAACCTCACCTCCGGGCGACACACAGTTAAGCCATGTGTCAGGCATCGACCCACGCGCCTTGTCCCACACCTCGCTGTCACCGTCGGCATACACCGCCATAACCTTAACCCGGCCCGAAGCCACGGCCGCCGAAAGCTCTTCCGAAGCCTTAAGGGTCTCTATTATATCGTGGCAGTGGCTACACTCGGGATCATAAAATATGACCACGCGATACTGTCCCGGAGCCGCCTCTCCGTAAAGCGACGTACGACGTCCGCGGCTGTCGGTCACCGCAAAATCCGCACCCTTAGTGCCACACCTGTTCTTAAGCACATCCTTTATATGCGCCCTTACTCTTTCGCGCCTTGCATCGTCAATAAAATCAGACTTGTCGACAGCCTGAAGAAATAGATAATAGGTCTCCTCGTCGCGCATAGCGGAATTAGGGCTTGTAAGAAAACGCTCCACGACAGCCATGACACTATTATAAGAAGAGCGGTTGACTTCGGCCCGCTTCATAAGCGTATCGGCAGCTTGGGCGGCATCGGCCGGCGATATATAAGGGAAAATCGAAAAATATCCGGCAAATGTACGGTCCATAAAACCGTCATTCGCCACAAGAACAGTGTCATTAAAGTCCATGTAATCCCAATAATGCACGGCCATATACGCAGCCGCAGCTTCCTCATCGGTTATCGCCGCCGGTACATCGGGTAGCTGCAGACTATAATCAGATATTGACACACAATCGTCCGACGATATATCTACTTCCGCAACAGTAGCATTCGCTACGGAAGCGTCCTTTTTACCGGTACATGATACAACAGCAAGCCCACTGAAAATCGTTGCCGCCACATATTTAAGAGAATAGTTTTTCATAATACCGCAAAGATAAATAATATCGAATCAATTTAACATATATACTTTAATTTTAATGATTACATACACATTTAAACAATCCACGCCAATAGGTCCAGAGGCCTGCAAACACTGTCGTACAGCCGTTATAAAGCTGCTAAATCATTACATGACGGCATTTGGTTAAGTATTATCGTAATCAAATCTTTAGTTAAAATAAGTTAAATAGGGGGGGTAATTGTAAAAATTTAACAAAATAAATTCGTACATATATTAAAAACTATAATTTTGCGCTCCGAAAATTGTGCAAACGACTACCACGAAAGCGCGTAGCCTTGTATCATGAGATTAAAAGTAACATTACATTATGCAAACCAAGCGTGCATTCCTAAAAAGAATGGCAATTGCCTCATGTCTTGCTTACATAGTTCTCGCTCCGTTAAATACAGAGGCTTGTGAGCAACCTAACAACGAAAACAGACCGGTACATGAAACACCGGCCAAAGGTGACTTACCTGACGGCTCAACGCATGCCATCGCTACTGTCGACACGACAGCCACCCGTATTGTAGAGCATCCGAAATGGAATGTCGGTACCAACATACTTGAATGGATAGGCGTGATGCCCGACCTCAAGTATACGACATGGGGAGCCAACGTACATGGTGAATTTTATTTCAAAAAACAATTTTCCGTAAGACTTACGGCCGCTTACAGCGAGCACCACTACTCTCACGGAGAGAAATTCCAAGGCTTCACGTCATATGTTGTCGAGCCCCGTTACTGGCTGCGCAAAGATGCTACTTTCCGAGGCTTCTTCGGCGGCATCTACGGCCAGCTTGGCGACTACAACGACGTCGACCCCGACCGCAAATACACCGGCCACTTCTGGGGTGCGGGTCTGTCGGCGGGATATCTCTACCCCGTATGGAGAGGACTTGCCTTAGAGTTCAACGTACGTGCAGGCTACCGGTCCACGGAAATCAAAAAGTACGTGTACAACGATGCCGGCACACGCTGCTTGTGCCAGCGCATAGACAAGAATGTCTTCGCACTCACCGGCTTCGCCCTGAATGTCTCTTGGCGTTTTTAAATCAGGCATATTACGTAGTACCTGAACACGCAAAACAAAAAAATCAAATATCTAAACTTACCAATCAACAGTAGCAATCAACAGTTATGAGAAATTTCATTTCAATGCTGGCGCTCGGTTCGATGCTCTTCGGATTAGGCGCATGTTCATCTGACAACAATGACTTTGATGACAACAACCAATCAGGACGTGTATTCGTACGACTCGAAAACGTTGCAAGCCCCGGCTCACGCATGACCGAAGACCCCAAGACCGACAAGGATGTGACCGAACTCCGCAACGGGTTCATCATTTTCGGTACTCCCAAATCGGCTATACGCAAACATTACGAGATAGTATCAGACCCCGCTCTTGTCGACAAGACAGACCATGTGGTGCTTCTTGACGAACTACGCAGCGGCAAGACTTTCGAAGGCATACCCGGCGACGTGACCAACGTATCGATCATAGCCAATGTCACCGAGGACGAACTTAATCCCGAAGAATTCCACAACGGTACTATCCGCTCGTTCAACGAAGTGCTCGCCAAGAAAATCCAGATCCGCAACCAATACAGCGACAACATGTCGCACGTGGCCCTTTACGACATGCAGGAACTCAAAGGTACAGCCAACGGCGGCACCATGAGCGCCACACTTGAGCTGAAGCCCATGTGCGCACGCCTTGAAATACCCAAGATCATCCCCGGTCCCGACATTATCGAATACACTGTCGAAGGCATCTATCTCGCCGGTTTCTACAAGCAGTCATTCATCGAGCAGACTTGCGAGCGCACCGACTGGGTAGCCCCCGACTATGACTCCGAAGACCCCAACGCAGCCCTCAACAGTTTCTATGCCGCCTACGATTACATGCGTAATACCGACATCAAGGCCGTAAAAGAAAACCTGACTGTCGGCGAGGGCGAAAGCGCCACTACAAAAGAAGTGACTGCATATTATCCGGAAAAAGATGGCAAAGTATGGGCTTATCCTTTCTTCGGACTGTACGAAAAACGTGAAAACCAAGAACACTACGGACTGCGCCTTATCGTAAAGGTATCGGGCCTCAAGGTATACATGGTAGACTCACACGGCAACCGCGTGGAGCGCGACGTAAAACAGTATGACCTTGACAACAAGGTGCCTGCCGAAAAAGCCGGTATACGCTACCTCAATATCAACGGCTTCGTAGATGAGTACCACAACACTCAGGCTGACCCCATCAAGTTCTACAACGGTAACGTATATCAGGTACAGAACTTCGAGATCACCACTCAGAACCTTTCCGACAAGATCATGCCCACTGACATTGACGTAACTCTCACCGTCTCTATCAAGCCTTGGACAATCAAAAAAGTATATCCCCAGATTTAATCTTTCTGACAACTTTGCCTCATGTCAAAAGTATTATATAAAATCCTTATCCCGATATTTTTGTCGCTGCTGTGTCAGGCGTGTATAACGGAAGTCGATGTAGGAGCGTGCAACAACACCGTGATACGGTTTGAATATCTTGCTGACGGTCAAGATGATGTCTTCCCCGACTATATCACTTCCGTCACCTACTGCATCTATGACGGCGAAGGCAAGATTGTGACGCAGGCAACACTCGACAAGGGGCGCCTCGACGAATTTCAGGGACTAAAGATACGTCTATGGAACACCGGAGCCTACAGGCTTGTAGCATGGGGAAACTTCGGCACCGACTGTGTGCTTGAAGCCCACAACAAGCTTACCACCGGTAAAGTAGTCGTCAACTCCGAGATGCCGGTGACTTTCGACCGACTGTACCTCGGTACTCTTGACTTCGACCTCGAAAGCACTGACGGACGCCATGAGTGGGTGGCTACGCTACACTCGGTTCACGTCACACTCAATGCTTTCATACAGTCAACTGTCAACGAGAACGCCTCCGACTACTTTATAAGAATCGGCGAGTTTGCCACTGGTGTGTCCAACAACGGCGACATACTGGGTCCGGCAAAGGTATACAGTCCAAAATTTGTCAACGGACAGAACGGTATGATCGAGTCTACGACATGGCTTCCACGCTTCGATGAAAACACGGAGGCCATACTCGAGGTGTTCAGCGCCCTGTCAGGAACCCGTGTGGCCTCGGTGACTCTGGCCGATTACATATCGGCCAACGGTATCAAAATCACCGGAGTCGAAGAGGCTGTGATAGACGTTCTGATCTCAATATCAGGCACGAATGTTGCAATCAAATTCCCCGGATGGAAACCCAGACCCGTCTATCCGGGCATTTAAAACTGAAAAGAAATGTTCAGAAAATTGCATAACATAACGGCTTTGCTATGCGGCATATCGGCACTCCTGTCGACAGGTTGTTCATCGTCAGACGAGCCTGCCGTTAAAGCATCAGGTCCTGTGGCGGTCACCATCGAGGCGCGTAGTCCGCGCGGCGAAGATGATGCCAACAAGCTGCATGCCGACCTCGAGATCAGTGAGGGCATAGTGCTCATCTACGATAAGAATGGCAATTACGAGACCGGCGACAAAATCGACCCGGCCAAAAAAAAGCTGTCGGTACATGTAGAACCGGGCGAAAAGCGCATCGTGGCCATAATAAACCCCACGGTTGAATTCCGCTCCAAAATCGCCACATACTGCGATGAGTATGTATATGACGAATACGGCAATCAGGTTACCTACAAGGGAGAACCCGTGAAGCGCTACATCAAGCCCGTACACGATACCTATGCCGCCCTTGCATCTTCAATCACGCTCGACAGCAACTGTCTAAAAGGAGTACAGGACTCCCGCAAGATGCTGCTTATTCACAACAAGACCGTGGTCATAGAAGATAACGAGGACAAAACCGATTCTGTGGAGCTGCCTCTAAGCGCTCCCATAGCCCGTGTGGATTTACATGCACGCTGTCTTCCTGCCGAGAAGTCCCGCGTGGTTGATGCCGCCATACGAGTAACCCACGCTTCACCGTCGCTGAACTGGGATTTTACCCGTCCTCCCGAGGAGACCGTGGTCTTAGCCCCATTCACCAATATTTCCGATAAAATGACTCTTGTGACCGAAGACGACGAGCTATTCGGCGACTGGGTCGCGGAAAACGTGAAGGAGGACACTCCGCTGGCCACCCTGTACACATACCACACCGACACCAACGCACGTCTTGAAGTGGGACTCCGGTTCAAAGGCAGTGCTGACTACGACTGGTATCCGCTTGACATGCCCGAGCTTATGAAACCCGACAACTACAAGGGTCTCGAAGCCGGACACCTGTACCAGATATTCATCACGGTATACCCTGACAAGGTCGGCCACATCATAGTCGAACCTTGGGAACCGTCAAGCCTTGATTTTACAATCGGATAACAACAACATTCCGGGGCCTCCGGGTCCCGGAATATTTTTTATACTGCCTGTATCACTACATAATGAAAATGCTCAATCGTATTTTTATACTTGCCGCAGGAGTGCTGGCACTGTCAGCATGCACCGATGACAATCTTATTGATATTGCAGATCAGCCCGACATTATGCCGGGTGACAACGCCGCAACTTTTGAGGTACCTCTGCGGCTACACACCGACAAGCCCACCCTCATAGGCAAGCCCCTCGTCAACGACATTCCGTCGCGCGCCGAAGGCGATGACACTGCCGATGACCCAGAAAAAGCGGCCGAGGAAGCGCTGCACGACATATGGGTGTTCCAGTACGACGACAACGGAAAGCAGCTCATTGCCCCTCGATATTATGAAGTGACATCGACAGAGATCAGAAAACTGAACATACGTCTGGCAGAAGGAAACGACAGCCGCGTATTTGTCCTCGCCAACACATGCGACCCGGAATGGGCCAAGGACAAGGACCTATCCACTCAGGAAAAATTCATAGACTACAAGTACCCCTTCACAGAGGATAATGTAGAGATGGGAGAAGACGAGTATCTGCTCATGGAAGGCTCCGTAAAAGACACCATACGCAAAGAGACTGACCTCGACCCGATAGACATACACCTGACGCGAATGATGGCAAAGATAAGCTTCAAGTACGTGACGGCAGAAGCTGCAAAAGGACTGGTCGTGAACCGCGTCATAATCAACAACATGCCCGAGGACATGCGCATGGAAGAGACGCCAAAGGAGGAGAATTATCCTATCGGCGATGATTTTGCCACGCGCTCCGTAACTCTTGACAAGCAGCTTGTATCAGGCAGCGTATACACCTTCTACATGCCGGCCAACCGACGAGGAAAGACCTCAAACACCGATCCGAAACTGAAAAACAACGACGCTCCCGACAAAGCGCTCTATGTACAGCTCTTCGTATCGTCCAAAACCAACGGGTCCAACTATCTGTACACCATATATCTCGGCGAGAACGACTATAACGACTTCAACTTACGCCGCAACCACAACTACAACATAACGCTAAATATAAAATCGGAAAACCGCGACGACCGTGTGCTCGCAGCCCCCGCCAACTGCTTCGTGCTCGGCTTCAAAGAGGAAATCATGTTTGACCCGTATACCCGCACCGAAACCGGCGGCGGATGGAAATACTCCGACTATGTGAACAAGAAAGACCCCGCAAAAAAAATAGCTCAAGTCAAAGTCCTGTGGCAGGAGCAGAACGTCATAGGCGACAACACCAACCCTGACGACCGCCGCGTGTGGCTCGACGAGTACAACCGTGTGCACGTGAAGTCGCTCACTACTGCCGGCAATGCCGTGATAGCGGGTTACAACGAGGCCAATGAAATTGTATGGTCATGGCACATATGGGTCAACGATGACA
>NZ_VSMC01000018.1 GCF_008728965.1 Heminiphilus faecis | reverse complement strand
TAGAGAATTAAAAGGGTAAAATAAAATTGACCCCTAACACCAGGACTTTAAAGGGTCAATCATATTATGGCCAAGGTGGGTAAATTCTGTTTGGCCAAAAGGGTCAAAGTAGAGTGGCTTTTCCAACTATCTTTCTCTTTGGGAACAACAACAATAGGTACAAGCACACGACTGAAACTACCTTCTTGAAAGTTCTTTAAGTCCAAAGCGTAGTCCCATGCCTGAATCATTGCATCACGACGAAACTTTTGTTCAGCAGTTTTAAACTCCAATACGAATACTATTCCATCAATGATAACAATCACATCAACTCGGCGCCCCATTCGGGGAATATTATACTCGAAGTAAACACTTCCACGCTCAGAATAAGGAGCAAGAACTTCGTGTAATATAATTATTTCGTCCACCCACGAATGTGAAGTCTCATCATTAATATCATGTTGAGACATCAACGTAAGTTTACCAACAATTTCATTGACACTCTTAGTCAGAAACGTTGAGATTGCGTCAGAATAATAATATCTTGTTGCTGCCATTATTCCTTAGAATGACTTTATTTTAACATGGTTCTAAAAATCTATAGACAATTATACTTTCTGCGATTTCAACAATATACGAACGTCAACATCCAGCAAATTTGCAATCTCCTGCAGTTGTAAAATAGACGGTTGCGACTTATTAGAGCACCATCTTGAAATTGTATTCTCAGACTTGTCCATTTGCTCTGCTAACCATCTATTGGTTCTTTGTTTTTCTGCAAGTACCACTTTTATTCTATTCATCACTATTTGTTGATTGTTCGACATAAGTATTCAAATTATACTCATTAAATTGCAAACAAAAATACAGTTAATTTCTCATATAGCCAAGTTCATAAGCTATAGAAACCTCATTGATTGATTAAGAAGTCAAAGTTGCAGGAATTCTGATTCTCATAATATGAAACGATCCTATTGTAACATATCAATAATCTTTTCCGGCAACATCACATTCTCGGAATCACCTTTTGGAGCGTTCTTAAGGAACAGCACCGGAACGATGGTGTAGTTCTTAGCAAACGGCAGCAGATTAGCCTTGCGGAGAAGTTCGGCTGTTAACTGTTTCCCATTCTCTTGAGTTGTCCATTTGCATTCGCCAACCAGCAGATACTTTTTATCAAGCGATTCAGCCATTACATCGAACTCGACCTGCTCCGGCTTCTTATCCTCATTGAGCACAGAACCCCACCAGCGTTTTGCCTTGCCATAAACCACTCCATTGACAAGATTTCCTGTTACGGCATACCGACATAATTTTTCCCATTGCATACTCACATACTCCGATAAATGAGCAGTCAAAGCCTGTTCTATTGGCAAACGACGACCAAGCTCGATGAACGAACGATTAGGTACGACAAACTGATAATAAAATGCCATAAATGGATCGGCTATCTTATAAAGACTCTTTTTTGCATTCTTTTCATCAATCCCAAACGGAATATCCTTCTCCAAAAATCCGAGATCAATAAGTTTCTTCAATGGACGCGACAGGTTGGTTGCAGGCTCATTGCATCTTGCGGCAATCTCAGAAAGCCGATTTGCGCCAGTACCGATATAAGACATTATCGTCGAAGTCTTAACAATATCCTTTACATCGTCCTGAAACAATTTTATCGGTTCTTCGTAAAGAGTTCCATTTACAGAAAGGATATTGTGCCACAAAGCATCATTAAGTGAATTTTGGTTTTCCCTTAGTTCCCAATAACGCGGCACGCCTCCCCAAACAGCATATTCTTCAATGGCATTCATCGCATCAAGGCTCAAAGTCTCTTGAATATATGGCAAACATATCGGTGCAAGTTTCATGATCTCATCTGCACGACCATAGAGAGGTGCAGTAGAATCAAGAAACAATCCATACATCATATTTTGTGACGAACCGCAAAGCACAAGATTATACTTCAATTGCTTTTCATCAACCAGTTTTTGCAGCACAGACGGCAGTTCAGAAGATTGCTCTACAAGATACGGAAACTCATCCAAACATAAAGTAAAACGCTTGTCTGTTCGATAATTGACCGCGCGAAACATAGATTCCCAATCCGGATATGTCAGTTTGTCGAAATCCGGGAACACTTGTGCTATTACTTTTGCAAGCAATACTCTCTGATGTTGCCCTTCAGAACGGTCAGCAAGGAAGTAAACATCATTTTCTGACAACACCCTTTTAATGAGCGTTGACTTACCCAGCCGTCTGCGACCGTACATCACGACTAACGAGGATTTCTCTCTCACAAGAGCATCTTTCAGTCGGGCTGCTTCATCTATTCTATCAACAAATTTCATACGCCTTATTCATTATGCAATGCAAACATAATGTTTTTACAGCATAACACAAAATTTAAAACCATGTTTTTATCCCAACAGAACAAATTTCAACTTATGTATAGGAGAACATGCACTCTATCCCTTTTTCGAAGCTCGTTTCCTTGTCTTCAAACTCAAATCCTGCAAAGTTTTTCCCTGTTTGTCTTCTTTAGCCAGCCACAGAATATCATCGTCAAGCTGCAAGGCATACAGCACTCGCAAGTAGATTCCGATTGCTACTGTCGGTACACCTTTCTCTATTCTAGACACGGTCAATGGAGAGCAAGTGTCACGTTCCGCCACTTGAGCCACACTCAGATTCCTTCGTAGGCGAGCCAATTTAATCTGTTCTCCTACAATCGACATCTTCTACACCAATTTTCGAGGCAGTTTGGTTCCCATTGTATTTTTTGTCATAATCAACTAATCATATAATACTCAAAGATACTGCTTTAGTATATTTAATGATGTATTACAGGCAAAAAATCGCAAGACTAGAAGACGCTTTTCCAACCAAAATATTTTTATTTTATCCTATAAAGTTCTCCCTTATCGTTGAGTCTAAAATTAAATTCTCTAACCGGCGGTATTCCTTTAGCGGTATTTGCAAATATTTTTAACAATGGTTCTTTTGAATCTGAAGCCATTGTCGCAATATAAAAATCTTTTATATAAGGCTCATTTTTAATACTTTCCAAAGCCTCTATAAACTTATCTCTATACAATAAGATTTTTTCTTCACCAACACAACTATTCCGAAGTAATTCATCCACGTCATAATCAATGCAATTTGCAACATATTTGGCCGTATTTGAATATTTATCTTCAATTTTTAATGGAGCAAATTTGTATGTTTTGTCAATCAATTCCATTTTATAATATGACAGCCCTCTACCTTTCATAGTATCCATTATCTGGTCAATCTGTTCTTTTTGCATTCTATATCCAAAATAAATCCCAGTAATTGCCCTATAATCAATATCAAACAAACCTTTTCCTTCAACAATTAAACGATGCTCTTCCTCATGCTTCCACGAAAGCGATTTTGTCCCCAAAAAAGTCTTTAAAGTCTGAATAATGTCTTTACTATGAAGTATAGTTAAATCCGCGATAGGAACATTTCGAGAATAATCAACATCAAAATCAAAAATAGCTTGAAAATTCTCATTGTAATTTAGAGACTCTTTGAGTATATCAATGTCATATTCTATGGCGAATCCTGTATGCCCACCACCATAATAAGCCCATAATAATTCATTGGTCACATTGTTACTTAGGGAATAAATCCCTATTTGGGCAAATTTTTCGAGCAATTCTTGATACTGCTTTTTAACATCTCCAGAAAACTGCTTAAACGCTTCAATCAATGAAATTATTTTATAGTCATTACAAAAGCCTTCTGTTGGATCATTTAATTCACTTTTTGTCGGAAGATAGATTTGATTATTTGCAAGAGTGTTTACATCTCTATCAAATATTGATTTCCCATCTTTATCAAAGAGTCCTATGCCACCTCTGTATTTATAACAATTTCTCATATTTATATTGCCAAATTTCGAATAATATCGGCCTCATTTTAATACTTACAATCAAACAAAATACACTCCTATATATTTCTCCATTTTTTCAAAGACTTCAATCACTTCTTTCTCATTCAATCCAACTTTTACAGCCACTGCAAATAAATCCACCTTTGTTGGTTCGATACTATCGTTAATTGAAGTAGTATGGAATCCATTTATACCATCACTTGGCAAAAGGTCGTATGCAGGAGCAAAATGCCAATCGCCATCACGATAGATAAAAGCAAAATTCTTTGCGTGGTCATCTTTGTTATCAATCAAGTAGTTGAATACCATAAGACGATACACTTTCCACATTTCCGCCACGCTATGTGTCAGAGCTGCGCATACTTGAAATATGTGAGTGTAGTCTATGCTTGGCAAACGATAGTCTGCCCCGATAAGTCCGGCAATGCTTACAACGTGTAATTTACCGTTTGAGGTACGGTCAAAACGCTCTACTCCGAAATATTTTTCCTCAAACAGTCGTGTTTCTGGCATTTCAATTCCGCATTTCTTTGCAAGAAGCGAATAATTGTACTCATCAACACCGATACGTTTTGAATCTCTCTTCGCACGAAACTTTACCAACCATTCTTTATCTTCAAAGCGAGTGAAAATTTTCGGTCTGGCACCACCTGGAGAACCACCTCTATATTGAAATTCCTCGATTCCCTCACCAGTATACTCTTCACTATCAAGAATCTGTTCAGCGTTCAATGCCAACTTCTCGAAATCCGCATACTCTTGTTTCGATACAACACTCTTGTCAGGACGAAACTCCAACGCACCACGACCTGTCGAACCAACTAACGCCAAACGATCAAGCAATGATAATGTACGTGGATTGATTCCCTTCTGCTGCAAATACCTATCAAGGATCAGCAGCCCCCAACCATCTGGTAGACAATCGTCAAAAGCACCGAATCCGCCCTCGAATGGACGGGGTTTTGCAACAAAGACACCGCTGCGCAATGGTAATTCAAATGGAGATATGGAGAAGCCTGTATTGAGCCATTCAGCCGAATACTCAAATGCACATAATCCCTCTTTGGTCAAAGCCAAACGACCGACCACACGACTATCGTAAATAACTTCTATCTGTTTTATGCTATTCATCTTTCTTTCCTCTTTTGAAAGTTACGACAATAGAGAAACCGCATTTTTCAAAACTCTATTATCACGATATATATATTCATCAAATAAATCAAGTAACTCATTCATAGCATCAGTATTCTCATCCTGACGTAACTTTTTATAAATCTCAAGTAAAATTTTAACTATTTCATCATCGACCATATTTACACCATCTATGTCGGAATATCTCTGAGAGGAAATGAATTTATAAGACTGGACAGGATATGCTGAAATGCATTTCTTTACATACTTTAGCTGATTATATATTTCTCTACCCTTCTTGCCCATATTGGTCTTGACAATACCGCAGTACCAGTCAAAAGCTTCAATTGGGAGGGAATTACAATGCCATGAGTATGCATTTACAACTTTTCCCCTATAGTCCGTTGCATATCGTTCGAGAAACCTCATGCTTAAACCTCTGTATTCAGCATTCTCATATGACCTCATTGAAATCTCAACAATTTTTGCTACAATATCCTCATTGTCAGCGTCAAGTATTTTCTCAAGTCGATTTTCACATTCCTCTGAATCATCTCCCCCGACTGAACCATAAAAATATATCTGAACGAGTAATTCATGGCTTGAAGAATCATGCTCAATACAATTGATAAAATCACTTACGATATCATTCTTGTGATAAAAGCACCATTGTATTACATTTGCACGAATATATAATGCTTCGACACCCATGCTTGAAAGGAGAGGTTTTAGCATCCGAAAATATAGTTCTTTATCAAAATAGCCTTCAATATTAAGGTAATAAAGAGGTACAGTTTTTACACACTCGTGCAAGGTAGAACTGCAATTGACGAAGAACTCATAAACTTCCGATCTACGCGACGGGAGCGTACACATATGCACTAATAATTCAGCGGCACGACCTTGATAAGAATTCATACCCTTTGTGAGTAAGTCTGTTGCTCGCCTACCCATATCCTTGTTGCTATCTTCATTTATAATTATACTATCATTTTCCATAAAAGGAGCAATAGTAAGAGTTTTGCATAACTCCATAATTCCATCAATATGGCTATTTTCCTCTTTTATATAGTATTCTACAATTTGGCTAAACGTATAGCTATCAGACTTAGCAAACGCTTCTGTGATGTACAACTCTGCCAAATTCCAAAGTGAATTTGGATTTATTCCTCCAGCAAAAAGACCTTCAAGACCGGCAACCTTATACATATCCGAAATGTCATCCAAAGTGCTTATTTCAAATACAAAATTGTAAAACTTATTAGGATTTGCGGTCACACACTTTTTAAAAGCATTAGCATGCTCTCCTTGGCTGATAGGATTTCTACCTTCACGCCATTTATATTCTCCAAGTTTCAGGAATGAACTCAGCCAGTTCGAAAGCGGCCATCTTTCATATTTTTCACTACTTACTACACCGCCGCAAACTTTTGCCATAGTAACACAATGGTTTGGACATTCAACTTCATATTTTCTTCCAAATCTGCGCATAAGTTCTTGATAACATCTCTTCAGTTCCGGAAGCATATGGTCCTCTGGCAAAGTATTGCATATCAGTTCCCATTTGTTCCACCATAAATGAGGACATAAGAACCGACTCCACTTTCTCTCCTTGGCATATCTAAAATCGAATTCAGACTTATAAGACAACAATAATCTCTGATACCACTCAGCATCGTTTTCGTTTAATGTGTCATACCAAGCTCTTAGCATTTTCAAAAAGAAGAACTCTACATCTCCGTGAAGATATCCTTCAATCTGTTCGTTATTCACTAACAGGGGACGAATCAAATCGTCATACGGCTCTGGCGCTACAGCAATAGCGGAAAAAGCCAAAGACAACGTTGTCTCATTATTCAGCGACATAAGTTCTACAACAAGTGGGCGCACAATAGTTTCATCATGCGAATAGCGAATCAAAAGATCTTCGTATATCTTCAGCAGTTTTCCATTAGTGGTATCCATGCTAATCCTATCGAATGCTTTTGTTGTTGAAAAACCATAATAACCATTTTGTGCTGTTTTATATACTGTGTTACAAATGCAATTGTGCAGTATTCTGAGCAATTCCTTCGGGTATTCAACAGACAGTTTAGGACATAATACTTCCGCCAACTCATATTGTTCATGTTTGTTACATGAATCGTCAGACATAAAACAATCCAGAATCAGTTTTTCTGTCTCCTCCATAGCAAATTCGCTATTACTGTGTATTGCGTCCTGAATTAGATTGACAACAAAAAAGGCATTTTGCGATTGTGTTTCAGCGTATGCTTTGAGAACACAAGGTTGACTATAGTCATTATGCTCTCGCAATATGTAAGCAACAGCAAATAATCTTGATTCCTGATCTTGTATTCTATTAATCATATCATACACATATTCCGGTTTACTAAAAGCATATCGTGACAAACATGATATAATCGGGAAAAACAATTCATCAGTTTTCCTAAGTTCAGGCATCATTCTGTTCAAAATATTACGGATAGTTATGAACCAACTTATAGAACCGGCTCCTCGAAGGAAATAGCTCAACATTTTTCCATCTTTCTGACAGACCTCGGTAATAAGAAGTTTCTCACCACAGGATGGATTATTTACAAAAGCTAATACTGATAATGTCAATAGTTTTAGATGTAGCCTAATATCTGAATCCATAAGGATACTACGGGCTTCTTCAACGAATTTTGTGACATCATGCCCCCGTTTGAAATCAAGAACTGCCTTAACCATTGATCTCACTTCCAGGCCCTGAATCTCTTTTTTGATATCAGTTGCAAACAGACTATTATTTTCAGAATAATGACGGGCAAGAGTATATTCATAGAAAGATTGATGGAAGAATGATACAGCACACCCTTCACGCCGGATAAGACCATTGCTCGCCAGATACTCGTAAGCTTGTTTCTGATGGGAGGTCGGTGCAAACTGAGGATGTAAGGTTCCTGTCCCACGTATTGTATCAGCAATCTTATACATCAAATCTTCCCTTATTTCCAAATCATATTGTGAAGATGAATCCAAAACGATAGTGTCCCATAGGGCATCGTATAGTTCTATCTGACTATTGAAGTTTATTCTTGATTTATTCCGCTGAAACAAAATAGAAAATGAATTCAGAACCTGAACTGTTCTGAGTATTTTAGCCGTCACACAATCTACTTTCTTAATAAGCCCTTCTTCCAGTTTATCAAGTGCCATGGCAACCTCCTCATCGGACAATTCTCCTATCTCAATAATTGTGGATTTATCCTTAAGGCTATTTAAAACAGAATCATATTCAAGATCATATTTACGACACGAAACAACAGCTTTAACATTAGTCCAATCTTCCAGTGATGATAGTACTGCCATTGTCATATTTAAGTGTGTTCTATCGTTAGTGAGAGATTGAGACAGTGCATCGATTTGATCTATAATCAGAATCACGTTCTCAGCTGATGAACTGTAATATGCCAATGTATCACGCAATTCGCCTAAAGTGATAGGATTACCATTATCATCAATAGAATCAGCTTTAATGCATAAATACTTGATACCATCATTCCGGTTCTTAGAAATCAGTTCTTTTAATACAGCTGACTTACCTACTCCGGCATCACCTGCAAGAAGACAAATGGATTTCTCATTTCTGCTGATATCTTTCGTAATCCATTGCATTACTTCATCAACCTGATACCTATATATATGGGAATCTTTTACACCGTGTAATTCAGAGGAAATGAGATTAAAGCACATCCTTTGTTTTGAAGCAAACTGATCTGCCAATTTTCGGTCATCCTTAATGGAATCCATTTTCTTTTTATATAGTTCACGCCAAAGTTCAATAGTTTCTTTTACATTGTTTTCTGAGCATTTTTCACTATCAAGAAAATGATATCTTGCTGTATTTTGTATGTGATCTGACTTATTTCTAAATTCTTCTATTGAAGTTTCGCTAATATTTCTCCAATAAATTTTTTTGCGCTCATAATCACAAGCAATAAATAAGACAAGTTCACCTTTATGTCGTTCTGCATATGCATAAATCGACTGAGGAATGTCATAATATACATCCCCATTTTTCTCTGGATAAGTAAGATGTTTAACTTGAACCACAACCTTTTCTCTTGCGGTACCATCAGGACACAGAATATCAAGATATCCATCAATATTCGGCAATGTACCTCCTTCCTGGAGCTGGCAACAGTCAACTAAATCATCCGGGAAGAAAGTCTTCAAAAACCGAATTGAACGGCTATCCAATTTACTGGATTCCGTAACATTAACATTTGGAATTAGTTCCCTATCGCTCATAATTAAAGGCCATTTTCTTGAATATATTTTAGAAAATTGCTCGTTGTCCTCAACAAGGCCAAACGACCGACCAAACGATTGTCATAAATGATTTCTATCTGCTTTATGCTATTCATTTTTCTTTCCTCTTTTACGTGTAACACTTTGCTCATTCAATACATCATCAAGAGTCTGATACTGCTTTTGCGCAAAAAGAGCATCAAAGTCAGTAAGTGCATTCAAGGCGAATCCGACTTGAAGCAAACCTTTCAAAGAAATTTCCCCAGTCTGCTCGAATCTCCGGTAAGTGGCGAACTTGACTCCTGCTCTTGCTGCCAACCCTTCTTGAGTTAAGTCCAATTCAAGCCTCCGCGTCTTGACTCTTGCTGCAATTTGCAAAGCAATATCACTGGGACTTGAAATATTAAAAGCTACTATATTATTCATAGCTTATATATTTACCAATAAACCAATAAAATATTATTCAATACAAAAATAAGACTTATTCCTGAATATACCGCCAAAATCAGAATTTATTTGCATCTCAAAATGAAAAACAACTTTACTTTATCCTCGTATTCATATATACGTGCATTAAAGTAAAGCCAACAGAGGGAGAAAAAGAGATGGCTTCGCCAAAGCCGAGCCGAACCATATTTGCCGATTTTCTCTTTTGGCTACAAAAGACACAGAAATCCAGTTCACAAAACAGGCATGATTCGAGCCCTTGTCAAGCCCAAAAGACAACCAGAAAATCTGTGAATACATCTCTGATTTTGCATCCATAATCGGCGAAATAATCACAGATAAGCTTTATCTTTGCGAACCGGAAGTTTCAAAGCAAACGAGGATTATTTTTCTCTTTTCCCTTCGTTTAAAGCAAACTAAGGTTAAAAACGTTAAATCTTCGATTTTCGGCGAAAAAACAAGTAAATTTTTGAGGCTTCTATCTTTTAAGTCGTAAACTATTGCTAATCAATTAGCATAATATGCTGCATCGAAATGTATTATAGCATTCGGTGCTTCTCACGGTTTCGTTACAATTGGATTTGTCACGTGAGGGTAGGGAACGCCATGATGTATGCTCCGCTATAAGTGTGAAGCATATGTATGAAACTATATTAGTTTAATTATGGCATAAAAGTCAGTGTATTATCGGCTTCGTTTATTGAAATCGATATATTTAATGTGTTTTCGAGCACGTACCTGACTTGTTTTAAGTCGTTTATGGGCAACGAACCGGTAAATAATATGTGTTTGATATCGTTATTCACTATAACTTCTTTGCCATAATATAGTTCTAAATCTTTTGCCACATCAGACAATGTGGAAGATTTAAAATAAATTATTGATTGTCCTGCAGTCCTTTTATAGTCTGAAGTATCATCAATAATCTCAATTTCTCCGGTTTCGTTATGTATAATTGCAGTTTCTCCGGAATGAAGCAATTTTTTACTGTCGGATATAAATGAGGTTAGTTGAAGGGAGCCTTCTTCCAGATAAATTTCAGTATTATTTTTATTTTCGCGTGCATATAAAGAGAATATTGTCCCTAAAACTTTGATTTCAAGATCCGATACTTTTAATTTAAATGGAGCATCCGTATTCTTTTTTATGTTGAAATGTCCTTCTCCTTTATATTCAATCTCTCTTTTTTCAAAATTGAAAGATTTTATGTTATATGATAATTTGGATTTGGGGTTCATTAAAATTCTAGACCCATCCGGCAGAATAGTCATGGAAGACTCTCCCTTGTCCGTTTCGATAATGATGTTATGAGAGATTATCGTGTCGTATTTTTTCAAATCATTGTAGTAATTAAAAAGCAAAATGCCTGATAGTAGTATTGCCGGCAGCGTAATGGCTGCGCACGCTTTATAGAAACGATGCAATATTATCTTACGTTTTTCAGTTTTGATTTCTTCATTTAATCTGTTTTGTATTGCATCAATGTCTGATTCTGTAAAGGTGAGATTGGACTCGCAATTGTTCAGACACTCATCTAGCTCTTTATCTGTCATTAAGTCTACTTCTTCCTTAAAATTGATGAGTTCTTCAGAATACATCTTACCGTCTTTGAATTTCCTGACTCTATTCTTCATATGCTTATACTATATAATCGATAAGAGAACTAAACTTTGTGATCCCTCCTTAAAATATCTAATTTTTTTTTTAATAATTTCAATCCTAAGGAGATGCTATTTCTAACGGTCTTGGATGATATTTTTAATTTCATAGCAATTTGTTCATTAGAGAGTCCCTTTATTCTTGAAAGAGTCAAAACTGTCTGAAGTCTAGATGGTAATAATTCTAATGCTTGGTTAAAAATATTCAAAAAATCATTATATTCTAGTTCATTATTTTCTTGACTTATCAAGTCATTTTGAAAGAGCATGTAGTCTTCATAGATCGGAACCGTCAAAGAATGCCTAAAGAAATCAATACGACGCTTATAGGCAATATGAAAAAGAAATGTTGATAAATCAGTTTCCAAATCAATATTTTTATGATTCTTCCATAGACTTAAAAATATATCTGAAACAATTTCCTCAGCATCTTCTTTGTTATTAGTAGCACTCGCAATATAAATTAAAAGTCTTTTCGCATATAATTGGTATATCATATTAAAGGCTTTGACAGACCCCTTTTTAAGAGATGCGACAAGCTCTGTTTCTGATATATTGATTGAATTAGCCAATTCTATAACAATTAGAAAATTTTGTCAAAAGTATAACAAATATTTGACTTCTCCTATATACTATGAGAATAAATTAAAACATGTTGTACAACATATTTTTAACACGGGACATAGCCTTGTGCAGTACGATTACAATAATAAATACTAATCATTTATCATTTTTCATATGAACAGTTTTCCTAAAAAAACATTTTCGGTACTGCTGTGTATTTTCGTTTGTGCTGCCATGTTTGCACAAACGAAAACCATAACAGTAGGCATTGAGAATGGAAATCTTAAAACGCTACTCGAACTTATAGAAAAGCAGAGCGATTATGTGTTTTCATATCGTGACGATGTAGTAGATAATAAAGTAATAACCGTTGACGTAAAAAACGCGCCTGTTTCTCAGGTATTGGATAAAGTTTTGGCTGGCACTAACTTGTCATACAAAATTGTCTCTGATAAATCAATAATAATTACGGAGACAACGGATAATAAACAACATAGTAAGGAATCTAAAATTACAGTATCTGGCAATGTTGTTGATTCCACAGGAGAACCAATTATTGGTGGTACAGTTCGTGTAAAAGGCAGCCAAGTGGGAACTGCGACTGATATAGATGGTAATTATACACTCAATAATATTCCTTCTGATGCGACACTCATATTCTCTTACATAGGATATAATCCACAAGAAATTATTGCTTCTGATACAGCTGCGCTATCAATTGTGAAATTGATAGAGGATACGCAAGTCCTTGATGAAGTTGTAGTCGTAGGTTATGGCGTTCAGAAAAAACGTGATGTCTCTACTGCTATATCCCAAATCAAGTCTGAAGACATCGCAAATCTACCAGCAAGTGACTTCCGTCAAGCTATGGCAGGAAAAATGCCAGGTGTATCTGTTATGCAAACTTCCGGAGACCCCGAGGGCAACAACATGATGGTACGAGTACGTGGTGTTAGCTCTGCAACTGCTGGTAATGACCCTCTATATATTGTTGATGGCGTACCTGTTGAAAATGGGCTTGGCAATATAAATCCGAACGACATCGAAAGCCTCGAAGTACTAAAGGATGCATCTGCTGCTGCAATTTATGGAAGCCGTGGTTCTAATGGTGTCATAATAATAACTACAAAGAAAGGCACAACTGAACGAGCAAAAGTATCATATGATGGTTATGTTGCTTGGGATAATATCACTAAAAAGATTGATTTGATGAATGCATATCAATACGCCGAGTTTTCTGCAGAAGCTCATACTAATGCATATCTTGATCTGCATCCAGGTGGAACAGCTCCAAATGGGTCTAGACCTGAGTCATATTCAAATTATCCAATCGAACTGGAACCTTATCTTCAGGGTATGAGCGGTTTAGTTGATACTGATTGGCAAGATGAGATTTTTCGTACAGGTATTTCTACTAATCATAATATCTCTATTAGTGGAAAATCTGGTGATACAAACTATTTTGTATCGGCCAATTATCTTAATAAGGAAGGTGTAATAATAAATTCTGATTACAAGAAATATTCATTCCGTGCGAATCTCGATGGTAAATATCAGAGATTAAGCTATGGTGCAAATATGTCTCCTTCATATTCAGAGAGTAATCGTGTGAATGCCTCAGGTTCGTATTCTAGTGGAGGTGTTGTTCAGTCTGCATTGACTTCTTGCCCAATTTGGCCAGTGTATAATGACGATGGCTCTTTTAACTATCAGGGAAATGGTTATTGGCGTGTTGGTAATGATTATCAGCATAATGAAATACTGAATCCGGTTGCTCTTGCCACACTTTGTAAAGATAAGGTAACTCGATTCAATTTTACAGGCCGTATATATGTCGGGTTTGATTTTGGTCGTGGTTTTAAATTCCAAACATCGCTTGGTGGTAACTACTATGGAGCGAACAACGAAACATATAGACCATCTACTTTACCTTTGCTTGGTAAAGATTACTTTGATAAACCTTCTAATCCGATTGCAGAGGCCTCAACTGGAAGTTACTATAATTGGTTGATTGAAAACCAACTCACATGGTATCGTGATTTTGGCAAACATTCGGTAAATGCAGTTGTTGTTCAATCAGCCCAAAAAGAGACTTATAAAGGTGTATATGTAAAGGCAACAGATTATCCCAATGACTATATTCAGACAATCACAGGTGGAACTGTATCTGATGGTACTTCTAAGACTACACAATGGTCATTGGCGTCATACTTAGCCCGTGCCCAATATTCTTACGATAGTAAATACATGCTGTCTGCTGCAATTCGTGCTGATGGTTCATCTCGTTTCGGCAAAAATAATCGTTGGGGGTATTTCCCCTCTGCATCTGCCGCATGGAGATTCACCCAAGAGAATTTTTTTCGCGATCTGACTTCAATGAATTGGCTTGAAGATGGAAAACTCCGTTTCAGCTATGGACAGACTGGCAATTTTAATATTGGCAACTATGAGCATCTTTCTACAATGGGTATTGAAGAATATATCTTAGGTACAGGAAATGGTCAATTGGTAAGTGGCTACAAGCCTACTTCTGTTGATAATCCTGACTTAACTTGGGAGAAAACCAGCATGATAAATGTCGGTCTTGATTTGCGGGCGTTTAATGGCTATTTGACATTTATAGGTGAATTCTATTACTCGGATACGCATGACATGCTGCAACAGGTACTTGTGCCACGTTCAACCGGTTATGGTACCACACTGATGAATATTGGCAAGGTCAATAACCATGGCTTGGAGTTTTCAATTGGTTCACAACACTCTTACTCTAATGGACTCTCATATAGCTTTAACGCAACTTGGGCTAAAAACTGGAATGAAGTGAAAGAATTAGGTCAAAATAATGCACCTATTATATCCAGTGGATCTGTAGAACATGCATATTATATCACCGAAGTTGGTAAACCAATAGGGTCTTACTATTTGATGGTTGTGGATGGTGTTTTTAAAAATGAAGAGGAAATTAAAGCATATCCTCACTTTGACAATACTCGTCCCGGTGATTTTAAGTTTGTTGATGTAAACGGTGATGGAGTTATTGATGTTAATACTGATCGTGCTGTTGTTGGTAATTATATGCCAGACTTTACGTATGGTTTCAATGGACAACTCATGTATAAAGGTATTGACTTGGCATTCTCATTCCAAGGCGTTTATGGCAACGAAATACTAAATCTCAACAGACGTTATCTTGATAATATGGAAGGTAATACGAATGGAACAATAACATCACTTGATCGTTGGAAATCACCTGAAAATATAGGAAATGGCTTAACAAACAGAGCTAACAGGAAACAAACAGGGAATAATGGCCGCACATCAACATGGCACGTTGAAGATGGCTCATATCTACGTTTGCAGAATCTTACGATAGGCTATACTTTACCGTCCAATTGGCTTAAACGTCTTCATATTGAGAAATGTAGACTTTATGTTTCTGGTAATAACCTTGTAACTTGGACCAATTATTCAGGCTACAATCCTGAAGTAAGCATGCGTACCGCTAACGCTCTTACTCCGGGAGAGGACTATGGAACATATCCTCTTTCTCGTACATTCATGATTGGTCTAAACATTACTACATTTTAAAGAATTATTATGACTGCATATTTAAAGAAAGTATTTCTACTTTTTGCCGTACTGGTGGCATTTATACCAGCCCTGACTTCCTGCACAGATAGTTTCTTTGATCTTAAGCCGGACGATGAAGTTATAGGTGACAAGGTCTATAAAACTGAAAACGACTTTGAGCTAGCTGTCAATGCCTGCTATTCAAAGTTGCAAACACAGATGGACTTCTACATAGAAATGTGTGAATATCGTAGTGACAATTTAACTCTTAAGGCTCCGACGGCAGGAACCCAAGATCGTTATGATATAGACATGTTTAGAGAAACGTCGGCCAACGGCATTCTTGACAAACTTTGGGAAAATTTTGACAATGGCATTTACCGTTGTAACAAAATACTCGATAAAATTGATAATGCGGAATTCAATCTAACCAAGAAGAAGCAGTTTAAAGGAGAAGCTATGTTTGTACGCGCTCTTACAACATTCAACATGTATCGTGCATGGGGAAATGTTCCTGTTGCGCGTCGTGTCCTCTCAGTCAATGATGCTTTGCTGCTTGGTCGTCCTTCAGACCAACAGATGTATGAGTACCTTGCCGGAGATTTGGAACAAATAATCACTGAAAATATGCTTCCTGAGAACTATGACAGTAAAGATGTAGGCAGAGCTACGTCTGGTGCTGCCAAAGCTCTTCTTGCGAAAGTTTATTTGACATTCAAACAGCCTCAAAAAGCAGCTAATTTGCTACAAAGTATGATTGGCTCTTACGAACTTCTTCCCAACATAGTAGATGTCTTTGATGTAAATAACAAGATGAACAGAGAAATTATTTTTGCTGTCCGTTATAACAAAACAATAGTTGGGGAAGGTCATGGAGCTTGGTACTCACTTACAAATTTAACGGATGATAATAATCGCACTGATGCGCTAAATCATCTTTATGATGGTACGGATGACGATCGTGCAGATTTATTGGAATACTTACAGGTTCCAGGCGTGAATACTTGTCTAATGCGTAAATTCTATGATACACGTGATGAATCAACTCGACAATATGGATCTGACAATATTCTGATCCGATATTCAGATGTTGTATTAATGTACGCAGAAGCACTTAATGAAGTTGCATATTCAGGTTCACAAGACTCTGAAGCATTAAAAGCTTTAAATATGGTTCATACACGAGCAGGTCTTACGCCAATTGATATTGCAGATGTGCCTTCGCAAGATGAGTTCCGAAAGGCGATTCTTTTAGAACGACAGAAAGAATTTCCATATGAAGGACACCGATGGTTTGACAGCGTACGTTTAGGCGGTGCAATAGAAGCTGCTGCCGCTGACGGTAAATCGATTAACGATTATCAGCTGTTATATCCGATTCCTTTGTCCGAGATTGAACGTATCAACAATACCGACATACTGTGGCAGAATCCCGGTTACTAATCATAATCAATAAAAAAACGACATGAAATTTAATATATTAGGCTTCGGCCTCCTATTTGCAACGCTTCTGTCTCTCAGTGCTTGCGAAGATGAGAACAGCTATTCGGCTCCTCTGTCTCGATTTGAAGTCGAAGATCTGACAGTGACTTCAGGCGATGAGTCTGTAACCATGCAATGGAAAAAACAGGCCGACAAACCTGACCCTGAATCGTATCTGATTACGTGGGTGTCAAGCAGTGCTGATGAAGGCGCTAAGAGTGAGGAAGTTGATGGTAAAACCACGTCCTATACCGTAGAGGACCTGACAAACGACGTAGCTTACACTTTTGGAGTTCAGGCTCGTTATGCCGATGGTCTGGCTCAAATGATCAAAGCTACGGCAACTCCTAAAACCACCCGTATACCTGTTACCGATTTTAAGGCAACTGCAGGTGATAAGTGTGTATTTCTCTCTTGGACTGAGCCGGTTACTGATCTTAATTACAAATACGAGATTATTGTGTTGGAAAACAATAATGCCTTGAAAACTCTTGAGGTGCCTCAAGGAACAAAATCACTTCTCGTATCAGAACTCAGCAACGATATCGAATATCGGTTTGACATCAGTGCCGTATATAACCATGGCCGTTCAGAGACATTGTCTTCTTCTGCCACTCCCGGTCATATTACAGCTATCTCCTGCTTGCCGGAAAATCCACATGTATTTGAGCTCTGCAAACTGGAGTATAACCCTGCATTCTTTATAAATGGTACCATCTCTTCGGTTCAATGGAGTGTTAACGGCTCGCCGGTATCTGCTAACGAGAGCTTGGTAACTATGTTTAGTATTGCCGGTAAAAATACTGTCACTGTTGAAGTTACTTTCACTGACGGAACAAAAGCAAGCGGAAGCATTGATATTAATGTTGAAAACTTCGCTTGGTCCGAATTTCCCAATGCCGGTTATCAGAAGGCTTCAAATTTTGCTTTCTCGGCCGATGGACAGACTCTGTATAGTGTATCTCAGACAAGCAAGACTCTTTTTGCAATAAATGCCATTACCGGTCTTGCCCGTTGGCAACAGACTTTTGAAGCGGCGACTTATGGTGCCGGTATTGCAGTAGGACCTGACGGCAAAGTATATATCGGAACTGAGGATAAAAATGGTTCTCTTTACGCTCTTACTGAAAATGGCACTATTCGATGGACGGCTACAATGGGAGCGGCAGTCAAAGCTGCACCTGCGGTGACATCTGACGGTTATGTTTATGCTCTGTGCGATGGAGCGAAGCTCATTGCATATGATGCCGACAATGGCAATCAGATCTGGTCGGCCCAGCTTTCTGGAAATGCCGGAGGTGTGGTTGTTGACGCTAACGGTAATGTATATGCAGGAACATCGGCCGGTGTATGGTCGTATAGCTCAAGAGGCGATAAGCGCTGGGCTTCGGAAGCTCTGGTTGTTACAGAACGTGGAGGTTCGCTCGCCATTAATAGCAAAGATAATATCATCTATGCCGTTCTTAAGGCTAAAGCTGGCATTGCAGCACTTGATATGAACAGCGGAGCGACAAAATGGACATATCCGACGTCTAACAATGACTGCTACCACCCTGTTGTTGACAATGACGGCAATGTATATTTCTGTGAGAAGAACGGTGGCCTTTATGCGCTTACATCATCCGGTTCTGTTAAATGGAAGTATACCGATAATCTGAATTATACCTACTCAGGTTTTGCTTTGGGCGAAAACGGTCATGCCTATATCACACAATACGGCTCGCCGTTCGCTATTCTTGATTTCGATCCTGATGGCAATGCCAATATCCTGTCAAATATCACACAGACAATGTCGCCCGTATGTATAGGTCCTGATGGACGTCTTTACTATGGTTGCAACGGTTCGATACAGTCATACAATATCGGAGTACAGCCGTTGCGTGCCGGATGGTACTGCTGTGGTGGCAATCTTCAAGGTTCAAACTCTCTTAGATAGCACCGATGAAAGTTGACAAACGGCTTCAATTTAGTACTCTGGGCTTTGCTCAGAGTACTATTTGGGTTCTATTCCTGTGCTGTTCCTTGACGATATCAGCTTGCGGAGGTAATGACGACGGCCTGTCGCAACCGGCTCCCGAAGAGCCCGATAATCATCCCTCGCAGGTTGAGACTGTGATGAATGAACTGTGGGAAACCTCATGCTTGTTATCTGATAAGTCAGTGCGTATAGCCAATTATAATACAATACAAAGTTGGGCTGATGTTTGTCCGTTTGATAATGTATTTCTGAAATATATTAAAACTGACAACGTCACGGCGGTAGCATTGGAAAAGTCATATCCTGCTTTGAAATGTTATGATATGGCTTTTGATAAAGTGCTCAATGCTCTTAAAACTGGATTGCCCGCCGGCGCTTCTCCGCGCGTCTGGGCATTATATAACATGGGTATAGTGGTGCAGACCCATAAAGGCAATTATGCTGTCGACGTTTATCATAGACGTGGTGCGGAATTGGCGCCGTATATTGATTTCTATGCAATAACACATATACATGCTGACCATAAATGGGAGCCTTTAGCCGTTATTATGTCGGAACTTGGGAAGCCCGTATTGACTAATTTTACTATTAATGGTGTGAATAACAGTCAGTATCTTTCAACCGTTGAGAAAGATTATACTATTGGAGAATTTAAAATTCACTCTTTTATTACTCATCACAACAGTTCTGATTTGGCCACTCTTGCCATTACCGCTTTCTATGTGGATGGAGGAGGACTGAAACTGCTTCATTCCGGAGATAGCAACTTCATTGCGGAGGAATTTGAGACAATGCGAGACAAAGAGGTAGACTATTATGTGTTCAGATATGCCGTCAATTCTCTAACTGAGAATAATGTGTTGGGAAAGATTGTGAACCCGAAAGTTGCAGTACTGAGCCATATACTTGAACTCGGACATAAAGATATCGCAAACAGCCGTTGGAGTTTTGAACTCGGTCTTGACCGCGCCGGTCGACTTAATTGCCGCACTGTAGCCATGCCTTTCTGGGGAGATTATATGTCTATGTGATGAAAATTATCTTTTATAAAACGATCAGATTATGAAAAAGATATTATTAGCCTGCTCAATGCTGCTGGCGATGACTGCTTACGCGTCAGAACCCAACCGGGCAGACGTACTGCGTGAAAAACTATTGTCCGGCGACACCTCTGAGGTTCTTGTGGTAGCTCATCGGGGCGACTGGCGCTATGCTCCCGAGAACTCGATTGCCGCCATTGAACATTCGATAGCTGTCGGAGTCGACATCGTAGAGCTTGACCTGCAGCTGTCGAAGGACTCCGTTCTCTTTGTGATACATGATTCAAAGCTTGAGCGGACTACCACCGGCAATGGACGTATCAGCGATTGGACTGCCGATTCCTTGCGTACACTCAAACTGAAAAACGGAGCGGGAATACGTACTATGCACTCTTTGCCCACTCTTGAAGAGGCCATGCTTGCTGCAAAAGGGCGTGTGTTGGTCAACTTGGACAAGGCCGACCGTTATTTCGACCTGCTTATGCCTGTACTGGAGAAAACAGGAACGTCTTCGCAGGTTATAATGAAAGGGTCTAAACCTGCGGCACAAGTGGACAGTCTGTACGGTGCATATCTTGATAAGGTTATTTATATGCCGGTGGTGAATCTTGACAAGCCTGATGCACGAGAACTCATGGACGGGTATTTTAACCGTTTAAAGCCTGTGGCTTATGAACTTGTATATGCGACAGATGATGATAACGGATATGCCATAGAGCTGAAGTCGCGTCTTGATGGCAAGGCATTGATATGGTATAATACACTGTGGGACACTTTGTGCGGCGGTCATGATGATGACCGTGCGTTGAGTGATCCTGACGGCGCTTTTGGGTTCCTGATCGATACTCTGGGCGCACGTATCATTCAGACTGATAGGGCTGAACTGCTGCTTGATTATCTACGCTCTCGTTCATTACATAAATAATATGGCTATGTCGGAATTAAACCAAGGAGGCATATTATCACGCATAACGAATTTTTATCGGATTTCAGCGCCGGCAGAATCTGCATCGACTTCTGACAATTTCAAAAAGTTGAGATGGGCTACCTTCCTGTCTGCGACTTTGGGCTACGCAATTTATTACGTATGCCGATTGTCTATGAATATTGTGCGCAAGCCTATTGTCGATGATGGTATATTTACCGAAACAGAACTCGGTATCATCGGTTCATGCTTGTTTTTTGTTTATGCTGTAGGCAAAATGGCAAACGGATTCCTTGCTGACCGTTGTAATGCCCGCCGGTTCCTTGCTACGGGATTATTGTTTACTGCATTGATAAACCTTGTGCTGGGTATGACGTCGATGTTTCTTGTGTTTGCTGTGCTATGGGGCCTAAATGGATGGTTTCAATCTATGGGGGCGCCTGCGTGCGTGGTGTCACTCAACAGATGGTATTCGTCACGTGACCGTGGAACATTCTATGGTTTCTGGTCGGCCAGCCACAATATAGGTGAAGCTATAACATTCATAACGATAGCGCTGCTTGTCAGCTGGTCAGGATGGCGTTATGGAATGATTGGTGCGGGAATAATTGGAGTGATCGGCTTGCTGATAGTGCTTCTTTTCATGCGTGACACGCCCCAGAGTCTCGGATATCAGCTTTCCGAGCCTAAAAAGGAGGTAAATGAAGGAAAAGCGGAGGATAAGGCCGATTTTAATAAAGCGCAAAAAGCGGTACTTCGGAATCCGGCGATTTGGTGTCTTGCTCTTGCCAGTGCATTTATGTATATTTCGCGCTATGCTGTGAATTCATGGGGCGTATTCTATCTGCAGGCCCAGAAAGGTTATGATACATTGGACGCGTCATTCATTATATCCATAAGCTCTGTGTGCGGTATTATTGGTACGGTTGCCTCGGGTCTTATCTCCGATAAAATTTTTAAGGGTAATCGCAATTGGCCGGCATTGATATTTGGCTTGTTGAATGTTAGCGCATTATGCTTGTTCTTACTTGTTCCCGGAGAGCATTTTTGGCTTGATGCTACCGCCATGGTTATGTTTGGCGTTGGTATCGGTGTCTTGATATGCTTTTTAGGCGGCCTCATGGCTGTTGATATAGCTCCGCGTGCGGCAGCAGGAGCCGCGTTGGGAGTGGTCGGCATTGCAAGTTATCTTGGTGCCGGTTTACAGGATATCATGAACGGCATACTTATTGAAGGTCATAAAACAATCGATGCATCCGGAGCCGAAGTATACAACTTCACATATGTGAGTTGGTTTTGGATTGGAGCGGCGGCACTGTCGGTCGTTCTTACAATGTTGGTTTGGAATGCTCGCCGAAATGACAATTAGTATTTATAAGCAGGTTAAGGTTATTTAGGTTTATAGCTACATATAATTCTCCGATATTCAGGGATTATGTGTGATTTATTCAGGCGATTGGTTAATACAAATTATACCGTAACCCTGACGATGATAAGAAGATTCTTATCAGACAAATAAAGTCGTCCGCATCGGACGACTTTATTTATTTAACAGGTTCTATTGTGTGGCTTCTCGGATATAAAATTTATAACCGTTGTCCTGACCGGGATCATACGGTCCTGTGCTCAGTGAGTTATTTGACTGTATCTTGTAGTCTGTCAGATGGAGATATCCGGAAACTGCATCGTCAAAAAGACTGATCTTATATACTCCCTCCTGATCTGTCGGGGTTATTTCCCATTTATATGCCCATTCATAATCAGGATTATATTTCCCGACAGCCACTTTATTATTGATTTCGGAGCTGCTTAAATCGGCATGCAGGTATAAACTTGAATCATCGACTTCAATAAAGTATGACGAGTCCGGGTTCTTTGTGATACGCCATTTAAAGGTTCCGGCTTCAGATTGAGTGCGGCTGTCAATGACCTCGGTCGTCTTATTGGCCAATGAATCTGTGCCGACACAGACGTCAAGGTTATGATTGTTCGCAATTATGATATTGTACACTCCTGTTTCCAGTTCACGTGTGACAGTCACTCTTTCAAATATCCATTTAAATGTGGACGGATCTTGCGACGGTCTATGATATGAAAATTTAATCGGAGAGTTGTCTTTGAGCGGTCCGGTTGGATATTCGAGATATTTCAACTTGTCTGCTCCGTTTTCAATGAAAAATGCGCCGGTCTTATCTCGCGTGGGCTCTAAGAACCATTTGAAGAAGGTCAAAGCATCGTCTTTATAGAAATTTTCCATGTAAATTTGAGCTCCTTCCGATATATCTTTGTTATGTGGAGCCATGTATAAATGTGCTGTGGCATGTTTTCGTATAATAAAACTTCCGTCTCTGATGGGATTTCCATGATTGTCAGTCTCATATTCGACCACCCAATATGAGATTGTCGGATCAGACGGGTCGAATCGGTCAAGTTCTATTTTTGTTCCGGGGGAAAATGAATAATTGGCCGGATGCATGCAGAAATTCTGGTCCGCAAGCGGTTTGATTTTGTATATTCCGGGAGTCAATGTGGCTATCTGCCTGTTTGCATTAGGATTAAGACCATCATAAAAGACTTGCCATTCACGTGCGCTGGGTTCTTTTTGATTCTTGTCTTTTGTGAATGTTACATTGTTGACCGTCGGAAAATTGCCGGAATAAACAGCCATTGTCTGGGCCATCACTGGTCTGATGACAATATGACGTCCTAATGGGTTGGGCTTTTCAACGATGTATTGATAATAAAGTTTGTTGTCGCTTCCGCCACGTTCGCGTATGTCAACTGCTGACCAGTTCGGTAAATTGATGTCAGCAGGATACATTGCCATATTAGTGTAAGAAGCATTATAGATCCAGTATGAATCGCCCTTGAATTTGTCAAAACTATAGTGACTCATTAACGACGGGTATGGATCTCTGGAAGCAAGTAATATTGTTGATGAAGTTGTTATCGGCCGGGCCGGTAAAAGTTCCATAATTGTATTGTAGCTGTCTATAAGCTGGTAAGTCCGTTTGGGCACAAATGCATTTAGAGAAAGTTCGTATGCAGACTTAAGCGGCCTGAATTTCCATTTATAATATGGAGCTTGGGCCGAGGTATAAGGAGTGATTCGAACTTCTCCTCTGATACCTTCTAAATATTTATCTCTATTTGCGTTTGCCCGTACAAAGAAATATCCGTCATTAGTAGGATCTATGTACCATCCAAGCAATCTGCCTTGTCCATAGTCTCCTTCTAAAATTACATATGGTTCCGATGTAGACTTTATTCCCATGAATAATGAAGTATAGGCCATTCTTATTCTGAAAACACCGGGTTTGTCCTCTACAGGTTCAAATACATATTGATATGTCAGCTCTTTATCCGGAGTTTTAGACACCATGTCAAAGTTATAACCGGGATCTATATTTTTATTTCGTGTTTGCACAACTTTATTTGTATCGAAAGCATATGACATCTCATACATACCGTTAGGAAGACTTTCTGTAGCATGCAATTCTAAGATTTGATCTTTTGTAATAACTTGATTGTATACCTTAAAGTCATCTAAATACCTATTGGAAGTGTCTGGAATACTTCCTAATCCCCAATTGGTTGCCAATTCGAGTGTTTGTCCTCCCATATAAAATAATGCGTATTCCAGACATGAATTAGGATAAAACATGTATAGATATGTCATATTGTTTTTACTGACAAGGAATACTTGATACCATCCTGTGCGGTGGGTGAAATTAACCGGATCCCAATACCAAATACCCCAATTCTTGAATTTGTGTTCTTTGACATTGACTGTATAACGGTCTACCACAGCCCGGTCTCTTCTATGATAGAAGCCAATCAGGTTGCAATTGTCATGAGCATAATAGCTGAAAAACACTCGATATATTTTATCGGTATCTTCCCATGGATAGACGCCTGAATATCTGGAATAGTCCGTATCAATGAAAATCCAAAAACTAATAGAGTATCCGTTATCAATTGATGCGCCTTCGAAGAAGCCGGGAGTCTCGATGTATGCGTTGGGCGAAAATTCCATGGCGCCTGCCACATTGCCGAACCGGTCGGCGAAAGAATAGGTGCTGCCTCGTTTTAAAGTACCGTCTTTACGATTTATGACATCCCTATAATCCAGATTATTGAGCGGATAAAAACGTATGGGCTTTGGCGGTTGTGCTATTGCGGCTTGCATCACAAAAAAGATGCCAAGTATGAGTGCGTATATACGGGTTTTCATAATTATGTCTGTTTATTTATGTCTGAATCCCAATTTTTCTAAAAACTCTATAAGGAGTTCACTGCGGTCTGTTATGACGTAGGTAGCGCCGTTTCCAAGAAGCCATTCCCAATTGCCCCGGCCATCGTCAAGGAAATTATTTGGATCTTTATCTTGAAAATCATATGGTCTTACAATCGGGTCGGTATCGGTCAGCGGTATCTTTTCAGCTATGACACCGTCGCCAAGTTCCGGCCAGAACGAGTATTGTCCTACCCATATCTTGGCGGCATCGACAATGGGTACATATCTTAATATCGGGTCTTTTGACTGCTTGTATACCAGTTCCATGGCATAGATGTTTTTCTGTCCGACAAAATCCATTATATAACTGTCTAAGTTAGGCGTTGTAGAAAAAGCTATCGGCGTATAGATAAAATCATCTAACGTTACATTAACCTCTTTTAGCAATGCCTGTAAATTCTGAAGGGTGAGTTTTCCTTTGACAATTGACTGATAGAGCATGTTTTTCTCCTTCAGCAGTGTTAGGACGCGCTTCATGGTCTCGTTAAATAGTTTGCCTCCTTCCTTTATGTCCAACGCTATGACCGCCTTGTCTTTTAGATAGTCGAGGGCGTCGGTTAACGAGAGCATAGGGTATTGCGATACGGAGCCGTCCTCATTACGCAGATTCAGGGAGTTTACGTATGACCAATTAGCTTCTCTTAATCGTCCATACCCTGTGGTGATTCTGTCAAGACAGGCATCGTGGAATACCACCATGACATCATCTTCTGTGATGCGGACATCCATCTCGATAATATCGGCCCCCAATTCGATAGCCATACGGTATGCTTCTTCCGAATTTTCAGGATAAGTCGACCAATATCCTCTGTGTGCTGATACCAGCACATATTCTTCATATTTTTCCCGGTGTTTGATAATGTCGAGAACTTTTAACAGTGAAGGGCTTTGCGCATTGGCATAAAAGCCGCTTGAAATGAGCAAAAGGCTCAGCTGGAGTAGTAATTTAAATTTCATAGGCCCAAATATTTTTTAAGAAGAAGCTCTAAATGTTAGACATATTCAGTATCTTATTTGTTTATGAAAATTTATCTTTTTTTCAAAAGTTTTCGTAGTTTGAGTGTTAAAGCATAATTACTTTACCATAATGCCGCAAGGACTAATTGCAATCATGTTGTATAACATGGTTTTTTAATGGGACAAGCTCTGCCGATACACGATTACAATAATGTGCGGGTTATCACATTATGGATAGATAAAACGATCAGATTATGAAAAATATATTATTAGGCTGCTCAATGCTGCTGGCGATGACTGCTTACGCGTCAGAACCCAACCGGGCAGACGTACTGCGTGAGAAAATATTGTCCGGCGACACCTCTGAGGTTCTTGTGGTAGCTCATCGGGGCGACTGGCGCTATGCTCCCGAGAACTCGATTGCCGCCATTGAACATTCGATAGCTATAGGTGTCGATATCGTAGAGCTTGACCTGCAGCTGTCGAAGGACTCCGTTCTCTTTGTGATACATGATTCAAAGCTTGAGCGGACTACCTCCGGCAAGGGACGGATAAGCGACTGGACTGCTGATTCCTTGCGTACACTCAAACTGAAAAACGGAGCGGGAATACGTACGATGCACTCTTTGCCCACTCTTGAAGAGGCTATGCTTGTTGCAAAAGGACATGTGTTGGTCAACTTGGACAAGGCCGACCGTTATTTCGACCTGTTGATGCCTGTACTGGAGAAAACCGGAACGGCTACGCAGGTTATAATGAAAGGAAATAAGCCTGCGGCACAAGTTGACAGTCTGTACGGTGCATATCTTGATAAGGTTATTTATATGCCTAAGTTAAACCTAAACAAGCCCGATGCGCGAGAACTCATGGACGGATATTTTAATGAACTCAAATCGGTTGTCTATGAGCTGTCATATTCAAACGACGATGCCATAGGATATGCCATGGAGCTGAAGTCGCGTCTTGACGGCAAGGCATTGATATGGTATAATACACTATGGGACACCCAGAGTGGCGGTCATGATGATGACCGTGCGTTAAATGATCCGGATGGAGCATACGGTTTCCTGATCGATACTCTGGGTGCACGTATCATTCAGACTGATAGGGCTGAACTGCTGCTTGATTATCTGCGTTCTCGTTCATTGCATAAATAACGGCAGTACTGTATGTCAGTATGATATACTAATTGCATGCAGAGGCTTTCGTAATTGTCGTATCTATTTATGCCTGAAGCCCAATTTCTCCAAAAACTCTATCAGAAGTTCACTACGGTCTGTTATAATATATGTAGCTCCGTTTCCAAGAATCCATTCCCAGTTGCCCCGGCCATCATCAAGTATGTTATTAGGATCTTTATCCTGAAAATCATATGTTCTTACAATCGGGTCGGTATCGGTCAGCGGTATCTTTTCTGCTATGACACCGTCACCAAGTTCCGGCCAAAACGAGTATATGCCTATCCATATCTTGGCGGCATCAACAATGGGTACATATCTTAATATCGGGTCTTTTGACTGCTTGTATACCAGTTCCATGGCATAGATGTTTTTCTGGCCGACGAAATCCATTATATAGCTATCCATGTTTGGGGTATTGGCATAGGCTTTAGGCGTATAGATAAAATCATCTAATGTCACATCGGCTTCTTTGAGAATTAACTGCAGGTTCTGAAGAGGATATGTGCCTTTTATAATTGACTGATAGAGCATGTCCTTTTCCTTCAGCATGGCGAGGACTCGCTTCATTGTCTTGTTGAGCAACCGGCCTTTTTCTTTTATATCCAACGCTATGACCGCTTTGTCTTTTAGATAGTCGAGGGCGTCGGTTAACAAGAGCATAGGGTACTGCGATACGGATCCGTCTTCATTACGCAGCTTAAGAGAGTTTATATAACTCCAGTTTGCTTCTCTTAATCGTCCATACCCTGTGGTGATTCTGTCAAGACAGGCATCGTGGAATACCACCATGACATCATCAGCTGTGACGCGGACATCCATCTCGATAATATCGGCTCCCAATTCGATAGCCATACGGTATGCTTCTTCCGAATTTTCAGGATAAGTCGACCAGTATCCTCTGTGCGCTGATACCAGCACATATTCCTCATATTTTTCCCGGTGTTTGATGATGTCGAGAACTTTTAACAGTGAAGGGCTTTGCGCATTGGCATAAAAGCCGCTTGAAATGAGCAAAAGACCCAGTTGGAGTATGGAGCCGAGTTTCATATAGACAAATTTTTATCAAGAAGAGTATCTATATGTTAGACGTATTCATCGTTTGATTTGTTTGTAAAAATTTTACTATTTTAAATAAAATTGATGCGTCAGGCAGCGATTGATATGATTGACTTGAGTGAAGTTGTGTTTTTTTCAGTTTAAAACTGATCATGTTCGATGCTTTGATTTCAAGGATTATCCTTATATTTGTGAAAAATAATTAACAGGATCATGACAAAACATTACATTCCCCAACCTATATCGACCGATGATGTGGTCCTTTCTCCCGAACTGCTTGAACTTTCCGAGTCAATAGCCCGCAACGTGCATGAGGTATGGGCGCAAGGACGCATGACCGAGGGATGGACTTACGGCGAGAACCGCGATGATATAAATAAAAGACATCCCGGTCTGGTGCCTTACGAGCAGCTCTCCGAAGGAGAGAAGGACTATGACCGCAATACGGCGGTGGAGACTCTGAAGCTGGTGACCAAACTCGGTTTTACAATAGAAAAGAAGTCATGAAGCACAAAAAGGCAGGACTGCTGTGCCGCATGTCCCGATTTATTGAAAATCTTGCGTGTCATCCGTTGAGGATGATTGATAACGCTGTTTCCGGAGGCATGGGAGTGCAGGTATTGACTCTTGCGGTAGTCGTTGTCGCAATACTTGCTCTGTTTGCTACGGTTATAGCTGTCTATACGCTCATAGCTGAAGGACGCGGCGATTTTGTCGGCTCGCGTCTATGGAAGATGTATCACGTCTTTGTCGATCCCGGCAACGGCATGGAGGTTTCCGGAGCTTGGACGGGATGGAAGCGTATAGGTGTGATGTGTATCGGCATAACGGGGTCGATATTTTTCGGCGGACTGCTTATATCTACTATATCAAATATAATCGAACGAAGGGTCGATGCGCTGAAGTCGGGACAGTTTCGTTATAAACGCATAAAGGAGCATTTCATTATTCTCGGTTATGATGAGCTTGTGCCGAGTCTGATAATGGATCTGCATAATGACGTTGCTACGTCGGATAGTCCCATCGTTCTTATGACCGGACAAAATGTGTCATCAGTCAAGGAGATGTTGTTTTCGCAACTGGACGATACCGTGACCGATAAGTTGATAATATATTCCGGCAACATAAACTCCAAGGAGGATCTTTCGGGCCTGAATTTCAATGCGGCCAAGGAGGTGTATGTATTTGGCGAGGAAGGGGAGATAGGCCGCGACTCAAAAAATATAGAGTCGCTGCGCTATATCAACGAATTGCGCGACAAGCCGCTTCATAATACTCCTCTTGTGACTTATGTTCAGTTCAGCCGCATAACCTCTTACTCCAGCATACAGAAGTTTACTTTGCCTCCCGAATATTATATAAGGAAGGAGGTACTCTACACCAACGCCTCCAAGCCCAATCTGTATTACAGACCGTTTAACTTCTATGAGTTGTGGAGCCGTCGCCTGTGGGGACTGTATCGCGACGAAAAGACCCGGATGTCGGGCGACTACGACCTGCTGGATTTCGTACGGACTGATGAGTCACTGTCAACATTTGCCTCTCGGTCATCGGAGTATTATGTGCATCTTGTCATTGTAGGCTTTAACCGCATGGGGCGTGCGTTGCTGCTTGAGGCGCTCAGGGTGTGCCATTATGCCAACTATGACGACTCCAAAACACCTGAACAGCGCGTCAAGACTCGCATTACCGTAGTCGACCGTTATATGGATAAGCTTAAGGATACGTTTGAGGCACAGTTCCCTAACATAGGCACGCAGATATATGATATTGACGTGGATTATGTAAACGATGATATAAACTCACCCGTAATGCGTAAGAAGCTTGTGGACTGGAGTCGTGACAAGTTGTGTAAACTTACTGTGGCGATATGTGTCTATGAGCCTGATCTCGGATTGTCGATGGGCTTGTCATTGCCGCCCGATGTATACGAGAGCGACGCCCGGGTGCTCATACGTCAGGAGAAGCTCAACGGTCTGGGGCAGTTTATACACAATGATTTCACCGGGCGCTTCAAGAATGTGAAGATATTTGGCATGCATGCCGGAGGCATACGAAAGAAAGTGCTTGATGATAGGCTGGCGGCCTACATAAACTACAGTTATGAGTCGTCAGGTTTTATTGACAGACATTATGAAAAATATGCGAAGGTGCTGTCAGGTGAATGTCGCCCCGGCGATTCTGATTATTGCGAATTTGAAAAGGAGAAGGCCGATGCTATGGCCGCGTGGTACAGGCTGCCGGAAAACATGAAGTGGGCCAACCGTTATCAGCTTGACTGCTATCCCAATTTCTGCCATGTGTTTGGCTGCGGCATAATACATGACGATGCCGCGACTGTCGAGACGCCGTCGGTAATTTCTAAAGATAAACTGGAGGATATGATGCGCATGGAGAAGTACCGATGGAATGCGGAGCGTACTATCGACGGATGGCGATATTCATCCGTGCGTGACAACAGTCGGTTCTGCCATAATCTGATCATACCGTTTGAACGCATGAAGGCTGACGCAGTACTGAGTAAGGACATATTTAAAGACCGTAATGTCATAGACAACATGCCCAAGATACTTGCATTGGGTGGCTTCAAGATTGTAACGCTAAAGGCCGTTTATGAGGCAGTCACAATGATCTGTGACATGATAGATTGTTACAGTGAATCGGTGTGTGTTTATAAGAAAATCACGGAACTTTGTGACATGATAGACTTCTACAGTGAACTGTAGCTGCCCGAGAAGGTATCGCCCTGCCTTATGTCGCCTGTGGCGAGACCTTTTTTGAGCCAGCGCATACGCTGGTCGGAACGTCCGTGGTTGAATGCATCAGGTACCACATAGCCTTGTGCTTTCTTCTGAAGATAATCGTCGCCGATTACCGACGCGGTGGTTATCGCCTCTTCAAGGTCGCCCTCTTCAAGCGACTGAAAGAGCCGGTTTTCATGATAGCCCCATACTCCGGCAAGAAAATCGGCTTGCAGTTCAATCCTTACACTTGTTTTATTGGCTTCTTTTTCGCTTTGTCCGGCCATAGCCGAGTGAGCCTTGTCAAGGGTGCCGAGCAGATGCTGTACATGGTGTCCCACTTCATGTGCTATGACATAAGCATAGGCGAAGTCTCCGTCAGCGCCGAGAGTCTGGCGCATACGGCTGAAAAAAGATAAGTCGATGTATAGTTTTTCGTCGGCCGAGCAGTAGAACGGTCCGGTCGATGCCGAGGCATTGCCGCATCCGCTTTGCACGGAGCCTGTGAAAAGCACCAGTGTAGGCGGACGGTATGTGCGGCCGAGCTTTGCAAACTCTTCGGTCCATACATCTTCGGTAGACGCAAGTACCTGACGCGAGAATAGGGCCAGTTCCTCTTCTTCGGCAGATGGGGTGTAGGTGGCTTCGGATTCCTGCACGCCAAACATACTTCCGCCGTTGCCTTTTACCACATCAAGCGGATTTCCTCCCATGACCCAATAAAGGATGCCCATTATGATCATGCCGCCTATGCCGAGACCTCCCGCTTTAAGAGGGAAGCCTCCGCGTCTGCCGCGGCGGTCGTCGATATTATTGCTTTCGCGTCGTCCGTTAAGTCGCATATCGGTTAAATTATCGTTATGATGTATTTAATACAAGTCAGGGAGCCTGTTGGTTTTGACTCCCTGACATTATTTTAATATGTAGGTCGCCGATTACTTGTCGTGGTCGTTGCCTATCTTTTCAAGTACGGCAGCGTCAAGCACGGCTACCGTGGCGAGGTTGACGATGTCGCGTACGGCAGCGTCGACATTGATGAAGTGTACGGGCTTGTTCAAACCCATCTGGATCGGGCCTATGGCTTCGGCGAGTCCCATCTCGAGCATCATCTTGTAGGCTGTGTTGGCCGCGCTGAGGTTGGGGAAGATGAGTGTGTTGACATCCTTGCCGTTGAGACGGCTGAAGGGGAAGTTGGCGTCGCGTACCTTCTTGTTGAGCGCATAGTGTACCTGCATCTCACCGTCGATGGGCAGATCGGGATATAGTTCGTGCATCTTTTCGACTACTTTGTGCACGACCTGCGGCTCTTTTTCCTTGTTTGACCCGAAGTTGGAGTATGACACCATGGCCATGACCGGTTCGTGGGCGAAATACTCGACCGAATTGCGTGCCAGACGTGCTATGTCGAGCAGTGTCTCCTCGTCGTTGTCGTGATTTATCATCGTGTCGGCAAGGAAGTAGACGCCGCGTTTGGTGCGCAGTATGTGCATTGTGGCGAAGTGGTTGTATGTCGGACGTATGCCTACAACCTCGCGTGCTATTTCCGCCGGGCTGTGGCTGCCGGAGTATGTGCCGGCAAGCATGGCATCGGCTTCGCCGCTCTCGACCATCATCATGCCGAAGTAGTTGCGGTCAAACATCATCTCAAGTGCCTCGGGATAGGTCATGCCGTCGCGTTTGCGCTTTTCGGCCAGCGACATGGCGAAGCGTGAACGGCGGTCGGCCTCGCGGTCATGACGCAGGTTGACGATCTGTATGCCTTCTATATTGAGGCCGAGACGTGCGGCGCGCTTTTCGATCATCTCCTCGTTGCCGAGCAGCACGGGTATGCATATGCCGTCCTGATATGCGGTGACGGCGGCACGAAGCATGTTGTCGGTATTGGCTTCGCCAAACACGACGCGTTTAGGATTGCGTTGTGCCTCTTCGGTGAAGCGGCGCATGAGTTTATTGTCGTAGCCCATCAACTGACGGAGTTTTTCGTTGTAGGCTTCCCAGTCGGTGATAGGACGTTTGGCTACGCCCGATTCCATGGCGCCACGGGCTACTGCCGGTGCCACTGTGGTTATAAGGCGCGGGTCGAGGGGTTTGGGCAATATGTAATCGCGGCCGAAGTGCAGATCCGACATGCCGTAGGCTGCGTTGACCACTGACGGTACGGCCTCTTTGGCGAGTGCCGCTATGGCCTTGACTGCCGCCAGTTTCATGGCTTCGTTTATGACTGTGGCTCCGGAGTCGAGAGCTCCGCGGAATATGTAGGGGAAGCCGAGTACGTTGTTTATCTGGTTGGGATAGTCGGAACGTCCGGTAGCGAAGATGAGGTCGGGGCGCGACTTCACGGCGAGGTCGTAGGCTATCTCCGGATCGGGATTGGCAAGAGCGAATACGATAGGCTTGTCGGCCATGGACAGCAACATGTCGGGTGTCACGACATCTTTTACCGAAAGACCGAGGAATACGTCGGCTCCTTTCATGGCTTCGGCCAGAGTGTCGAGGTCGCGTGTTGTGGCAAACTCTTTCTTCTGCGGGTTCAGGTCGGTGCGTTTGGAGTTGATTACGCCTTTGGAGTCGCACATCACCACGTTGGCCGGATTCACTCCGAGTGCTATGTAGAGTTTTGTGCAGCTTACGGCGGCCGCTCCGGCGCCGTTGACCACGAGCTTTACGTCCTCGATTTTTTTGCCTTGTATTTCCAGCGCGTTCAGCAGGCCGGCTGCCGATATTATGGCTGTGCCATGCTGGTCGTCGTGCATTACCGGTATGTCGCACTCCTCTTTCAGACGGCGTTCTATCTCAAAGCACTCGGGTGCTTTTATGTCTTCAAGATTGATGCCGCCGAATGTGGGAGAAAGCGCTTTTACTATCTGAATGAATTTTTCGGGGTCTTTTTCGTTGACTTCAATGTCGAAGCAGTCGAGTCCGGCGAAAATCTTGAAAAGCAGAGCCTTTCCTTCCATTACCGGTTTTCCGGCAAGGGCGCCTATGTCGCCGAGACCGAGTACCGCAGTGCCGTTGCTTATTACGGCCACGAGATTGCCTTTGTTGGTATATTCATATGCGTCTTGAGGACGCTGTTCGATTTCCAGACACGGATATGCCACGCCCGGAGAATAGGCGAGTGCCAAGTCCTGCTGTGAGGAGTAGGGCACGGTAGGTACGACTTCGATTTTTCCCGGCTTGCCCTCGCGGTGATATTCGAGGGCCATTTCTTTGGTTACTTTTGACATGTTATATTCTTTTAGTCTGATTACATTCTGTTAGCTGAAACGCGTTTGGGGTAACATAAATATCCTCTTTCGAGGCTGTATTGTTACATTCTGCTGCAAAATTATAAAAAATATATGGTGTATTTATGCTTTTTGCGATGTTTTTATGAAAAAAACGAAAAATACCGGCAAATAGTTTACCGGCATTGGTGATGCTGCACTTGTTTAGTTCTCGTTCAGCCTCCGGCGCATGTAGAAGTGCCGGGTGAAGAACAGAAACATCATTGTGCCGGCGCATTGCATGGCGGCAGTGACCCAAAACGCGGCCGAGTAGCTTATGTACTCGGCAAGAAAACCTCCGAGCAGTATGCCTATGCCCATACCGAGGTCCCATGATATGAGTATCGACGAGTTGGCTGTGCCGCGCTGGTCATGGCGCGCCACCTTTATAAACATATTAAGAAATGCCGGGTACATCTGACCGTTGCCGAGGCCTACAAGGAGCGCTGACAGGTAGAAGCTCCACTCTCCGAATGCGAGGGCGAAGAGTGTGTAGCCTGCCAGTGACAGCAGTACGCCTCTGGCGCAGTTGTGGGTGATTTTGCCCGCACGCAGCGACTTGGAACCATAGAGTCGCGATATAAACAGCCCGCCGGAGAGCATCATGAAGAATATGCCCGTGCCGTCGGCCACACCGAGTTCTTCCTGTTCGTATATGGCCACATAGTTGCTCATTATGCCCCAGCACAGACCAAACAGCGTGATATTGACAGCCATAAGCCATGCCCTGCCGAGAAAGAAGTGGTCAAGGCTCATCTTGGGTTTGTTTTTTATCAGTTCTCTTGTCGGTATTCTGACGCGCGAGGTGCATATGAAGCCTGCAAGGGCCAGAATGAGCGATATCCAGAAGAGCATAGGGAAGTCGCCGGTAACCGAATATATGTATATGCCCGCTGACGGTGCTATGGCCATGGCCAGATTGTTGCTGAGCCCGTAAAACCCTATGCCTTCGTTGCGGCGCGAGGAGGGGAGCACATCAATGGCCACGGTGCTGTTGGCCACTGTGGCCGCGCCGAAAGGTATGCCGTGCATGGTGCGTACTATGGCAAACATAAGAAGAGTGCCGGCGCCTATATATCCTGCGAAGCATATGAAAAACACGAAGAAGCACAACATGAGCACTTTCTTGCGGTTGAAACTGTCGACCATGAATCCGCTGAACGGCCTTATCATCAGTGTGGCCACGACATAACCTGACAGCACAATGCCTATGGTGTCCTTGTCGGCCATGAAACGGTCGTTAAGATACAATGGCAGCAGTGGAGCGATTAGATAGAATGCGAAAAACAGTAGAAAGTTGCTGCACATCACTTTCAGGTAGTCGGAATTCCATAGTTTATCCTCGGCTGCAGCCGCTGTTGATGAGGGGTGCTCCCCGTATGTCATATCGTCATTCATATTTTCGATATATAATATGTAATATGAAAATGAGGTGCAAAATTACTAAATATTCAGCTATAAGCGATAGCTATGAAATAAATTCGTATCTTTGCATGACTTACCTCCAGTTAGTTCGATTATGGAAGATATGCATAAGATATCGGTCGCCATCAATACGTATAATTCCGCAAAATATCTGCCGGAAGTGCTTGACTCCCTGAAGGGGTTTGACGAGGTTGTGGTGTGCGATATGGAGTCGACCGACGACACGGTCGACATAGCTCTCGCTCACGGATGTAGAGTCGTCACATTTCCCAAAGGCAATATAAATATATGCGAGCCGGCCCGCAATACGGCCATACGCAGTGCTTCCAACGAGTGGGTGCTTGTGCTTGACGATGACGAGCTTGTGACTCCCGAGTTGCATAAGTATCTGCATGGTAGAGTTATGTCTCCCGATTGCCCGGAGGGAATCGATATACCGTTTGTCAATAAGTATATGGGTGAGTTTGACAGACATGTTTCAGAGTACCATGTGCGCTTTTTCAGGCGCGACAAGGTCGACTGGCCCCCGGTCATTCATGCCCGTCCGGTGGTTGACGGCAGGGTAGGGCGTGTGTCACGTAAGAATGCGTGCATACTGCATATAAACGATGCCTGTATCGCCGACCGCATCACCAAACTTAACCGTTATTCCGACAATGAAGTGCCCAAGCGTGTCCACAAGAATTACGGCGTTGTGTCCATGCTTATGCGGCCGTTCTGGTTTTTCTTCAAGTGTTATATACTCAAGGGCAATATCCGTTACGGACGACGGGGAGTTGTCAGAGCTTATTTCGAGAGCATGTACCAGATGTCAATCATGGCAAAGGTCACTGAATGTCGGTTGAAATAAAAGAACAATAGATCATGATACCCAAGATAATACACTATTCGTGGTTTGGTCCCAAGGATATACCCGCCGACATGATTCGCCTTATTGACCATTGGCGTGAAGTCATGCCCGACTATGAATTTGTGCTGTGGAACGAGACCAACTTCGATGTGTCGGCATGTGCTTTTACCCGTGAGGCTTATGCTACCGCCAATTATGTGTTTGTTGCCGACCTTGTGCGTCCGGCCGTACTTTATAAATATGGCGGCATATATCTTGACACTGATATAGAAGTGCTGAAAAGTCTTGACCCGTTTCTGGATAATAAGGCTTTTCTCGGGTACGAAACAGAGGCTATCGGGCTTGGAGTTGTCGGCGCATGTCCGGGAGCTTCATGGCTCAAGAAGTGCGTCGAGTATTACGAGAACCGTCATTTTATAAACATGTTCGGTAAAACCGTGCGTACTCCATCGCCTAAGATTTTGACACCAAAGATTGCTCCTTACATAGATAATGAGGTAAAAGTATATCCTATCGACTATTTTTGCGCAAAAGACTGGCGAACAGGAGCCATATGTAAGACTGACAATACGGTCTGCATCCACCATTATGCAGGGGCTTGGCATCGTAAGCGCCTGTCGCCGTGGGGCAAAATATTGAAGCTCTTCCGCGGCCTCGCCACACGCTACAATTGCCGCTCGGCCGCCTCGTTTCTTGCCCTTCCCTGTGCCGCCAAGTGCCTCGGGTACACTCCCCGCTGATAAAACGTCGCCAATGTCGGTAGGGACGCCAGTACCACGGCGTCCGGCTTCGCCCCGTATGGTCATCCACAACCGCCTTACCCGTATGGCCGTCCTACAGCAACCCGTATGTCCGTCCGGTTTTGCGGGCGCCGTACTACTGGCGCCCCTACACCTACTTTATATCCATATATGAAGTGCCTCGGGTACACTCCCCGCTGATAAAACGTCGGCAATGCCGGTAGGGACGCCAGTACCACGGCGTCCGGCTTCGCCCTGTATGGTAATCCACAGCCGCCTTGCCCGTATGTCCGTCCGGTTTTGCGGGCGCCGTACTACTGGCGCCCCTACCTCCTGCTCTATATCCATATATGAAGTGCCTCAGGTACACTCCCCGCTGATAAAACGTCGGCAATGCCGGTAGGGACGCCAGTACCACGGCGTCCGGCTTCGCCCCGCATGGTCATCTACAACCACTTACCCATATGGCTGTCCGGCAGCAACCCGTATGTCTGTCCGGCTTTGTGGGCGCCGTACTACTGGCGCCCCTACCCTCAGCTGAACACCACGGTTGTTAAACGGCGACTGTCATTGTGCTCCCGGCGCCGATCTCACTGCCGAAATTTTCAAAAAATCGAAAATTTTCCAAATTTTTTGGATAAAAAAATTGGAAATGAGCTGATTTTTTTTTTAGCTTTGTCCCTTGAAAAATCATCGCTTGTGAATGGCGCGGAAGCCATAAATGATTGTTTGGGTTATTGTGCTTTATACAGGCTTGATAATCACCTCTGTAAGAGGTCTAAATGCGGAAAGATAAGACATGAATTGGCGGAAAAGTGCAAAGTATTTATTAACGTAGAATCCTTCTTATTTTGTAAGAGTGTGAAAAGACAAAAGTCGACACCAATCGACAAACGTCCGATTTATTGCCCGTTCTCATCCGTTTCTTTACTCTGAGCCGTCACTTTGTTGTGACCCGGCAGGGGGTATTGATTATGCGTCGGCCTTTTGGGGTCGGCCGGTTGTATCGTCTGACTGTTTCAGGCGTGACAGCCATTGTTGTGCAAAATAGTAAAGAACAAACCAGATATAATCTAAAGATGAAACGAACGATTTTACTACTGTTGATAGTGCTCTCGACAGGGTTGCTTCGGACAGTTAGAGCGCAGGATGTCGCGGTGAAGACCAATCTGCTCTATGACGCATTGCTGAACGTCAATGCCGGCGTGGAGGTGGGACTCGCTCCGCGGTGGACCTTAGATGTATCGGCCGACATGAACTTATGGACCGTCGGCGACCGTAAGTGGAAGCATTGGCTGCTTCAGCCTGAGGCAAGCTATTGGTTCTGCGACCGTTTTGCCGGACATTTTGTCGGTGCCCATTTGCTGGGCGGTCAGTACAATGCCGGTAACATACACAATTCACTCAACTTCCTCGGTACCGACTTCTCCGTACTTACCGACCACCGTTATCAGGGGTGGGCTGTCGGAGCAGGATTGGCTTACGGCTACTCTTGGATAATAGACCGTCACTGGAATATCGAGGCCGAGATAGGACTCGGATGGGTCTACACACGCTATGACGTGTACCCCTGCGCCAATTGCGGCACCAAAGTGGCCTCCGACAAGGCCCACAACTATGTAGGTCCTACCAAAGCGGCCATAAATCTAATTTATACCTTTTAAATCACTTCGATGAATATGAAACCGATCATTTCAATCGCAAATATATTGTGTTTCGCTATGTTGCTTTGCGGTGTGCCCTCGGCTGTGGCGCAGACCATAATGGACGGACGCGTAACCATGCGCGATGTAGCGGTGTCGCGCAACAACGATAAACTGTTTGTGTCGATGGACATCGATGTCTCGACACTCGATGTGTCAACCAACCGCGAGGTTATAATCACTCCGCGACTTACTGCCGGAGCCGACACTCTCGACCTGCCGGCTGTAATGGTAGCAGGCCGCAGCCGCTACTATCATCATCTGCGCAACGGTGTGCAGCCCTCTGATACTGAACTTTACCGCAGCGGCAAGACCTCCGTTATAAAGTACCGCACCGTGGTGCCTTACGTGGCTTGGATGGGTAAGGCCGTTTTGGGTGCCGCCAACGAGACTTGCGGCTGCTGCAGCGAGTCACTTGACGGTGGCTCTGCACCGCTGCTGGCGCTCGATCTCGAGCCGAAACACCCGAAGAAGTTCGCTCCCGAATTTATTTACGTTCGCCCAGAGGCCATGCAAAAGATCAATGTGCTTGAGGGCTCGGCCTATATAGATTTCCCTGTCAGCCGCACCGAGATCTATCCCGATTATCGCCGCAATCCCGTCGAGTTGCAGAAGATAATAGCCACAATCGATGCCGTACGCAACGACTCCGACTCGCGCATCATAGAGCTGACCATAAAGGGTTACGCTTCGCCCGAGAGTCCGTATTCCAACAACGAGCGTCTCGCCAAGGGTCGTACAAAGTCGCTAAAGAACTACGTGCAGCAACAGTATTCGTTTCCCGAGTCGATCATATCGACCGATTACGAGCCTGAGGACTGGGCCGGTCTTGAGCGTTATGTGGCCTCATCGTCGCTCGCTGCTAAAGACGGCATCCTTGCTCTTATACGCACTGATATGGACCCCGACGAGAAGGAGGCCAGAATCAAGCGCAATTATCCGGTTGACTATGCTTTCCTGTTGAAGGAGGTTTATCCCGGTCTTCGTCATTCTGACTATGCCGTCAAGTATGAGGTGCGCGCCTATACCGACATTGATGAGATCAAGCGTCTGATAAAGACGCAGCCCTCTAAACTGAGTCTTAACGAGATGTATCTTGCCGCACGCGACATGGTGCCCGGTAGTGCCGAATTTGAGGAAACCTTCGATATAGCCGTGCGCATGTATCCCGATGACCCCGTGGCCAATCTTAATGCCGCCAATGCCTCTATGCAGGCCGGCGATATGAAACGGGCGCAACGTTACCTCGATAATGCCGGTTCATCGCCCGAGGCAGGATATGCCCGCGGTGTCTATGCGGCCATATCAGGTGACTATGACAGTGCGCTGAGGCTTTTTGTCGAGGCCGAGCGCCGAGGTGTAGCTAAAGCCACCGCTATGATAAAGCATATAAACGAAATAAAATAAACAAAATCATTATATATCTATGGAAAAGAAATTTTGGAGCAAATCGTTTCTCGCACTTGCCGTGGCCTCCATTATGACAGGCTGCAGCAGCGACAGACTGACAGGCGATGAACCTTCACCGGTACATCCTAATGATGCAGTATATCTTAACATTGTGGCCAAACTACCGACCGGAAACAACGGCGGCCGTAGCGAAACCGATCCCAAGCCCGGCGGCGGAAGCACCGGCGGAGTGGAAGTAGGTAGCGATGATGAAAATCGCGTGAACAACATGATGCTTGTCTTTACTGACAACGATGACCTGATCATAGCTTATGGAGAACAGGACGGATCGGCTACACCTGAGAACGGAAAGACCAATCTTGTCAATTCTACCCAGAAAATCGACAAGTCGACACTGGCCGCATATTACGGCGGTGAGGACGGTGTGCTCGACGAGCAACGTCAGAAAGTGAACGTATGGCTGTTCTGCAATCCTACCGAGCGGCTTAAAGCTATTGTTGCCACTGCTTTTACCGCCCATGACAAGAAGTGGATCGATGAAGTGTGCACCAACATCGAGACTCCTGATGCCGGCTCGGCTTCGAACTCCGCTATATGGGGCGGTCCTGAACACAAAACCGGCTTCCTTATGACTTCGGCCGTAGCTGTGGTCAAGACACTTCCGAAGACTTATAAGGACTGGGAACACCACTCGTCTCCTTCTACGGCGTTCAAACTTTCGGGTAAAAATCATGAAGACGGTGACTCTGACAGTCAGATTGATAATAGCGGCGCTATTAAAGTGGAGCGTAGCGTGGCCCGCTTCGACTTTCGTGACGGCAGCCCCAAAGGTGCAAACACTTACGATGTAGTCACTGAGGGTGGAAAGACTGCTCTGCAGATACAGCTTCAGAAAATGGCTCTTGTCAATATGAGCAAGAACTTCTACTTCCTGCGCCGTGTATCGGACGACGGTATGGTTCCCGGTGCCAACAATGCCGGCGCTAACTATACTGTCGGAGGTCTGGAGTATTTCAACAGCGACGATGACTGCAATTATGTCGTAGACACCGATGCCGCAGCAAAATCCGACGGCTCCATCATCAAAAACAATACCTTTTCCGATAACTTCAACTTCTGCCTGTTTAATATAAGCGATAATGGCGCCTTTATCAATGAGATGGCTCGTAACCAGTGGTATACGTCGGTTATAACCGATGTCCTTGGCGGCCGTGAGGACAATGATGAAGGCTGGACGCCCGGTGATAACGTGGTGGCGGGCTACCATGTATGGCGCTATGTGACCGAAAACACTATACCCGGACCGGTGGCCAATCAGCAGGTCGGCATTACGACCGGAGTGGTGTTCAAGGGTAAGATGATTGTACCCGACGGCATTACTGGCACTCTTGCCGATGCTGTAAAGAATGCGGAGGGCAACTCTCGTCAGGATCCCATTCTGTACACTTATGCCAACGACATATACGTTACTTGGACCGAGGTACGCGCTGCAGCTCTTGCTGCCGGAAAGGGTAGCGACATGTACAAGGCCGCTTTCGGTAATCCTGCAGGAGCCAACGACCCTGCTGCCGGCGATACTCCCATATACAGCAATGACCCTGCCTCGCCCGACTATAAGTGGAATATATGGCATAATGACAAGAAAGCCAATGACAATCCTACTCTGCTTGACTTCAAGAAGGCTGCCACCGCCTGTGACTTCACGCTCTATGAGTCGAGCCGTGATGACAAGTACGGTCCCGGATACTATTGCTTCTACTTCTATTGGAACCGCCACAACGATAACGGCAACAACGGCGTCATGGGACCCATGGAGTTTGCCGTCGTGCGCAACAACGTATATAAACTTGCGGTGACCAACATACGCCGTCTCGGTCATCCCCGCGTGCCGGAGAATGATCCCGATCCCGTTGATCCCGAAGATCCTGACGAAGAAGGCAACGTTTACTTCGATGTTCAGTCCGAGACTCTTCCTTGGGTTGTACGCGTAAATGATATCGAATTTTAAACTTATCCAAACATGTTTGGCAAGAGATTAACCGTATTATCCCGGCTTATAGGTGCGATGTGCTGCATCGCATCTATGGGCTTTGCTTTCACGTCGTGCGAGAGTCTGTACGAAGACCTTGACCCGTGCCCCCATGGTGTCAGGCTCCGCTTCGTATATGACTACAACATGGAGTGGGCTAACGCTTTTCCAAAGCAGGTCGACTGTCTGTCGCTGTTCATTTACGACAATGATGGCAATTTCGTGGATAAAAAGACAGTCACCGGAGCCGAGCTTCAGGATGAATCCTACCGCATGACCCTCGATCTCGAGCCGGGAAACTATCAATTCGTGGCTTTCGGAGGACTTGCCTGTGACAAGGCCGCCTTTTCACTTGTTAAAGAGCCCGCGCCCGAAAGTCGCCGTATTGACTTGAGCACGCTCATGCATCTTGATCGTGTATACTCGCCGCAACCTGCCGAACGACGTCTCCATGACATGTTCTGGGGTGAGCTGTCGCTCGCTACGTCCGACCTCTACACCGAAGGCACGGTAAAGATGATGAAGAATACCAACAACATCCGCGTCGTACTTCAGCAGGAAAAGGGCGGTACGGTGCATCCCGATGACTTTGACTTCTCGATTACCGACTGTAATTCGCTCTTCGGCCATGATAACGATCTTATCACCGACGGCGTGGATCCGGTGGTGTATACGCCGTGGGCTACCGGACAGGCGCAGACCGGTGTGTCAATTCTCGGCGACGAGGTGGTGCCGCAGCCTGTGACTGTGGCTTATGCCGAGATGAGCACATCGAGGCTTATGACCAAAAACACTCCGCGTCTGCTCATAACACGTAGCGGCGACGGAGCCACAGTCATCGACTTTCCGCTGATAAAATATCTGGCGTTGCTCTGTAGCGACCGCTACAAGCAGCCTCCTTACAGTATAAAGTCGACGCAGGAGTATCTTGACCGTGAGAGCGACTATACTCTTTTCTTCTTTCTTCGCACTGACGGCACTTGGCTCAATACGCGCATCGTGGTCAATGACTGGGTGGTGCGTATAAATGATGCGGAGTTTTAAACACTTTGATATATACAATCAGTTCTGATTATATTCTTGAATGAATCGGTTGATGACATATTTTATTAAATCGGTGTCATGCACGGCAATCGTTCTCTCTGCGGCCGCTTGTTCCGGCTCCTATGATGAACCGCAGGCCGTCGGCGATGACGACATGGTCACACTGTCGCTCCACACAAGGGCTGTTGACGCCGACCTGTCCGACGCTGCCTCTGACATTGAGAAACTCCACAGCCTGCGTGTGGTCATACTTAGCCGTAAGTCAGTTGCCGAGCCGTGGAGGGTCGAGCATAACGACTACCAGTCGTTTGCAGGCGCCGTGAAGCTCTCCGACACCCGCAGTTATGAAGTGAAACGCAATACTCAGAAGCGTATTTACTTCATAGCCAACTGTGAGGACTACAAAATGGCGGCCGGCGGCAATCAGCTTGACATAAAGCTCGGGGCCATGTATCTGCCCGGCGATGACGGACTCGCACCGGTCGACAAAGCCGTTTTCAGCCTTCCCGCCGATCAAAGCGCCATTGCCTCTCTTCCCATGAGCGCCGTCTATGACTTCAATGTCACTGACAAGGAGCGCACCGAGGTTACGTGCTACATAGTCCGTACGGTCAACAAGCTGTCGCTGAGCGTCGAAAACCGCACTGCCGATCCGGTGAACTCCGATGCATCCGTGGCGCCTCAGAAACGCACCATAAAATTGCTCGGATGGCGGCTTGACCCTATAGCCGGCTGCAACTACCTTATGCCGCGTGTAAACCGTCACGGTTCTCCGGCATCTTACTGGGTCGCCGATACCGACCGCAAGACCGCAGTGGACCTTTCTGGCCGGTGGATTGACTGGATGGTAGAGGAGGTGAAGAAAAAAACGGAGGATGACATACCCGTTTATCAGTGGATGACCGATTACACTCTGCCCGACGGAGCGCTTCCCGATGCGTTTGACTACAGTTACGCCGATGCTCCGGTTATCGGCTACGCCGCCGGCTCCAACACATGGACGGCACCGAAAGCCGTATACATCCACGAGAGCCGCAATCAGGCTCTTGACGACGACCCTCTCATGCTACAGCAGTATATGCTTACTCTGTTTACCGAGGAGTTGCCTGAGGGTGAAGTCGACACCCCGGCCAATTGGGTGAAGCGCGAGTACACCGGTGTTATGCCGCAGCTGGCCTCGCTCTTCCGCGACACCCATGTTGTAGTCAATGTGTCGATAGGACGCTACTATAATATAATATTGAATGTCGAGGAGCAGCCCTATGCTTACGAGAACCTCGATCCGGAGTTTGGTCTTGATCGCGACCCCAACGGCGATATAAATGGTCCGGAACCACCGCAGAATCCCTGACCCATGACTGTTGTGTACACATTGTCGATATGGACGCCGGTTCGTCACGGTTTCCGAGGTTGCATTACGTCCGGCATGGCACGGCATTATGCACAGTGTTCTGCATATTTTGAATAAAAACAAATAATAACCAGCATGAATTGCTTCAAAACCTTTATAAGCTTCGCTACGGCTGCCGCCACCGCTTGTATGGCATCGCTTATGTTCGTATCCTGTGAGGATGACTTCCGCGACGATTCGCTTTTCATCCCCGAAGGCATCGGCACTATATCATTGCAGATGGAGTTTACTCCTATGTCCGAGGGACTCACCGGCAGTCGTGCCGCGGAGTCAAATGCCAAGGGCGACGCCCTTAACGGCATCGTCGACATGTGTGTGCTCTTCTACGACAAAGGCGGCAATCTGCTCGATGACTACATCTATTACTACAATAAAGAACAGGCCCAGAAGCCCGTCGATCTTCCCGACTCGCACTTCTTCTACGGCGTTGACCGCTTCAAGGATGTGCCCCGCGACCCCTCCGACGCTTCCAACGGCAAGCTCGCGCAGGACAAGTCAATGAGCGGACGGTTTGACGTTATCAAGATACCTTACGGGCAGTATTACATAGTCGGCGTGGCCAATCTCGGCAATGCCAAGTCCGACAAATATTCTGAGGCCACCACAACTTACCACGAACTGTTTGTTGATGCAGAGCGCAAAGAGGCTGTAAAAACTATCGACGGCCTGCGTGGTCTGCGCCTTGAGTGGGATGCTTCCTGTCTTGCCAACAACGCGGAGATGTTTGGCTGCTTCACGACCGACCAGACTTCGCGTGAAGCCTCTTCGTTCTTCTCCGGAGCGGACCTGCCATCCGTAGTTGTCAACCGCGACGGCATGCAGTTGAAGTCTTGGCTACGACGGGCAGCATCAAAGCTCACCATAGCCTTTGACGGATCTGACCTGCGCGACAATATATGGATTCATCTCAAGTCGGCGGCCATAAAGGACATTCCGGCCGGGTGCGACCTTGGCCGCAAAAGTTGTGTTACAAAAACCGACAGCCTTCTGTCGCGTCCCGCCGAGGAGCATCAGGTCGGCCAATATCTTGACTATACCCGCGGCTTGCCGGCTGCCGATGGCGGCAAGTACAACACCGGTTGGTATACTATAGTGAAGGGGCGTAAGTTTCCCTCGAAGGATAACGGCAGTCTTGCCGAAGATGACGAAAACCTCCGTGATCCTCACACCCCCGATGAGTTGTCGCTGTTCTTCTATGAAAACATGCAGGGCCTCGGCAAGGACAAGCGCCAGTATCCTGAACTCGACGGTGACGGCAATCCTACCGGCGCGGTAAAGGATGACGATATACTGAAAGATGACAAACCCTGCGGCACATATGTCGAGGTAAAGGCTTTCTATCGTTCGCGTGACGGCGTGGTGAGCAACGGCGACATAACATACCGCTTCATGCTCGGCAAGAACGTCATAGACGACTACAACGCCGAGCGCAACTACCACTACAAGCTCACCCTGCATTTCAACGGCAAGGCCAACGACTATGACTGGCACATAGACTATAATGAAGAGCCCGGCATCAAGGTGCCCATCCCGTACTACTACGTGCCCTACATGTACAATCAGTCCATGGTTTATCCTGTCACCATAATCGGTGAACTCGAAGGCGACCTCGAAGCCGAGATAATCCGCTCCGACTGGGGGCCCTCTACCCTTGATAATCCCGGCGAAATAGTTGCAGGTCTGGAGTATTATAGCGATACCGCTAAGGTTGTAGGTAATGGTCCGTGGCATGGTTTTCTGTCTCTTCGAATGGCTCCGCTTGAACCCGGTACTGATCGTGGTCGTAAGGCTTCTGTCGGTAAGGTTTCAGGTATTGCTAAAGAGTATAAATATAATCAGTCTCTATCTGATGGTCAATACAATGGAATACCTTATAATAAAGCATATTGGATAGGAGAGGGTGATCCTTCTTTAAATGAAAAAGTGAATCATCGCGGTCATCGGTTTTATAATGTTACTAAAACTCCGGTTTCGGGTCGTAGCGATAATGCTAATGATGACTTTGCCAATGACGGTGCTTATGAAGTGTCTACTACGACAGTCAATGGTGTGAAGCATACCACATTTCATATCCCGTTGTATTCCCGTGAGATAAATCTTATCAAGACAGCCGGTTACCGCGGCAATAATCCCTATATGGGCTATTATCGTTATGCCGAGATTAAGTTTACCGCAACTGTTGACGGTAAAAAGCAGTCGATTGTCGCCAAAGTGCTTCAGGTGCCGCGTATTGTGAACCCGAAGGGCATTTATCGCAGTTGGAATTGTACCGATCCGTTTAATGTCCATCTTATGCGTCTTGACTCGGAGGATGATGTGGACGGCATGAGCTATGTGCCTGTCATCTCGACGGGAGGACCGTGGAGTGCCGAGATTGAGTATATAACCGATGGCGGTGGTTGGCTGTCTGTCGGCGGTAAGACTGCCAAAGGCGACAGAATTGAAGGATATACTGACAGTGAGATTCAATTTGATGTCAAATTCTTGTCGAAATGCGCTAATAAAGAAGCCGTGCGTTGTGCTATTATAAAAGTATTGTACCATAATTATACCTGTACCCACCGTATAATGGTGCGGCAGGGCTACGCGCCTGTGGCTATGGCTACGGGGTCAAATACAAAGTGGCATACTTGCAATCTGCAGTATGCGATAAAGAACGGCGACGGTTCATTCTTGGGACATGAATATGAGTATCCGCGTGGCGAGGGCTCTATGTTCAAGTGCGGTAACCTGTTGGAGGCTATTGCTTCTGTCAACAATAAGCGTGATGCACGTTACAAGAGTTATCCTGACGGACAGAGCGCCTACTACCTTGCTCCATATGACCTCAGTCCCGATAAAGCTGATAAGCCTATGGCTAAGTGGGAAGATATAAAGTCCGATATACCGGCTGTATTCAAGGGCGTGACGTTGGACGTCAACGGCAAAACGTGTCGTGTACCGAAATACGAGGATTTTGAGAATCTGCGCAAGGAGTGCGACTTCGGAGCCGGAGTACTTTATGGCGACGGAGCCACACAGACACAGACCGATGTTGTCAAGGCTTGCGGTTATGCCACTTATCTGGACATGAGTGAACGTCAAAGTTACGGCATGCGTGGATGGTTTGTCTATAATGTAGGTAAAGATGGTCTTAACCTGTTTTTTCCGATAGGTGTTTCCGGCAACGGTCACCGTAAAGATGGCTCAAGAAAATCGGGAATGAACCATATATATGAGCCGGGAAATGCCCGTGGGGTATTAAGATATGCCGCTCGAGCCGCCAGAATGCCTGATGGAGCCGGTAACTTTGCCGAATATCGCCCGTTGTTGTATACGATGTATACTCAGTTTGGTGCTACATACTGGGTAAGTGGCGATGGAGAAGAGGTCGGCACTACTTCTGGAACAACGGCATGGGATATCAATTATACTACATTTGATTTCAATACGTATAGTAATGATGCTACTGCATTGTTTGGTGACTCGGATGCCGCATTTATCAGGCTTGTCGAGGACTGATATGCTTAGCGAGGAGGGCCTGCTTCGGGTCCGCTCCGCAGGCCGGCGAAAAACGGAGTCCGAACGGACTCATGCTATTGTTAGCCGGGGACAAGACGGCCAACGGCCGGCACAGTCTCTGGAAAAGAGGAAAATAAAGTAAATCCCCGAGCCTGTAAAGGCTCATGACTATCCGGACCCGCGCAACTATCGGGGAGACAAAACGATATAAATCAATCTCATGATTGGTGTTAAAAGAAAGCGTCGTGATGACGCGATTGTGTGTAAATAAATGTATTTAGGAGTATTGCGATGATTATCAATTCCTAAATATCAGTCTTTGTGAAAAGACTCAATGTAATACTTATGTTCTTTGATGCCGTGGGTTCCGCCCCACGGCTTTTTTATTTTCACACGTACGTTGCATGCGCCGCGTCATTCTCCGCCGAGACCTGCTTCGGTCTCTTTAAGAAGGGCCAGTTTGCGGTTGTAGTATCCTGATGTCATGGCGAGGGTGTGTATGTCTGGGTTGTCAAGGCGCTGCTCTTCTTCGCGCACTTCGCGTATCATCTGCTCCCTGACGTAGTCTTGCAACTGATGCAACGGGCGAGGTTGCGATATGCGTTGTCCTCCGGCCACCACCTGATGCTGCAGTTTTTTGAAGGTACACCCGAGGTAGTCGAGGGTTTGCCATGGGCGGTCGGCACATACAAGCTCCGGCACCGCGCCGTTTACTGGTTCGCCGTGGTCGGCTATCAGTTCCGCTATGCTTTTGCCGTCGGAGTCATAGACTCTGTAGAGGTCCTTGCGTCCCGGGTTGGTTATTTTCACCACATTGTCCGATACCTTTATCTTAGGCACCCAACGTCCGTCCTTTTCAAGTGCGGTAAGTTTATATACGCCGCCGAATGTGGAGTCGCTCTTGGATGTGATAAGCCGTTCTCCGACACCGAAAATGTCCACACATCCGCCCTGCGATATTATTGACCTTATGTTGAACTCGTCAAGACTGTTTGACGCCACGATACTGCAGTCTTCGAGTCCTGCCTCGTCAAGCATGCGGCGCGCTTCCTTCGACAGATAGGCTATGTCGCCTGAGTCTATGCGTATGCCTTTGAGTTTCTTCCCGGCCGGAAGCAGAATGTCGTGGGCCGCCTTTATGGCGTTGGGCAGTCCCGACTTTAACGTGTTGTAAGTATCGACGAGAAACACCGAATTGCTGCCATAGACCTGTGCATAAACCTTAAACGCCTCATACTCGCTTGCAAACGACATGATCCAGCTGTGGGCCATGGTACCCGTCACCGGTATGCCGAACATCTTGCCTGCAAGCACGGTGGCGGTAGCCTCCACGCCCCCTATGTAGGCCGCGCGGGCGCCGTATACCGCCGCATCGGCGTTGTGGGCGCGTCGGGCGCCCATGTCCGATACCATGCGTCCTTGGGCGGCGCGTACTATACGGTTGGCCTTCGTGGCTATGAGTGACTGATGGTTGATCTGCGACAGCATGGCTGTCTCTATTATCTGCGCTTCGATAAGCGGTGCCACAACAGTCACCAGCGGTTCGTTGGGGTATACCACAGTGCCCTCGTCGACGGCATATATGTCGCCCGTGAAACGGAATGTGGCGAGATAATCGAGAAATTCTGCAGTGAAGAGTCCGAGCGACTGCAGATAGGCTATGTCGTCACCGTCAAAGTGTATGTGCTCCACGTAGTCGAGCGCCTGTTCAAGCCCGGCGAAAATGGCGAATCCCCCGTCATCCGGATTGGAGCGGTAAAAAAGATCAAATACTGCCCGGGTGTCCTTGGCTCCGGCCGTGAAATAGCCGTTGGCCATGGTGAGTTCATAAAGATCCATCATCAGGCTGAGGTTGCGAGGGCTGAAAAGTGTAGTCTGCGCTGTCATTTCGGAGTCTATATATAGTTGTTTGTTATAAAACGGACCATACTGACCCTATTGTTCATTAAAAATGTGTAGTTTTGTATAATTATGACACTGAATATTGAAAATATGGTGTGCGACCGCTGCATTATGGTTGTGGACAGTCTGTTGCGGCGGCTTGGCTATACTGTGAGCAGTGTTACCCTCGGCAGTGCGCAGATAGCCGAGAGCCTTGACAGTGATGCGTTGGCGTCACTTGCAGGAGAACTCCATAATCTCGGCTTCGAACTTATCGAGGATGCTGCCAAACTGACGGCGCAGAAGGTCAAGACACTGCTAATAGGACTTGCGCGCTCCGGCTCCGGTACAAGACTGAAACTGTCGGCTTGGCTCGAGGAGCGCACCGGTGTCGACTACCGTACTCTCGTCAGTGCATTTTCAGCGGTCGAGGGGCGCACTATAGAAAATTACTTTATCAGTCAGAAAATAGAATATGTCAAGGAACTGCTCGACTACGGACGTCTTACTGCCTCCGAAATAGCTTACCGCACTGGATATTCGAGTGTGGCCCACCTGTCGCGTCAATTCCGTGCTGTTACGGGCATGACCGTCACGCAGTATCGTCTCGGCGGCCGGCGTCGTCCCCTTGACAAGGTATAGCATGATGCAACATATTTGAAAAATTGTGTAACATGTTTCAGCCACATGTGTCGTAACTTTGTACCGTAAATAATAGTAATACTGTTGCAGATGGATATTTTCAACGCTTTCATAAACATGCTCAACGAGATGTCGCCATACATACTGTTGGGGCTTCTCATAGCCGGACTGCTTCATGCCTTCGTTCCCGCACAAGTCATGAGCCGTCATTTGTCGGGCTCCGACTGGCGTGCGGTGTTCAAGGCAGCCATGATTGGAGTGCCGCTTCCGCTATGCTCGTGCGGAGTGCTGCCTACTGCAGTGGCAATGAGGCGCAACGGTGCTTCGCGTGCGGCTTCAGCCTCGTTTCTTATATCGACGCCGCAGACCGGTGTCGACAGCATAGCTGCCACTTATTCGCTGCTTGGTCCGGCCTTTGCGGTGGTCCGGCCTGTAGCTGCTCTTGTCACGGCGGCAGTAGGAGGATGCCTTGTAGGTGTGTCGGAGAAGCATGACGACCGCGATACTGACGGGGCTTGTCCTATAGCCGGTTGCGGAGCCGGTGCGGAGTCGCAGCCGGCAGGTTTTGGAGCCCGAATGAAAGAGGCCTTGTACTATGGTTTCGTGCAGATGGTGCAGAGCATAGGTAAGTGGCTCGTGCTCGGACTTGTCATAGCCGCGCTCATCACCGTACTTGTACCGCAGGACTTCTTCGTGTCGCTCGGCGACCGTCCGTTACTGGCTATGTTGGTGGTCGTAGCCATAGCGGTGCCGATGTATGTCTGTGCCACCGGATCGATACCCATAGCCTTGTCGCTCATGTTGAAGGGGCTCTCTCCGGGAACGGCGCTGGTGCTGCTTATGGCCGGGCCCGCGGCCAACTTTGCCTCGATTGCCGTCATCTCCCGTACTATGGGGCGCCGCAGTGCCGCCGTGTATATATCCTCGATTGTACTGGGTGCCATAGCATTCGGATTGGCTATAGACTATCTGCTGCCACGCGAGTGGTTTGTAGGTCCTCTTGCCGCAATGCCCAACGGCGCCTGTCATGTCGGCGTCTCATGGTTTGACACCATGTGTTCGGTCATACTTGCTGGCTTGCTGATTACCGCATTTGCATTAAAATTCTACAATCGCAGACATCAAACAATAACAACTATGAGCAAAGAGTATAAAATCAAGGGCATGAGCTGTGCCCACTGCAAAGCATCGGTAGAGAAAAACCTCGCCCTTATACCGGGAGTGACCTCGGTCGTTGTAGACCTTTCCGCCGGCATAGCCTATGTGGAAGGTGACCACGACCCTGCAGCCGTCATGGAAAGAATCAAGTCGCTCGGCTTCGATCCTCTTCCGTAATCATTCCTGATATTAACGGTGCGGTGGTGATGGATAACTTTTTGGTACGCGGCGATGTTATACTATAAAAATCGTTAGTTGTCATGATGAAAGTTAAATTAGGAGTCACCTCGGTACAGGTTGGTTATACCGATGATGAGTTAAGAATCAAGGTCCTCGGTTATATTGATGCGCAGAGTGATGGAGTGGGGTTCCGTGACATATGCGACAACGTGCTTACGTTTGCAGAAGACGAAGGCCGCATTGCTCCGGGAGGAAACGAACAGTATCAATGGATGCAGCTTGACCGTGCCGACATACTGCGGATAGACCGTATATTATGCGATGAGATACGTGGCGGACGCCTTTTGATTGACTTCGATGTCACTCACTACCGTGCTGCCGACACATATTTCATAAGGCCATAGATATTAAGGAACCACGTTTAGTGCTACGTGATTTTGGTGCTGACTCCGCATGTCGCCTTTGATACGGAATTAGTACGTGAAGCCGTAGAAGCAAATAAGCCCTTGCCGGTTGTTGACTCACGTCACCGTACCGTCAGGGGCTTTTACTAAATGCAAATGATGATATTTTTGTGTGTTTTTCTCAACCATTCTAAAAACAGTTCTTATTTTGAGTTGTATATACTTTTCAGTGCATAATTAAGCTGAATCTTATATCACTTTTTATAACAGTAAATGTGATATCTCTCCTCTGTGAAACCATATTTATCAGAAGGAGATATGACCTTATAATTTAGGGAAACACTTCATAAGTATAATATATTCACTATACAAAGTTACGACATCTTTTTATTATATGAGCGATTGGCTGATGTAATAAATTAGGCTTTTGGCCTTTGCAATATGTTTATATACAGGAGTTTATCGCCTCGGATTCTCTTAAAATTAGGCTTGTGTATTTTACATATGTAACATTCTGATAATCAGTGGAGTAGTGGGTGTGATGCTGTAACTTGCTTATATACTGCAAGTTAATTAAGGTATTGTAGATACTCGTCTTTTCTGCCGCTTTCTGACTGCTTTATCTTTATCTTCAGGCGTTTTTTGCGGTCATATACGGAGTTTATTTTGTCGACTTTCAGAAACAGGGATATGGCTGTAGTTGAAAAACCGAGTACGGAATAGAGAAATAGACGATAGTCCGCTACTTTAAGATTGGGCATGTCATGACGGAAGTGCGACATTATGCCCGAGCAATGTTCATCTATGTCTTGTTCAAGTTGGAGTGCTGTAGATGAGTCAGACGAGAGTGTGTCGATGATTCTCTGGACCTCGTTGGATATGTGCTTTTTTGCCGATGTGGAATGCTGGCTTTCGTAATAAGCCTTGAACAGATTGTCGAACAGGTCGAATTTTGTGTTGATCAGTTCACGTATAGAGTGTTGGGCGGCTGAACATTCATGTTCTTTAAGAGTGAGGATTTCCTTCATGTTTTCTGCAATCAGCATGCTTTCCGATATTTGCCGTTTCTGTTTCCTGTAGTAGCGTAGTGCTATATAAACTATGATTGTCAGCACAATCACGCCTATTATCAGGATGATAATCATCCTGAACTTTGCAAGCTGTATGTCGTTTTCTATTAGTTTGTTTTTGTAGCTGTAATACCCTATCACCGAGGTGCCGAGATCGGTTTTTATACGCTCGTTAAGGTTAAGTGAGGCTATGCTGTCGTAGCTTTTGAGAGCTGTCAGCGCATCGGTTAAAGAGCCGTTTGCTTTGGATACATCGTATTTCAGATAGTACGAATGCAGATCTTTGTGCGCTTCTATGGCATCCGATATTTTCTGAGCTTTCTCGAGCTGACCTGTACGTGAGTATACCAATCCGAGAAAAGAGGAGTCTTGTGAGCTTGCCATGTCGGTCTTGCATATGTATTCAAGATAAGGCACCGCTTCTGTGTATTTATCCTGTTCAATCAAAGTCTGGCCTATGTTTTTCTTTGCTTCATATTCGAGGGTCTTGTCGGGACGTATGGCCAAAGTGTCAAGCAGTTGTCTTGACAAGTCGATTGACCGGTCATAGTCGCCGTAATAGAGGTGAGCCTGAGCAAGTTCGCTCATTGACTGGTCGAGATAGGGTTGAAGCTTTAGCGCGGCAAAGAAGTCATACTCTATATGCGAGTATATCAGGGCTTCGGTAGTCTTGAATGTAGCGTTATAAACGGCGGCGCATCCTTTTGCTGTCATTGCGCACCAGAATTTATCGTTGATGTCGGTGGCTGTTTCATGGGCGTTGTGCATTGACAGCAGGCTGCGGGGATAGTCGGCGGCATTGAAGTGGACGCGTCCGAGATAGTAATGCGCGAGCATGTCACGATGCCGGTCGTCTTGGTGTGAATAGTAGTCGGCAGCTATGGTTATGAGCGAGTCGTCGGTTACATTGATGTGGTTTTTGTCGAGAGCCTGTGTCATAAGCAGGGCAAATAGAGCCCGGTCTTTTTCCGAGCTTATAGAGGTGCTGTCGATGGCTTGAAGGATTGCAAGAGCGGAGTCGGGATGCTCGGTCATTACCGACTCGGCCGTTATAAGCCGTCGGTCATAGTGTCGGCTGCATGCTGCAAGGCATGCCATGGTAATGATGATAATGATGTGCAGTGTGTGTCGCATAAAAACTCTTTGACTGCAAATTTACTAAAAAATATTAAAAAAGTCACTGTTTTGTGGCTTGTCTAAATTTTATGGATTAAAAATTTGTAGTAGCGAAATCAACCTTTTCTTATGTCGACCTTACATTCATTATCTTACAGCCGCTGGTGTCAGCGGCAAAAAACGGTTGACTTGTTAAAATTCAGCCGACATACATGTAGCCTCAGTCTTCGAGCCTGTAAAAGCTATTAATCTATGCCGTCATGGTGCGGAGTCAGCAACTATGCCGCCACGTGCTGTATCAAACCGGCAGAATAGACGGTTTTATTTGTCATAACTCCCGACTTATTCGTATCTTTGGCTCCGTATTGGATACTCTCGCTCGGCAAAAAGCAAATAAATTTGCTTTTGCACTTGACTTATTCGTATCTTTGCATATCAACTTTATTTATCATTACGATGAACGAGGATATTAAACGGCTTTTGGGAGAGGATACCGACGGACTTCTTACCTATGAATATATAGCCAATCATATTGACTCAATCGATGATATCATCGACGAGTTGGTCGACAACATGATAGCGGTCGACCTGAACGGGCAGTTTACGGTGAGCGCAGCGCGCTATCTGTATGCCATAGACAAGGATAAGTATAATGATGCTATATCGCGCCTTATCGGTGCTGCGATAATAAAAGATCGCGAACGTCGCTATATCGGTGATCTGCTTACCCTCTGGGGTGATGACTACGAGGAGCATAAAAATGAATTAAGCGCTGTCGACGATAATTTCCGCCGTATATACAAGCGTATGTATCCTACCGGTATCTAACCGTACTCTGTCATGTCAAGATTGAAAACATTGTTGCTGATTGTAGCGTTAAGCATCAAATTGGCATCCTGTACCGAAACAAAATCGGCTGCAGCTACTGAAACTACAAAAAACGAAACCAAAACCAAAATGACGGTAATAGACAAAAATGATGTCGTTGTAAACATGTCGACGACAATGGGCGATATAAAGATTCTCCTGTTTGGTGACACCCCAAAACACCGCGATAACTTCGTGAAGCTTGTCAATGAGGGCTATTATGACGGCACTCTGTTTCACCGTGTGATAAACGAGTTTATGGTGCAGGCCGGAGATCCGGAATCAAAGGGTGCGCCGGCAGGCAGGCAACTCGGTAGCGGAGGCCCGGGCTACACGATAGAAGCCGAGTTTGTCTATCCCAAGCATTTCCATAAACGCGGCGCTATCGCCGCTGCGCGTCAGGGTGACAATGTGAATCCTGAGCGCAAGTCCTCGGGCTCGCAGTTCTACATCGTTACCGGCAAGGCATACAATGAAGCCCAGCTCGCACAGATGGAGAAGCAGATGATCATGATGCAGCAGCAGGATGTATTCAACCGGCTGGCTTCGGAGCGACGTGACTCTATCATGCAACTCCGCCGCAACCGCGATCAGGCAGGTCTTCAGGCGCTTCAGGACGAGCTGATAGCTCTTACGGAGGCCGAAGTCGCCAAGAAGCCGGCTAAACTCACTGCCGAGCAGCGCGAAGCTTACTCCACAATAGGAGGCACGCCGCATCTTGACGGTCAGTACACGGTATTCGGCGAGGTCATAGAAGGCATGGATGTCGTTGAAAAAATAGAAAAAACGCCCACGCTTCCCGGTGACCGCCCAAAGGAAGATGTGAAAATAATAAAGATGACTGTCGAGAAATGATTCCGGTCAACCGCTTCACCCTCTCCAACGGGTTAAAAGTAGTACACAATCAAGATAGTGCCACTGCAATGGTGGCACTAAATTTATTATATAACGTAGGCAGTCGTGACGAGTCGCCCGACCTTACGGGGATGGCGCATCTGTTTGAACATCTGATGTTTGGCGGATCGGAAAACATTCCCGAGTTTGACAAGGCGCTCGAAGCGGCCGGGGGCACCAATAATGCATGGACCAACTGCGACTTCACCAACTTCTATGACATAGTTCCGGCTCATAATGCTGAGACTGCATTCTGGCTCGAGAGCGACCGCATGAACGCGCTTGCATTCAATGACAAGTCGCTTGAGGTGCAACGACAGGTAGTAAGTGAGGAATTCAAACAAGTGTGTCTCAACCAGCCTTACGGTGATCTGCATCATCATCTTAACGCGCTTGCCTATAAGGTGCACCCTTACCGCTATCCGGTAATAGGCAAGGACATTTCACATATAGAAAAAGTACGTTCTGTTGATGTCCGCGACTTTTTTTACCGGCACTATGCGCCCAATAACGCCGTGCTTGCAGTCACGGGAAACATATCGCTTGATCGCACAAGAGAATTGGCGGAGAAGTGGTTTGGACCGATACCTGCACGACAGGTAGCGCCGCACGTATATCCGCAGGAGCCCGTGCAGACGGAGCCGCGTCGCGCTATAGTATATGGCCGTGTGCCACAGACCGTAATCTATAAAGCCTATCATATGCCGGGCTACAACGACAGGGCATACCCTGTCTGCGACACGATAACCGACCTGCTGTCGGCAGGTTATTCGTCGCGTTTTTACCGCGACCTGCTCATGGGCACTACGCTTTTCTCCAAAGCTGACGCTTCAATCACCGGCACAAGCGATCCGGGGCTTATACTTCTGAGTGCTCATCTGCGTGATGGTGTCAGTGTGGAAGAAGCCGAGGAGGCTGTCACTGACTCTGCCTTGTCGCTGATAGCGTCGCCGCCGTCGGCTCACGAGCTTGAGCGGGTACTGAACCGCTTTGAGGCGAGCCATATGTTCGGGACGCTCGGATATGCCAATCTTGCATCTGCCCTCGCACAGTGTGAAGCGCGGGGCGAAGACATAAACGATGTTGTGCCGAGACAAAGGACCGTAACGACCGACGCTATAGTCAATGCAGTATCGGCCTATATTACCCCGGCTAATTCATCGACCCTCATCTACTCGCCGCGTCAGTAACGGCAATGTGCAGGTATTCCGCAGCCGGAAGGCTGCCACTGTTAACACCGGTTGTTACAGCATTTTAAAAGTTGTATCCGAGAGTGAAAGTCCATGCCTTGTTGTGACCGTTGGGACGTTTTGCCGCGCCTTCAAGCTCTTTGAGCACGTTGCGGCAACTATAATTGAAGTGTACGCCGAGGTAATAATGCTGGAGCAGAAGCAGACCTATGCCGGTTTTAAGACCCCAGTCATAACGCTGTACCATGCCATTGTCGCCGAAATAATCGGCCTTGACGCTTTTCTGGGAAATCTCGGGCTTCATAGGGTCCTGCGTGTCGGTCTTAAGCTGATTATATCGTACTTTGCCGCCAAAACCTGTTGCGAAGTACGGACCGAGGTCTATCTGAAGTTGTGCGAGTTCAAATACGCCGAGACGGAGCGAAGCCAACAGCGGTATCTCAAAATAGTTGCCGCGCCACTTTCCGTCTATTGCCACAAGGTTTTCGTTATCGTTGACAAGATAGTGGAAGTCGTTGCCGCGCGATTTGTAAAACAGTCCCGACTGGATAGAGAAGAAATTGCGCAGGTTTATATCTACAATCGCTCCGAGTGTCAAGCCTTGGCGCCACTGGGTGTGGTTCCATGTTATTTCGGGGAATGCCTTGTCGTAATTGGTTGCAAGATTGGAGGTGTTAAAGCCTGCACGGACGCCTAACTGTATGACTTTGGACGGATGTCCTTTGTCAAACATAACTATTGACTGTGCTTGCGATACAGTAACACACATGGCTATGAGTGTAGCCATAATTGTAAGAGTCTTTTTCATAATACGGGCAATATATAATTTTTATTTGTCTTGTTTGTGACATTTGCGTCTGCAGCAACCGTTGTCGTGCAGAAAGTCGGTGAGCTGGTCGCTTATCTGCAGCATGCCAGCTTTGTCGGGGTGTCCCTGACGTTTCGATATGTTCTGAAGCTGAAGACACGCTGTATTGTTGTCGCGGCATAATTCTATGATGGCTTTGCGCATGTCGCCCTGTATCTCGTCGTTGAGCATGAATACTATGCGGGCGTCGGGATAAAGCGAGGGAAGTTCGCGAAGCATCTTATCCATGGCCGGTATGAAAGTATAAAGGTCATCGGAGCCTTTCTTGCCGAGAGGAACCTTTGCCCAGCAGTCGTTGGTCGCGCCGAATACCAATATGAGATCGGGCTTGCCGAGGCTGTCCATGCGTCTGATAAACGAACGGTCGCTATAATCGTTGCCTTCATAACCGAGATTGCACACTGTCGCTCCGGAAAACGAGTTGTTTTGTTCGAGTTGCAGGCCGCTGCGCGTTATGAAGCGCATCCACCAAGTATCGTCAACTGTGGCCACGTCGGTACGGTCGGGTTCGTTGGCGTCGGCAAAGTACCATACATAGTTTGTGTCAGGAACGACATGGTTCTGAAATGTCGAGTATGAGTCACCGAGAATTGATACTTTTGCAGGGCAATGGGCATAAATACATAGTGCAAACAGAATGCCCAAGATTGAGAATGACACTTTTTTCATGACAAACTTGAAAATTAAGGCCTAAAATTAGATAAAAAACCTCACACGACAAAAATCATGTGAGGTTTATGGGCATTATGTGACAATTATTCTACCGGTGAGGCTAATGAGCCGCTCACAAACGCAGTGCCTAAAAAAGTTCCCATTCAAATACTCCCGAGGAGTTGTCGGCAGGCTGGACTACTTCTAGTTTTACCGCTGAAGTCTTGACGGGACTGAAGTTTACCGTGTTGCCGGTGCCCTTTGCTGTGCCATAGTTGTCGGCGTCTTTTACCGGCTGCCACTCGCCGTAGGCATCGCGGTACAGGATTCTCCAGCTGTCAGGCACGCGGCATCCTCCCCATGGAGCATCGTCATACCAGTACACGGTGGAGCCGCGTACCTCCTTTGCTCCGGGAAATTCATATATAATCCACTCAACGGTGTTTTTAGCCGGCCACCAATGGTAGTAGGGTAGTGACCTGTCATTTACGTCTTTGGGCAGCAGGCGGTCATTGACGGCACTCAATGAGGGTGACGGGCGCGATGCGCTCAGTTTGCCGCCTGTGGCGAGTGTGGACGGAAGCACGGGATTGGCGGCGTTTACCTCCTGTGGAAGCCATACGGCCATCTTGCCGGGGCCGCGATGGGCCCATGCGTAATAAGGTATGAGAGTCAGTTTTACGTCATCGGCAGCAAGGCGTCCGTCGTCGCCATATTTAAGTGCTTGAGCATCAGTTACGAGTTTGTTTATGCCGTAAAGCATCTCGCGGTCCTCCTCGACTTTAAAGTGCGGATGTCGGTTGACGAGCACGGAGAGCACATCGAAGTCATTATCGGGCCACTCGGCGCAATATACTATGGGGCCGCGTTCTACAGCTATTCGTCCGCGGTCGGCTTCGACCCGGCTGTCAGCTTTAACTGTGCGGGGCTCCATATCGAAGTGTATCTCCACGCGGTCGCCTTTCTTCCAGTTCCGGTCAATGCTCAGATAGCCGTTTTGCAATGTTCCGTCAACTGTCTTGCCGTTTACTGTCACTGAATATAAGGGGCGTTTGTTGTCGGCGTATGTGTAAAGATCGCTCGGTACCGGTCGGTTGCGTACCCATCCCGGTATGCGTATCATCATTCTGAACCGGCCGGCTTTGTTGCGGTCGACAGTTAGGTCGATGTCGCCGTTCCATGGATAGGTGGTGTTTTGACTGATGGATACCTGTTTGCCGGCTATGTCGAGCCTGACGGTGTTTGACATGAATAAGTTGACATAGACGTCACGGTCTTTGACTGCATATATGTAGCCGGGAAGCGATGGAATGAAGCGGCATATATTGGACGGACAGCATGCACAGCCAAACCAAGGCTGACGCTGATGTTGTCCGGCTGACTCAAGAGGATTGGGATAGAAGAACCCGCCTCCGTCAAGCGATACTCCTGAAATAAGCCCGTTGTACAGGGTGCGCTCCAGTACGTCGTAATACTTCGAGTCGCCGTGGAGCAAAAACAGACGATGGTTTACATATACGTTTCCGATGGCGGCGCATGTCTCGCAGTATGCCGACATGTTGGGAAGTTCGTAGTTGGCGCCGAAAGCCTCGCCGTTGCTTGTTGCGCCTATTCCGCCGGTTATGTAGTATTTTTTACCTACGATGTTGTCCCATATTCGGTCGATGGCATGTATATAGGCGGAGTCGCCTGTGAGTGCTGCAACATCGGCCATACCTGCATACATATATGCCGCTCTGACGGCATGGCCTACGGCTTCGTCCTGCTCGGTGACAGGTTTGTGGGCCTGACTGTAGGCGTCGCGTCGCGATGTATGTCCGCGCTTGTCAAGAAAGAATTTGGCTTGGTCAAGATACTTTCTGTCGCCGGTGACGAGATACAGTTTGGCAAGGGCCATTTCCGCTATCTGATGCCCCGGTACAAGTGTAAGTTGTCCGGGATTGCCGCCTATTTCTCGACACACGCAATCGGCATATTTTACGGCTATGTCGAGAAAGTTGCGTTTGCCTGTAGCCTGATAATGAGCTATGGCTCCCTCTATCATATGGCCGAGGTTGTAAAACTCATGGCTGAGTTCTTCGACTTTTTCCCACCGTCGTGAACCTGCCCATTGGTGTGGGTGTTTAGGGTTCATTGTGCGGCTCGTGTACAGGTATCCGTCGGGTTCTTGCGCGGCGGCCACGATGACAAGCACGCTGTCGATATATCGCTCGAGCTGTTTGTCGGGATAGGTCTGTAACAGATAGCTTGCCCCCTCGATAGTCTTGTATACGTCTGTGTCGTCAAACGATAAGCCTCCTACCTTTATCGTGTCGTTAGGATGAGCTGCGTTTATAAAGTTAAGATAGCGTCCTGTCTCCTCGCATTTGGAGAATGCGAGCGGTATAGTGACTTCGCGACTTGCTTTAAGGCGCTGTCCCCAGAAGCTGTCGGTGACTTTGACTGACGTAAACGGCACGGGGTCTATCGGATAACCGTGAGCTTGTGCCGGCTTTTCTGCCCGGCTGTTTGTCATTGCGGCAGCTAATAGCAATAAAGTTAAGATACTTTTTTTCATTGTGTATGAAGATTTGTGATGTATGAGGTGATTGTGAAATGCAAATATACTCAAACATATCGTAATAACAGTCGGTATAACGGTGAAAACGACCTTATATAGAGGCGTTTTTCTTAATCCATGCCATCGGTCTGCATGCGGTTTTATTCCGGGTGTACGAGCCTGTTTAATCCGCTGCACCGGTATAGTGCGTATATGTACGCCGCAGCACCGGTGTACTATTTGTCTGCTTTTGCGACTAAGGCAGTGGGCCATATTTATTCTGATCTGTGTTTGCTATTGACGCTATCGTCGAAGTATGCTTGTTATGTGAAAAGAACAATTCTTTAAAATCGGCAACTCTTTTTTGCGCGTCATTCTTGCATGTCAAAAAAAATATCCTTACCTTTGCGCCTACTTTAGGTTTTGACCTGAGTAAGAGGATTGTCTTATGGTGTAATGGTAGCACTGCAGTTTTTGGTTCTGCCTGTCTAGGTTCGAATCCTGGTAAGACAACACAAAAGGAGCGAAGTTAAAAACTTCGCTCCTTTTGTGTTTAGGGCTCAATGTAAAAATGCGGTTGTTAAACTGGCAATGTAGGTAGGGACGCCGATATATCCCTTTCGGGGATTTTGGAGTTGTCGATCTTGCGTATGCCGTGAGCAATTAGATTGCCTATCGCCAATCTACAAAGGCAATCCACAACTATTTGTTTCTCAAAGCTCATGACCGGGTGTGATGGTAATAGTCTTAGACATAGTCCTTTGGAGATATTTTTGGTGTTGGTAATCTTCATACCTCACGTCACTAATTACCAGAGTTAACATAGCGGAGAATAGTAATGCTTCAATAACTATCAGAAATCGATTCGATATTATTCTTCTTATAAGAATGTGATTTATAGTCACATATGCAATAAAGCAAAGTACTGCGATGAACAGCATTATCGCCCATCCCAAAGGCTTAATTGCTATACGAATGTTATATGAAATAAAATAGATTATACATAAAAAGCCGGTGAAAATGTATAAATAGGAGAGTAGCTCACGGAGATAATTTGGTCTTTTCATTTGTTTGGCATATAATAATTAATAATTTAAGGGCCTATTTTCTGGTAGTAATATTTGTTTCTCAAAGCTCATGACCGGGTGTGATGGTAATAGTCTAGGCGTAGTCTTTCGGAGATATTCTTGGTCTAGGTAAACTTCATACCTCACGTCACTAATTACCAGAGTTAACATAGCGGAAAATAGTAATGCTTCAATAACTATCAGAAATTTATTCGATATTATTCTTCTTATAAAGACGTGATTTATAGCTATATATGCAATAAAGCAAAGTACTGCGTTGAACAGCATTATCGCCCATCCCTCAGGCTTATTTGTTATACGAATGTTATATGAAATATAATAGATTATACATAAAAAGCCGGTGAAAATGTATAAATAGGAGAGTAGCTTACGGAGATAATTTAGTCTTTTCATTTGTTTGGCATATAATAATTAATAATTTAAGGGCCTATTTTCTGGTAGTAATATTTGTTTCTCAAAGCTCATGACCGGGTGTGATGGTAATAGTCTAGGCGTAGTCTTTCGGAGATATTCTTGGTCTAGGTAAGCTTCATACCTCACGTCACTAATTACCAGAGTTAACATAGCGGAAAATAGTAATGCTTCAATAACTATCAGAAATCTATTCGATATTATTCTTCTTATAATAATGTGATTTATAGCTATATACACAATGAAGCAAAGTACTGCGTTGAACAGCATTATCGCCCATCCCAAAGGCTTAATTGCTATACGAATGTTATATGAAATAAAATAGATTATACATAAAAAGCCGGTGAAAATGTATAAATAGGAGAGTAGCTCACGGAGATAATTTGGTCTTTTCATTTGTTTGGCATATAATAATTAATAATTTAAGGGCCTATTTTCTGGTAGTAATTTACCGGAAGGATTGAATTTGATTATAGATTGAAAGGCGGAACTTGGCCTCATTTGGATATCACATTTCATCTTATATCCATTAAAGACATCAACAATGCCAAATGGAGTAGCCATTGGAATATAGGATGGCACCATTGTCGGTTGGGAAACGGGAATGCCAGCTTCTACCATGGCTTTTTGTACTGCTGTTGCACAGTTATTGTTAAAAAGGTTGTATTCAGTTTTTGCTATCTTGGAAAAGCTATTTCTCATTGTTTCGTCTTGTTCAGGTGTGGTAGAAATTTGATAGCCCTCTGAAAAGCCAAAATGATTCATAGATTTATCTTTCTTGCTATCATTATTTCTAACATTATATGATGAATTGAAAAATTCTTGAGGTGAATCCCATGAGCCAACCGCAACATCATTAAAGGGCCTGCCACCGAAATGCGAGCCTGAAAAATATAAGTTATTCCCATTTACAGAATAGTATTGCCATTTTCCTTCCTCATTCTGAATCAGCATTGCCATATGCATTCCTTTAGTATAATTCAAAACGACTATATCTTTTCCGGTCGGATCAACGCAGTTAACAGGGTTTCCGCCGCAATATGAATATGGCGACAGATGGGAATATGCATGGCTGCTTAGTGGATAAAGCAGCGCAATTAATAATAAATTTAAATATTTCATTTTGACAGTGTTTTTTCGCGGATGTACTTTTGAGCCTCTACAGCTTGTTGTTTTCGTCGTTCTCTGATTACTTCAGTTTCTTCGGTCATATAAGTTTTGTAAAAACTCCGTTTTGTTTCATCCATCAAATGTATCAAGGATGCGACATAATCGTCTACGGAATTCCCGTTTCTCTTGATGTAATCATGAATCATTCTTTCAATTGATTTACCTCGTATTATCCACGCATTTGGATTCATGGGATACAATTCAAGAGAGCGACTTGCACAATAGTAGGTAAACTTATCATACCGATGAAACTTTTCTTTATATCCAAATGCAAGTTCGGCCATTTGGCAAGCGACGGTCTCGGTATCAGTCAATGGTGTCATATATGTACCGACAATCACAGCAGAATCACATATTTCAAAATCCTGCTTAATCCACCATGATGGATTCATCTGATTGGTCGTCAATTCGAGGTTTATCCATTCTTCCGGCGTAAACTTATCCTCATCTTTGTACATAATATAACAATGCCGCGGAGCGTGAGCTAATGATACATTGGCATTTAATTCATTTGCAAGGATTTTGTACATCCACGGAAGTGAACGACACTGACCTTTATGGGTTTTTAGCGTCTTGCTGACAAATTGACGTTCCCATGACTCATTGTCCATTGAAACAAAGTCATAGGTGTATGGTGTATATCCATTCCCGGAATATGGACTTACTATATATGAACTGATAGCCATCTGCATACCAGTTTTGTATGTATGCAACTTGTTTTCCTTATATAAATCAAGGATAAAAGTCTTTATTCTATCAATCTCATCGCAGAAGTCGGTCTTGTAGTCTAATTTTCCTTCATAAAATGCCCATTCAGCAAGATAGACGGCTCTTTTTATGGACAGAGTTTCTCTGCCGGCGAGCATATCTGACATCTCATTAAAAGCGGATACATAGTAATCCTCAGCTGTCATTGGTTGCGCTTGTACCGACAGTTGTAGCGGAAGTAATAGAAAGTATAACCACAACTTCTTCATAGATATGCAAATATAGTAAAAAAAGGGTCAATCCGAAATTCCGGTGCATGGAATTTCTGAAAAGTGTTAAATTTGGGGTATGAAAACAACAGATGCAATATGGATGTGCCTTCCCGAAGGGATGGATGAACTGTTTGAGATGGTTCGGTTC
>NZ_VSMC01000017.1 GCF_008728965.1 Heminiphilus faecis | reverse complement strand
ATAGAGAATTAAAAGGGTAAAATAAAATTGACCCCTAACACCAGGACTTTAAAGGGTCAATCATATTATGGCCAAGGTGGGTAAATTCTGTTTGGCCAAAAGGGTCAAAGTAGAGTGGCTTTTCCAATACCCTCGGCTTCTTGAATATCACGCATTTCATTGCGCATACGTCCTTCAAGCATAATGAGCGCGAAGAATGGCATCATATAGTCGGGGAATTTGCTCTGTTTGATACCCGAAGAAATCAGAAGGTCTGCGCAAGCCCAAATCTCCGATTCATATGATAGAATATCCTTCATCATTATTCAATATTACCGCCATTAATCAGTCGGCGTGGGTCAACATTCAATATAGATGCAATCTTCACAAGCATTTCTAAAGATGGCTGAGCCGCATTGGAGCACCAACGGGAAACGGTCGCTTCATTTTTGCCTAATTGCTCTGCGAGCCATTTACCTGTGCGATTTTGCTCAACTAAGACTACTTTTAGTCTATTTATTCGTTCCGTTGGAGTAGCTATATTGTTTGTTGACATGTGATAATTCTTTGATGTTATTTGCAAAGTTAGCTAATTTTTCTGAGATAGGAGCCATTATTTGCAGGAAAACGGATGGAAAAACTCTACATCAGGCACGTTGCTTGCTTGGTGTAGAGTTTTGATGAGGTCAGTCATGGGATTGGTATTGGCGCTTGAGGCGGTCGAGGGAGTGGGCGCGGCGGAGGGAGTCGCGGTAGGCGATGTCCTGCTGCCAATGGCCGGTGTGCCATTGGCGGTATTGCTTGGGGTAGTTCTCGCGGTAGAATTGCCCGAAGGCTATGGCATCGGCATTGTCTTCGTACCACCTTTCGAGCTGACTTATGCGCTGTTCGTATTCCCGCTTGGCGTCAGAGGCAGAATTTGAGAGCATTATACTTCCGGTCAGTATTATACCGACTATCGCCCCAACGATGCCGAAGGAAGGGAGGTAGAGCCGGAACACGTCTTTCCAGCTCCTGAAATTGGAATCGAGCAGCTTCCGGTCTTCCTCGCCAAGTTCTGCCCTGACGCTTGTGGGTATGGATCTGATTATCTCGCCAAGGTTGGCTATGCCTCGCTCCTGTTGCTTCCAGGCTTCGTCAATCAGACCCCGTATCTCAGCTGCATGACCGAAGTCCTTGACTGAACCGTCATCATCGAGGAGCAGGTCGAATATTACTCCTGCAAGCTCCTCCTCGTTCTTGACAATCGTCTCGTTTCTTGAGGCAGCTTTCTCGAGGCGGTCGGCAATGCCTGACAATGCAGAGACCGTTTTCTTGTCGATGGTGCCGGGCACATCTGCCGAAGATGGCACTTTTTCAAATGGATTACTCATGGCTGCTGTCGGTCAAGGTGGTTTTTGCTTTGTCTATTTCTGAGGCTATGAAGCGTATAGCCTCAATAGTCCATTGGTCAGGCTCTTTTGTAGTGTTGAGGTGGTGTGCAATCTGGTTGAGATTGTTCTTCATGCCCACAAGGTCACGGAACCATTGGAGCGTCTGCGGTGAGCGGTCAGGGATTCTGCGCCGCATGACTATAAGGCGGCAGAGCAAGCTCAGCTTGATGCCACGCTCTTTAGCTTTCATGGTGAGCTGATTCTTTTCAGTGGAGGTGAGACGGAACGTGATGCGCTCCGTCAAATTTTCTTCCGGATTGTCCGGTTTTCGCCTGCTGTTTCGCAGGGCGGATGGTTTCAATTTCATAATTTTCGGTTTTTTACATTTTATGTCCGTTTCGGCGTTTCCATTCCTCGTCAGAATTATCGGAATTGCGACCGTCGTTTATCTCATGTTCGGCGTTGCGTGAACTGCCACAGCCATCGACATTGAGCCGTGGCTGATGTATGGACTTCAAGGGAGAAGATTTCTGCGTTTTGACAACCGGCTTGTCCTGAATTGAAAGATTCGGGATAAGAGCCATGTCGATACCCAAATCTTTGGCAAGAGAATATTTCCTGGACTTGCCCCCGGAGTCTGTCATCACAGCACAGATACCTTTCTTCTCATCGCGGGTCAGTGTTATGCCTTCTGCTGCAAGAGCTGCAATGAAGGCATCGGTCGAGCCGTTGTCCTTGGCAGCTTTCTCGATGACATATTTGAGCATAGACTTCCGCTTTGCAGCCTCCTCGACAGCACGCTTGCGACGCATCTTCTCATCAATTTCCGACTGCGATGCCGATGGTTTATGGTGACGTTTGGCTTTCTCTTTGCGTCGTTGACCCTCAGCCTCCTGATGAGCCTTCTCGCGTTCGGCAGCTTTTGGTGGTGCCTCCAGTCCGTACTTCAAGGCGATACAAGCGGCAGCACGGTTTGCGTTTTTGTTGATGAACTTGTCGCTGAACCGCTTCCCGTTAATATCGGTTGTGCGGATAACGATATGATAGTGCTCGTTGTCGGTATTGTCATGGCGCGCCACGATGTAGGGACACTCTGTCAGGTCATTGCCTCGTTCCGACAATTCATCAAGAAAGTCTCGGATAATGGTTCTGATCTTGTCCCGACCATTGTCCGGCATCGAGCGTAGCATAGAAGTCTCGGTCGGAGTGAATGAAATGATTATCGTATAGCACCGGGTCTTGTAATCGTTTGCGGTTGCCATCCAGTCGCGGGCCTGTACCTCCGGCGTGGCAGCAATATCGGTGAAGTTGGCAAGCAGAATCCCACCGTCCTTGTCTCGGTTCTGCGCATAGCCCAGGCTGTGGGAAATGTCGGACGATTTTCCAACTCTCGCGTTCATTTCAGTGCAAGGTTTGCGCGGGCTGAAGCCGCAGGTTTCACATATCGTCTGTCGGACAAATCGGGTCGAGGGGTTTCCCCTTGCAAGGGTGTTTTTTCGTGCCGGAGCGATAGCGGAGTGTCTGACAAAAACACATCTTGCAGAGCCACTCGAATTCCGGGAGCATCTTCACACCTCATAGCTTGCGCCCTCCCGTCTCCCGGTCGATAACCGCCTTCTTTTCGCCGCCCAAAAGAGGCGTGATGTCGAGCTTCGGCTTAGGTTGCTCTTGTCTGACATTGCGAGTCTCCTTCTCTTCAACTTCGATTCGCATGGACTTCCATTTTCGGTATGTTTCCGGAACCTTCGGAAGATGTTTTGCGAAGAGGGAACCGAACCCACGATACATGTCCGTGCGGTCAATTGCCGTACCTTTCACGGCATCGTTGATGGCTGCAAAAGCCTTCTTCCCGAACTCGTTTTCTGGCATGAAGCAGCGCACTTCAAGGAAGTCGGGATTGGCCTTAAGATATTCGCAAGCTTTGGAGAGCCCCCGCTTGCCGTTGATAATGATATGATAACGTCGCGCCATAAGGGGATAAACACCATTGCGCGTGGCGGATTCCATAAGTGTCAGGAAATCGAGCGGATTTTCATACACCATGCAGATTTGGTCCTTTCGGCGTTGCCCCACAGTGCTAATGCCCCCTTCACCAATCTGTCGGAACATCTTGCCATTGAATGCCATGAAACAATCTGAGCCTTCACTCACCGGCATTGCCAGGACACGTTCCTGCTTGTTCCCCTTGACCTGTGGCAAAGAGCCTTCAAGAGCATAGAGCTTCACTGTGTCCATTGACAGGCCGTAGCGTGTCATCATCATGCCGAGTTCCTGGTCTTTGGGGTGGCAGGTATCTGTGAAATCCCAGACAGGTCGGCTGACTGCGGTATAGCCGAAAGTCGCGGAAGTGGTCTCACGCTCGGTATAAAGTTTTTCGACCTCAGCGGAAGCCTTTGAGCAGTCGCTATCGCCTGCAAGTCCGAGCTTGACAGCGAGTTGAGACGCGCTGCCGTAACAGTCAGGATTTTTCATAGCCCACTCATTTCGGGCATTGTTGACAGTAAGTTCCTTGCCGTTGCCAAGGTCATAATGTCTGAGATTTTTCCTTTGTGAGATGCAGACCAGTCCGGCCGCCATGCATAGGTCATCGACCGGGACGATAGAGTCAAACTCCATCGGTGTGAATTTCTTTAATTTGTTCATTCGTAGTGTGTTTATAAATTATAATCATCGGTTTTGTCCCAAATGTCCTTATGTCCTGAGGAAAACACCGAACATTACAGCCATTTTCAGTAGTATTGTGCTTTCTGTTTTTCTTTCCCTTTAAGCCAAAATATTTTTGGATTGTAAGGGAAGGTATTTGGGACATTCGGGTCAGAATGGCGAGTTTTTGCAATCGAAGTCAAGAGTAGGAGAGAGGTGTGTCTTTGGTATTTCAGTACGAATCCAGGGGCGTTTAACCCGTCTGTCGGCGCCACAATAATCCGGGTGCATACCAGGTACTTTCTCTCTTTCGGAGCGTTCCCAGCCAGGTATATGTTCCATGAGAGAGTTGATATATTGGGCAGAATAGCGGAATGATGCCCGGATAGCATCGTTCGGCATTTCGCACTTTATCATCTTCGGAGATACTATTGTCAGCGGTTCAGTGCCTATCTGACGGTATTCGTCATCGATAAATGATGACGGATCAATAGCCCACTTCTGCCACTGCGCCCTCTTGCCGAGCGGCCATGAGAAGTATGCTTTTGGAACGAGTCTGTTCAAGAACGCCTCTATTTCATCAAGCAATTCATCTCCGGCGGCAGTGGTATATTCAGCTTGTCGCCGATTGGCCTCCGATTCCAATTCAGGAGGAAGAAACAGCGTCTCTTCGGCAGTGTAATAGTGATAAGCCTCAGCCCACAACTGGGGAACCTCGGATTTCAGTGCGTCAATCCATTCCCGAACTTCTCCTGTGCCCCTTATAGGGATAATCCACCAGCGGCGGTTGCCGTTACAGCTCTGTAGAAACTCTGTCTCGTTGGTCGTTGCGGCAAACACGTTGCTTCGTGGAATCGACTCACTCTTCCGGGCGTATGCCGGGCGCACATCATCGCGGACCCGGCTGAGAAACGCTTTGGCTGCCTCAGCATCATGGGCGCGTTTCATGCCGTTGAGTTCCGATATTTCCACAATCCATGCGCCAGTGATATCCTCAATCTTCGACTTATCGTCGTGAGCGAATGAGAACGAATCTGAAAACCAGTTTCCGGCGATGATATTCAGGAATGTGCTTTTGCCAACACCCTGCGGCCCTGTAAACGTGAGTATATGGTCGAATTTGCATCCGGGACTGAAAGCGCGGGCCACCGCGCCGACCATCCACTTGCGTGTCTGCATCCGTGTAAGAGGAGTGTCATCGGCACCAAGGTACCGGATTACAACTGTATCGATGCGCTCCACATTATCCCATGTCGCACTCTGTATAAATTCATGCACGGGATTGAAGCCACGTTCCTTTGATGTGGTTTTGAGCATGTCGATAATACGCGGCTGAGAGAGCTGAAGCCCGTATACATTCTCGATATAAATGGCAATCTTGCCTATCGATTCATCGTCAATACGGTTGTCTCGCTCATTGCAGAAGTCTGGACAGTCGGTAATGTCCTGCTTGGTAAAGCGGTCGAAACGCACTTTTTTGAGCTGTGGGTCGTTGAGTAGAATCAGTTTGATATTCTGACCTGTTCTTTCAATCTGATTCCTGTCGTTGAGCGATAGCGCCGCCTCCCATTCGTCCGAATTTACATTGACTGATTTATTCTTGTCTTTTATCACTGTGAGCTTTACCGTTGTGTCCTCGGCGCAGAGTTGCAGCATTGCTTTATATGAGGGGCGACGTTTCGTTGCGGTTTCTTCCTTTACAGATTTGTCAAGGTCTCCGAACCTGAATATTCTTACAATTTCAAATGCATTGCAGGGCGCGTTGACCCCACTGATCCAGACAATCTGTTGAACTTCGTCTGTTTCGAGTGTGACTTCCGGGTTGTATGTAGCGGCATACAACCCGGTGGTTTTATCAAGAAGGAATAGGTCCGCCAGAAATTTTTCAATAGCGGCACGGCAGGAATAAGCACGGCAGAAGGTGCTTTCCATATCATGTCTTTCGGACAGAAGTTTGTAACCTACGCTCATATGAACCTCCTGTCTTTGGCACTGTTGCGCATGCCTTTGGTCATCTGCTCCATCTGTTCTTCGATGGAAGGCTGGCCTTTCCGAAGCCCCTCGGCCATCCACTTCCTTAACTCGGAGGGGAGAAAAAGCAGGTTGCGCCCTGGCTTATAGCATGGTATACGACCCTCCTGAACGAGTGCATAGACCCTTGACACAGACAGTCTAAGAATACTGGCGGCATCTTTGACTGTTACCATCTCTTCCGGAGCGGTAACGACCATTGGAGCCATAGCGCCTTGCAGTAGTTTACCGACAGTTTCGGTCAGGGCATCGACTTTTTCTTCAAGCCGTGCCATAATCTGAGGCATTGCCTCGAATGTTGGTTTTTCAATCATAATGCGGTACGATGGGGGATTTGAACATCGTGCCGCAAAGTTCATCGGTTATATTCCTCCAATCCAGTTATCATCCGGATAACCAATGGATAACCGATAACCTGAATATTATCCGGCTTCTTCTGGCACAGGAAATATATATGGCACCAGCGGTCGGTTGACTTCGATTATCTGAAGTCGGAACTTTGTAGTAGCGTCGGAATCCTTGAGTCGGCTTTTGATAGTACTGACCGCATAGTTCTGAAGCGTCAGCGGGAATGAGGCTTTAATCATTTCGGCTGTGGCAAAACCAAAAATTTTCGGACAAGTATCAGGATTATGGATACGACGACACACGTTCCATGCGAAATGGATCAGGTCAAATTCAAAGACTCCCTGCAATTTTCGCTTCTCTACAACCTCGAAAGGTCCGCAGGTATTCAGTTTCCTGAAATTGTCGAGCAGTTTTTCAATCTGTTCGTCCGACAGTAGATTGCCGAAAGTTCCGGAGATATAGCCGATGATTTCTTCCGATAGCTCCGCAGTTTTATCATTCTCAACGACTGATACTTCGCCTTCTTCGCCCTGCCTATCACAAGTGACGGCAATATCGTCTGCTTTAAGTGATTCCGGGGCGTTGCCGGAGTCAACTGTTTTACTTAGGTTTTGTTTTAATACCGCAGCGCACTTTCTTCCGGTTGCAAAAATTGCGGGCATTGCATCATTTACCATCGGTCCCGCCACAAAGACAGCCAAAAGAAACGGTGCTTCATAGAGAGTGAATATCCAAGCGGCATCAAGCCAGAACAATGCTGTGCCCGGATTTGAGGATGACCCGTTGGTTCCCGCATAAGCTGTCTTCATTGCCATAATCAGGAAGACAATGGTGATTAATACGGTCATGGTTTTCAATGTGTTGTCGCTCTTCATATAATTGTGAGATTTTGAAATTGTCCGACAAAATTACAGAGGATTGATTGCTAAAAACGAAATGTTGGACACTTTTCTTAGCCATATCGGTTCACTTTTAGCAACTTCCTGTATTTTTAGCACAAAATAGTCCGTTACCGGGCGGTAACGGACCATTATCTGCCTATTTGTGAAACGTGAGAACGTCCTACTGTCATTTCAGGGGGAAATCAGGTGCATTCTATTTGGGCTTGATTTTAATCTTGCCAAGAGTCTCAAGCAGTGCGGTCGGAACCTCATGCGTGTAGCGTAGAGTTGTCTCAAGATTCTTATGGGTGAGAGCCTGGCTGACCACGTAGGGATTGCTGCTCATTGCCATCTGAAGAGTGGCGTAGGTGTGCCGGAAGCAATGGAACGTTATGTGCTTGTCGATATTTGCCGCCTTTATCCAGTCTCTCAGAGGTTTTGTCGTAAGTGTTTTTTTGAATCCGGGAAATACTTTGCCTGTCTTACGCTCTCCGATTAGCTCTATGGCATCCTCGCAAAGCGGTAGGGTTGCAGCCGTCTTTGTCTTCTGTGTCTTGATTACAACGCATAGTCCGATTCCGGCAATCTCCTGAATATTCTTCCAGTCGAGGTTGAGAATGTCACTGAAACGCAGACCTGTGAGACAGGAGAAGAGCGATGCCCTGCGAAGCACGTCGCTGTCGCAGGGAGTCTGGGCCAGTCGGATAAGCTCGTCCTGATTGAGAAACTCTTTCACGACATCATCCCATTCGATGTATTCAAGAAAGTCGTTGACGTTCTCGGTCAGAAGTTTCTCCTTGTAAGCCTTTTTGAGCAGAGCGCGGAATGTCGAAAAATACCCTGAAGCGGCATTTTTGGACAATTTCTTTTTCGCGTGTTTGAGCTGCTTGGCGTTCAGGAGATAATCGCGAAACTTGTTGCAGAGGTCAAGAGTTATCTCTCCGAAGGTGCATTTTCCACCTGTGAAGATTTGGAAATGTTTGTAGCTGATTCGCCATTTGGTATTGCTTTGCCTTTTGGCATATTCCTCATAATAAGCGAGAAAATCCTCCTTCTGCTGGCTATGGTCGATGAAACCGAACTGGCGGTTAATCACCTGTTCCTGACGGCGACAGCGCAGAAGCTCCCCTTTCTCAAGCATAGCCTGGTTGAAGTCGCGCTGCACCTTGTTGGTCGGGTTGCCATACAGGTAGATTCCAAGATACTCATGGCGCTGCATCTTGTTTGTTTTCGGGTTTCGGATTGGTGGGTAATAGTCGAAGTACAGCGTGATCTTACCCGAATCAAGAAGACGCTGCCGCAAGGCGACTTTAGTGCATATATCCATACGAGTTTTGTTTTTGAATGATTTGTTTTGGCAAAGTTTGTAGGTTATCTCCTGGCTATCAAGTTGTTAGGCTGGCAACCTGCGGATAACCGATAACCTGCCTCATTTCAGCGTTGGAGGACGGAGAATCGCATCGATTTCCGACTTCAATATATAGGTATACTTGCCGACTTTCTTACGGCGCAGACCATGGTACTTCACATAGTTGTGAAGCTGATCATGGGTCAGATTGTACTCAGCCCGCACATTAGAGTATGAAATCCAGTCATCCTCTTTCGGCGGTTCGGGCTTCGCTGCAAACACCCGATCGCAGTGCGCCTTGCTCCAAAGCGTCTTCCCCCGGTGGTAGACCTTCGGAATATTGTGAGCTTTGCCTTGGGCGAACACCCATGAATTGCTCACCCCGAACTTCTCGATAATCTCCTTCGTTGTATAAAACTCTGCTATTGCCTCGCCGTTCTCATCTTTTGCGATTGTCGTTGCTTTCGGTTTTCGTTCATAAGGACGAGCTTCGATCATTGCGTCAATATCTGCTCTCTTGATTACTGCCCATTGTGAGGTGAGGCGATAGGCTTTGATGGTACCCCTGTAAATGAGATTATAAACTGCTCTTGGTGTTACATTAAGGATTTGCGCCACTTCAGCAACCGATAGATAGTCTCGGCCGGAGAGTTGGTTTATCTTATTTTCATGAGCAGTAAGCGAATCAAGAGTTTCAGTGATTTTCTTCTTCTCTTGTCGTTTACGCTCTTTGTAAGCGTGCTCGGCACATCGCTTACAACAATACTGGGTTGTGGCCTTTTGAGCCTCAAACTCATTTCCACACCACTGACAGACCTTCTTGATTCTAATGTTTGAAGTTGCCATAACTTTGAGTTAAAATTGTGTCACTCATTGAGCTAATTCGTTGAACCCGTATGAACATGCCTGAATGAGCGTGAACGAGTATGAACATCATCCACTACCGAGTAGAGCGACTTGACTCGGATAGCAGACGAGCAACAAATGTGGTTCAAAAATGGAGTGAAAAACAGGTAGAAACGAGTTCTACCGATTAAACAGCCGACAGCCGGACACAAGAAAAGGCGCTCAAACTGAACGCCTTAATACTTATCTATACTTATAGTTGCCTATCTTTAATTGCCGGTCATTTTCCGATGCAGAATCGAGAGAAGATGGTGCCGAGGATGTCGTCGGTGGTGATTTCGCCGGTGATTTCGCCAAGATAATGGATGGTTTCGCGGATGTCTTGAGCGATGAAGTCACCGGAGAGGTTATGGGAGAGTCCCTCGATGACACGTGACACAGACTCCTGTGAGTGCACGAGCGCCTCATAGTGGCGGGCATTTGTCACGACAATACTATCCTGCCATTCTCCTATACCTGACGCGTCTGTTAACTTTGCACACAATTCTTCTACTCCGGAGCCGGTAGCAGCCGAAATATGCACCTCGCTTACTGTGCCTTCAAAAGGCCTTATGTCCACCGATAGCTGCTGCGTGACAGTTGATGATGACAATTCCCCTCCATTACCGGAAGACATAGAATCAGATGACTCGTCTGATGTCATAATATTATGCAACGAACATTCCGGCGCATACATAGCTCCATCGCCAAGAGCATCACTTTTGTTCCATGCCACAATAAGGTGCGCATCCTCAGGTATACGTCCATGTATTCGTTCCCACGTATCGGCTATTTCATCACGGCCGGATGTTGAATCCACAACCCAAATGACAATCGACGCACTGTCTATCTGCTCCATCGTGCGCTCTATGCCGAGCGACTCCACTACGTCGTCAGTGTCACGGAGTCCTGCCGTATCGACAAGCCGGAACTGCAATCCATCGATTTCCATAATATCCTCTATGATATCACGAGTGGTACCGTGGATATCGCTCACTATCGCACGATTATCTCCTACAAGACGATTGAGCAGCGTAGACTTACCGGCATTGGTAGCCCCAACGATAGCCACCGGTATACCTGACTTGATGGCCGAACCGGTCGAAAATGACTCTACAAGTCGCGATACAGTAGCATATATCTGAGCCGCAAGCTCCTTCAACGCTTCACGCGATGCAAATTCCACTTCTTCTTCCGAAAAGTCAAGTTCGAGCTCAAGCATTGACGCAAGTTCAAGCAGACGGTCGCGAAGTTCTTTCAGACAACGTGAAAAGTCGCCTTTCATCTGACTTACGGCAAGACGATGGGCAGCACGTGACGAAGACGCTATCATATCAGCCACCGCCTCGGCTTCTGCGAGATCCATGCGTCCCGATGCGTAAGCCCGACGCGTAAACTCTCCCGGCATAGCCACGCGACAACCGTTTCTCACCAACAGGTTCACAACCTCGCGCTGTATCCATCGCGAACCGTGTACCGACACCTCCACCACATCTTCTCCTGTAAATGACTTCGGCGCCCTAAACACCGTGGCTACGGCCTGATCAAGCACTTCGCCGCTCTCTTCTACTATTTCTCCGAGATGGGCCGTATGACTTGCCGCACGGCTTAATTCTCTGCCTCGCCACACTTTGTCCACAATAGCCACAGCATCCTTTCCACTTATCCTCACCACAGCTATGCCGCCTATACCGGGAGGAGTCGATACGGCGCAAATAGTATCTTCCATCATTTTTTCGGTTTTAGTGTACTCCAATAGTGGAAACGGCACTCCGACTCCACCTGCGCCTCAACATCATCAGGAAGCACGCTGAAAAAATCATGGCCGGTTATTCGCTCAACTTCATCGATTGTTACCGATGCAGCCTGCATACCGCCGGATACTTTGCCATTATCCATTATAAACGCAATACCTCTGGGAGGATTGGCATAGGGCGAAAGTATCACTTTAAAAAACCGGCGGGGCACCGCCACTCCAGTATCACCTATTGTCTCCGTCAGTTCATCACTTAACACAGGTCCTGCCACAATCATGATAGCACTGTCGGCCAAAGCCCATGTACGGCATTTCTCCTCAAGACGCATCCAAGCGCCTGAATTCAGATCATTATTCTGAGGGCATATATTCGTCATGTAAAATGACTGCTGCATAGCGGTCTCGCTCCATTTCATATCACCTGCCGGGGCCATGTGTCCACGGTCATAACCCGAATAAGAGTAATCTTTCGGGAGGGCGCATCCTTCCACCGAATTATCAACAAGGAAATCTTTGGCACGAGGCACCGTACCGGCCACCTCGTCGGCGGTCAGTTCCCACGCTACCCAGTTAGGCACATGGGCATCCTTGTTAAACGACACGAGCATGCCTTCGTAACCGACAATCTGCTCCGGCAGCCCGGCAGCGGTAATAACTTTTTCAAGCCCGGCTATGTGTTCAGGCGCAGCGCTTTGTTCTGGATTATCGCCGGAACATCCGGCTATGCTTCGACAAAAAACGCACAATAGCGCAAATGCAAACATTATTTTCTTTTTCATAATCATGCAAAGATAGCGGTTTTTCACCTAAGCTATGCCGCCAACCGGCAATTTTTACATCGCCCACACGATTCCGGTCGACACGGTCGAGAACTGCGGTCCGCAGCCACTCTTTATCAGCTTCATCGGCGAATACCGCACATACAGTCCCCAACCGCGGTAAGTCACGGCTCCATACAGGTCTGCCGTAATCTTACGTGCATATATGCCACCGGCACGATATCCCTCTTCATTGCGACCCACCTCATATGTCGTCTTGAGACTGCTACCGGTAGTCACATTTAAAATCGGCCCCGCATGCAGACAAAAATACCGTCCGAGATCATGACCGTAAATAAGCGGCATCGATATAGCCTCCGCCCTGAGCCGCGAACGTCCCGCATGAGCACCTTCCGGATAAGGCTCCACCGATATCGCTCCGTCAGCCTTCACAAAACGACCGGTCGAATTGAGTTCATAGTCCCGCAAGTTATATCCCATACCGATAGTAAGCCAATTATGGCGATTCCAGTAAGCGCGCAGGCCGAGTATAAATATAGCTGAAATTTCATAAGACTTTGCCGCCTCGACATGCATGCCGGAGGGCGCTCCTGCGGCATGCACAAGTCCCGCGCTGACACCACCGAATATCAGATCCCAGTCAACGGGTCCGGTCTTATACAGCAACGATAGCCCGTTGGAACCCGTACGCTTCCTGCGCACGGCCGATATAGACACATCGCTGTCATCTCTTACATATTCATACTCAACCACACTGTCAGATGCAAGTTTCATTCTGAGGCTAATACCATCCGATGACTCGGTAAACACTATTTTCTCCGGGTTGTCAACCGATATAATCGTATCAGGTTTATTTACACTCACTGCCGCGGCCGACATCGCAACCGCAGTAAGCACCGTTGTGACAAACATCTTTTTCATAATCCTCAAATTACGCATTACATCGGGAGCATAACGCCGAACGAAAACGACTTAATTTCAGGTCCACAGCCCGACTTCATGACACTGACAGGCGAATACTTCACATACACTGCAAAACTGCCAATCAGACCGGCCGATGCCATGAAATCGACCGTCACCTTACGTTGTTGAAGCCTTTTGTATGACTCCTTGACCTCGATACCGTCGTAGTCATAGCATGAATTGGCCGATGCATGCAGATTGAAATTAACTACAGCTCCGAGTCTTACTCCCCATCCGCGATAAACACGCTGCGTCATCATCAGCGGCACATTCAGGTGAAATATCTGCAACCGCGAGTGACGTCCATAAGTGTCATCAGGATAGTCATCTACTACAAAGTCGCCGTCGGAGTTCTTGTAAAACCGTGTGCCGCCTTTGTGGGTGCGATAGCTTTTGAAGCCGAAGCCCAAACCGGCCGACCATCTCGGACCATTGCGCCACGGACGGTATTCCCATCCCAGCAGATTAAGCATACCCCACTCTATCGAGCGGCCGGCTGCAAGATTCAGATTGTCAGGAGTATCAAATGTGTTTATGAAGCCCATGTAGATACCATAGCTCACCGCATAGGTGTCCCCTTTGTTTCTGCGCGTTTTTTTTACAAATCCCGGTATGTTCAGTATCCACTCCTCATTAACGACGGTACTGTCGGTAACTTGCGAACTGTAAATATAGTCTGTCGCTTTTCCGTCATAATTGTTGATTGTCACTACCACTCCGTTTTCCGTTGAGGCCACGGTCACCTGTTCGGCCTTATCGGCTACAAGAAGGGTATCGGCTGATTCATTCTGTTGAGCCGATACAGACACGGCCAAAGCCGTCATAAGCAGCATTACAAATCTTTGTTCCATTGCATCGTATATATTATTTTTTCAACATTTTTTTCACATCCGCACGTCCGGCCTTTCCTTCAATATATATCAGTATCAGTTTGTCCTTGCCGACCGCATGTTGGTTCAGATAAAACAGATAGCGGTTTAGTTCACCGTCCGACATCGGTTTAAGTGTATAGTAACCGTAATAAAGTCTGCCGTTGCGAAATGCCACCTCCTTGTCCAATGCTCCGGCCGCATCTTTCAGCACCGCCGCCTCAAACACCGGCACTTCATCGGACATCCCCGACAAAGTAAGGCTATGGTATACCGACAGATTGTACTCTTGTAGCCCCGACCCGCTTATCACGGTTTCGGTAGCGTGCACGTTGTCACGGTATGGCCCGTTAAACAGGCCGTTTACACTCAGCCCCTCCTGCGCGCCGGCTGCAACGGCCGGCAACATAGCTATAGTCAATATCAATGCGTTAAGTTTCATATCGCACCATTTTTAAAATTCAACTGTTTCAAGAACATCGCCCATCATCTGCATCTGTGTCCTTACATCAAGTCCTACATCGGCCGAAGCCTCCTCAAGCACTGACAGATCATGATGCATAAGACCGAACACATCGTCATCGTCCTCTATCCGTTGTCCGCCGACATAGGCATAACACTCCTCTTCGGGCATTTCGCCATAACTTATGTATCCCACACCCGCCATGATTATAAACGCTATTGCGGCAGCAACATGCAACAGCCTTTTTACCGGAACAAACGTTTTTGCAGAACGCTGTTTCCCCGCCACACAATATCCGGCCACAGCACGAGCCTCATCTATAACAGGACTCGACATGTCTGTCATAGCCAGCAGGCGTAAAAACCGCTCCTCTTCCTCTTCGTCAAGAATGCAATCGAAATAGCGTTCCGCCAATAATTCAAGTTCACGCATTGACTGTCGTTTATACTCATGTCTATTCATATCGGGTCTCCTTATATATTTCTCTTATCGTCTTTCTGGCGCGGCTCAGTATCATTCTTACATTTTCCTGCGTCGTTCCTATCTCTTCAGCAATATCGCAGTACGCCATTCCGTCACGGTCGTGCATCTTAAGCACTGCCTGTTGACGGGGACTTAGACGACTGTCTATTATCGCCTTTACACACATGTATAGCTCCTCTCGTTCTTCGGAGTCATCATAGTCAGCCGTATCGCCGGCTTCATCTATACTCACGGCAAGCCTTACTTTTCGTCGCCGTAGCATGTCAAGAGCCACATTCCGTACCGTGGTAACCGACAAGCACTCCGCATCCTTCTCGGTTTTTATTGTATCGCGTCGTTGCCACAACCTGAAAAAAGCATCCTGAAGAGCATCATCTACAGCATCGTCGTCACCGAGCATACGCGCGGCACATCGGCCGAGCCCCGCTCTAATCCTCAAAAACGTCGATGTCAGTTTATGTTGCTCCATTGCCTGTTTCTGTCGTTTCTATCGAGTAAACGCACATCTTTACGGTTTGTAACACTGATTCGCAATTATTTTTAACCGCAAACATAATCAATATCCCGAAAGCCATTGTTATAGTTAGTATATAATTTAAGCTGTTATGGATAATATCGACAGACTTTTTGACCTCACGGGCAAAGTCGCCATAGTGACAGGCGGAGGCGACGGCATAGGACGAGGCGCCTGCAACATTCTTGCCGCGGCAGGAGCTTCGGTTATGGTAAGCGACCTGTCGGCTGACAAAGCCCGGACTACGGCCGACGAAATCACAGCACAAGGCGGTATAGCCACAGCCATAGCGTGCAATGTGCTCGAAGATGGCGACCTTGTCAGGCTCGTAGAGAAAACCATCGACATTTACGGCACTGTCAACATACTTGTCAACAATGCCGGGCTTGGCGGAGGAGGCCGTGAGAATCCGTTCAAGATCGACAGGGAGTATGTAGAACGTATATATTCAATCAATGTCTTCGCACCGTGGAGGCTTTGTCAGCTTACAGTGCCGCATATGGCCGAATCCGGCTATGGCAGCATCATCAACATAACCTCCATCAGCAGTACAAATACCGAGCCCAATATGGGCATATACGGCTCGTCAAAAGCCGCATTAACACATCTTTCAGCCAATCTCGCTTTTGACTTCGGGCCCATGGATGTGCGCATCAACTGCGTAGCTCCGGGAGCTGTCAGGACCCATGCATTGGCATCGGTCATAACTCCTGAACTTGAAGAGAAGATGCTGCGCCACACCCCGATCAGACGTCTTGGCAATGTATCGGACATAGCCGGAGCCATACTATATTTCGCAGCTCCGGCATCGGCGTGGATAAGCGGTCAGGTACTTGTCGTAAACGGCGGCGGCAAACAGATTCTGGATGAATAACCCTACTCTCCTTAAAAAACATCCCGAGGATTTTGCCCCGTTACCGTTTTACTCTATCTTTGTATTATGGTACTACAGAAAGAGATTACACTCGCTCCGAGAAAAAGGGGTATTCACCTCGTGACGGGCGACATACAGAAAGAGTTGACCGGGCTGCCGTCAAAAGGCATTATCAACCTGCTCATAAAACACACATCGGCAGCATTGGCGCTTAATGAAAACGCCGACCCCGATGTACGTAGCGATCTTGCATCCATATTTGACCGGATGGTGCCTGAAAACGCGACGTATTATCTGCACACCATGGAAGGATCCGACGATATGCCGGCTCATGCCAAGTCTGTACTCGTAGGGACGTCGCTCACCATTCCCGTTACCGGCGGCCGTCTGAATCTCGGCATGTGGCAAGGCATATATCTGTGTGAGTTCCGCGACTACGGAGGGCCGCGCAAGATAGTTGTAACTGTAATCGGCGAATAATCATGGAAGGACTTGTCATAAAAAATACCGGCAGCTGGTATATCGTCCACACCGATGAAGGAAGTGATGTGAATTGTAAGGTCAAGGGCAATTTCAGGCTGAAAGGCATACGCACCACCAATCCAATAGCTGTCGGCGACAAAGTGACAATAACCGTAAACCCTGACGGCAATGCCTACATCACCGCCATAAAGCCTCGCGAGAATTACATAATACGACGAGCAAGCAATCTGTCGAAAGAGTCACACATAATAGCGGCCAATGTCGACAGGGCATTTCTTGTCGTCACACTCTCCCATCCCGTGACTTCGACTACGTTCATCGACCGCTTTCTTGCCACGGCAGAAGCATATCGCATACCGGTAACCATAGTCATCAACAAAACCGACCTGCTCACAGAACCCGAAGAGCATGAGTACTGCGAAGCTGTAACCTATCTGTACCGCTCCATTGGATACGACGTTATTGAGATTTCGGCCAAAGAGGGCACAGGCATCGAAAATCTGCGAAACCGTCTTGTCGGTAAGGTATCGTTGCTTTCAGGCAATTCCGGCGTCGGAAAATCGACTATCATAAACGACCTCATGCCAGAACTCGACCTGCGCACCGCCGCCATATCGGACATACACGACACCGGCATGCACACGACCACATTCTCCGAAATGTTTCCCCTGCCCGAAGGCGGATGGGTCATCGACACTCCGGGCATAAAAGGCTTCGGCACAATAGACTTTGACCGCCACGAAATAGCCCACTTCTTTCCCGAGATATTCAACATATCCTGCAACTGCCGATACAGCGATTGCACCCACACCCATGAACCGGGATGCGCCGTACTCGAAGCCCTTGCCGACCACCGCATAGCGGAGTCACGCTACAACTCCTACCTAAGCATACTCGATGACACCAATCCCGACAAATACCGTAAACCCTTCTGACCATGACACCGCTAAAAATGTACCCCACAAGCCTCAACGAGAAATATCTTGACATCACGGTCAGGACTCTTACCGACGGAGGCATAATCATCTATCCTACCGATACGCTCTACGCCATCGGGTGCGATGCTCTTAACGGTCATGCCGTAGAGCGCATATGCCGGATCAAGGGCATCAACCCGTTGAAAACCAACCTGTCCATAATATGTACTGACATATCGCAGGCCGCCGAGTATGCTCGTATTGACAACAAGGCATTCAAGTATCTGAAACAGTACCTGCCCGGCCCCTATACATTTCTGTTGCCTACGGCAAGCGCCTTGCCCAAAGTGTTCAAGGGCAGAAAGGTCGTGGGAGTGCGTATTCCCGACAATGCCATAGCCACAGCTCTTGCCGAACGTCTCGGCAATCCGCTACTGTCAACCTCCATACAATACGATATCGACGAACCTGAAGAAGCGGTGTCGCCGGAATCCATAGCCCTTCGCTATGCCGATGACATAGACCTCATGATTGACGGCGGCGACGGATCGATAGTACCGTCTACGGTCGTCGACCTTACCGACAGTTCACAGCCCGTCATAGTCCGTGAAAGTTCCGCCCCCTTCAATATCTGACATATAATTATGTAATATACACCGTCCATACACTGACGACTTTCATGGGCATATCTTCAATTCGATGTCGCAAACACTGATTGCATGACCCATTATGTAAGGTAATATTTTTTGTTGTTATATTTCAGGCAAAATTTTCATTTAAAGAAATATTTCCTTATTTTTGCATCACAATAATTGTATCTTAATTTTTAACCGAATAAATCAAGTAATTATGTCAAAGGTAACAGTAGTAGGAGCCGGCAACGTAGGCGCTACCTGCGCTAATGTTTTGGTGGCTAACAATGTAGCTGACGAAGTCGTTCTCATCGACATCAAGGAAGGCCTTGCCGAGGGTAAGACCATGGATATCATGCAGACTGCCAATCTGCTCAACATCAACACCCGCATGACTGGTGTAACCAACGACTACTCAAAGACCGAAGGCTCGGATGTGGTTGTCATCACTTCCGGTATACCGCGCAAGCCCGGCATGACCCGTGAGGAGCTGATCGGCGTTAACGCTGGCATCGTCAAGTCTGTAACCGACAATGTGCTCAAGCACTCTCCCAACGCTATAATCATATGCGTATCCAACCCCATGGATACTATGACCTATCTCATCCATAAGACTTCGGGTCTTCCCAAGAACCGCATCATAGGCATGGGTGGCGCTCTTGACAGCTCTCGCTTTAAATACTTCCTCAGCGTAGCCCTTAACGCCAACCCCAATGAAGTTGACGGCATGGTTATAGGCGGACACGGCGACACCACAATGATACCGCTGACACGCTATGCCACTTATCGCGGCATACCCGTAAGCGAGCTTCTTGACAAGGCAACCCTTGACAAAGTAGCTGCCGACACCATGGTAGGCGGCGCTACTCTTACCGGTCTTCTCGGCACTTCGGCTTGGTACGCTCCCGGTGCGGCATCGGCTGCTGTCGTAGCTGCCGTGCTTCACGACCAGAAGCGTGTCATACCCTGCTCCGCTCTTGTTGAGGGAGAATATGGCGAAAACGACATCTGCATAGGTGTTCCCTGCTTGCTCGGCCGCAACGGTATAGAAAAGATTGTAGACGTAAAACTCAATGACGCAGAGAAAGAACTCTTCGCCAAAAGCGCAGCCGCAGTGCGCAATACCAACGGAGCTCTTGCTTCGTCACTCTAAGCACCGGACAAAGAAGTTTTTGAACCAATTTAACCACAAGGTGTTTCGATTCTACGAAACACCTTGTTTGTGTTATTAACATTTATACATGTATTATGAAGAAATTAACTTACATTCTTATGACCGCAGCAGTTGTAGCAGGTATGTCGCTATTATCATGCAACTCCGCGTCAAAGCAAGCCAAGGAAGCGGCAGAGACCGAAGAAAAAATAGCTGAAGCCAGCGGTAAACCTATAGTACTCGGCCCGGGCGACATTCTTGAATTCGGAGAGCCTATGCCTGCACCGGTAGTTGTGGATTTTTGGGCGGAATGGTGTCCTCCGTGCAAAAAATTCGCACCTATTTTTCACAAAGTGGCGGAAAAGTATAAAGGACAGGTACGTTTTATATCGGTTGATGTCGACAAATGCCCCGACATAGCCAAGCAGTATGGTGTAGAATCAATACCGACCATACTCCTTGTAAACACCAAAGGTATCATAAACCGCAACATCGGTTTCATGACCGAAGACGAACTCATATCCGGAGTCGAAGCAATAATGCCTTCAACAGAGCCGACTATCGCTCCGCGCTGACAGATCGGCGGAAATTTTCATAGCGGGCCATACTTACAGCCCGGCAAGAATCATTATAATAACGCAGGCGGGAAAGGTTTATATACCGGTTCCCGCTTCCGCGTTTTATAGGGAAAACCTCATTTTTACGTCTGACAACCTCGTCGCAAAGAGAACTACGTCCGGTAACATCATCGGGCCTAAGTTCAGAAGGCACACTATAGACAGTCACAGGAAGCACATATGAGCATGGAGGATAACCTATGACCGTCCACATGACGGCACATCCGTCGCCTCGCTGCTCTATCACCACAGATGCACTTGACGAATTGCGCGGTATAAAATCCTGATCGACAATCCATTCTTGACCCGACTCCTCCATATCGCAGCCCAAAAGTGAATGGTAAAAACTCCGCGACAGCACTTCGGTAAACGTCTCCGGCGCAATCGCACCTTTGTAACGGTAAGGCTCCAGCAGATACCGGGCATTGCACTCGCGAATATATCCGAATCCCGACACCGAGTCGCCTGAATAAGAATAATTGGTGCGATAAAGCACGCCTGAGGCTGCTTCGGAAAGACTATATTTCACATAGCCTCCGTCATGAGTCTCATAGTAAGCACCTTCACCCGAGGCATCAAGCACTCCGAAATTGGCTTGCACGCCTAAAGGCTTAGGCAACGAGTCAAGCAGCATTTCAAAATCAGACAATGTACGGCAACTACGCAGTGCGTCTGTCATGACCACTCCCTCACGATCACGAAATGAAGCTGTATCCGGGACCAGATTATACGACGCCGTGTTCATTATGGCGAAACCGGCACTGTTCACTCCGGCCCAAGCTTCGGCAAGAAGAGAGTCACCGGCATTAAACAGAGCCACATAATCAAAGTCGTCTGCAGTTTTTGCGTTAACCCGCGCTACAAAATTATTTTCATTACCCGTATCACGATGCTTCCACAACATAGCATATCCGTCGCGGGCAACACGTCGGTCAACTATAGCGGATGTACATGACGACGCCACAGCCCATGACGACATCAGCATCAATGCTGACATCACTAAATGTTTAATCATGACTATTCTTTGCATACACAAATGTAATGATTTATCTTTATACTTTCAGGATTTGTACGTATCTTTGAATATGTTTTAGTATCCTTACATAACTAAATCCAAACAGCCTATGCCTGAAGAGACCCGACAATATGCCGAAGTCATATTACCATTGCCGCTTTACGGGACATTCACATACAGCATACCCCGCAATCTTACGGATAAGATCGGCATAGGCTACAGGATAATAGTACCGTTTGGCCGAAAAAAATATTATACCGCCGTTGTGGTATCGCTCACGCCAGTGGCTCCGCGAGGTTTTGAGGTCAAGGATATAGTATCCGTACTTGACGACGGTCCCATACTGCGTTATCCGCAACTTAAGTTATGGCAATGGATATCGGAATACTATCTGTGTGCCACAGGCGATGTGTATAAAGCCGCCGTACCGGCCGGTCTTAAAATCGAGAGCGAGACATTCATAGAATTAAACCCCGACTACGAAGAGACTGTGACCGAACGCCTTACCGAACGCGAAGCCATAATCGCACAGACTCTTGATCACAACGGACGCATGCCGCTCGGCGACATAGAGAAGCGCACCGGTCTGCAAAATGCCGAGACCCTTACCGCCAAAATGATTGAGAAGGGCATCGTCATCGTATCGGAAAAACTTGTGGAGCGTTACCGCTCAAAAAAGGAAACATGCCTGCGGCTTGCTGTTGACCGCAACGACGACACGGCCATGCACGCGGCATTTGACGCTGTAAAAGGCGCACCCAAACAGGAAAAGCTACTCATAGCTCTTATCGATTCGCTCAACAAAAGGAGTCGAAATGGAGAATGTGATGATGTGCCGCGTGCCGCTCTGCTCGAAGCTACCGGACTATCATCGGCCATAGCAGCGGCACTCGCATCAAAAGGCATCATCGAGATTTTCACCCGGGAGATAAACCGTTTCCGCTATCTGGGCACCGACATCGGACAACTTCCGGTATTAAGTGAAGCACAGAACAAAGCCTTGGATGAAATACACAACGGCTTCCTTGAAAAAGACATCATACTGCTCCACGGTGTAACATCAAGCGGCAAAACCGAGTTGTATATCCACCTTATCGACTATGTACTGAAAAAAGGCGAGCAGACACTGTTTCTTGTACCGGAAATAGCTCTTACCACACAACTTACACGACGATTGCAAAAAGTATTCGGCAACAAAGTCATAATATATCACTCAAAATTTTCCGACAACGAACGGGTAGATCTATGGAAACGCATTCTACACGATTCACGTCCGTGTGTCATTTTAGGAGCACGCTCCTCGCTGTTTCTGCCGTTTTCCAAACTCGGACTCGTCATTGTCGACGAAGAACACGAATCGAGCTATAAACAATTTGACCCGGCACCACGCTACAACGCGCGCGACTGCGCCATCGTGCTCGCATCAATGCACGGAGCCAAGACTCTTCTGGGTAGCGCCACACCATCTATCGAAACCTACTACAAAGCGCTCAACGGGCGCTACGGGCTTGTAACACTGTCGCAGCGTTTTGAAGGAGTACAGCTGCCAGCCATTAAAATCATCGACACCGTAGATGAAAGACGCCGGCAACGTACTGCTTCCGGTCCTATGACAGCAGAGATGGGGCGTCTGTCGCGCGAGGCATTGAGCCGCGGAGAGCAGATAATCCTGTTTCATAACCGCCGGGGTTATGCTCCGGTTGTCACCTGCCGCCAATGTGCCTACGTACCAAAGTGCCAGAATTGCGATGTGTCGCTTACTTATCACAAACGTGCAGGCGAAATGGTGTGCCACTATTGCGGAGCCACTTACAAGCTACCGTCCATATGCCCGTCATGCAAGGAACCGGCCATCGAGGTACACGGCTACGGCACTGAGCGCATAGAGGATATAGCAGATTCTGCATTTCCCAATGTAAAAATCGCACGCATGGACCTCGACACTACGCGCAACAAGGACAGCTACGAAAACATCATAGACGATTTTTCAAAAGGCAAGTCACAGGTACTCGTGGGCACACAAATGGTCACCAAAGGACTCGACTTCGACAAAGTGAGCATGGTAGGAGTACTCAATGCCGATACTCTTATCAACTTCCCTGACTTCAGGGCCTCTGAAAGGGCTTTCAACATGCTTGAACAAGTTGCCGGACGTGCCGGACGACGCAATACCCGGGGGCTTGTCGTTATACAGACCTCACAGCCGGCTCACCCGATATTGTCGTTTGTACAGAGCCATAACTACAAGGGTTACTACGAACATGAGCTCAACGAACGGCGCCGTTACAACTATCCTCCCTATACCCGCGTGATAAATGTATATCTCAAACACCGCGATCTTGACCGGCTGATAGAGGCCGCCGCACGCTACGGCGACAAGCTGCGCGAGATGTTCGGCAACCGCGTATTCGGACCTGACGAACCCCATGTGGCCCGTATCCAGTCGCTTTACATACGTAAAATCATGCTAAAAATTGAAATCAGCGCTTCCATGCGCAAGGTAAAAGACCTGCTTCGCTCCGTTTACGAGGAATTCATGACCGACCCGTCCTTGCGATCGCTGCAAGTATACTATGACGTAGACCCCATGTGACGACTCAGTCACCACTTGTTGTATCTGACCTTGTTCTCGTCCCATTTATCTTTGGGTGTCTGTGCTCCGTCAGGATACCCCATCGGCACCACACACAACGGTATAATTTCGTCAGGCATGCCAAGCACCTTGCGGACATCATTGACACGCTCCATATCGGGATATACGCCAGTCCACACGGCTCCAAGCCCAAGGGCATGGGCAGCGATAAGCATGTTTTCAGTCGCAGCCGAAACATCCTGAATCCAAAAGTCGCGTCCGTTACCTTCAAGAGCACGGGTCATATCGCCGCAAGGCACTACTGCCAAAGGTGCCTGCTTTAACATACGTGCATAAGGGAGCACTTCGGCAAGACTGTCAAGCATGGCCCGTTCATTGACGACAACAAAAGCCCACGGCTGTTTATTAACGGCTGTAGGAGCAGCCATAGCCGCTTTGAGCAGCAGAGTCACGGTATCGTCCGGCACCGCACGATCGGTGACGTAACTCCTTACACTTGTACGTGTAGCTATAGCGTCAAGAACTACAGAAGCATCGTCTGCCTTGGATACACAATCAGCCGGAGTATTATTTTTACAGCCAAGCATAGTCATAATAAGTAAGGACAATAATATTATCTGTTTCATAATTAAATGTTTTTATGGTTAATTGGTTCAATTTATTTTATCACATGCAACATCACCGAAAGCTGGCGCAGAATCCTGATAAGCGGCTTAGACAGTATAAGAAGTGTTACAGCCACAAGAACCATCACTATACCGGTGACAGCAAGGGCCGTGAGTCGCTCGTCAAAGACGCATACTCCTATTATGAGGGCAGTCACCGGCTCAAGAGCCCCGAGAATAGCGGTAGCCGTCGATCCTATGTCATGAATAGCCACAGCCATTGTCAGCAACGAAACCACCGTAGGAAATAAGGCGAGCGACACCGCACAAACCCATGGCAGAGTCCCCTCCACAGGAGTAAATCCAGAACAGAACAAGATGCGCACAAAAAATACCGCCTGTCCGAAAAACACAGAATAAAACGTCAGCGTAAGAGAAGGCACCGACCGCAATGACGTACGGTTGACCGCCACCATGTAAAGTGCATAAGCCACGGCTGAAAATATAACCAGCACCGTACCGGTTACACTCAGGTTAGCCTCGGCATCTCCCCCGAAATAAAGCAATACTATGCCCCCCAAAGCCAAAGCTATCGACAGAACGGTAACTACAGAAAGCCGTTCACGATAAAACAAAGTATTTATTATAGCGACAAATACAGGATATACAAACAGTATGGTGGACGCTATGCCGACATCCATATATCGGTAGCTTTCAAAAAGCAGCAGGGACGAGCAGGCAAAAAGTATGGAAAACAGAGCCATCAGAGGTATCTGCCTGCGGGTCAAATGAAAACTTTTACGCATAACAATCATGGACACGGCAAGCATTATCACCGCAAGAACATAACGATAACACAACATCGAATCGGAATTAACACCTACAGCAAACAGCGGAAGCGCCAACAGCGGGTTAACACCGTATGAAGCGGCCGCCACGGCACCGGCCACATAACCACGCGCTCTATTTGATACACTCGGGCACATAAACATCATACTACATATTGGACCGCAGATAATCCTCTATTGTAAAATCAGTCTTGTAGTCTCCGGTGCCGGGGATTGTCTCCTCAATAGTAGCCGTACGGCATACGCCGGGAGAATCCGTGAGTCGTATAAAGTTGAGTATCTCACCCCTATAACGTGTCATGGGAGTACCTGACACCTCATGGCCTCCGCCACGCACCACATGAAACACATGTGACAGCCCCATACCACCAAGTGCCCGGCTGACCGTAGACGATCCCCATAGGCCAAACCCGTCGATTACAGCCTTCTCAAACGGCACCACACTATCTGCATCACCATGAAAAAGCATTATGGGAGCTGTCATAGCAGTCCACTCGGGAACGCCCTCTGCACATACGGCCCCCGCCATAGATATGACACCGGCATAATTAAAATCAGCCGGAAGTATACCGCTGGGCACCATATCATTGCATATACCGTATTCTGCCTGAAGTACCGTTATGGCTCCGGCACTCGACCCGCAGGCTATGATTTTGGCGCTGTCCACTCCCCACATAGGACTGTGTTCTATGACAAAGGCCGTAGCTTTATAAAAATCGGTTACAGCCACTGATATAGCTTCATACAACGCATCTTTGAAACCCGGCAAAGTCGCTAATCGCACCGGATCGGCATCCTTAAGCGCCGTACGATAATCGGTCGATACCACCGTGACGCCGTTTTCGACAAGAAAGCGGAAAAACGGCATGAACGATGCGCTATCGCGGCTGCCGCCACGAAAACCGCCGCCAAAAGCAAAAACGACAATCTGACCTTTGTCATCACAGCCTCTGACAGCAGGATAGCGATCAAGCCGCAGAGTATCGCCGCCGGCAGTAACATCAAATACATATGTCTCTTTAGGCAACTCAAAGGCAGCAGAACCATAAGGAAAAGCCAAAAGGAAAAAACACAAGATATATTTTAGACTCATCTTTCCATTCTATATTTATACACAAAAGTATATAAAAAACATGATATTTTTATACTTTTGTACAATATGAATATGCAGGAAGAAAAGTATATGACAAAGAGCTATAAGCAGGTATTGCTGCTGTGCGGTATTTCAGGGTCGGGAAAGACTACATTTGCCCGCAGTATGGCGTCTTCAGGCTACCGGCATCTGTCAATTGACGATATTATGTGGCGCACACACGGGTTATGCGGCATCGACTATCCCGAAGACCGGTATGACGAATACCGCGACATTGCCGAAAAAAGTCTGCTGGAAGAATTAAGTCGACTTATAGCCTCCGGACATAAAGTCATCATTGACTCCCCGCTATGCAAAAGGGCCAAACGCGACTTCTACCGCAGGTATGTGTCTTCGCTCGGAGCCGAATATTCGCTTATATTTTTCGACACCCCGCTCGAGCTACTAAAAAAGCGACTTCGGAAACGCAATCTGACACCGGGACCCGATGCGGCCATAGTGACCGACGATATGGTTGAACTGTTTTATAAAGGGTTTGAACGTCCGCATGATGACGAGCCATACATCAGCATCGCCCCTCAACAGCCGTAAAACCGTCACCAGCCCCCACCAAGAGCCTTGTAAAGCTGCACCATGGCAAGACGCTTGTATAAAGCGGCATTGCTCAGGCCTACCTGTGCATCAAAATAGCTACGCTGAGCGTCAAGCACATCTATATAACCGATAACTCCGTTTATATACTGCAGCTGGGCAAGGTCCATGTTGGTCTTGGATGCATGTACAAGCTGGGCCATGGTTTCATATATGTCACGGGCCTTGTTGTATGCCACAATAGCGTCACGCACCTCCTTGAAGGCATTGAGCACCACTTTCTCGTAAGCATAACACTCCTGCTCATAGACCGCCTGCTGTGCCCGATAAGCGCTCTGACGGCGTCCCATATCAAACAGCGGACCGAGAAGGCTCGCACTAAGAAAGTGCATCGGCGACTTAAACAGATTGGAAAACTCCTCACTTTCGACGCCAAACTGTCCGGTCAGAGCAAGACGCGGAAACCTATTGGTATAAGCCACTCCCACAGCTGCATTTGCAGCAATTAGATTCTGTTCAGCGGCTCGTATGTCAGGACGTCGCTCAAGTAAAGTCGACGGAATACCGACAGGCAGTTCTTCAGGCAATCGCATATTGATACGCGACGACCGTTCTATACCCGAAGGGAACTCACCGGCAATAAACGAAATTTCGTTTTCTTTCATAGCAATGTCACGTTCGAGCACGGGAACACGCGTAGCCGTGCGGGCATATTCAACCTGAGCCTGCTGATAAGCCGTCTCGGAAGTAAGGCCGCCCTCAAAACGCAACTTGGCAAGACGCACACTCTCCCTACGGGCTTCGAGAGTCTGCTTCACAATAGCAAGTTCCTGATCAAGGGCCACAAGCTCATAATAAGCCTGAGCCACATCGGCTACAAGGCTCATGGTCAAAGCCCGGCGATTCTCAATACCGGCCATAAATTGCGCCTTGCCGCGCTCATTGGCCCATCGCTTGTTGCCCCACAGATCAAGTTCCCAGCTCATTGCCGCTTTAAGACCATACTCCGGATCGTTTTTAAAATTGTCACCTCCGTAATTCAGTCCTTCTTTCTGAGCATAGAAACTTCCGTTGATTTCCGGGAAAAGCCCCGCAAATTCTATGCGCTTGCGCGCCGCAAGCTCTTTGATACGCGCATCAGCTATGCGCAGATCCTTATTGTGCTCCATTGTCTGCTTGATCAGACGCTGGAGTATGGTATCGGTATATATGTCCCACCATCCGAGGTCGGCTATCGAGAATGTATCGGTAGTGACCGTAACACCGAGATTTTCGGGCAAAGACATATCGGGACGTACATACTTCTGTCCAAGTTTGCAGGATCCGAGCGACAATGTCATGGCTGCCAGCGACGCTATTATTATATGTAATCTCATAAATCCCATAAGTTTTTATCACGCAGACTTCGAGGTCACGCGCTTTTTAAATTTCATGACACTCCGGTAAATCAACACAAAGAAGAATGGCACAAGCAATATGCCAAACACTACGGCAAATATCATTCCGAAAAATACACCTGTGCCTATGGCCTGACGGCTTGCAGAACCCGGCCCTGAAGCAAGTACCATGGGAAGCATGCCGAGGATGAAGGCAAGCGACGTCATAAGAATAGGTCTGAACCTTAATTTTGACGCATAAATCGCCGCCTGAAGTGCATCTACCCCCTTGTCGGTCTGCTCCTTGGCAAACTCCACGATAAGTATGGCATTTTTAGCCGCCATACCCATAAGCATCACAAGACCGATCTGGAAGTATATGTCATTTTCAAGCCCGCACATCCACTCGCCTATGTAAGCTCCCAATGCAGCCACCGGCAACGACAACAATACCGCCACAGGTACAGTCCAGCTCTCATAAAGAGCGGCGAGAAACAAAAACACGAACAAAAACACCAGCGCAAGCACAAGTCCGGTCTTGCCTCCGGCCTGTTTCTCCTGAAATGACAGACCGCTCCACTCCACTCCAATGTTTTCAGGCAGTCTTTCGGAAGCGATCTTCTCAAGTGCGGCCATAGCCTCGCCCGAACTGTAGCCACCGGAAGCTTCTCCCCTTATCACCGAACAATTAAACATATTGAAGCGCTTTATATTGCCCGGACCTGTAGTATATGAAGTCGAGCCAAGTGAAGCAAGCGGTATCATCGTATTGCCGCTCCCTCTTACAAAAAAGAGGTTTATATTCTCACGATGCTCGCGATATGGAGCTTCAGCCTGAATATATACACGGTAAATGCGGTTAAACATATTGAAATCGTTGACATACACCGAACCTGTATATGCTTTCATTGTCGAAAACACATCGGCCAGCGGAACTCCAGAAAACTTAACTTTGTCTCGGTCAACATCAAAATAAAGCTGCGGTATATCGGCCTGCAATGACGATGACAGCCCGGTAATGGACTTCTGCTCCGACGCATACTTCATAAGAGTATCGGTGGCATTGACAAGGTCGTCGAGGGTGGCATCACCGCGAGCCTCAAGCTGCATCTCGAAACCGCCCGATGTACCGAAACCGGGAATCACAGGCGGACGCGACAGATAAATCTTACACTCCGGATACTGCGCCATATCTTTTCTCACCACCGCCATAATATCATCGATGGTCTGCTCATCACGATCTTCCCACGGTTTAAGAATCACCGTCAGCTCACTACGTGCCTGACTGCTTCCTACCTGCGAACTGCTTCCTGCCACACTCTGCACATACTCTACAGCCGGGTTGGCCGTAAGATAAGCCACGGCTCGCTCCGTGATAGTGCGGGTACGCTCAAGTGTAGCACCTTCGGGCAGTTCAAGTTCGACCTTGAAGTAGCCTTGGTCCTCGACCGGAAGAAAGCTCGACGGCATAAGGTGGTTTATGACGAGTATAACGGCTATCATGGATACGAAGCCCACGAGCACGCGCTTTTTGTTTTTAATAGTTACGCCTATGACACTGACAAACTTATCGTTGCCTGTAGCCAGCCACTCGTTTATCTTACGGAACACTATATTTTTCTTCTCATCTTTTTTTGCCGGACGAAGTATGAGCGAACACATGACCGGACTCAGTGTAAGAGCCACAACTGCCGACAGGAGCACCGACACGACAATGGTCACTGTAAACTGACGATAAAGCTGTCCTGTAATGCCGCCGAGAAAACTTACCGGCACAAACACCGCGGCAAGAACCAGCGATGTAGCTATGATAGGGCTCGTAAGACCTGTCATGGCCTTCTTTGTGGCCTCGTAGGGCGACAGTCCCTCTGTAGCCATTATGTGCTCTACATTTTCCACTACCACTATGGCGTCATCGACCACAATACCTATAGCAAGGACAAGACCAAGCAGGGTAAGCATGTTGAGCGAGAACCCGAATATGAGCATGAAGCCGAAAGTACCGATAAGAGAAATCGGCACGGCGATAAGCGGAATAAGAGTTGCTCTCCAGCTCTGCAACGACAGGTATACAACAAAAATCACAAGAAACAAAGCCTCGAAAAGAGTCTTGTACACCTCATGAATAGACTCCGATATATAGGTTGTCATGTCGAAAGGTATGTCATAGCTCAACCCGTCGGGAAAACTCGAGCTAATCTCCTTCATGGCCTCCTTGACGCGAGTGGCTACATCCATGGCATTGGCTCCGGGCAGCATATATATGGCAAGTACCGCGGCATTCTCACCGTTTATACCACTCTCCGTGTTGTAAGACTGCGCTTCAAGCGATATACGGGCCACATCGCGCAACCTTATTATAGAGCCGTCAGGATTGGCTCTCACGACTATATCCTCAAATTGGCTTACTGATGACAGTCGTCCTTGTGTTGTGATGGGTATGGTTATGTCAAGTCCTTTGACAGGCTGCTGTCCGAGTACTCCGGCGGCCGATTCCCGGTTCTGATCCTTCAGTGCTTTCTGAAGATCACCTACGGTTATGCCGAGATTGGCAAGTTTGTCAGGCTGAACCCATATCTGCATGGCATAATATCGACTCCCGATATTGGACACACGCCCCACTCCGGGTATACGGCGCAATAGGTCGAGGACATTGAGAGTGGCGAAATTGCTCAGATATATCTCATCAAATTTAGGATCTGATGAAGTAAGACATATGGTCAGGAGCTGGCTTGGAGCCTGCTTCTCCACTGATATACCATTTTGTACTACCTCTGCCGGCAGTCGCGACTCAGCCAGTTTTATACGGTTCTGTATCTCTACGGCAGCCAGATCGGGATTGGACGATATGTCAAACGTCACCGTCGCAGAAAAGCCGCCCGAATTTGAACTTGACGACTCCATGTAAAGCATGCCGGGCGTACCGTTAAGCTCCTGCTCTATGGGAGTAGCAACCGCCTGTGACACAGTCAGGGCACTCGCTCCGGGATAAGAAGCACTGATCTTAACCACCGGAGGCGTTATCTGCGGATATTGGTCGATAGGCAACATGGTCATGCCTATGATGCCTATGATCACTATAAGTATCGATATAACGATCGAAAATACGGGTCGATCGATAAAAAAACTCATCTTCATACACTCATCATCATTCTTTTTCCTCTTCAACTATAGCATCGGCCACTTTCACCTTTATTCCGGGCGATAGCTTGTGGTAGCCTTCCACAACCACATTTTCGCCGGGATTAAGACCGCGCTCGACCACAATATTGTTCTGGAATTCCGGTCCGAGCTCCACAAAACGCTTCTCTACGGTAGAGTCGGCCCGCATGATATATAGGTATGAACCGCCTTTCTCGATTATGACAGACTTCTGGGGCACTACGGTAGCGTCCTCCCTGATGTCAAGCAATACTTTTACCTTTGTAAACTGGCCGGGCAATATGGCGCGCTCAGGGTTAGGCATCTCCGCTCGTACCGAGAATGTGCCTGTCTCCGGATCAACCTGCGGCTCGGCAAAATCCACCATACCTTTATGAAGATACACAGTATTGTCGGCAAGAGTTATGGTGACATAAGGCTGCCATGAACGAGTCTTGTCCTGCTGACCTAACGCTACATTACGCTCCTTGCTTTTCAGATAGTCCAGCGCCGTCATGCTGAAGTCTATAAGTACCGTATCGCTCTTGACGATAGTAGCAAGCAAGGATTTAGCACCGGGTCCTACCAAAGTGCCAAGATCGACATTACGTTCGCTTATATGTCCCGACAACGGTGACCTTACTGTAGTATATCCGAGTTCAAGCTCAGCCTGTGCAAGGTCGGCGCGGCTCATAGCCACCGCAGCTTTGGCGGTTTCGTAGGCAGCCACAGCATTGTCAAGATCAAGACGGCTTGCCGCATTCTGCTCGTGCAGCGGCTTTATGCGCTCAAGATCACGTTCAGCCTTCTGCGCCTGCGCCTCATCCTTTTTAAGTTGAGCGCGTGCCTTGTCGACCTTGGCGCGATACTGGTCGGGATTTATGATAAACAACACCTGATTTTTTTTCACATAAGTACCCTCTTCGAACAGCATCTTTTCAAGATACCCTTCGACTCGTGCCCGGACCTCGACAAACTGTTGCGCCCTTACCCTGCCTACGTATTCACCATAGATCTCAACATCTTCCTGATGAGCAGGCTCTACTGCAATGACCGGCAACTCTGTAACAGTCTTCTTACATCCATAAAAGGCTCCGCTAATAACCACAGCGGAAACCAACAGCGATAACGTCTTTTTCAATCTTAAACAAAATCCTTTCATGTTCAATAAGCGATAATGTGCAAATAGTAAACATATAAAACCGGCTATCGGTTCATCCTTCAATAAGGACAACCGTTAGACGGCACAAATTTAATGTTTTTAATTAAGATATGCCGTATACCGGCTAATATGACTAACAACCTGTATTATACAGCCAACAGCCTCATCAGTCAGAAAGCGGCGGCCTATGTATCACAGGACAAGAGCTACCTCTTTAAATGCGTAAGTGCGTGAATTGCCCTCCGTATCAAGCAGCGTCATGTGACCGGTTGGGGCAATTCCCGCAATTATGGCATGGAACTCCTCGCCTGTGGACATATCGCGATAACCGGCACCTTCACGTCGGTAAAGAGAAGACATATAATCGGCATGGCGCTCATACACATGCTGCAAAAGGCGTGACAGTATGGCATCCACTACATCATCAAGCAGCTTGGATAGGTCATATTGCACGCCTGTAAGCATAACAAGCGACACCGGATTGGGAGCGTCGCTGTAAAATGACTGTTGGTTTACATTCAGACCGATACCTGCAATAGAATATCCGACAGAAGAACCGATAAGACTGTTTTCAATAAGTATACCGCATATCTTGCAGTCATCTACATAAATGTCGTTTGGCCATTTTATCGCCACAGCATTATCGGGAAGTAGCGGACGCAATATGTCCGTTATACCGAGCGCCACAGCTTCCGATATATAGAACTGGTCGCGCGCCGGCATCGCGTCGGGTTTTATAAAAAGTGAAAACGTAAGATTCTTGCCGGGCATCGCTTCCCAAGAATTGCCGCGCTGACCTCGACCGGCAGTCTGTCGGTCGGTTATAACCACGGCGCCATGACTTAGCCCGGACACAACCGACGCCATGTAGGAATTGGTCGAACTGCACTCGTCAAGTCTTATTACATGATGTATGTCAGTCATTGCTCAATCTCGTCACAAGTATCTTATCTATATAAGTCATGTCCATATCCACGATTTCAAACTTAAAATCGTGCCAAGTCACCGACTCACCCTCCTCCGGCATCTTACGCATAAGTTCCAGTAAAAGTCCGCCGACAGAAGAATAGCCGGCAGGGACGTACAGGTCACCGCAGCCAAAGTAGTCAAGAAAATCATATAAAGGACACTGTCCTGCAACAAGCCATCCCTGATTGTCGGCCCTCGGAATAATGAATTGAGCATCGGCTGACTCCGGAACAGTGCCTACAAGTCCGTCAAGGATGTCATTCAGGGTCAATACACCCTGCATCATTCCGAACTCGTCGCACACGATAAGACAATGCTCGTGATTCTCCTTCAGCTTGGCCAAAGCATCGTAAGCGGTCATGCTTTCCGGAATAAAAGTACCGGCCATAACTACGTCGGCAAGCATAAAGTCGGGTTCATCAAGTGTAAGTATAAGGTCTTTGAGCGACACTACACCTTTCACATCCTCATGATCGCCGTCAAGTACAGGATAAGAGTCGTGCAGTTCGTGAGCAAGCACTTCCTTGACCTGAGCCGCCGTCATGTCAATATCGACGGTGACTATCTCTTTGCGGCATGTCATGATTGAAGCCACTCTCAAGTCGCCCATTACAAGCGCACGGTTCATTATCTCCTTTTCAACTTCTTTCACTTCACCGGAAGCCGCTCCGTCATTGATGATGGACTTTACGTCGCTCTCGGTAACCTTATTATCATCACAACGTATATTGAAGAGTCGCACCACCAGACCGGTAGATACGGAAAGTAGCCATACGGCCGGTATGGTAATGCGTGACAGCAGCCACATAGGCCGGGCCACGAGCTTGGCAACGGTGTCAGAGGCACTCAAAGCGATACGTTTCGGCACCAGCTCGCCCACAACTATAGACAAATAGGTCACTACAACGACGATAAGAACCTGAGCAACAGGCAACGCATAGGCCGGAGCAACGCCCCAACCGATAAGAATAGCACCGAAAGCCTTTGCGAACGAAGCCCCCGAGTAAAGACCGGTAAGTATACCGATAAGAGTGATGCCGATCTGTATTGTAGACAGAAAGCAATCGGGATCGTTGGCAATGCGCAGCGCGGCCTTTGCCGCGCGGTCGCCGGCATCGGCTTCTCTTGACAGACGTGATTTACGAGCAGATATCAATGCCGTCTCCGACATCGAAAAAAGACCGTTGAGCAATATTAGCCCCACGATTATCAACAATTCATTCATATGGTTTAAGCAGTGATATTATACATATACATAGCCATGGCCAATATTGCCAGACCAAGCACGATATATAATAAACGCGCCAAGGGGCGCCGTAGTTTTCCGGTAAGCACCCGTACATTGATATTGTCAAAAAACCAGCTCCATCCGGCAATACCAGCTACAATGGAAAATATCCCGCAAAAAGTGAACAGAACTACGAGCACAAGAGTGGCGCCTTGCAGTGTCATACTTCAGCGCTGTCAGTTATAGTAAGCTTCCGGCACCCGTCGGGAAGTGCCTCGATATCAACGCGCACAGTATCATCAGGGAGTATGTCGGCTATACGCTCGGGCCACTCAATAAAACACAACGCTCCGGAGTCAAGATAATCTTCCACTCCTATGTCAAAAGCTTCTTCAAGCGACTCAAGCCTATAGAGATCGAAATGATATATCAGCTCTGCCGTAGTGTCAGAACGATATTCGTTTATAATCGCAAACGAAGGGCTGCTCGTAGGGTCGTCCTCAACCCCCAGTTCTCGCGACAGCGCGTTAATGAATGTGGTCTTTCCCGCTCCCATATCACCATAGAAAGCAAAGACTGTAGAGTCGCCCATAAGGCCGATAAACTGACGTGCGGCATCGGCAAGACAGTCAATCGAATCAATTGTAATAGTATTTATTGCCATATAAAATAATATAGTGTATCAGTTGTTATTTTGCAGTAAGAGTTACAACAGGCACCAGCATCTCTTCAAGTGATATGCCACCATGCTGAAATGTGCCGGTGTAGTATTGCACATAATGATTATAATTGTTAGGATAAACGAAAAAGTCGTGTCCGGAAGCAAAAATGTAAGATGACGACAGATTGGGCGAAGGCAAACCGAACCGTTCGGGATATTTTATGTCATAGACGTGACGTGGATTGCATGTCATGTTACGGCCTACCTTGTAACGCAGTCCGGAACCTGTATCCTTGTCACCTACAATCTTCACAGGATTGTCGACCTGTACTGTGCCATGGTCTGTGGTCAGCACTATTCTGAAACCTTTCTCCCCTATACGTCTGAACAGCTCCATCGCGAAAGAGTGGCGAAACCACGACTCTGTGAGCGACAGATAAGCACTGTTGTCAGCGGCAAGTTCACGTATCATCTTGGACTCGGTACGTGCATGCGATAGCATGTCAATGAAGTTTATCACCACGACATTGAGCTGATTTGAGGACAGATTGTCAAGTTCATGCACAAGTCTATCGCCCGAAACCGAATCATTTATCTTCCTATAAGAGAAGTGTATGTCACGCCGCGAGCGTTTCAACAATGCCGCCAGCAGAGCCTCTTCATAAAGATTTTTTCCGTTCTCATCACCCTCTTCAACCCACATGTCAGGATACATGCGTGCGATATCGGCAGGCATTAGTCCCGAAAACAGAGAATTGCGTGCGTACTGCGTGGCAGTTGGAAGTATCGAAGTATACATGCTCTCGTCAAAGACAAACGCATCGGCAAGCAACGGCTTTATAACCCGCCACTGGTCGAGGCGTAAATTGTCAATAAGCACGACAAATAATTTATGACCGGCATCAAGGAGCGGAAATACATACTTGGGAAATATATCGGGACTCATGAGCGGAGCATCATCACCGGCGCCAATCCAAGAACCGTAATATGTCCTTACATAGCGGGAGAAAGCCATGTCGGCCTCACGCCACTGCATGCGTAACATATCCTCCATATCGGTATCGGCTGACGCAAGTTCCCGATCCCAGTATACAAGCCTGTCGTATAGCTCATACCAGTCATCAATCGCATCACACGCATTTGTCTTGGCCGAAATCGCGGCAAAGTCGCGGCGATAGTCATCGGCAGCGCATCGGCTTACAAGATCTCCTGAATGAAGGAGTTTTTTTATCGACAGCAATATCTGGTTGGGATTGACAGGCTTTATAAGATAATCGGCTATCTTGTTGCCTATAGCCTGATTCATGATATCCTCCTCCTCGCTCTTGGTTATGAGCATGACAGGTATATGAGGAGCTATACGTTTTATAGCGTTAAGAGTCTCAAGACCTGACAGTCCGGGCATATTTTCGTCAAGAATTATCAGGTCGAAGTGTTGCCGACGCACAAACTCGACTGCATCACGGCCGTTGTTTACGGTTGTGACGTCATATCCTTTATCATGGATAAATAATATATGGGGCTTCAGCAAATCAATCTCATCATCAGCCCACAGTATGCTGTATCGGCTCATATCAAATTACATTTTACAGAACCGGGCCGGCAACAACCGGACTTTCGGCACTACGCTCATCCACATAACGGAAGTAATCGTCAAAAGACCGGCCCTCGTTCACAAGCCTGTTGAAGTCATCGACACTTATCATGACGGGCCTCACCTGCGCAGGTAGCTGCAGTTCTGGGTCATCCTCCAAAATGCGTCGATAACGGACAATTTCGTCAAAGTTAGCAAATCCCTTTACAACAAGCAACCCCAACCGCCCGAAATTCATAGGTTCGAGGTCAAAATCACTTACTACGAAAGTGCTGAAATTATGTCTTGCTACATCATAAAGCAGTTTATTGCCCGACACCTCGTCAACAGGATAAACCAATACCATAACGTGGGGAGCCGCACTGTCAAGCTCAAAAAACACCGAATCAGAAACCACTGCGGCAGTATCGGACGCAAGACGGGTTGTCCATGCCAGACCTCTCACGTTGTCGCCTCCGGCATTGAGAGAGCGCCCCTCTGCCAGCCCTTTAAGATAAGACGACGCAACGGGAGCCAGCTCTGTGTCAGGATAGCGCCTGAGCATCGTTTCGAGAATCGACCTGAAACGTTCAGCATCACCTTCCGTAACATGACAAAGAGCTTCAAGAAACATAAACTTGGGTATAAGCCGACTTGTCGGCGAAAGTCGGGTGATAGTATCGCAGAGTGCATGTACGTCAGCATTGCGGTTTTCAAGATAAGCTTCATAGGCCCGCTCGTATAGACGCTCCTCTTCAGCATACATGCGGCGCTTATTGTCGAGAAAGTCAGGATCAATCAGCGCCTGACCCTCAGGGGAATCCGGGAAATGCTCAAGTATCAGTTGACGGTAGCCTCCAGCCGCAACGACATCGCCCTCCCGCATGTACATAAGATACATATTATAATATATGTCGCGACGATATATATTGTCAGGATATCGGTCAAGCAACCGTAACCATTCATCGGCGGCTTCAGGGTAAGCACCGAGGTCATCTTTCAGGATAAGGCCTATATTATACATTCCGTCACATATAATATTGACAGCTGCCATACGCTGCATCGGGGTTGACGGGATGCGGCTAAGATAATATTCGGGACTATACAGATCGAAGTCTCCGTTATATTCCTTTACATCAGTATCTTCAAAATCCGTGTCAGACAAAGAGCCGTCAGCTACATCCTCGTCTAAAGAGGCAAGGCCGGAAACAGTCCTGTCACGTCGCCGCCAGTCATCCTCAAGACGCCGCGCACCCCATCGGCGCAGAAAGGCGTCGCGGCCCGCACTGCGCACAGTACTGTTGTAAAAGTACCACGAGTCATCAGTGTTCAGTTCAAATGCCACAGGAGCCGAAGCCTGTCCAGCTATGCCGTCAGCCGGATTACCGCCTCCTTGCAACGCAATATACTCTTCGCGCCTTATACGCTCGGCCTCCTCTCTGTCGGTTCTCCTGCGGGCGGCTATAAGCCGGTTCACAATGTCCATCCGCTCCCGTTCAGTCATGTCAGCCAATCGCAGAAGCGAGTCATTGAGTCTTACATTCTGCGCATACACGGCAAGACGGTCAAGCACATCACTGCGTCGTCTGATAGAAACGTAACCGGGATAAGTCGAAGGCAACACAGGCAAAGCCTCGGCATAACAGATTTGAGCCGCCTCGTAATCGCGACGGTCGAAATATATGGACCCGAGGGCAAGCCGCGCGACAGCACGGTCAATACCATCGCGAGTCGAACGCTCCACAGCCAAACGGTAATTTTCTACAGCTTCCGCAGTATCGCGACGCGACAAATAAAGATTGCCTATAGCGTAATATATAAGGTCAAGATAGGGCGAGTTGCGTTCATAACGGGCCATACGCCGCAGAGATTTCACCTCTCCCCTTATGTCAGAACCGTGGAAAACCTCACTCTGACGTATGCGCGCGTTCAGGCGCGTCCTGTAAGGAGCTCCTCCTCGTGCAGCCATTGCATAGGCATCATAGGCCTCGCTGTTTTTACCGGAAAGTGCATAAAGTTGCCCGAGCAAAAAATAAAGACGAGGCTTCTGAGTGCGCGAAGCATGCCGCAAGGCTCCCCTTACATAAGGTATAGCCTGCGACTGATCGGATGAGTTTATATACATTGATGCATATGCCATGTCATACAATTCTTCTATCTCTCCCGAAGCAATATCGGTGGCCGGCATTTTCGACAATATTGCTTCCGCATCAAAATACCATCCCAGAGAGCAGTAGGCGCGGGCTTGCCACAACCGGGCTTCAGTCACTGTAGCGGGAAGCCAAGAAAAGTGCTTGGCTATGTATTGAAATGTCGAGGCGGCGCCGATGAAGTCGCCGTTGTTGTATTGCGAACGGCCAAGCATAAGCCAAGCATTGTGTAGAAAAGGGTTATATTCTTCACGCTTCATCCATTCGCGATACTTCTGATCGCGCGACTTTCCGGCCTTGCGGGCGGGCTTACGCTTTATCGACCGCAACTGAATGGCTTTCTGAGCCTTCTCGATCGACCGTGAAAAGTCGCCCGACGGCTGCGGAGCATCAGGACATGCCCGCGCATCGGCAGGATGTAGATAAAGCAGCCGTGTGAAGTCATCCTCATAACTGCGCTCCATCTCCCGGAGTGTAGTCTTGTAGTGCTCGTCGCCGTTATAATAGATATTGTATCGTGTTATAAATGCCTGATAATTGCGTGTCAGGGCCGTATTTTTACGCATGCTGCAGCTGACAAGGGCTGTCAACAGAGTAAAAAAGCAGATGACTTGTACAGGTTTCACTACGGATACACGCATGAATGGCTACTTCCCTATCGACCGACGTAAACTTATATCCTTCACGACACGTGCCGATACATATAGCACAACCTGAAGCATAACTATTATGGCCGAACACGGTACATCTATGACCGTAGCTACAAAAAGGCCGGCAAGACTGCTTGAGAGCGACACAGCCATTGCCCCAAACATGATAGAAGAAAAGCGCCTATACCACATTTCAGCGACAAGCACCGGCAGGGTAAGCATGGATATAAGCAGCATGATGCCCACCAGACGTATGGTCAGCACCACACATACAGCTACAAATACCGTCATCATACAATTGACGGTCTTGACTGGCAAACCCGACACCTTGGCGAAATCGCTGTCGAAAGCACAAGCTATTATTCGGCGGTAAAAAACCGCGAAAAAGGCTATGAGCACAAGAGTATACACTGCAAATGTCCAAAGGTCGGCAGCGGTTATGGTCAGTATGTTGCCGAAGAGAAATCCATTCAGTTCAGGTACATAGCCCGGAGTAAGAAATACAAAAAGTATACCTACAGCCATACCGAGCGACCACACTACAGCTATAGCGGAGTCCTCTCTGACCCTATAGCGTGAAGCCATCCACTCGACCCCCAACGAAGAAGCCACGGCAAAAAGTCCGGCCATAGCCACAGGACTTACTCCGAGAAAATAGCCGAGACCGAGGCCGCCGAAACATGCGTGCGTAATGCCTCCGGTTATCGACACCATTCGACGTGTTATTATATACGTGCCTATCATAGCTGCGGCGATACTTATGATAAAGACGCCTACGAGCGCATTACGAAAAAAGGCATACTGAAGATATTCCATAATTAATCATGTGTTTTATGACGTGCGGCTCTTGCGTGCTTCGGCCACTATCATCAACAGTTCGTCACGCACAGATTCCGGCAACTCAATGCCCCGCAACTGTATGCTGCGTCCCCAACCCGCTATGTCATCAGGCAACAAAGTCAGCAGTACATCACGGAACTGCTCTGTCTCTTCATCCGTATAGCTGTCGGCATTACGCCCGCGGTATACGTCGAGTTCCTCGTCGTCATAGTACTCTATGGTATCGCTTACCGAAGCGAGCAGTGAATCGCGCTCGCAGGTTATATGCATGCCGCAGCACTGTTCCTCAGGTTCTTTATACAGCGGCTCGTCGGCGGGAGCCTTACGCCGTGTATAACGGTCATGAAGATAAAGGGCAGCACCTACCGCAACCAATGCAGACAATATGATAAGGCTCACCTCCATCACTCCGGCAGATTATCGTCAGCGACCTCTTCAAGTGTAAAGCCGATGGCTCGAAGATGATCCCAATATTCAGGATAGGACTTGGACACAACCTCGGCATGGCGAATGACTATTCCCGGAAGGAAAAACGCCACCGGAGCAAATGCGAGTGCCATACGGTGATCGTCATATGTGTCTATGGCAAGTCCAGAGGAGTCAGCAGGAACTCGGCGGCCTTCCCACGCAAGCGAAGAGTCATCGGGACGGTCAATGACAAACGAGAGTTTTCGCAACTCGGTGCAAAGAGCCTCAATACGGTCGGTCTCTTTGATTTTCAATGTAGACAATCCTGTTATATGAAACGGCAGATTCAACACACAGCATGTCACCGTAAGAGTCTGCGCAAGATCGGGCTGCTCCGTAAGGTCCAAATTGATGCGAGGAGAAATGTCAGGTGACGGATTCAGTTCAAGCGAGCTCCGGTCATCCCACTCCGCTTCTATACCGAAGTTACGGAAATAGTCGATCACGCGGCTGTCGCCCTGCAGACTGTCGCGCTCAAGCCCGAGCAGTTTTATGTCGCCGAATGAGAATGCTCCCAATTCAAACCAGTATGAGGCCGCCGACCAATCAGCCTCAACAGTAAAATCGACCGGAGTATAAGCCTGCGGAGCCACGGATATAACAGAACCGTCAGCATCGGCCTCGACACCCCACTGCTTCATCAATCCGAGCGTCATGTCGATATACGGAGCCGACACAGGCGTGCCGGTAAGCTCAAGACGTAACCCATGCTCCATGTATGGAGCTACCATAAGAAGAGCCGATATATATTGTGAACTTACATCGGCGGGTAACGACACTTCTCCTCCTTTAAGTTTGCGGCCTTTTATCTTCAACGGCGGAAAGCCCTCTTCACCGACATACTCTATGTCGGCACCACAGTCGCGCAGAGCCTCGACAAGAATTTTAACAGGACGTCGACGCATACGTTCGGTACCGTCAACAGTCACCTCTCGTCCGGGTTGCATGGCGAAGTAAGCAGTCAGAAAACGCATGGCTGTGCCGGCAGCGCCTATGTCTATGTTGTTTTCGGCAGAATCGAGCGCACGCATCATGGCCGACGTATCGTCGCACTGCGCCACTTCCGCTATTGAACCTCTGTTTCCGGTAAGCGCGTTAATCAGCAGTACCCTGTTGCTTATGCTCTTGGACAGCGGCAGCCTTATAACAGCATCGTTTATTTCTTCGGGAGGTATTATACGGTAATTCATCTTTATGGTCTTTTATAATTGTTTCAAAATGTAGAGGCACGCAACCAATTCAGCCACTCGTCACGACTGCCGTTAAAAGTGTTTAAGTCAACTTTGGTATCACAAGCTTCTGTCCATCCGTGATGACTGTATTGCCACAGATCCCATCGGTCATCGGACAGCTCATCCAGAGGCGGGTCGGTAAACGAACATATCCACAGCGGATATTCCTCAAAACGATTTTCAAGAAACCTCCGGTACCCGTCTTTGTTCGTATAAAACATGACGTTGTGACCGTTTCGCTCAAGATATGCTATCATGGCGCGTAGACGGCACACGACCTCTTCTGTATCTACATCAGTCGGATTAGTCCACTCTTCAAGATCTATGACAGCCGGAAGATCAAGCGTCTTACCACGAAGGCTGTTCAAAAAGTTGATGGCCTGCATCTCTCCGTCGGTGTCGAAGCGGAAAAAGTGATATGCACCTATGGCCTTTATGCCTGCATCACGAGCCTTCAGGTAGTTAAAATGAAAGCGCGGGTCCTTGAAAGTCGTACCCTCCGTGGCTTTAAGCATGAGAAAGTCTATAGAATCGCCGGCAAGACGCCTGAAGTCGACTTCACCGTTGTGGGCCGACAAATCAAGTCCTTTAACCGGGAAAAGGTCGGCATCGACAGTCAGCGAACGCGGCACAGTACGCACTACAGCATAGTAATATACGCCTCCGGCAAGAAGCAGCAAAGTCAGCAGACTACCGATGATCCAGATCTTAGCTCTCATATCATCACAAAGTTATAAAAAATATCGCGTAGGAGCTATTTTTCTACGAAAAGAAGAAAAGCCAAGCATAGCATTGACCATCGTCAAGAGACTTCCAGCCGGTAAAATTGTATAAAATTTGCTTTGACAGCCGATTTATCAGTATCTTTGTAAAATATCAGTTATCCTTAATTTTACCACGACGATGAACAGACTTATAGTAAGTATCGGGACGGCGGCGCTGTTATGCGCATGCGTCACCGACAACAAAGAGACTAAAGACTACACCGCCTATGTTAATCCGTTTATCGGTACCGGCGGACACGGTCACACATTTCCGGGTGCGGTAGTGCCGTTTGGCATGATACAGCCAAGTCCCGATACCCGTATCGACGGTTGGGACGCATGCTCGGGCTATCATTACAGTGACTCATTGCTCAACGGCTTCTCCCAAACACACCTTAGCGGTACGGGATGTTCCGACTACGGCGATTTCCTGCTTATGCCTACAGTAGGGCCGCAGACAATCGATCCACAGAGTTCGGCAAGCCAGAATATGCCATACGCATCAGAGTTTGATCACTCCGAAGAAACCGCGGAACCGGGATACTACTCCACAATGCTTAAACGCTACGGCGTCAAGGCGGAGATAACGGCGGCGCCCCGCAGTGCTCTATACCGGTTCACATTTCCCGCGACCGACGACCCCGGCATGATAGTAGATGCCGACTACTCGATATCGCACCAGAATAATCTTGCAATGACAATCGAAGCCGTAGGCGATACCGCTATACGCGCTTACCGGCTCAGCCGTCACTGGGCCTACGACCAGCAGCTAAGCATGTACGCCGAGTTCTCGAAACCGTTTACCTGCTCCATAATAACCGACACCGTGTCAGACGAGACCGGACGCGTATCGGCACGATGCAAAGCCTTGCTGAAATTTGCACCCACCAAAGAAGGTGAAGAGATATATGTCAAAGTAGGCATATCGGCTGTCGACACCGAAGGAGCCGAAAAAAATCTACGTGCCGAAATACCCGGTTTTGACTTCGACAATATAAGAGACGATGCCCGCAAGTCATGGAACGAGTATCTGTCAAAAATAGATGTAACAGCCGACAATGACGACGACAGGACCGTATTTTATACCGCCTTGTATCACACGGGCATAAGCCCCAATCTGTTTACCGACGTTGACGGCCGCTACTTCGGTATGGACCGCAAGATACATCAGGGCGATGTCGACAACCCCGTATATACGGTATTTTCGCTGTGGGACACCCACAGGGCGCTTCATCCGCTATACACAATCATAGACCCCGAACGCAACAACGACTTCATCAACTCGCTGCTTACAAAATACAAAGAGGGAGGCATACTGCCCATGTGGGAGCTTGCCGGCAACTACACCGGTTGCATGACAGGCTATCACGCCGTGTCGCTTATGGCCGACGCTGTCAACAAAGGCATAGCCGACTTCGACATAGCTGAAGCGTTAAACGCAGCCGAGCGTTCTTCGCGCTACGACACCACAGCCACATCAGCCCCTGACAATGTATTCCATAAAATGCTTATGCCCCGCTCAAAGTATTATAAAAACACTCTTGGCTACATACCGTGGAACGAAGAGTTCGAGTCGGTGACTAAAGGTCTTGAATACGCCTACAACGACTGGTGCATATCGCAGCTTGCGGAAGCGGCCGGCGACAAAGCAAAAGCCGAAGAGTACGCTGAAAAAGGACAAAATTACCGTAACTATTTTGACCCGGCTACCCGCTTCATGCGCGGCAAGGATGCGGAAGGCAACTGGCACACTCCCTTTAATCCGCGCGGTTCCAGCCACGGTAGCGGCGACTACTGCGAGGGCACGGCTTGGCAATGGACATGGTTTGCGCCCCATGATGTCGACGGTCTTACAGAGCTTATGGGCGGACGCGAACTTTTTATCGAAAGGCTCGATTCACTGTTCAACGCAGACTCCAGACTGGAGGGCGAAAATGTATCGGCCGACATATCGGGACTTATCGGACAGTATGCCCACGGCAACGAACCCTCGCACCATATAATACATCTCTACAACTATGCGGGACGACCCGACCGCACACAGGAGCTTGTCGACAAAGTTCTCAAAGAGCAGTACCGGGCCGACACCGACGGACTGTCGGGCAACGAGGATTGCGGACAGATGTCAGCTTGGTATGTGCTTAATTCGCTCGGCTTCTATCAGGTGTGTCCGGGCAAACCGGTATATTCAATAGGCCGTCCATGGTTTCCGCATGCCGAAATCAATCTGCCTAACGGCAAACGTGTGACACTCGATGTAAAAAACTACTCGAAAGACAACAAATACATTACATCTGTCAAACTTAACGGTAAAGAACTCGAAACACCGTTTTTCACACACGACGATATAGTAAACGGAGCCGACTTTGAAATAACAATGTCGCCCGAGCATCTGTAAAAATCATTGTTTGTATATAAACAACGGCCCCGGTTCAGCAGCCTGAATGACTGTATGAACCGGGGCCTTTTATGATGCGTGGGAGTTATCAAAGCTCTTCACGGAGCCACTTTTCAAGCTCCTCTTTCCACTGGTGCTTATAGATAAAGCCATCGCCGTAACCCCAACCGTGACCGCCGGTAGGATAAGCATGCAGCGAAGCAGGTACTTTATTATTTACAAGCGCTGTATAATAATTTATACTGTTTGCCACAGGCACAGCGTTGTCATCTGACGAAAGCATAATAAAAGCCTTTGGAGTATCGGGTGTCACCTGAAGCTCGTTACAAAACTTGTTCTGCAACTCAGCCGACGGATTTTCTCCGATAAGATTGGCTCTGGAGCCGCCATGAGTATAAGACGGATCCATAGTTATTACCGGATAAAACAGTATCTGAAAATCGGGACGTGTCTCAGCCGAAGAATAATGAGTGGCAAGAGTTGAGGCAAGATGGCCTCCGGCCGAAGCACCCATTATGCCGACCTTATCGGGATCCACATTCCACTCTGCCGCATGACTGCGTACAAGCCTTATGGCCTGCTCCGCATCAGCCAACGGTATTTTATGGTTGCCCTGCGGCAAACGATACTTAAGTACCACATAAGTTATGCCCTGTCCGTTGAACCACTGGGCCATATCGTGACCTTCATGACCTGTTGCAAGCCAGCCGTAACCACCTCCGGGACACATGATTATAGCCTTCCCGTTAGGCTTGTCGGCCTTATATACGGTTATCGCCGGATCACGCGTAAAATCAGTGGATGACGCCGCGGCCTTAGCCTGTTCAGCATCAGCATTCTCATTCCAGAGCATAAGATCCACCCGGTTGTTTTGCGACATCGCACCAAATGAAACACACAGCATAGCCGCAAACAATATTTTTCTGATATTCATGATATTTATGTTTTATGTAAATTTAATCGGCTACTATAACGACTCCACCGTCAGGGAAAATCTCCATCGGCACGGTAGTGCTGTTTTTAACCTTGACATCCTTTATCTTGAAGTCATGGGCGGCATCATCGGCATACATCTTCAATACTGATGATTTAAGTCCGAGCGACGACAGGTCAAGATTAAGTTTCACAGGTTCCTTAAGCGCGTTGACCCCTGCTATGTACCACTTGTCGCCATGACGGCGTGCAAGCACTACATATTTGCCGGGATAACCGTCGATAAGCTTAACGTCATCCCAAGTCGTTGGCACATTCTTCATAAACTCTATGGCTTCGGCGGGAGAACCTGTAAGATTATCGGGAGTCAGAGCAAAATTCTGAACGGGATTCTGGAACAACACGGCAGTGGCGAGCTGGAAAACATCGCCGGTACGACGCACATTGCCGCTCTTGTTGTCACGGCTTACTCGATGGTTAAGTATGGTGCCGCCGTACTCCATAAGAGCAACAGCATTACGGATGAACGGATGAAGAGTGGCATGGAAAGCTTCAAGATCGCAAAATACCTGACCGAACACAAGATTTTCCGAAGCAAAGACAGCCTCACTGCCCACATGGTTTGGATACATACGCTCCCAGCCGCGGGGAAGGGTACAACCGTGGAATATGACGTCGATACCATAGTCGGCCGCATCGCTTAATATGTCTTCATAAAGACGCATGGTCTCCTGCTTGTCACCACCGAAAAAGTCGACTTTTATAGCATGTACACCATTGTCCCGAAGCCATTTCATCTCGTTTTTGCGCACAATGGGTCGGTCCATTTTATTTATGGGACTTTGTACGATATCGTTCCACGGACCGCTCGATGAATACCACAGTATCGGATTTATACCTTTTTCGCGAGCATAGCCGAGAAGTTCGGGCATACGGTCATAACCTATATTCTGATCCCAGCCGGCATCTATAAGTATGTTTTCATAACCCAAGTCTTCGGCAAGGTCAATGAATGTCTTCTGGTCATCCATGTTCATGCTTGCATCCTGCCATATGATCCAACTCCAAGTACCGCGTCCTGCCCGAGCGGGTGTTTCGGTCTTGTAACGGGGCTCCACGACATCCCAAGGTACGGTTGTCTCTACAATGGGAGCAAGACGGTCGGCCACGGTGATTGTACGCCACGGAGTCTTTCCGGGCAATGATATGCCGGGAGCGGCAGTACCGTTGCCGTTGTTTTCTTCAGGCATAGGATAGGCTATTGAATATACTCCGTCCTTATAATCGCTCAGGTGGGAGGCGCAATAATAACCGTCGACACCGGTCTCCGAAAGAAGCGCCCAGCCCTTGTCGCCTACACGGAACAAGGCAGGGAAAGTAAAGCCGTGGCCAAACTGCGAAGGCGAGTCAAGCGGCGCATCAGATATGTAAAATTCCTCATAGCTCGGCTTTGTGCGCTTCCATCCTATCATGGCATCACTCTGCGAGGTAAGAAAAACGGTGGTCTCTTTCGGGAAGCGATAGCCCGTGGCCTCTTCATTGATGACCATTGCCCCGGTATCGCCACCGTTCTGACTCGGAATTATGTAGCGGAAAGCAACGTCATTGTCCGACACCTGCCATTCTACCGACATCTCGTGACCGAAAGCGCCTTTATAGGTGTTAACCAACGTATTGGCTTTATAGTCGATATGGCTTTTCTTGATTTTGTCCTGCTCGTATGACTTATTTACCTCTCCTCGCTTGGAGTCGGCAAGCGCCATGTACTGCGTAAAGTCTCCTACATCGGACTTGAAGCCGAGAGGAGAGTTTTCGATTATGACATCTCCGTCATAAGTTATCGAATACACCGGCTTGCCGCCTATTACATCAGTCGACACAATGAGCTTGCCATCAGGACCAGCCACATCGACCGGAGCGCCCCATGCGTATGACGCCAACAGCACGCTTAAACTTAAAATTACTTTCTTCATTGTCTTTATATTGATTCAAGTTATTAGAAATAGTATATGCAAAAATAATCTTATAATGCCGCATTAAAGGTATAACTTTATTATAAAATTGCGAAAGTAACAAATATTGCCGTAAAATTTATCTTTACGATACCTTACTGCAGCAAATATGTTACATAATTTACGGTGGCTTAAACCGAACATGTATTATATTTGCATATCTCAACACTCAATCAACATCAATAACATGAATCATCACAGATTGCTCATCATCCTACTGTCGCTGTCGGCTATGGCTTTAAGCCGGCACACTGCCACTGCCGTAAAAAAAATACAGTCTCCAGATAAAACCATAGAAGTCACTATCGACAAAAATAACATGGATATACACTATGGCAATGAACGAAACCTGTTCACCGTATCGGCATCGGGAGCCACAATCGACAATAGACCGGCTTCCGTCGACAAATGGATTGTATCATCATCGTCGCTCCCGCAAAATATCAAATATGAAATGACCGGCGGCAAACGTCTCAAATGCTCTAACACCTATAATGAATACAGGCTCGTTGCCGACGAAAAGGATAACGGCACGCTGTCTATGGTACTGCGGCTGTATAACGACGGCGTCGCCTTCCGCTACGAGACCGAAGGCGACGGCAACATATGCGGCGAGACAACACAGTATAAAATACCATTGTCATGCAAGCGATGGATGCAGCAGTACGACCAATCATATGAGCGCTTTTTCCCAGAAGAGACCGGCGACGCCCAACAGGATGCTCACTGGGGCTTCCCGGCTCTGTTTGAATTAGGCAAAGACTCTTGGGCGTTGCTGACTGAAGCAGGCATAGAAAAATGCCATAGCGCATCGTCACTGACCGCGGCGGAAACGCCGTCGGCCTATAATATATCATGGGGTTCGCCGGCTCGATGTGGCCACACACCGTGGCGTGTCATTATTCTCGGTTCGCTCAATGACATAACAGAGTCCACTCTTGTAACCGATGTAAGCCCCGAATCAAGAATTGCCGACACATCTTGGATAAAGCCGGGAGCGGCATCATGGATTTACTGGGCCTATAACAGGGGATCAAAAGACTACCGGCTTGTGACTCAGTACATAGACATGGCCGAGACTCTTAAACTGCCTTACGTGCTCATCGACTGGGAGTGGGACATAATGGGCAACGGAGGTGACATAAACGACGCGTTGAAGTATGCAGCAGAGCGCAATGTAAAAACGCTTCTCTGGTATAATTCATCAACGGCATGGACCACAAACGGAGCCGGCGGCCCGCTGTTCCGTCTGAATAAACCGGAAGACAGAGAACGGGAATTTGCCATGCTTCAGGATATGGGGGTAGCAGGAGTGAAAATCGACTTCTTCGCAGGTGACACACAGCAGACGATGGAGTATTGTATCGAACTGCTCGAATGTGCTGCACGCCATAATCTGCTCGTCAACTTCCATGGGGCCACAATACCGCGAGGATGGCAACGCACCTACCCGAATCTCGTTTCGGTCGAGGGAGTCTACGGCGCCGAATGGTACAACAACGCTCCGGTGCTGACCGACCGTGCAGCAGCCCACAACGCCACTCTGCCGTTTACCCGCAATGTCATCGGACCTATGGACTATACTCCGTGTACATTCTCTGACTCACAGCACCCGCACATAACGACTCACGGACATGAGCTGGCACTGACCGTTCTGTTTGAATCGACCGTACAGCATCTTGCCGACAAGCCGGAGAGCTATCTCGCACAGCCTAAGGAGGTACAAGAGTTTCTGACAGGGCTTCCCACAGTGTGGGATGACACAAGACTGCTCGCAGGATATCCCGGTAAATATGTTGTAATGGCTCGCAAAAACGGCAACCGATGGTTTATCGCCGGCATAAACGGCACTGACAGCGATCTAGACATAACGATACCTGTCGACCGCATCGACCTCGCCAGCTTTAACAAAGGAAAATTGTATACCGACAGCGGTGATACCGAAACACCGTGGACCGTATCGACAATCTCGTCTGTTCCTCAAAAACTGTCGCTGCTTCCCCGCGGAGGCTTCGTGATAGTGCTTTGACAACCGGCATATTACAACCTCCCTACCGCATTTATCGATGTCACACTACGGCAGTATGCGTTTTTTACGCTAAATTTGCATCATGAAAAGATCTAATTTCGAGATAATGGCTCCGGTAGGGAGCTACGAGTCGCTTTACGCCGCAATCGACGCCGGCGCCGATGCCGTATACTTCGGCATCGAGGGACTGAATATGCGCGCACGTTCATCCAACAACTTCACACCTGATGACTTACGCGACATAGCCCGTACCTGCAACGACCACGAAGTGAAAACCTACCTTACAGTCAACACCATAATATTTGATGATGACATCGACAAGTGTCACTCCATAATCGATGCCGCACATGAGGCCGGCATCACGGCCATAATAGCGAGTGACATAGCGGCCATACTTTACGCCCGAAAAGTCGGTGTCGAAGTACATATATCGACACAAGTCAATATAACCAACACCGAAGCGGTGAAGTTTTACTCGCAATGGGCCGACGTAGTTGTGCTCGCACGCGAAGTAGACCTCGACCGGGTGCGTGACATTCATGAACACATCATTGCCGACGACATACGCGGCCCACACGGTAATCACATGCGCATCGAGATGTTCTGTCACGGAGCATTGTGCATGGCCGTATCGGGCAAATGTTATCTCAGCCTGCATGAGATGAACTCAAGCGCCAACCGCGGAGCGTGCACCCAGATATGCCGACGCGGCTATACCGTACGCGATAAAGAAACCGGCGACGAACTCGACATCGAGAACCAGTATATAATGTCGCCCAAGGACCTGAAGACCATACACTTCCTCAACAAAATGATAGATGCGGGTGTAAGAGTGTTCAAAATCGAAGGCCGTGCGCGAGGACCGGAATACGTAAAAATAGCGGTGCAGTGCTACGACGAAGCGTTACGCGCCATATGCGACGGTACTTTCTCCGAGGAGCGCGTGGCGGAATGGGACAACCGTCTCTCACAGATATTCAACCGCGGCTTCTGGAACGGTTATTATCTCGGCCAACGGCTGGGCGAGTGGACATCAAAGTACGGCTCATCGGCCACACGTACAAAAGTCTACGCTGCCAAGGGCGTACGCTATTTCAGCAACATAGGCGTAGCAGAGTTTCTGATGGAGAACGGAGAGCTCTCTGTCGGTGACGAAGTTGTCATAACAGGCCCAACGACAGGAGCGGTGATAATGACTGTCGAAGAGATACGCGTAGACCTCAAAACAGTTGAAAAGGCGGTGAAAGGCGACCGCTTCTCGATAAAGACCGAGGTAAAAATAAGACCGAGTGACAAAATGTTCAAATGGGTGTCGACCGAGGCGCTAAAGTCCTTAAAATAGGATTCATAAGACTCGTCGGACCAGTTGGTCCAATACACTAAATGTGAAATTAACATAAATAATTTATATCGGATTTGTAACAACCCGATACAATTGAGTATCTTTGTATAGTTCATCAGGAATAACCTTATTCAGGTACCTTTAAAGATTTATGAAGTTATACATACTCATCATAACCGGACTCTTGTGGTTAAGCGGCATCCTAACACCTGCTTATGCCGCACAACCGGTATTAAAACACAATCTTCCCGACATGTCAAGCGACATAGCCTCCATCAATATATGGAAGCCCGAAATACCGATGCTGTCGCCGGCGAAAGTTGCCGCAGAGGACGAACTTCCGGAATACATCGGCGACATGCTGACATTCGCGCACAAATTTACAGGACTACGTTACCGCCGCGGAGGTAAAACCCCAAAAGGATTTGACTGCTCCGGCTTCACAAGCTATGTATACCGACAATTCGGCATATCGCTCAACGCTTCGTCAAGATCACAATATACGCAAGGTACATCGATAGACACCGATAACCTACGTCCCGGCGATCTTGTGTTTTTCGGCGGACGCGGCGGCAGCAGAAAGATTGTCGGTCATGTCGGCATAGTTGTCAGCGTCAACTATGACAACTGCACATTTGACTTCATACATTCGGCATGCAGTTCAGGCATCACGGTGAGTAAATCGACGGAGCCTTACTATAGCCGGCGTTATATCGGAGCACGCCGCGTAACCAAATGACCACACCCGGTCCTAAATATATAAAATATCCGAGCCAGCATAAGACCAAGCTATTTTGCCATAGGGCCACAATACCTCTATAATGGAGTCTTCATCTTATCTGTCACTTTTAATAATCATAGTGTCGACGGATTCTCTCCTCCCAAAGCATCAAGAACCATAGAATCAATTGGATGCCACAGCATATCAATATCCTCTTCCGCTTCCTGAAGATACTCCAACGCCACATCATCATCCTGTACCACACCTAAGCCCATCCGATAGCAGATGCCGAGATAAGCGACAGAACGCACTTTGTTTTTCCGTCCGCTTTTAGGATTCCGATAGGCCTTTTCAAACCATTGGGCGGCTTTTGCATAGTCCACCTCAATGCTGCCCCAGCCATCGAAATAATAATATCCTACCTGCCATTGAGCGTCAGGATGACCTCCTATGGCGGCTATTTCGTAGTATTGAAAAGCCATATCCGTATCCTCGCCTACACCATATCCCTCGTCATAACAACTGCCTGCATTTACCATAGCCTGCAAATCGCCGCGCTGAGCAGCCTTCATATAATAGGAAAAGACCACTTCCGGCTCAACCTTTCCTCTAATATAACATCCGTAGTTATTGCAAATCAAAGGTGAAATTTCAGCCAGCGCACGAAAATAGCTCTCATATACATTATTTTTTATAACGCACAAGCCCGATTCTTTTATGTTGCAGTAGTTGCCCCATCCGGCACAGATGTGCCCTTTGAAGCTACGCTCATACCACTCTTTAGCTATCGGATAAGCCCATGCATTATACTTATTTTCTGTTTTGAATTGCTTGGCTAGATCAGGTTCAACAAGCAGATAGTCACCCCAATAATATACATTTCCTATCATATAGCAGCAGAATGCATTGCCTCGCTCGGCCTGACCAAGAATCTCTTCAAACGCATCCTTAAACGAAGCGAAAGGCATTCCCCGCTGTACGGCAGGAGTAAAATTGCCACTCCGCACGGCACAAAGCACACCGGTGGCACTCCCCATCAACGCACTTTTCTGCATCAGCATCGACGCATTGGCATCGTCAGTGGCGAAGCCTGCTCCACTCCATACATACTCCTCGCCCATAAAACACCGGGCGATGAAGCACAATGCATCGGCACCGCCCTGTTGCGCCTCCTGCATGAGCATCGCATAGCCCCGGCGTATTTCTTCCTTGTCGAAACTCGACCAAATCAAATCTACTGCCTTAACAACCGGCAGACTATATTTACCGTTCATCGTAATCTTCCTTATTTAAATTATCACCTTCACCTAAAAACCTGAAAACCAATCGCCGGAAATGATCCTCCACGTTGAATTCCTCCCATTCGGAAAGATTCCCGGGGTAGTTGCGTTCCGTGGCAAAATCCCAAAGCCAACGACGCAAAAGAGCAACGTCAGATATGACAATATGGTACCCTGCAGGTCTGGGCTCCATCCATTGCACCAATTCCACCTTATATTTTGTCAAGCCGCCTGCATCTACACAACGGCGAATATTCATATAGCCGCCATCCCTGCCCGTGAAGTCATGCAGAAGCCATTTTGATTTGCCTTCTATAATATTTTCAAGAGCTGCCATAACATCAGAGCAACCGAAATATCTGAAATTCTCACCATCTACAGTAAGGCTTGATTCCTCATTTTGTGGCGCAGACCTCAATTCCTCATACGTCCATGTATGTACATCCGGAATTTTGCACCGCTGGAAGAAATCGCACATCACATCGGCCGCATTTTCTACCGAGAAGCCGCTGCGGACCATCCTCAATATATTTTTACCGACCCTGAAATATGCCGCAATGCGGGAATCTTTATAAAAACTTATGGCAAAAAACTCCGCTTCACGCACAACTCTTATAGGCATACACTTTTCAAGTGTAACATACTCGTTAGAGTCAATCTCATAAACGGCTTGCATAATTCGAGCAACGGTGACATTACTCGTACGCTCCTTGCCACACTCGGTAATAAGAACATACATAGGCTTCAGCGCAGTCAAGCCTGTATATCGGCCTCGCGGATGTTTAGGATCAACCATTGTCATAATTCATATTCAGGTACTCGGGAGTTTCGGTACTACGGGACATCTTCGACAGCATGCTTCTCCGGAAGCTATCAATGTCGGGGACTCCGGCTTGAGTAACATTGTTGTTTTCGGGCATCATCGACTACTGCTCTTACAAAGTCCGACTTGGCTTCCGTGTAGCCGTCTCTGTCATTTTTATATCGTGGCAAAAGACTTAGTTTCAACGCCTCATATTCTCGGGCAACTGCCGGATGATCTCTAAGATAGTCACGAAATAGAATTTCGTCATTATCACCTACAGCATGGACATGAATATGAAACACCCTTTCCGCATAGCCTTCCGGAGTATACCCCTTGTTGAAACTCATGCGGCGTTCAGATGAAGACATACATATATATCCCGCCTCTATCATTTCCGACCTTATACGCTGCCAGTCGGTTTCGGGCGCGATTTCGACGAGAATATCAATTATCGGTTTAGCCTGAATACAGGGTATTGCGGTACTTCCGATATGACTGATGACCGGAGCGTATCCTGTCAGGATTTCCGACAGTGCCTCAATCTCTTCCTGAGCCCGGTCAGCCCACTGCGGCTGATGCGGAGTCAAAACAATTGGAAACAATATCCATAGTTCCTCCAATGTCATGTCTTTAAAGGATTTACTGTTTGAGCTACCGTGTGGTTTCATTTCAATCATCTGTATTAGTATGCGACATGATCCATTATTGAGCAACGATTTCTGAAATAAATCCTGATGCCGCGGACACTGCATAATCGAATGCTGCTGTCTGCCCCGGGACCGTTATAAATAAATGAACCGTATTGGGGAGCATATCGTAACGCACATCATTGCCCAACAGCCTTAAACGAGTTGCAAATTCCTGACCTTGATCTTTCAGTATGTCACGTTCAGCGGCTATTATTAGTATGGGCGACAATTTTCTCAAATCATTGTCAGAAGCCATGGCCGGTGATACCATCGGATTATATATATCAGAGGTATATGCGCCATTGAACGCTTCCATCAACTCACTGTCGAGTCCGAATCCGGACCCGTATTTTTGCCAGCTTGAAGAATTGTCGGCATAAGCCTTGATCACTGGATAAAAAACGGCCAGACCGTTGAACGCATTGTCTGGAAAACTCAACGCAGTAGCTATGGCAAGATTTCCACCGGAACTGTCGCCACCCAAAACTATGCCGCGGCATTTCCACCGGTCAAGACTGTCCGCGGCGATTTTAGCTGCATCTATACAGTCATTCAGGCCTTCAGGATAAGGATGTTCGGGAGCAAGCCGATAATCCACCGCCAGAACTGCAATACCGTTGACAGCCAATTGAGAACAAAAACGCGAACAGCTATTTATGCTCCCTATTGTCCATCCGCCCCCGTGAATATACAGCAGCAAAGGTATTGTATCGTTATCATAGCTCTCACTCCGGAACAAAGCCATGTTGTGCCCTATCGGTCTGCGAGTCACTCCTGCGGGCAACTCCGCAGGGATGTCACGCGACATTCTTATCGCATCAAGAGAATCGCTTTTTCCAATCATCGCCCGACGAATAGCTTCGGTCTGACGTCTCTGCATGTTCTCGGGAAATGTCGTCAAAAATGCGTCAGCCTCATGACGATAGATGCCACATGAAGCACCCGACCCTATTGTCAGGAGAGGAATTATAGCAAAAGCTATTACAGCAATAATCTGTTTGTATCTATACATTACTACTTTGTACCATATAAACTAATAAGCATGGCACCGAAAGGCACCATGCTTATTGACAGATATAAGTTTTCTATCCAAGCGTTTAATAATCTTATTTCGCCACTGGACAGCCTTGACAACGCTGTGCTATTTCGGTGAAGAAGTCGTTGCCTTTGTCATCGACGAGGATGAAAGCGGGGAAGTTTTCAACTTCAATCTTCCAGATTGCCTCCATACCGAGTTCTGGATACTCGAGGCATTCCACTTTCTTTATACTGTCGTGGGCGAGTATAGCAGCCGGGCCGCCGATACTTCCGAGATAGAAGCCTCCGTGCTTGTGGCAGGCATCGGTCACCTGCTTGCTGCGGTTGCCTTTGGCAATCATGACCATCGAGCCACCTGCGGCTTGGAATTGGTCAACATAAGAGTCCATACGTCCTGCGGTAGTGGGTCCGAAAGAGCCTGAAGGCATTCCTGCCGGAGTCTTTGCAGGTCCTGCGTAATAAATCGGATGATCTTTCAGATAGTCAGGCATCGGCTCGCCACGGTCAAGACGTTCTTTTATCTTGGCATGGGCTATGTCACGGCCTACAATAATAGTACCGTTAAGCGACAGGCGTGTCGATACGGGATATTTTGTCAATTCTGCAAGTATCTCGGGCATAGGACGGTTGAGATCAATCTTCACGACATCGCCTTCACCTTTATTACGCAGCGAATCGGGAATGAGTTCGCCGGGGTTGGTATCGAGTTTTTCAATCCAGAGACCCTCTTTGTTAATCTTGGCCTTGACATTGCGGTCAGCCGAACAGCTTACACCAAGACCTACCGGACAAGAAGCGCCGTGACGCGGGAGTCGGATGACACGTATGTCGTGAGCAAAATACTTACCGCCGAACTGTGCGCCGAGCCCTATCTTCTGCGCTTCTTTAAGAAGAGTCTGTTCAAGTTCCACATCGCGGAACGCACGGCCGTATTCGTTGCCGCTTGTAGGAAGATTATCATAATACTTTACTGAAGCCTTCTTGACAGTGGCAAGGTTCATCTCGGCCGAAGTGCCGCCGATGACAAACGCTATATGGTAAGGAGGACAAGCCGCAGTGCCGAGCGACTTCATCTTCTCGACCAAGAAAGGCACCAGCTTCTCGGGATTGAGCAGAGCTTTGGTCTCCTGATAAAGATATGTCTTGTTGGCCGAACCGCCTCCCTTAGCGACAAAGAGGAATTTATATTCGTCGCCGTCCACGGCATAAAGGTCAATCTGCGCAGGAAGATTGCAGCCGGTGTTCACCTCGTCATACATGTTCAGAGGTGCATTCTGCGAATAACGCAGATTGCAACCGGTATATGTGTCATACACTCCGTGCGACAATTGTTCCTCATCGCCACCGCCGGTATATACATTCTGGCCTTTCTTTCCTATCACGATAGCAGTACCTGTATCCTGACAGAAAGGCAACTGGCCTTTAGCGGCAATCTCGGCATTGCGCAGCATGGTCAAAGCCACGAACTTGTCGTTTTCACTAGCTTCGGGATCACTGAGAATCTTGGCTACCATGGAATTGTGCTCACGACGCAACATGAAAGCATTATCGTGAGTAGCCTGCCGGGCAAGTACACGCAAAGCCTCAGGCTCCACTACAAGCATTTCGTGGCCGTCAAACGTTTCTGTTCTGACGTAGTCAGAGGTCAGATGATAGTACTCTGTCGTATCATGCGACATAGGGAACGGCTCCTGATATACAAACGGTTTTTGTGCCATATCTAAAAATTGTCGATTATTATGTTATTACATTGATGCAAATTTACAAATTAGGCGTTTACGAAACAAATTATTTTCGTTTCTATGGATTCGCCACAAAATATTTCCTATTTTTGCAAAAAATAAGGACATTTAGACTAATAAATCCCATTTCATGAAGTCAATCTCATTTCGCCTTACACCGCGAAATTCATATTTCATACTTGCTGCCATTGCGGCCGTGACATTATTGCCATTTCTCGGTGAAACCCTCTTTTACTCCAAAGGAGAACCTCGCGAGGCCATCGTAGCGGTATCGATGCTTAATACCGGCGACTGGATTCTGCCTGAAAGCAACGGCGATGAAATACCATACAAACCCCCGTTCATGGCATGGTGCATAGCGATATTTTCGCTTATACACGGCCATGTAACCGAATACTTGTCACGGTTGCCGTCGGCACTTGCGCTCATAGGAATGATATTGTGGTGTTACGGCTTTTTCAAACGCCGCATATCATGGACCCATGCTTTTGCAGCCGGGCTTATAACTCTTACCGCTTTTGAAGTGTATAGGGCTGGCATGGCATGTCGGGTTGATATGCTGCTCACATTCTTCATAACCGGGGCATTATTCTCTCTTTATACATATTGGGAACGAGGTCTTAAAGGCTTGCCATGGCTTGCAGTAATCATGATGAGCGGCGGTGTGCTTACAAAAGGTCCGGTGGCCGTAGTGCTTCCTCTTGCCGTGATATTCACATTCATGCTTATTCGCGGCGAGAAATTCTGGCGTGTCGTGGTAAAACTCATACTGCCATTTTTGGTACCGCTGATCATTCCCACTCTATGGTACTACGCCGCTTATCAACAGGAGGGCGCGGAGTTTCTCGACCTTGTACATGAAGAGAACGTAGAACGCATGACCGGCAACATGAGCTACTCCTCACATGTAAAACCGATGTACTACAACTTTCTCACCTTACTGTCGGGTTATCTGCCTTATACGTTGCTGCTACTGGTGTCGCTCATACCTATGCGCCGTATAAACGCCATAAAAGCCGCCGCGCCTATAAGAGAATGGTGGAAAAGTTTTAAGTCAATGGATGCACCTCGCATGTATGCACTCATCACCATACTGCTGATATTTGTCTTTTATTGCATTCCTGAAAGCAAACGAAGTGTATACCTGCTGCCCATATATCCATTCATAGCCGTGTTTATCGCCGACTACATAACATGGCTCATAAGGCACAATCATCGCTCCATAAAAATATACGGAGCCGTCATTGCCTCGGTCGTAGCACTTGCATTTATAGTGTTTGTGATTATACAATGCGGTTGGTTTCCCTACTCTATCCTGTCAGGACGCCATGCTTTCGACAACGCGGTCATGATCACAGGACTTGAAGGGTACACAAACATTATAAAATGGCTCCTTGTAGAACTATCGGCTGTACTCGCAGGAGTAACATTATGGAAGTTGCGCAAGGCATCGTCAAAAACCGCTTTTATTATGACTCTGACAGTGACCATAGTTTTCTATTGGGCTTTTGCAGGCGTATACCAGCCGGGCATACTTAATGCAAAGAGCGACCGCATAATAGCGACGACTGTCAATCGTCTTCAGCCCGAAGGCAATGTATACTCACATATCGGAAATTCGATGTTGCGCTTCTACGGTACAAACTACTACACCAACGACCGCATCAAGCCGTTCAGGATGTTGGATGATACTCAATCGGGTTATCTGTTGGTCGGGGTCGAAGACGCACGCAAGTTCTTGCCTGCTCAGGCCGATACTTATGACTTCTACCTGATAAAACACTTTAAGAAACGCAGTGCCGACATACGTCAGCCAGTACTGCTGCTTAAATTTGTAAAAAAAGAATAACCGCTTTAGGCGGTTATTCCGGGTGATTTTCATTACATGCCGTTCGTATTATCATCGGGTGCTTTTTCAATCAAGTCCATAAATTGGTCGAGATTAGGAGTAATGATGATTTCGGTACGGCGGTTGCGTTGACGCCCGCTATCGGTAGAATTGTCTGCGATAGGCCGATACTCACCACGTCCGGCAGCAGACAGACGCGACGGGTCAACTCCGAAGCGGTTTTGAAGCACCTGTACTACCGACGAAGCACGTAAGGCCGACAAATCCCAGTTGTTTCGTATATTGGTGCGTGATATAGGCACATCGTCGGTATTGCCCTCCACCATAACGTCATAGTCTTTGTAATCCTTTATGATCTTGGCTATCTTTGACAGAGTGGCCATAGCGCGGTCCGATATATCATATGACCCTGTCTTGAAGAGCATATTGTCGGCAAGCGAGATGTACACTACCCCTTTGAGCACCTTGACGTCGACATCTTTCAACTCATCTCGGCTAAGCGAACGAGTAAGATTGTTGGTAAGCACCATGTTGAGCGAGTCTGATCTGTCCTTGGCCGCGATAAGCTCCTTTATATACTTGTTAGACGCATTAATCTCATCGACAAGCTTGGATATATTTACATTGCCCTGCGAGTTCTGGGCTATACTCTGGTTCAGAGAGCCCTGAAGAGCCGCAAGGTTCTCTTTCAGCTGGGCATTGTTTGCCTTGGCCTCTTCAAGCATGGCGTCAAGACTTTTATTATAAGCCTTGGCTTCGGCCAGTTCCACACGGGTCGAATTATAATCGTCAAGCAACGTGGCATATTTTTTCTTGGTAACACACGAAGATAATAAAAGTGTGGTTACAGCCGCGAAAGCGAGCACGGGTCGTATTGTCTTCATAAAATCAAGCTTTAATGTTACTCTGTATAAAACAAACCAACTCCGCCATGAGTTTTCATATACCTTTCATCTACATTAAACGCTTATTATAAAATTTATACTACCGTGCGTGAGTGTTCATGCCAATTTTTGAGTATATATAATAAATCATCGTTTAAAATGAAGCTCAGATCTTACATTATTTTATTTTGTACGCTAACACTCAGTCTCGCAGGATGCAAAAAGGACGAGTCTTCAATCCATAATGAGCTTGACATAATCTCTCAAGTGGCATATCTATATCCGGACAGTGCCTACAGACAATGGCTTATATTGTCGAAAAAAGGATCGAAGATGGAACAAGATGAAATTGCTCATTACAATCTATCATATATACATATTGCCTACCAAAACGGCATGACGTTCTATAACGATGAACTTATATCGAAAACGATCAATTACTATTCTAAAGCGCACTGGAATGATTCTCTTAAATCATATAGTTTCTATTACGGGGGCGAAATCTATAATGACCTCGGAGATATACAAAAAGCTATGTTTTATTATCATAAAGCACTTGAAACAAAATCTAAACAAAATTCAGAGCGATTGAGCGAAGATATATATCGGGGACTTGCAAAGATGTTTAATCGTATAGGATTATATAATCAAGAAACAGAAAACCTACGTAAGGCTTTAATATTTGCGAAACAAACAAAAGATAGCATTTCAATCATACATTGCTCGGAACTGCTTGCATCAGCTTATCATCGGTCAGGACAAAGAGACAAAGCTATACACCTACACAATACGGCCTTACGATCAGATATTTACCGTTCATATATAAAGTCAGTACCCAAAATAGCAATTGCATCAGCCGCATATAACAACTTAACAGGTAACTATGATGAATCGGATTCTATATTAAAGGCTATCACACCTCAAAATATACCATTAAAAGATAAGGGCAATTATTTGTCCGTTGCAGCTGAAACTGCATTATTAAAATCTGATACAATTAATGCAATCTCTTACTTAGAGAGGTTGATCAATAGTTCTCCATTGCCCGATGCAACCAAGGCAGCCACAATATTAGCAAGCGTTAGGCCGACAAAACAAAATGTAGGCCATGCATTATTACTTTCCAACTCAATATATTTTATGAGCAACAAATCAATTACAAGATGTATGGAAGCATCTATGACGAAAATTCATGATTTTAAACCCTTGTACACAGCTAATACAGATACGATACCATTACAAATAATAGTATTTTTCTCCTTTATTTTAACAGCAGCCATTATATCTTTGACAATATGGGTTCTCGGGAAACACAACGACTTGAAACGGCTAAGTGTCACACTTAAAAAGATATGCCACAAACGGAAAGACAAAATACCATTTAAACATCGATTAACCGACAACGAGCAAATCAAAACGTTCATATATCATGTGCAAACTGCCAGAAAATGCACAACAAAAGAATGGGATATACTTTCCGAAACAATAAAGATTACTTATCCTGAATTCTACAATCTTTTTTACTCTTCACCAGCCATTTCTATAAACGAGAGACGGGTTGCAACCCTAATAAAATTAGGATTTCCCGTAAAAGAAATAGCTAAAATAATGTGTAAATCCGAGAACGGCATTTCAACAATAAAGTCAAGACTAAGCAAAAAGCTCTATAATAATGACAAAGCAACCGCCCGTGATCTTGATAGGATAATCTCCTCATTATAAGCACACTTCCTACATTTTGAGAACTTTATGAGAATTTAAAATATCTGCTTTTATAATTTGCGACCATATTGCGAGTAAGATATATCTCTTAAATCCCTTCCGAAATACTACCTTTGGCACATACAATAAAAAGTATATTAACGTAACTAAATATTATAATTTTTATTACAATGAATAATAATTCGAATCTAAAAGTTTTTTGGGTCAATGTAGGGTTATCAATAGCTTTATTGCTACTAACTTGGTGGATAACAGCAATTTCAATCTATGGGAATATATGGACTACATCATTGACATATTTCGGACTAACTTGGTGGAGCCTCGCTAAATTCAGTAAAAATCCGAAAATAAAACCTACAGTTATAATATGTGGACTTATTTTTGGTAGATTAGCCATTGATATTGCTGCACGAATACCTCATTTTATGAGCACATTAGCGAGCCTGATACTTACTATCACCTGTTTCTCAAGTATACTACTATCTGCAATTTGCTATAAAGAGAAAAGAACCTATGCTTATATACTTTCAGCAATAATAGTAATCCTCTTAAATACCATTGTAGCTTATGTATGGCTCGATACCGCTCCGTTCACATGATATGAAAAGAAGAGACTGTATCGTAGTGAACTGCATCATGAATATATAGTATATTATAACAATAACAGAATAAGAGCCCGGTTAAATGAAAAGAGCCCGGTACAATACCGAACTCTTTATCAAATCGGATAGTTAAAACCTGTCCAACTTGTTGGGGCCACTTCACCGGGATTATTTTACTTCCCAGTGCTCGCCGGCAAGTATCATGGAGCGGAGGGAGTCGAAGCCTTTTTTGGCGCGTACCTGCTCGATCTGCAGGTCGACCTCCTCGTTGTATACGGGACTTTCGACATCGCGTATGACTCCCACTGCAAGCGGCAGCGAATAGCCGTCCATCATGGCGAGTTGCTGATGAAGGAAGTTGCTCGGAGTATGGGCGTCGTGTACAAGCACGTCATCGATAGTATAACCGTCCTTGCCTATCTCGACAGCCTTAAGCAAAAAGCCGTCGCGCACGAGTCCGCGATTCATGTCTTTTCCGAAAAGCATTTTCTCACCGTGGCGCAGATGGATTGTGCGCTCGGCACGAAATTCGCGGTCGGTGATATAATTATGTATGCCGTTATTGAATATGACACAGTTCTGAAGCATCTCCACCACCGAAGTGCCTTTATGACGGGCCGCCGCCACAAGCACTTCCTGTGCTGTAGGCAGGTCAACATCAATCGAACGGGCAAAGAAGTTGCCACGTGCGCCGAATACGAGTTCGGCAGGGATAAACGGATCCTCGGTAGTGCCGTAAGGCGACGATTTGCTCACGAAACCTCGATCGCTCGTAGGCGAATACTGGCCTTTGGTAAGGCCGTATATTTTGTTGTTGAACAACAACAGGTTTATGTCTATATTGCGTCGCACGGCATGGATAAAGTGATTGCCGCCTATGGCAAGACCGTCACCGTCGCCCGACACCTGCCATACGGTCATGGCCGGATTGGCCACCTTGAAGCCGGTAGCCACGGCTGCAGCACGACCGTGAATGGTGTGGAAGCCGTAAGTATTCATGTAATAAGGCAGACGCGAGCTGCAACCGATACCCGATATGACCGCAGTCATATGGGGAGGCACGCCGACTTCGGCCATGGCCTTGTGCAACACATTAAGTATGGCATGATCGCCGCATCCGGGACACCAGCGCACCGACTGCTCGTTCTTATAATCGGAGGGAGCATATTTTGTACATTCCATAGTCATAGTCGATTATTGTTTATCCATAATGTTGATAACTCCGTCAACAACCTCTTTAACAAGGAACGGCTGTCCCTGCACCTTGTTTATACGGTGCACTTCAAGACCGCCGAAATGGCCCTGCAGATAGTCGGCAAACTGTCCGGTATTCAGCTCTGCGCATATCACCGTCTTGTAGCGCGACAGCACTTCGCCTGTATTACGCGGCAACGGGTTTATGTAACGGAAGTGGGCGAAAGCGACTTTGCGACCTGCGGCACAAAGTTCCTCGGCTGCAGTGTAAAGATGCCCGTAAGTGCCACCCCAACCGATAAGAAGCGTGTCGGCGTCTTTGTCACACAGCACTTCAAGCTCGGGTATGTCATAAGCCACATTGGCAACCTTGTCGCGGCGCACCTGCACCATATGCTCATGATTGACAGGATCGGTCGATATGACACTCGTGTCGTAATCTTTCTCAAGACCGCCCAGACGGTGCATAAGCCCCTCTGTGCCGGGTATGGCCCAATAGCGAACAAGGGTCTCGGGGTCACGCATGTAAGGCTTCCATGCGGCTTTAAGCTCTTCAGGCACATAATGAGGTTTTATAACCGGATATTCGTCGGCATCTGGCACACGCCAAGCCGACGAACCATTGCCGATAAACGCATCGGACAACAGGATCACGGGAGTCATATGCTCAATAGCTATACGTGAGGCCTCAAAAGCCATTGTGAAGCAGTCGGTAGGCGAGGCGGGAGCCACGACAACAACCGGCGACTCACCGTTGCGGCCGTAAACGGCCTGCATGAGATCGGTCTGCTCGGTCTTGGTAGGAAGCCCTGTCGACGGACCACCACGCTGGACATCGATGACCACCAGCGGTAACTCCGCCATGACAGCAAGTCCTATACCCTCGCTCTTCAAGGCGAGACCGGGCCCGGAGGTAGAAGTTACAGCAAGATTTCCGGCAAAGGAAGCACCTATAGCCGAACATACTCCGGCTATCTCGTCCTCCATCTGCACAGCCTTCACACCGAGATCCTTGCGCTTGGCAAGCTCATGCAGAATGTCGGTAGCCGGGGTAATGGGATAGCTTCCGAGAAAAAGAGGACGTCCCGACTTCTCAGAGGCAAGAATAAGTCCCCAAGCGGTAGCGGTGTTACCGTTTATGTCAGTATAATAACCCGGACGTATATTCTCGGACTCTATACGATAGGTCGATACGGAAGCATGTATGTTAGCTCCGTAGTCATAACCGGCCTGAAGTACTTTGGAATTGGCTTCGTAAATAGCCGGTTTACGGGCAAACTTGTTTTTCAGATGATGCAACGCGGCTTCAAGCGGACGGTCAAAGAGCCAGCATACGAGGCCAAGAGCAAATATGTTGCGGCACTTCATAACCGACTTATTGTCAAGGCCCGAATCAGCAAGCGCGGCCTTTGTCATAGAAGTGACCGGCACTTCAAGTACCTGAGCGTTAAGCCCAAGTTCTTTGAAAGGGTCATCGGTCGTGAACAACGCCTTCTGCAGATCAGCAGGCTTGAATGAATCGATATCCACGATGGCCACACCTCCCGCATTAAGATGTTTTACATTCTGCTTCAGGGCCGCAGGATTCATGGCGACGAGCACATCAGCCTTGTCACCGGGTGTATGCACGCCCACACCTATGTGTACCTGAAATCCGGACACTCCGCTGAGCGAACCCTGCGGAGCACGTATCTCGGCCGGGTAATCGGGAAATGTCGACACCTGATTGCCGACTCCGGCCGAAACATTGGTAAAGATATTTCCGGCAAGTTGCATGCCGTCGCCGGAATCGCCGGAGAAACGGATGACAACCCTGTCAAGGTACTTTACGTTAGCTTTTTCTATCATAATGTTGATGTTTGGTTTTGTATGTTTTATGGCACTGCGGCAAAAGTACGATTATTTTTCTACAATATCAACCCCGGTTACGCGGAAGATAATGCAATTCACGTCCGCGCACCGAAGTATCAACAACACCGTCGCTACAAACGAGATGTCCGTTGACATAAGTACGTACCACACGGTTGTGCAGCGTGGTACCGGCGAGCGGAGTCCATCCGCAACGGGCCGAAGCGGAAGCGTCAGTAACAGTATATGGATCGTCGGGACGTACAACAACAAGATCGGCATAATAACCGGAACGCAGATAACCACGCCGGTCTATATTATAAAGCCGTGCCGGAGCATGACACATTTTCTCAACAACGAGTTCGCGCGAGAATACCCCCATATCGGCAAGTTCAAGCATCACAGGCAACGAATAGCGTACCATCGGAGCGCCCGAAGCGGCAGTAATAGCATTGCCCTCCTTTTCAGTCAGCAGATGAGGAGCATGATCGGTAGCCACAATATCAAGACGTCCGTCACGCAGTCCATGCCGCAACGCATCGCGGTCACCCCGGGTCTTGACGGCAGGGTTCATTTTAATACGGGTTCCGAGACGCGCATAATCCTCGTCGGAAAACCACAGATGATGTACACACACCTCCGATGTTATGAGCTTGTCCTGCACGGGAGCATCGGAAAACATGGCCACCTCCTCGGCAGTAGACACATGCAGCACATGAAGACGGGTATTGAAGCGACGCGCACGCTCGATGGCCCTTCTGGTGGATATCACGCATGCTTCACGACTTCGTATAAGCGGATGCAATTCTACGGGCAGGTCGTCGCCACGCTCCGCGACAAACTTCTCGCGCATAGCCTTTATAGTGGCCTCGTCCTCGGAATGGATGGCAATCAATGCCGGCACGTCACGGAATATACGATCAAGCGTAGCCTCGTTATCAACGAGCATGTTGCCGGTCGAGGAACCGAGAAACAGTTTTACGCCGGGCACACGACTGTAATCGCATTGAAGCAATTCATCCATATTATCGTTCGTGGCACCGATAAAAAAGCTATAATTAGCCGACGAACATTCGGCTCCACGAGCCAGTTTAGCCTCAAGAGCCCCGACAGTCACAGTGGGAGGCTTCGTATTGGGCATGTCCATAAACGAAGTGACTCCGCCCGCAACAGCCGCCTGCGACTCGGTGGCGATGTCGGCCTTATGCGTAAGGCCGGGATCACGGAAATGCACCTGATCGTCTATCACTCCGGGCAGCAACAAACATCCGTCAAGGTCCTCCACCTTTCGGAAAGTATCTTTCATGCCCTCGGGCAGTTCACCCTCGCCCACCTCTATTATAATATCGGCATCGACAGCGACATATCCTCTGAAGCATCGTCCCTCATTTACAATAAGGGCGTTATGTAACAGTAAATCGTGCATCAGCGAGGCAATATTTTGCTACAGTCGGGATACTTGTGAATCCAACTGTAAAGTTTAAGTCTTATGACACCAAACACCGCTTCGGAAAATATACCGGAACTCATCTTGCTCTCACCGAGAACCCGGTTGACAAATATAATCGGCACTTCGACAATGCGGAATTTGTGCTTATAGGCCGTAAACTTCATTTCTATCTGAAAAGCATAGCCCTTGAAGCGCACTTTGTCAAGTTCCATCGATTCAAGCACACGGCGGCGATAGCATACAAAGCCGGCAGTTGTGTCATTAAACGGCATACCGGTAATGAATCTCACGTATTTTGACGCGAAGTATGACATAAGCACACGGCTCATAGGCCAGTTGACCACATTGACTCCCGATACATAACGCGAGCCGATGGCCACATCGGCACCATCCTTAGCACAAGCGCGATATAGCGCCATCAAGTCGTCGGGATTGTGCGAAAAATCGGCATCCATCTCGAAGATGTAGTCATACTTGCGTTCGATAGCCCACTTGAATCCGGTGATATAAGCGGTGCCGAGTCCGAGTTTACCCGAACGTTCAATCATATGCACACGTCCGGGATACTCCTCCATTTTGCGACGCACTATGTCGGCCGTACCGTCGGGAGAGCCATCATCGACAATAAGCACGTCCATAGCATGAGGCTGCTTCATTACAGCATCAATGATAGCCGATGCATTTTCAGCCTCCTTATAGGTGGGTATTATTACAAGGCAATCGGAGTTTACACGTTCTGACGACATGGCGCCGGGCATTTTATCTGTTAAATAAGTTTGGCAAGAGCTTCAGCGATGCGACGCATGGCCTCGCATATGTTATCGTCACTTGTAGCATAGCTCAGCCTTATATATCCGGGGCAGCAGAATGCCGAGCCGGCAACAGTGGCCACATGTCCCTCCTCAAGAAGATACATGGCCAGATCGGCGTCGTTTTCAATTACCCGGTCGCCGCAACGCTTTCCAAAATAGCTCGACACCTCAGGGAAAAGATAAAACGCGCCCTCCGGCGTATTGACACCGAGTCCGGGTATGGCTTTGGCAAGACCCACCACAAGATCACGGCGACGCTCAAACGCCTTGCGCATGTCCTCAACACAATCCTGCGGGCCGGTATAGGCGGCCTCGGCGGCTTTCTGCGCTATCGATGACGCACCTGACGTATACTGACTCTGCAGTTTATTGGTCGCTTTAGCAAGCCAAAGCGGAGCAGCCAGATAGCCTATACGCCATCCTGTCATGGCATAAGCCTTTGACACACCGTTGACGATACATGTACGGTCAGCTATAGCAGGGAAAGAAGCCAAAGAGGTAAAACTGCCTGTAAAATTGATATGTTCATATATTTCGTCGGAAAGCACAAGAACATCGGGATAGTCGGAAAGTACCTCGACAAGGGCCTGAAGCTCCTCGCGGCTGTACACACTGCCGGTAGGGTTGCTTGGCGAACAGAAAAGCACAATCTTGGTACGCTCGGTCAACGCCTCGCGAAGCTGTGCAGGAGTTATCTTGAAGTTCTGTTCTATCGTGGCGGGCACAAGTACACTTTTACCCTCGGCGAGATTGACCATTTCAACGTAGCTTACCCATGCCGGAGTAGGTATGACCACCTCGTCGCCGGGATTCACCACTGTTAGAATGACATTGCACAGAGATTGCTTGGCACCGTTTGACACCACAATCTGCTCCGGTGCGAAATCAAGACCGTTCTCGCGTTTCAGTTTCTCGGAAATGGCCTTACGGAGCGAAAGATAACCGGGTACCGGCGTATAAAACGAGAAGTTGTCATCAATAGCTTTCTTTGCGGCTTCCTTAATGAAGTCGGGAGTGAAGAAATCGGGTTCACCGACCGAAAGATTGATTACGTCAACGCCTTGCGCCTTCAGTTCTTGACTCTTCTGTGACATCGCCAGTGTCTGCGACGGAGCGAGAGCCTGTACTCGTTTGGAAATCTGCTGCATCATTACGCTAAAGTTTATCTCTGTTTTTAATTAGTCTGCAAATATACGACAATAGACGTAATTCATAAACATTTTTACATCTAAATCGCGAAAAAGTTTAACATTTTTCTATAAACGCAGGTTCAACTGGCAAGTGCAAAATTAGCGATTTGTTTGAAGAACTCGGTTTTCGGGTTTGAAAAACCGAGTTTTTTCCGTGGTCTGAGGTTTAGTTTCTTTGCGACATTCTTGATGTATAG